>JBGUNA010000045.1:0-171363 GCA_045117135.1 Candidatus Limivicinus sp. | reverse complement strand
CCGTCAGAGCATCGGAAACTGCTGCAACATCATCTTCAGCCGTGTAGACTGTGAAGGAACCTTCATCGGGTTCAACATCTGCAGCACCGGCATCCAGGGCATCCATCATGACAGTGTCTTCATCAAGCTCTTCATCTTCATTGTCAATGATAATAACACCTTTCCGATCAAAAGACCAGCTGACACAGCCTGTAACGCCCATGGAACCACCGTATTTATCGAACAGATGGCGAACTTCACCGGCTGTACGGTTGCGGTTGTCGGTCATAGTCTCAACGATAATTGCAACACCCTGAGGACCGTAGCCTTCGTAGGTGATCTTTTCATAGTTATCGGTATTGCCTGATCCGAGTGCTTTTTCGATTGTGCGCTTGATGTTGTCATTCGGCATATTGGCAGCCTTGGCTTTCGCAATAACGGATGCAAGCTTGGAATTGCTGCGCGGATCACCGCTTCCGCCCTCTTTGACAGCAACAATCATTTCACGGGCAATTTTCGTAAAAGCCTGAGCTCTTTTAGCGTCTGCTGCTCCTTTTGTCTTTTGAATGTTATGCCATTTGGAATGTCCTGACATTTGATTTACAACTCCCTTACTGGTTTTTATTAGATTTTAGCACAATGCATTGGTGATGACAAGAAAAAATTAGCGGTAGATTTTGCTTTGGGTCTTCAGAACTTCATACAGTTTCTTGTATGATTCATGGCGGGATGGCGGAACTTCCCCCGAAGCAACCGCCGCGAGTACAGCACAGCCCGGTTCGGAAAGATGCCGACAGTCATCAAAACGGCAGGAACCAAGATATGGTGCAAAATCCGGAAAATGGTATTGCAGATCCTCAGGTTCAATGCTATCAACCATCTGTACCTCAAAAGAGGCAAATCCAGGTGTATCGGCTACGAATGTCTCTCCATCAAGGGGAAAGAATTCCACATGGCGGGTGGTATGCCTGCCGCGTCCAAGCTTATCACTGATCTCACCGGTACCAAGTGAAAGCCCAGGAACAAGCCTGTTGATCAGGGAGCTCTTTCCGATTCCGGAATCTCCTGCCAAGGCGCAAACTTTCCCCTGGATCAGAGCTCGGAGAATGTCTACACCTTCTCCCGTCACGGCGCTTGTACACACTGTCGGAAATCCGCACCTTGTATAGATTCCGGAGAGTTCTTCCGGATCGCTGAGATCACATTTATTAATACAGACAACAGTTTCACATGATGCACGATCTGCAATCACTGACACCCTGTCAATCAGGTAAGGGTCGGTGACCGGCTTCGCGGCAGAAGCGACAAAGACCAGACAATCGATATTGGCCACGGCAGGACGGATAAAAGAATTTCGGCGCGGAGCAATCGCCTCGATTACACCAGTAGAATCTGTCACAGGAACAAAGGAAACATGATCCCCTACAAGAGGCGAGGTACTGACATGCCGGAATCTCCCCTTTGCACGGCAGCTTACCACTTTTTCGCCGTCAGAAACATAATAAAAACCGCTGAGGGCTTTAATGATGATTCCTTCCGCCATCAGTAGAAAATACCTCCGTCCCCGGAAGATACCGTGAGGGTAATACCGGTAAGCTCCTCAACCTCAGCAAACGCAACTACACTCTGAGCAATCACAGTGCCCACATCATAAACGCTTGCAATCCTTTCACTGCCGATATAGGTAAGATTGGCATTTCGTAGTTTCTCAATAGCAGCAGCTTCGGAAAGGCCGATCAGATTGGGCATCCGTACGTAACTGATCTGTACACCGCTGCTCACAGAGAGATAGACAGTAGATCCGGCACTGATCTGCTCTCCGGCGGCAGGACTCGACCCGATAACAATGTCTTTTGCAACTGTTTGTGAAGTCTCATTGCTGATTTCAACTGTAAATCCAGCATTCTGGAGCTGTAACATTGCCTCCCGATAGTTCATCCCTACCACATTGGGTACATCGGTGAGCACATAACCGGTACTGACCGACAGTCGAACCGGCATCCCCTCATCTGTTACCATGAGCGTTCGTCCAGCAACGGGGTCCTGTGAAAGTACCGTTCCCGCAGGGGTAGAAATATCCACTACATAATTAACGGTAAAACGGTATTTCGAAGTGAGAGAAACATCATGCGAAATGGTTTCGTAGCTGCTGCCGACAAAATTCGGCAGTTCCATCCGCTGAGCCGGCTCAAAAACGTCTCTAAGCCAGAAGTTCCACAGGAAGACAAACATAGCCACAGCCATTGCCAAGAGAGCAAACGACCCTGTGGAAAACCCAATGCGGTTGGAACGACGCATCGATTGTACATACTCCCATTTCGGTATATTGACAGAAGGCGTAACGGCAACCTTCAAAGGGCTGCCTTCGATCTCGCCGAGACCATTCCGTGCCCGCTTCTCAGCAGTCAGAATATGGTCGGTAAACTTGTTAAGAGCATTTTTCAGTTCTCCGGCGGATTGATAGCGCTCTTTCGCATCAACTGACATGGCTTTGAGAACAATACTTTCAAGCTCTTCCGGAACATCCACATCAAAAGCTCTGATCGGCAAAAGAGAACCGTTATTCTGTTTCTGAAGTATTTCGGAAGGCGTTTCACCGGTATACGGCTTGAACCCTGTCAGCATCTCATACATGGAAACACCAAGAGAATAGACATCTCCTCTCGCATCCGCTTTTCTGCCCCGGAGTTGCTCAGAGGCAATATAATGCAGGGAGCCAAGTGCCTGTCCTTTGGTCTCTTTCAGTTCCTTTTCGAAAGCGGCAATTCCAAAATCTGCAACCTTGATGGCTCCATTCGGAAGGAGCATGATATTCTGCGGTTTTATATCGCGGTGAATAATCCCACGCTCATGCGCGTGCTGGAGTGCATCGGCTATCTGCCTGGAAAAATGCAATACCTGTTTCCACGGAACAGGGTGCTTGCGTTCCATATACTGGCGAAGCGTAATGCCGGAAATAAGCTCCATGACAAGGTAGCTGACATCCTCAGTCTGGCTGACATCATAAACAGCTACAATGCCCGGATGGGAAAGCTTTGCAACGGCATGTGCTTCTGCAAAGAACCTGCTGCTGATTTCTTCGTCGCCGAAGAGCTCGTCACGAACGATTTTGACTGCTACTTCTCGGTTGAGGCGTGTATCCATAGCGCGATAGACGATGGCCATACCGCCCTCACCGATTTTTTCAAGGATCTCATACCTGTCATCCAGCACAACGCCAAGATATTTTGTATAAGACCGTTCACTCATGATTTCACCACCAGTGCGATTGTGACATTGTCGCCGGCACCGCGGGCATACGTTTGTGTGAGCAAATCACGACAGCATTCTTCCGGATCGGAATGTCGAAGACATGTGGCAAGAATCTCCTCATCGGTAACAAAGTTGCTCAACCCGTCGCTGCAGAAAAGGAGCTCTTCCCCTTTCTCCAGCGTAAGTTCAAAGATATCCGCCTCTGCATATACATCACCACCCAGCGCGCGAGTGATAACATTTTTTCGTGGATGCGTCCGTGCCTCCTCTTTGGTGATCAGCCCAGAGTTAACATATGCCTGCACCAGAGAATGATCCTCTGTAACCTGCTCAATGATCTTGTCTTTCCCGGAAATGAGATACGCGCGGCTGTCTCCGATGTTGACAAGATAAGAAGTGCCTGACTCTGTCAGAAGTCCCCCGACAAGTGTCGTACCGAGCCCTGCATATTCCTCCGACATCTCCGAATAGCGCAGAATAATCCCGTTTGCCTCTGTACAGGCGCCTTGCAGAATTCGGATAATATCCACATCCGGCTCTTTTTTGTCCGCCAGTCTGCTGCAAACATATTTACGAAAGGCGTCATCTGCCAGGCTGGAGGCAAGGCTTCCAGCCGCATGTCCTCCCATCCCGTCGCATACAGCAACAAGCAGACTTTCCGAAGATTTTATTTCATCAAAAGAAAAACAGTCCTGATTTTCCTTGCGTACGATTCCCTTGTCAGATATGCCGTAATACTTCATTTTTCTCTGCTCTTTTCAAACTTTCTTCGAAGCTGGCCGCAGGAAGCGTCGATATCGCTCCCCAGACGCCGCCGCACTGTAACATTGACACCGGATTCTTCCAGGATTTTGATAAATGCTTTCAAATGACCTTGCGTGGAAGGTTTGTACCGGGATTCTTCCACATGGTTGAGTGGAATCAGGTTGACATGCGCACCCGCCTCTTTTGCTCGTCGTGCCAAAAGATGTGCATGGAATTCGGTATCATTAACACTGTCAATCATGGCATATTCAAAGGAGACCCTTCGTCCTGTCGCCTCGGTATACCGGTGACAGGCTTGCATCAGCGCATCCACCCCTCGACCACGATTGGCCGGCATAATTTTCGTCCGTGTTTCATCATCCGGTGCATGGAGGGAAACAGCAAGAGTCAGCTGCAAATCCAACGAGGCCAGATCATCAAACCGTTCAATCAGCCCGCAGGTTGACAAGGAAACATGGCGCAGACTCAGGTTGAAAACTTCCGGATGGTTTAGAAGAGAAAGGAAGTGAATCACATTGTCAAAATTATCCAGAGGTTCTCCTGTTCCCATAAGGACTACGTGGGAAATCTTCTCCCCACTGTCACGCTGAGAGCAAACCACTTCATTAAGCATTTCCGACGGTTCCATCTGTCGCACAAGGCCACCGATGGTTGAGGCACAGAAAGCACATCCCTGCCGGCAACCAACCTGTGTAGAAATGCAGACGGTATTGCCGTAACGATACTTCATGACAACGGTTTCAACCGCATTGCCATCTGCAAGACCCCAAAGATATTTGATCGTGCCGTCTTTTCCAGAAACCTGTTTTCGAAGAATAATGGGGCGATAAATTTCGTACATCCCGCCCAGGCGTGAACGAAGATCAAGAGGAAGATTCTGCATTTCGTCAAAAGAAGAAACTCCTCTCGCAAGCCATTGAGAAACCTGCTTAGCCCGAAATGCTGGAATCCCAATGGTTTGAAACTCCCCGGCAATCTCTTCCGGCAACAGAGAAAGGATATCTTTCATTCCACTTTCCTCAACACACATGCGTAAAAACCGTCTGTTCCGTCAAGATGCGGCCAGAAGGTTCTTTCCTGCAGCACTTCAAATCCGGCAATCCCGTGTGCGATCTTTTCATTTTCTTCCTCAAATACTGTACACGTGGAATAGAGGAGCTTGCCACCGGGTACTACATAACGGGAAACATTATCGGCAATTTTCTTCTGCAGTGCGGGAAGCTTTTCGATTTCCTCAAAAGACTTCATGCGAATTTCCGGTTTTTTTCGAATGACGCCGAATCCGGAACAGGGTACATCGGCAATTACAAGATCAAAAACATTTTCCAGCTCCGGATAGAAACAACCTGCGTCTGCGCATCGAGTTTCTATGATTTTGATACCGAGGCGTTCTGCCCCTTTCGAGATCAGAGACAACTTTTTCTCATGAATGTCGCAGGAAAGTATATTACCTGAATTCTGCATCAGTACCGCCGCAGTAAAAGACTTTCCACCCGGTGCAGCACAAACATCAAGCACACGCATTCCGGGTTGAGGATCAGCCATTTCCACTGCGTTGTATGCTGCCCGATCCTGTATATATCTTTCTCCCGGTGTGAAAGCTTCATGCTGATCAAGCGGAGGTTCAGTATTGTTTGCGGCAAGCAGTGCTTCGGTAAAGGGAATCCCATGCCGGGCTTTCATTCTTTCAACAAACCATTGCGGATGGCTGTATCGGATTGAAAGATCTACCGGCAGATGCATGCTCCCGTCAGCAATTTTTCTTAGAACGGCATTGACAAGCCCGCAGGCACTGGAAAAACCACATGCTCGGCAAAGCGCAACACTTTCAGAAACAGCTGCGCGGGCAGGAATTCTATGGCTGAACAGAATCTGATAAGCCCCCAATCGAAGAATATTCCGCACAGGGAGATCCAGTTTTTTCTTCCCGGTTAGCAGAGAATCAATCCAATAATCCAGCAGCATATAATTCTGTAAAACACCGAGTGTGAGACGCGACGCCAGCTTAACTTCCCGTTTATCAAGTTTCGCAGCAGCACTGTTGAGTGTCTGCTGAGACCAGGCTCCACTGTCAAAGCAGCGATTCAGCACCGTGAGTGCAGCAGATCGTGCATCCTGCATCAAAGTTTATGCCCTCTCAGATAATCTTCGGCAGGCATCCGTTTCTTCCCCGGCGCCTGTACCTCGGTAAGAAGCACAGTTTCTCCGTCACCACAGGCAATTTCAATCCCATCCTTGCCTGTGGAAACAATACTGCCCGGAACAGCTCCAGTATGGCGATGCGTAAGCCGTGCAGAATAAATCTTCAACACCACATCTCCGAGCTCGGCCGAAGCAACAGGCCAGGGCTGCAAACCGCACACCCATTTAACAACCGCGCGTGCAGGCTTTGTAAAATCAAGCGGAGAGAGCGATTTATCCAGCATGGATACATATGTCGCCTGCGTCTCATCCTGCGGTGTACGCGGAGCACAGCCTGCTTCGATTGCACGGACAGTTTTGATTAATAGTTCGGCACCGAGTTTCTTCAGTCTGTCATACAGTTCACCGGAAGTCTCATATTCACCGATTTCAGTCTCTTCAGAAAAGATAATATCACCGGCATCCATTTCTGAAGAGAGATACATGGTAGTAACACCCGTTTTTTCATCTCCGTTCAGAACCGACCATTGAATCGGAGCCGCTCCCCGATAACGCGGTAAAAGTGAGCCGTGCACATTAATGGTGCCGAGTGGCGGAACCGACAGAATGTCATCAGGCAGAATTCTCCCATAAGCCACCACCACAACAAGATCAGGTTTCAGACTTTGAAGGATAGAAAGTGCAGCACCATCCCTCATTTTAGCGGGTTGAAAAACCGGGATCTCATTTTCAAGGGCAAGCTCCTTGACCGGAGAAAACGAAATCTCCATCCCCCTGCCTTTTGCTTTGTCCGGCTGTGTAAAAACACCGGCTATGTTATAACCGTTTTTGAGCAATGCATCCAATGACGCCGCAGCAAAATCCGGCGTACCCATAAAAACTATTCGCATTGAATCAGTAATCCCCGCTTTGAATCTCTTCTTCTGTTAGCATTCGTTCCGCAAGTGAAGTAAACAGGATTCCATTGAGATGATCAATTTCATGGCAGAAGCAGCGGGCCGTCAGGCCTTCCCCTTCACGCTCAAACCAGTTTCCGTTTCTATCCTGGGCACGAACAGTTACTTTCGAAGGACGCTTCACAAGACCGAACTGCTCCGGCACACTTAGACACCCCTCAGACCCGCACTGCTCCCCTTCAGCTGAAATAATTTCCGGATTAATCAGTTCAAGCAGGATCTCCTCTTCCCCTTCCGGAACGTTGGTTTCTACCACAAGCACTACACGCCTCAGTACGCCGACCTGTGGGGCTGCAAGCCCGACACCGTTAGATGTATGAAGTGTCTCTCCCATGTCATCAAGAAGCGTATGAAGACGCTGATCGAATTTTGTGACAGGCCGGGAGATTTTATAGAGAGCCGGATCCTCTTGAGTCAGTATATTTCGTAAAGCCATATGATTCCTTTCCCGGTGCATGGGATCTTAGAATTCAGGATCATTGTCTGCATAGAAAGAAATACCCCGAAATCGCTTATCCGTGCTGCACTCTGTGATCACGCCTGACACCGCATTGCGGATGGCAGAATCGGATCTGCATTTAATGATTATTCTGTATCGAAATCTGTTGTTAACCCGGACGACCGTAAGTGGTGTAGGACCGAGAAATTCTGTTTTCTCCTTTTGTCCGAGAAGGAAACAGAGCCTGTTTTTAACAAAACGGCAAGCATCAACCACAGCTCGCTCCTCCGCTCCCGAAGCTGTAACGGACAGGAGATCGGAAAAAGGAGGTGAATCCTGCAGTTTTCTCAATATGATTTCAGACTGGTAAAACGCGTCATAGTCCTGCCTGGCTGCCTGCCGGATAACCTCACTGGAAGGCGTAAACGTCTGAATCACAGCTCGTCCTGCCTTCTGACCGCGTCCGCTGCGTCCGATTACCTGAGTGATTAAAGAAAACGTCCTCTCTGCGGCACGAAAATCGCCCGAATAGAGGCTTTGATCAGCTGAGAGAACTCCAACTAGCGTCACGTTTTCAAAATTCAACCCTTTGGTCACCATCTGTGTGCCAATCATGATTGGGATATTCTCTGCGCGGAAGCGTTCAAAAACCTGTTCGTGTGTCATGCTGCCGGAAAGAACATCGGCATCCATGCGGAGGATTTCCGTCCCCGGGAAAAGCGAATGAAGCTCTTCCTCCACCAGCTGTGTTCCAGCCCCGATATATTTGAGAATGCCGCCGCAGTCGGGGCAGGCTTCATCTACCCGTCTCGTATAACCGCAGTAATGACAGATGAGACGCCGGTTCACGCTATGATACGTCAGTGAAACACTGCAGTGAGGACATTTGTAAACAAAACCGCATTCCCCGCATGTCACAAGTTTATGTGCACCGCGACGGTTTAAAAAGAGGATACTTTGTTCTCCTCTTTCCAGATTTTCAAGAAGTTCCGTCCGAAGCGGAACGCTGATACTGCCTTCATTCCCGCGTCGAAGTTCATTCTTCAGATCAATGATCTTAACCTCGGGGAGTTTCATCTCATTGTAACGTCTGCGCAGAACAAAGCGGGAATAACGCCCGCTCTCCGCACAGTATCTGGTTACAAGATCCGGTGTGGCAGAGCCGAGCACAAGCAGACAGCTGTTTTTGAAGCATCGATATTTTGCAACGTCTCTGGCATCATAGCGGGGATTGTTTTCGGACCGATAGGTGTCTTCCTGTTCCTCATCAATGATAAGAATGCCCAGATTATCAACCGGTGCAAATACGGCGCTGCGAGTTCCTATGGCAACATGTGCACGACCGGTTTTCAACCGCTTCCACTCGTCATAACGTTCTCCCGGAGAGAGAGAAGAATGCAGTACTGCTATATCGTCGCCGAAATAAGAAGAGAAAGTATACAGCATCTGCGGTGTCAATGCAATTTCCGGCACAAGAAGGATGGCTGACTTGCCTCTTTTTAATACTGAATCAATTAAGTGGATATAAACACTCGTTTTTCCGCTGCCCGTAACACCTTCCAACAGAGATACCGCAGCTTTTCCGGAGGAAGCAAGCATATCAAGCCCTTCAAAAGCAGACTGCTGTTCATCATTGAGGACAGGTATCTTCAGCCGATCTCCCGCAGAAAATTCCGGAATCCGGAAAACCTCACGTTTGATACTTTCGGCAAGCCCTGTGGAAATCAGTTTTTTTACCGTCGTTCTTGCGCAACCCGTAAAAAGAAGCAGTTCACGCAGCGGCATCTCCCCGTAAGGAGCAAGTTCTCGCAGAATTCTGGCCTGTGCCGGGGCATTCTTCTTCATGGCTTCGGCAATATCAAGCGCTTCTCTGGCTGGAACAGTCAATCGGATCGTTTCGACTGTTTTATCGCTGACACGCCTGCGGCCATCCCGATCAAACCACAGGCCGGCCGGAAGTATTGCACGGACAGCGTCGTAAACCGTACAGAAGAAACGTTCCCGCATAAAGAGCGCTAGCTGGATCTGCTGCTGTGTAAGAACAGGCTCGGTATCAAGAACCTCAGAAATGTCTTTCAGTTTCTCGTATTCGGCCTTATTCGAAAGAGCCAACACTATTCCTTCACTGCGTCTGTTCCCTGCAGAAAAGGGTACCGCTACTCTGATCCCGGGCTGCACCCTACCCAGAAGGTCATCCGGAACAGCATATTCATACGGTTTGTCGATCCAGTATGGTGCGGCAGAAACCGCTATTTTGGCTACTGCATCCGGCATTTTCCGTATAACTCAGGCTTCGGTCAGTAACTGTCCTTCAGCCTCCGATGCCGTATTCGTTTTCACATCGGAATCGCTCTGATCCTGTACTTCACTTTTCAGCTCTGCAGCGGTTACTTTCTTTTCTTCCGGCTCCAGATGCTCTTTTTTCTCTTTCTGCCTGTCCCTCACTATTGTAAGACGGCCGGTATAGACTTCATCAATTGCTTCAGAGACAGGTTTACGATCAGAAGGTTCCTCTCCTTCCTTCGTGATGGAAAGTGCTCTTGCTCTCCTTGCAACGAGATTTACAAGCTGATAGCGGCTGCCAACCTTTTCAACCAGTTCAGCCACCGGTGGATACAACATCATGATTCGTTCTTCTCCTGACTTTCATTCAAATAGTTTTTTCTGTCTTCATAAAGACAATGTGATGCGGTGATAATGGCAGAGAGCTCTTCCGCTGCCACCGAAAGATCATCATTCACTATAATGTACTGATATAAATCAGCATGCCGATATTCTTCTCTGGCTCGCTCAAGTCTGCCCCGGATCTTTTCAGGAGTCTCGGTACCGCGAAGAGTGAGACGGCGTTCCAGTTCTTCCAGAGAAGGAGGAATGACAAAGATCATCACAGCTTCGGGCATCATCGCATGAACCTGACCGGCTCCCTGTACCTCTATATCGAGCACAACGTTGAAGCCTTCTTCCCGCTTTTGTTCAACATATGCACGCGGTGTCCCATATTCATTCCCGACATAGGTGGCATGCTCCAGAAGGGCATTCTCTTTCACCATCTGAGCAAAACGCTCTTTCGTGACAAAGAAATAGTCCTCTCCGTCCTTCTCTCCCGGACGTGCTTCCCGTGTCGTAACAGACACAGAAAAGCTGAGATCCGAACGTTTTTCCATAGCCTTGGCGATCAAGCTCGATTTTCCCGCTCCTGAAGGCCCACTAACAACAATCAGTTTTCCTTTTTTGTTCACGCTTTCTCCTTTTCCTCTTCTATGGTTTCTTCAAGCCTGGAAGCAAGCACTTCAGGCGCTAATGCGGAAAGAATAACATTACCGCTATCTGCAATCAGAACTGATCGAGTGCTTCTCCCGAATGAAGCATCAATCAGCAGCCCTTTCTCCCTCACTTCCTGAACCAGACGTTTGATCGGTGCAGAATCGGGGCTTACAATAGAAATCAAGTGCTCCGGAGAAACATAATTTCCGAAGCCGATACCGAGTAACTTCATGGCGGCCTCACTCGATATTCTGAATCTGTTCCCGGATTTTTTCAATCTCCGATTTCAGATCGACCACAACATGTGCAAGATCGGAATTCTGGCACTTGGAGCCGATGGTATTCGCCTCTCGATTGAATTCCTGAACAAGGAAGTCAATTTTTCTGCCGATCGGAGATTTTCCGCGAATCATTCCGTCAAGCTGAGCCATGTGGCTTCTCAGACGAACAGTTTCCTCATCAACAGCAATATGATCGGCATACAGAGCTGCTTCGGCAAGAATTTTATCTTCTTCTATACCGGTTGTCCCGAGAACTTCTGCCATTTTCTTTTCCAAGCGTTGCCGATAACGTTCAACTGTGAGAGGAGCTTCCGCTTCCACACGAGAAACATAGCTGTCAATGATATTCAGGCGTGTAAGAACATCATCTTTCAGCTTTTCCCCCTCTCGCTCTCTCATGGCGTCAAAATCCCTCAGTGCCTCTTCCAACACAGAGCAGATCCCGGCAGAAATGGCTTCTGCATCCAGTTCATTGCGCTCCACCAGAAGAACATCAGGAAATCTCACTGCACTCAGGGCGGTTAAATCATTGCTGAGACCATATTCCTCTGAAACCTTTTTAACTGCTTCAAGGTATCCTCTCAGAAGCGGTTCATTGATTGAAACTTTTACATCATCAACAGAAACAGCATTGATGTTGACGAACACATCTACCTTTCCACGGCTGATATGTCTCTGGACTGTATTCTTCACAGCTTCTTCAGCAAAGAGGAAACTGCGCGGCATTCTCACAGCTGTCTCCAGATAACGATTGTTGACACTTTTCAGTTCAATGCTGATCTCAAATCCGGCCGCATTGCCCTTTGCACTGCCGTAACCGGTCATGCTTTTTATCATTTTCTGTCTGTCTTCCTCCCTGCTTCAACTGTTTTTCTGGATATCGACCATAATCGTGTAAGGCCCGCCGATAGCTCCGACATCGAGTGCACCATCTACCTGAATTCGGACATTGACGATATTGGAACCGGTTGTGATATCATAATCAGACAGATCCGCTATGGCGACGATATCCTCCGGAGTGACCTTTGCGAGAACCTCCGGAGCACCGCGCAGCTTTACCGTCAGTGCCTTGGAAAGAACTTCTGCCTCGTAACCATCTGTCACGCCTCTGCATTGAATATTTCTTACTGTAAAATTCCTGCTTTCCAATCCAACAATTTCAACCTTCACATCCGCTTCCGTAATCCCTTCAACATTAATGAGAGAGTTATCAAAGCTGATCGGATAAGTATAAGAGTAGGTAGCATTGAAATCAGACAGCGAGATGGTCGCCACGGGAATGTTGTTCATAGCATCCAGAATAGCAGAATCTCCTGCAAGGGTGATAGAATCCGGTTCAATAGTTACTTTCGTGTTGCTTTCGTTTGCTCCGGACCCATAAATCAGATTAACGGTAAGCGGGAGCTCCTTCATCTCAAGAATCGGCAGAGTAGCCTTTACAACATCAGTCGAACAACTGATACCGTCAGTATCGGCCGGCTCATCCTCTGCCGTCATCAGGGTGAAACCTGTTTCAATTGAATAGGTTGTAGATACATCCAATGCACTGAATGAAACCCAGGCATAAGAGATATTCCGCAGGAATGCATCCGGCCCGCTGACAGTTATTTCTGAAGGTTCAAAGGTGACCGGTTGTGCTGTATATCCCTCGGCAATGCTGCCGTCAAAACTTCCGCGTATCGGGATGGATTTGGTATTGAGTTTGGAAACTGTGAAGTTAATGGTATCAGGTACTTTACGCGTTACAGAAATGCCTGATGTATCGATACGACTTGGATAGCTCACCGTATATTGCATGGATGCATATGCACTCTGCGAAAGCTTGCTCACATCAATCTGTGCTGCAAGATCCTCCGAGCTCAGAGAGGAAACCGTCCTCCTGGGTCCGACGATCTCTATGCTTACAGTATTCGTGCTCAGGCCTGTTACGACAAGCCCCTTGGAATCACGCAGAAGTGATTCTCCAGCAAGCTCAACCCGGACACCGCGAAAGGTCTGTCTGATGTTGTCGTTCTCAACACTTGTGACGTAAAGCCAGAATACGAAAGAGAGGATCAGCGCTGTTATCGCCCAGAAACCCTTACTGTCCGTTATTTTTTTCATCTGCTATTTCCTCTTCGGTTTTGTTGGCAAAAAGCTTCTTCGCAAGCTTCATGAAAAAGTTTGATTCTTCCTGTTCCATCGCATCTGAGGTCAGTTCTTTCCGTAAAAGCCTGTCAACAACCTGCGGCTTAAGGTGGCGCTTAAGAGTGCCATCAACTGCGCAGGAAATAGAACCGGTTTCTTCCGATACAATTACTGCCAGTGCATCAGACTGCTCACTTATTCCGATACCTGCTCTGTGACGCATTCCGAGATCTTTACTGATGGTAGTACTGGAAGAAAGCGGAAGCACGCAGCCGGCAGCGGCAATCCGACCGTCCCTAACTATTACTGCTCCGTCATGCAGAGGGGCCTTGTTGTAAAAAATATTTTTCAAGAGTTCTGATGAAACCTCGGAATCGATTACAGTTCCGGTGGATATCACCGACTGCAAACTGACATAACGCTCAAAGACAATCAGCGCTCCCGTTCTGGATTCCGCCAAATCGGCACAGGCCATCACCGTCTGTGTAATAGCAGAGGTTACTTCAGGATCTTCCATATTACTGCGAGAAGAGAATCTGCTGCCGATTTTTTCCAGTATATGCCGCAATTCAGGCTGGAAAAGGATCACGAGTACCACTACACCGAGTTCTGTTGCCTTTCGGAGAATAAAGCTGATCATATTGAGCTCCAGGATTTCTGCCATCCAGAGAGCGATCAAAAAGAGCAGCAAACCCTTAGCAAGGTTATAGGAATTTGTTTTCCGCGTCAGAAGAATCAGCCGGTAAATCAGAAATGCAACAATCAGAATATCAACAATGTCGGCAATTCCAATGGTCTGCATATAATTCAGGCTGCGACTTATGATATTTTCAAATGCACTCATAGGCAAACCTCTTCAATCAGCACAACCGCATGGGCGGCTATTCCAAGGCCCTCTCCTGTAAAACCGAGTCTTTCTTCCGTTGTAGCTTTTACAGAGATTCGGCTTAAGGAAACGCCCACAGCCTCTGCTATTCTCTGTCTCATTGAATCTATATAGGGAGCGAGCTTTGGTTTCTGTGCTATCACCGTACAGTCAGCATTCGATAGAACATACCCGCTTTCCCTCAGCAACGCTGTCACTTTCTCCAGGAGCAGAATGCTGTCCGCTCCAAGATAGGCATCGTCATTGTCGGGAAAGAGTTTCCCGATATCTCCGAGTGCAGCAGCACCAAGCATGGCATCCATCAATGCGTGAACCAGGACATCAGCATCCGAGTGCCCGAGCAGACCCTTTTCATAAGGAAGCTCTATGCCGCCGAGAATTAGTTTCCGTCCTTCCGTCAGGCGGTGGACATCATAACCATGCCCAATTCTCAATGCATTTCCCCCTCTCTTTTCCGGAGGATTGCCTCGGCAACCGGCAGATCCTCCGGTGTCGTCAGTTTAATATTGCCGACATCTCCTTCAACCGTTCTGACCTGAAAGCCGGTTAAGCGGATTGCGGAACTGTCATCTGTAATCGGAATCTGTTTTTTTGCAGCAAATGTCAGTGCCCCTTTGATCAGATCCGCATCAAAGATTTGAGGCGTCTGGACCCGAATAACACTGTCACGGTCTACATCTCCGCCGACAAATCCGTCAGACACACTCCGCAATGTATCTATGCTCGGAATTACGGGAATTGCTGCATGATAATCCCGTGCTGCGTAAAGCGTATCTGTGATCACTTTTTGCGTTACCAGCGGTCTTGCTCCGTCGTGAATGGCAATGTATTCTGCTTTACTGTCCACGGCAGTTACGCCGGCGAGAGAGCTTTCTGCCCTTGTGTCGCCTCCTGCCATCACTTTCCGGACTTTTTTGAGTCCGTACTGGGCACAAAGGTCGGCTATAGACTGGATTGCCTCTTCTCTCGTAACAACAATAATTTCGTCCACCAGATTGTGTTGTTCAAATGCCTGAATTGCTCTTACGATCACAGGAATTCCTCCGAGATCAAGAATCGATTTGTCCTTTCCCATTCTCGTAGAATTTCCGGCAGCAAGAATCACTGCGCTGCAATGCGGCGTCTTCGTATTGGTTCTGAAATGATCAAGAAACTTCTTATAGTCCATTTTTATCCTTTCAGCTGTCTCTTACGGTAGAAATTCATCATACCGTCCTGCATATCAGAGAGATGGTTGAGCATTTTTCCCGCCCCATAAGCCGCGCAGGAAATTGCATCGTCAACAACCATCGTACGAATACCGGTACTGCGTTCGATCAGCCTGTCAATCCCGTAGATCAGTGAACCTCCACCTGACATAATAATACCGTTTTTGTCAAGATCACCAACCAGCTGCGGAGGCGTTCTCTCCAGGACAATATGGACGGCATCCAGAATCCGGTTTACAGGATCTACCAGTGCTTCTATCAGCTCAGCAGAACTGATTTCAACCGTCTTCGGCAACCCGTTCACAAGATTCCTGCCTTTAACCTCTTCACTTCCGACATCCGGTCTCATAATCACACCGCCGATGTTTCGCTTCAACTCCTCTGCAGCCGTGAGACCAATAAGCATGCTGTGTCGTTTTCTTACGTACTGTACAATAGCCTCATCAAAAGCTGCGCCGGCAGTTTTAATGGCCTCACATTCAACTACCCCTCCAGCTGAAATAACAGCAATCTCTGTCGTTCCGGCTCCGATATCGATGATCATATGTCCGTCCGGCTTTGAAATATCCACGCCTGCCCCAAGCGCCGTTGCTACAGCATTCTCCAGCAGATAGACCTTGCGTGCTCCGGCTTCGATGGCTGCATCGATCATGGCACGTTCTTCCACTCCGCTGATGCTGCTTGGTACACAGGCAAGCATACAGGGTTTAAAAAGGCTGAAAGACGTAATTCTGCTGACCAGGTCTCGCATCATATGGGCAGTAATCTCATAGTCTGAAATTACACTGGCATCGATCGGCCGGATAGCTACAATGTTAGCAGGAGTTCTGCCCAGCATTTTCTGAGCTTCCTGCCCGATCTTCAGAATTTTACCACTGTATTTATCAACCGCGACGACTGTCGGTTCACGAGCAACGATACCTTTCCCCTGCTCAAAGAGCATGGTGGAGGCCGTCCCCATATCGATCGCGATATCTTTTTCAAAAACTGTCATGGTTTCTCCAACTCCAACGATTTTAAATCCGTTCTTGCAAGCGTCAGTGCTCTCACCTGGTTAGCGCCTGCTCTTTTCAGAGCCTGTGCACATTCCGACAACGTCGCTCCCGTTGTAACAATATCATCAACCAGAAGAATTGTCTTCCCGATGATTTTCTCCTCCTGCACAGTGCAGTAAGCATCTTTTATATTAGACTTTCGCTCAGCCCTGCTGCCTGTTCCGGACTGCGGTGCCGTATTGCGCACCTTTTTCAGTAACTCTTCACAGGGCAGCCCCGCTCTTGAGGCAAACTCTTCTGAAAGCAGCTTTGCCTGATCATATCCGCGGCTGCGGAGACGTTTCCTGCTGAGCGGAACCCATGTGACGTAATCACAAACATATTCTTCCCGATCCAGCCTGGTAATCATCAAATCCGTATAGACAGAACTGTAAAACGACAGCCCATTGAATTTATAACGGAGGATTGATCGTCTCACGTTTCCTTTATACTCCAGTAAAGAAGTGCAGGAATCCAATCCGGGCAGGTTTTTTTGTCTTTCTTCCCTGTTGAAAACAGGAAGTGAGGTTCGACAGGATTTACACACCCCGTCTCTTTTTTCCCCTTCCACCAGGAAACAATGACACCATACACAACGCGGCGGATAAAACAGATCAAGCAGACGGCACAGAAACGCATTCTTCTCCATAATGTTTTGTATTATAGCATCTCTTCTGGTTCCTGTACAGAGAACGGTAACATTTTGTAACCATTTATTATTTGTTTTCAAAATGTTCAAAAAACAATTTCTGAAGCATGCTAAACTTTTTCAGCCTCATTACAGCATCGCTTTTCTGCCTTCAGAAATCCAGATACTTCAATAAAACAGGAGGACAAAATGGAAAAAAGCATTTCTCTGACAGATGCAATTGAAGCCAGGCATTCTGTTCGCGCTTACAAAGATATTCCGATTCCCGAGGAAATCAGAAAACAGTTGGATGATTTTGCGGAAGCCTGCAGCCGGGAAGGGAATCTTCATATTTTTATCCGGTACGATGATGCTGAGGGATTTCATTCTCGTCTGGCTCATTACGGAAGCTTTCGAAATGTTAAGAATTATATTGTTCTCGCCGGTATAAAACAGGATGACTTTGATATCCGCTGTGGATATTACGGTGAAAAAACAGTGCTCTATGCTCAGCAGCTTGGTTTGAACACCTGTTGGACTGCTCTTACTTTTAATAAAAAGAGAGTAAAAGAACTGATTCCCGAGGGGGAAACGCTTTGCATGGTAATTGCACTCGGATATGGAGAAACACCGGGAAATGCTCATAAAAGCAAAAAGTTTTCTGACGTTGTATCCCTTGCTGATTCTCAACCGGAATGGTTCCTAAAAGGAGTGGATGCAGCACTGAAGGCTCCGACGGCAGTAAACCAGCAGAAATTTCAGTTTGTTTGTTTCAACGAAAAAGTTGTAGCACGGGTAAAGGGACTCGGAAGCTACACCAAGGTAGATCTTGGAATCGTTGCCTACCACTTTGAGGCAGCATCCGGACACAAAGTAGGTTTTGTATAGTTCCGGTTTTTCTCATCATACCTATCTCTGGTATTAAAGTCGGAAAAGCTTCTTTGCATTCTGAGAGGTTGCAGAGGCAATTTCTTCGGCAGACAGCCCCTTTATTTCGGCGATTTTTTCCGCAACAAAGCGGAGATTCCGGGAGTCATTTCTTTTTCCCCGCA
This sequence comes from Candidatus Limivicinus sp., assembly GCA_045117135.1. Lineage (GTDB taxonomy): Bacteria > Bacillota > Clostridia > Oscillospirales > Oscillospiraceae > Limivicinus. The sequence continues at coordinate 153,350 of JBGUNA010000045.1, read as the reverse complement.
AAGGAACGGGACTGAGATACGGTGAATCTGTTTCGATCAGGATTCTGTCGAGCGGAGTAAGGGATAAAACTTCCACAGCTTTGCGGGCATTTTTGTATGTGATGGGTCCGTCAAATCCGAGATACCAGCCCATTTTGAGAAGTTCAGACGCCATTTCGGCACTGCCAGAATAGCAATGAAACACTCCTCTGTTTTCCTTGTGTCTTGAAATAATCTCAAAACAGTCTCCATGCGCTTCACGGTCATGAATGATAACAGGCAGATCCAATGAATGTGCAATCCTCAGCTGGTCTTCAAAAATCTGCTTCTGCAGTTCCTTCTGAGAAACATCCCAATAATAATCCAGCCCAATTTCCCCTATAGCAACACATTTAGCACTGTCAGCAAGCCGGGTAATCTGGGAAAGCCAGTCATCCGGTAAATCGGATAGCTCCTCCGGATGAATACCGGCAGCAAAATAAACATGCGGAAAGGCTTCTGCAAGGGAACGCGCTTCGGCAGAGCTTGAAAGATCACAACCCGGATCAATTACAGCTTCAACTCCATTGGCAGGAAGTGATGAGAGAAGCTCGATCCGGTCCTTATCGAAAGCTTTATCATCATAATGTGCATGCGTATCGAAATACATAGCTATGGGATCCTTTCCTTTTTTCAGCTTTATTATACAAGAAAAAAAGGCCGGCTGCAAGCCGGCCCTTTTTAAGCAAGGTTCGAATTAGTTAATCTTAATAGAACGACTGACAGGAACTTCCTCTGCCTCTTTCGGAAGTGTGAGTTTTAAAACTCCGTCAACATACGCCGCAGAAATCTTATCAACATCAATGCCTGTAAGATCGAAACTTCTGCTGTAAGATCCGTAAAACCGCTCACGTTTAATGAAATTAGGAACCTTTTCGTCCTTATTCAGTTTGCGTTCGGCAGAAATCGTCAGGCAGTCATTTTCGATGCTGAGGTTAATGTCTTCCTTTTTGAAACCGGGGAGTTCAGCGTTCAGCTCAAAGGAATCACCATTGTCTATGACATCGGTTGCAAAAGGATTGGCAACATTCCTGGATGTGCTGTTGAAAAATTCATCCATCTCCCGGAAGGGATCATAATTGGAAACGCGATGCATTCTGCGATCAAAAGGAATCAGTTCAAACATGATACTATATACCTCCAAAATTAAAATACATATTTACTTATGCCGATATTGAAAGATTGAAACATTTTTCGTATCAGCGTGTATATAAGATATCATACAAATTTGAATAAATATAGCACATATTATGAACGGTTTATGAATATTAGCACTCTCTATCATCGAGTGCTAATATTACAGTCCTGGAATCAGGCTTACCAGCCGTAGCACCAAGGGAGCGAAGAGAAAAGAAGGAAGATAATTGGCAACCTTGATTTTCGTGATGCCAAGCATATTTAATCCAAGTGCAAGAATCAAAAGAGAACCGGCACAGATGATTTCGTTGATGGCAGCTGCGGTCAGGATACCTTCAAGCAGACCGGCGCCGAGCGCAATGGCCCCCTGAAAAACCAGAACAAAAGCAGCGGAGAAAAGGACTCCGATCCCAAGGCTTACGGAGAGCATCGTGGAGGAGATCAGGTCAAGGACTGACTTGGTAAAAAGCATCTCATTATCGCCAGTTAGACCTGCTGTAAGAGACCCCACTATTGTCATAGCCCCGACACAGAAAAGCAGGCTGGCAGTAACAAAAGCCTGGGCAATGCCGGACTGTTCACCGGGTTTGGAGAATCTCTTTTCCACGGCTCCGCCCAAACGGGAAAGAAAACCGTCAATATCAAGCAGAGTACCCGTTATAGCTCCAAGGACCATTGAGAGGATAAGCACAATAGTGTTTTCCCCTTTTAAAGCTCCGCTAATGCCGATATAAACCGTGCAGAGGGCTATCCCCGTCATGATAGCACTGGAAAAACGCTCAGGGATTCCTTTTTTGAAGATCAGACCAACCGTGCTGCCGATAATGACAGCAATAGTATTGACTATGACTCCAAGCATATTCTGAATTCCTCTCAATTTTACTTGCTTTTTTCGATAAAATAGGATATAATTTATAAAGTTAAAGCCGGTGTGATGGAATGGTAGACGTGACGGACTCAAAATCCGTTGGTGGCGACACCGTGTGGGTTCGAGTCCCACCACCGGCATTTTTCAATGCTTTTATTCTTAATTGTACTATCTAAAAACCCGCTGAAGAAATTCAGCGGGTTTTCTTTAATCAAGAAACGATCTGTCTTTTAAAGATTACTCTTCAGCAGGGGCTGCTTCCTCTGCAGGAGCTTCCTCTTCTGCGGTTTCTTCTGCCTCGTCAGCATCCTCAGAAGGAGCTTCCGGCTCAAGCAGGGCGCGGATGGAGAGAGAAATCTTCTGGTTTTCGTTATCGATGGCTGTAATCTTAGCATCGACAACATCACCGACATGGAGAACGTCGTCAACCTTCGCAATACGATGATCCGCAACCTGAGAAATATGGATCAGGCCATCAACACCGGGAAGAACTTCTGCAAATGCGCCGAACTGCATAAGCTTGACAATTTTGACAGATGCGACATCACCGACGCTGTACTGATCGGTAAAGAGCTTCCAGGGATTGGCTTCGGGATCTTTGAACCCAAGAGAAATCCTGTGGGCATCCTTGTCGAAACCGATGACATATACTTCCAGCTCGTCGCCGACTTTGACTACTTCTGCAGGATTATGAATTCTGCCCCAGCTCAACTCAGAAACATGCACCATACCATCAACCCCGCCGATGTCCACAAAAGCACCATAGCTGGTAAGGGACTTGACAACACCTTTATAGCGCTTGCCGACTTCAATGGTATTCCAGAGTTCCTCTCTCATAGCGTGACGCTCCGCTGCAGCTGCACGGCGAATCGAGCCGACAACACGCTTACGGGCTTTATTAACTTCGGTGATTTTGAGTTTTACGGTATTCTTCAGGAGCTGACCAAGCTCAGCTTCCCGGGGAAGATCCGTTTGAGATGCAGGAACAAATACGCGAACTCCCTTTACGTTGACCACAACACCGCCTTTATTGGTTTCGGTAACTGTCCCTTCGACTACAGAGCCGTTTTCGGCTGCCGCTTCAACATCATCCCAGAATTTGATGTTGTCAAGACGCTTTTTGGAAAGCATTGCCGTGCCTTCCACGTCATTCACTCTGACAACAAGAGCTTCTATCTCGTCCCCGAGTTTAACACAGTCTTCCACCTTTTCACCGGCGTCTGTGAAATCAGTTGTCGGGATGAAGCCAGTGTATTTCATACCGAGATCAACTGTAACTTCAGTACCGCTGATGCCCGTGACGACGCCTGTGACCTTCTCTCCGTTATATATTGATTTAAGGCTCTCTTCCAGCATTGCATCAAAAGAGACTTCCTCTGCCGGTGTTTCTGTTGCAGGTGCTGCTGCTTCAGGTGCTTTTTCTTCCGCTGCTGTTGCTTCAGTTGCTTCTTCAACTGCGATGGTTTCTTCAACCTTCAATTCATCCATGGCTTTTCTTACCTCCTTAATTATCCACGACGGCGTCGATGCTCCGGCAGTCAACCCAACGGTCTCGCATCCCGCCAGTTTTACCAGATCAAGCTCTGCCGCACGCTCAACAAACTGTACGTTTGGACAGGCTTCCTGACAAATCTGGGCAAGGTGAAGGCTGTTTGCACTGTGCTTCCCGCCTATGACAACCATAGCGTCACATCGGGAAGCGAGCTCTGCTGCTTCATTCTGCCTCGTGAACGTAGCAAAACACATTGTATCAAATATTCGGAGATTTGTACATCTTTTTTTTAAAGAATTTACACAATTCTTGAAAAACCTTTGGGTCTGTGTTGTCTGAACTACAACGCAGATCGGATGATCAACCAGATCGGGATGCAACTGCGCCCAGGCAGAAGCTTCTTCCTCGCTCTCAATCACGGAACAGGCACCGCACCAGCCGCAGATTGCCTCCACTTCGGGATGATTGCGCATTCCGATAACCAGGACATACTGCCCTTCTTCCGCAGCCCTGCTGACGATGCGGTGAATGTGCTTGACACGAGGGCAGGTTGCATCCACAACTTCGGCTCCGGCCGCTTCAAGAGAATCGATTACAGAGCGTGAAACACCGTGCGCACGAATGATAACTCTGTCACCGCTGCCCGCCTCGGACGGAGAGGCAATTACCCGCATGCCCTTTTCCTGCAGAGCAGAAACCACATCGTCGTTGTGGATCAGCTCCCCATAGCTGAGGCAACTGCCGAACCGGGCAAGAACCGATTCTGCCATCTCGACCGAGCGGCGCACACCAAAGCAGAAGCCGGCACTTTCAGCAACGAGAAGCTGCTTCATACCTCCGCCTCCCGCCGGACGGGAAGCTTTTCTTCTATCACTTTGCAGAGTGCCTCAAAGCTCTGCTCAAAGTCCAGTTCGCTGGTATCCACGAGAACAGCATCTTCAGCCTGTCGAAGCGGCGCTATTTCCCGTGTGGTATCCTGATAATCACGGAGTTCAATATCCTTCAGAACCTCTTCAAAGGTGGTTTCTACCCCCTTTTCCAGCAGTTCCTTCAGGCGACGTTGTGCACGGGCAGTACTGCTTGCCGTCAGATAGATTTTGAGATCAGCATCGGGTAGAACCACCGTACCGATATCACGCCCGTCGAGAATCACATTATTTTCCCGTGCAAATCTGCGCTGCATTTCGAGCAAATAGGCACGGCAAACCGGAAGTGCAGAAACATCCGAGGCATAAAGGGATATCTCTGGCATCCGGATTGCTTCGCTCACATCCTCACCGTTGAGAAACATACGCTGAAGCCCGGTCTCATCATATCGGATTTCAATTTTGAGCCCCGGCAGAATGGCAGCCAGTTCCTGCTCCGAGTGCCGGTCAATCCCTGACCTGCCCGCAGCGAGGCCGACAGTCCGGTATATGGCACCGGTATCCAGATAAACAAAATGGTAGGCTGCGCTGATTTTTTTGGAGAGGGAGCTTTTCCCAGCGCCCGAAGGGCCATCGACAGCGATGGAGTAGTGTTTCTGATTCATCATGATATTCATACCCTTTATCCGTGAAGATTTTTAATGACAGCGTTTGCGGCTGTAAAAGCCGTACACCAGGCAATCTGAAGATTGAAGCCGCCGGTATAGGCATCCAGATCAAGTACCTCTCCTGCGAAATACAGGCCGGGAACTATTTTTGATTCCATCGTACGCGGATTGATTTCTTTTGTGCTGATCCCACCAGCCGTAACAACTGCCTCATCGATCGGGCGCGTGCCGGAAACTGTGACCGGAAAGGCTTTTAATACCTTTACCAGTGCGGCACGCCGGTCGTGAGTTACAGCATGAACAGGCGTTGAACCATCCACTCCGGCAAGGGAAAGCACAACGGGAGCCATGGAATATCCCGTCAGACCCGTCATTACGTTTCGAAGAGACCGGTTCGGCTGGGCTGCAAAATCCCGTAGAATACGTGCATCCAGTTTCTCTGCATCCAATCCGGGCTTGAGATCGATTTCCAGCCGGTACACAGACGCCGGAAACCGTCGCATATGAGCACTCGCCGAGAGCACAAGAGGACCCGAGACGCCGAAATGGGTAAACAGCATTTCCCCTAGCTCCTGAAAGATCAGAGATCCGTCTTCATAGGCACGAAGCGTGACATTTTTCAGGGTGAAGCCCTGCAGTTCCCGGCAGAAAGCATCTTCGCTTTCCAGCGGGACAAGCGAAGGACGCGGCTGGACCACTGTATGGCCGAGAGACTGAGCAATCCTGTACCCGCTGCCGTCGGATCCCGTGAGGGGATAAGAGAGGCCTCCGGTACAGAGACAGGCTGCCTGACATGAAACCATCCCTTCCCCGGTGTGTACCCCTGAAACCGCCCCTTCCGAAAGGAGAACACAGTCAGCACGCGTTTTCAGGCGTGTTACACCGTACATCTCACAGAGACTGACAAGACAATCGGCAATATCATCCGCGCGGTCAGAACACGGGAAAACACGAGCACCGCGTTCTGTTTTCAACGGAACCCCGTTGGCTTCGAAAAAAGCCATAACATCCTGCGGAGAAAAACGGCTTAGCGCACTGTAAAGGAATCTGCCGTCCCCGGGAATATTCTGCATAAACGAGGGAACGGAACAGTTGTTTGTCAGATTACAGCGGCCTTTGCCGGTGATGCGCAGTTTTCTGCCAAGCTGCCGATTAGCATCAAGCAGAATTACCCTGCAGCCACCCATTGCCGCATGGCAGGCTGCCATCAGGCCGGAGGCCCCTCCGCCGACTACGACAAGATCACATTCAGCAATCCGCTTCATACTTTTCCTCCTTCCTGAACGGCAGCGCGCAGTTTTGACAACTCTTCTTCCGTGAGAAAACGCCAGGAACCGGGTGCAAGGCTTCCGAGAGACAGAGGACCCTCGCTCACGCGGCGCAGAAGAAGCACCTTGAGGCCGGCACGTTCGCAGAGCTTTCTGATCTGTCTGTTGCGTCCTTCGTGAATCGTGACAAAGCACTCCGCCTCCTGCCCGCTCACCGAAAGCAGCTTCACCTGAGCAGGAGAAGTGCTTCGCCCGTCGATATCAATCGGCCGGGACAGAGACTTTACTTCCGTTTCCGGATCTGTGCCCCTGATGCGCAGCAGATAGGTCTTTGCAATTTCAGAGGAAGGATGCATCAGGGCGTTGGCAAGTTCCCCGTCATTGGTGAGAAGAAGCAGACCTTCGGAATACTGATCGAGCCTGCCGACCGGATAGACACGCGCATGAACACCCTGCACAAGAGAGGCGACCGACGGCCGGCCCTGTTCATCATGGAGGGTGGTAACAACCCCGGCGGGTTTGTTGAGCATAACGGTAACATGCCTCTCCCGTGACAGAAGCGGCTGCCCGTTTACAACGATATTGTCCTCCTGTGGATCAGCTTTCATCCCGAGTTCTGCCGGTATGCCGTTCACCCTGACTTTGCCCGCGGCGATCAGCTGCTCAGCGGCCCTGCGGGACATCAGCCCGGAGGCGGATATAATTTTCTGGAGGCGTTCCTGCATAGTCGTTTTCCTCAAAAATATATCCGGCAATTGGGAATTGCCGGATCTTTCACAGAGCTCAGGTCTCTTCCTTCTGTTTGGTAACGAAAGCGTCAATACGGTCCATCACCTGAGGAACGAGGTCGATAATCCTGTCAACCGTGGTGTTTGCCGGAGGTGTGACATTTATCATACGCACGACGCCGTCTTTAATCACGAGGAAACCGAAAGGCTCTATCTTTACACCCGTCGCGTTGCCGCCGCCGTATGGCTGGGGTCCGTCCTTTCGTTTGGGACCGAATTCCACACCGCCGCCGCCAAAACCAATGCTGATTTTGGAAATCGGCACAAGAGTAATTCCGTCAGGCGTGATAATCGGATCCCCGACCACCGTATCCACCTGGAGAATATTTTTGACATTCTCCATCGTCGTCTGCATTAGCTCGCCAATCGGGTTTACTTTTTCATTCTCCATTTGTAGGCTTCCTTTCCTGTTCAGTTATAGTATTCGTATCATTCTGAGGCTGCAGTGCCGGTTCCGACATAAAGCCATCGGCTTCGGCATGGGGAGATTTAGCGGATTCCGTTTCCGGTTTCTCTTTCTTTTCCAGCAAAGAACGGATCAGTTTTGTAACAAGGCCAGGATTTTCAACCTGGAAGCGGTACTCTTCCGGATCAGTACGCTTCAGCTTTGCCCAGTAGAGCTTGTTGCGGATCAGAATTCCGATAACGCCGAAGAGGATGGTGAAGAGCATCGAAAAAACGGCGCCGATCCTCAAAACAACCGCTATCCCGAAATCCAGAGTCATCCTGTCGGCAGTAAAATCAATATCTGTTCGGACATCGGTGTTTCTGCAGTGAAAACGTGCTGCACAATACGGTGCGAGAGAAGAAAGGACCGCATTGACCGAGGCGAAAAGACGGGCAGTATCACAGGGATCTTTTCCGGCTGCCACCCAGTGGAGCAGGAAACGATCGACAGAGAAGCCCCGCGAAAACTTTGCAAGGCCATCCAGGACTTTCTTCAGCAGTTCGATGATCTCGTCACCGCTGATCATCAGACCCGGCCCCTTCTTTTCCTTTTTCGGTTTTTTCTTTTTGGGTTTCTTTTCCTTTTGGGGTTTTTCCTCTTCCGGCTTCGGTTCTTCCTGCTTCGGTTTTTTCGGTTTCGAACTCTTGCGCGGATAGATCTGCAGAAGCAGCCCGCATAACTTGACGGAAAGAACCAGTTTATTCTCAACAAAACTGATATCCACTCCGACACGGATCTGGCAGATAAGGAAAATGATCAGTATAAGAACCCCAACAATTTTCAGGGCAAGCAAATGGTTTTCACCCCATTTCCTCCGGGTGCACAAATTCCTCTCCCGGTGCGTTTTCTGTTACGGTCTGAACAAGGCTTACCGTGCGATTAAAGCCCGGTCAGGATTACCTGCTGCGTCTGCAGCGGTGCCTCCTGGTTCTGCAGGGTATCAATCGCCTGCTGCAGTTTGGCAATGCCTTCCACGGAAGCAATCTCCGGCAAAGGCGGTAAATCAGAAAGGCTGCTGATCTGCATCGTACGCAGGAAAAGGTCGGTCGTTCCATACAGGGTGGGTCTGCCTGGTGCTTCCAGCTTTCCCTTCCCTTCTATGAGCCCTTTTTCCGTGAGGGACGTGACAGTGTAGGAACTGTCCACTCCCCTGATACGGCTGATATAGGCTGTCGTAACAGGCTGATAGTAGGCTACAACCGCAAGTGTTTCCAACGCAGCCGGTGAAAGAGACGGGGCCTTGCGCTGTTCCAGAATCTTTGTAATGACGGAGGCATATTCCGCGGAAGAACAGAGCTGGAGCTTATCCGATATTCGAATCATGGAAATTCCATGATTCGCTTCCCGGTAGACATTCTCCAATTCTGTTGCCGCTTCCTCAACGATTTCCTCCGGAATACCGAGAACAAGGGAAATTCTGCTGACAGGAACAGGTTCCCCGGCAGCAAAAAGAATGGCTTCAAGCGCAGAACAATAGTTTGTCATCATGATTCTTCAATCTGTTCCAGAATTTCATCAATATCACCGCCTGCAAAGGAAAGATCATACCCGTCTCCGCGGCGGGAAACGGAGACAAATAGGCTGCCAATACTGCACAGTTCCAGAACGGAGATAAAGGTGGCAACCAGCTCTGACCGGGAGCGGCATTCGGCATAAAGCTCATTCAGGCTGATATTGCGCAGAGCAAGCCTATCAAGAATCTGCCGGCTTTTGGTGCGGATACTGTAAACAATACGCTGGGGCATAGCCTGTGTAATCTGTGTCAGTTCAGGAAGCTTCTCCTCCGTGGAACGGAAAAGATGCAGAAGTGCTGTCAGCAGCTCAACCGGCCTGTGGACATAAGGATAGTCCGCAGCTGAGGGAGGAACCGGTTCCGGTGCACGGGAATAAAGCAATACACCCTCCCGATAGGATTCGCCAAGGAGCGGTGCCACCTCCCGGACTGCCGCAAGTGCATCACGGCATTTAAGTGCTTCCAGAGATTCCATTAAGGCTTCCAGCTCGGAAACCTCCTCCTCACCGGACAGCAGCGTCTTTGTCTTGATATACAGGAGATAGGAAGCCATACGTACAAACTCGCTTGTGACTTCCAGATCCATCTTCTGCATTTCAGCAAGGTAATCCAGATACTGATCCAGGATCTCGGAGACCCGGATCTCCCGGATTTCGATTTTATTTTTCTGCAGAAGCATCAGGATCAGGCTGAGAGGACCTTCAAAATCCTTCAGCTCATCCTTCTCCCGCACAATACCTTCCAGATAAAAACTTGGATCATCCATAGAGATCTGTCACCTGTAGAAAAGATGTTGCACAATTTCCTCCGTGCCAAGTGCAACCGGCACCAGAACCTTGCTGTAAACAGCAGAGATCACCGCTGAAAGCGGCCTGCCCAGAATCCCCGTGGCAACCAGAGCAACCAGGAGAATCATGCCGTACCGCTCATAGCGCATCAGCTTTGCATAGTTCTCATCACTCAAAACAGAGAGGAGGATCTTTGACCCGTCCAGCGGAGGAATCGGAATCAGGTTAAAAATGCCGAGACCCGTGCTGATATACGCGCCCAACGAAAGCATTCGAAGCATGTAACGCCCCGCGTCCGACCTGCTGAGGGGATGCATCAGAAGCCCATAGAGAAACATGAAGACAAACGCCAGCAGGAAGTTCGTGACCGGACCGGCAAGGGCTGTAATGGCCATTCCCTTTTTGGGATTCCGGAACCTGTACATATTCACAGGAACCGGCTTTGCCCAGCCGAAACGAAAACAGACAATCATCAGTAGCCCGGTTATATCAACATGCTTCACGGGGTTCAGGGTAAGACGGCCGGCACGATAGGCAGTATCGTCCCCCAGTTTCCAGGCAACGAATCCGTGTCCGAGCTCATGGAGCGTGATGCACACCAGGGAGGGAACAACCGAAAGGAGAATACTCAGAAGATAAGAAAAGTCAAACCCTTCCCAGATATCCTGTACAATGCTTATTGTTTCTCCCTCCCCCGATATATTAGAGCCATTTTAACAAATTCAGGGACAAAAAACAAGAGCAGAGCACACAAACTTGTGCCTCTGCTCTGCAGAATTTAAAGCAGTTTCATCAGATACGAGAGAAGGAGGTCTCTCCCCTGTCCGTTCTGGGCAGAAAACGGGAGCAAAGGAATTGTTTTCTCAAGAGCCAGTTTCTGTCGGATCATCTCCAGGTTCTGTTCGATCACACTGTTTTTCAGCTTGTCGGTCTTATTGGCAAGAACAAGATAAGGAACGGTCGCCCTGTGAAACAACGCTGCCATACCGATATCGTCTTTCGTAGGTTCGTGCCTTGCATCCACGATCAGAACGCCCAAACTGTAAAGGTCCTTTTCGGAAAAAAACTGTTCCATCAGAACACCCCAGCGCGCCTTTTCTTCCCGGGAAACACTGGCAAAACCATATCCCGGAAGATCGAGGAAATACACCTTTCCGTCAATCAGGAAATAATTGATGTGGACGGTTTTTCCAGGTGTACTTCCGGTCCTGGCAAAGTTCTTCCGGTTCAGAACACAGTTAATAACGGAGGACTTGCCCACATTCGATTTGCCTGCAAAGACAACAGCCGGTATGGAAGAGCGGATAAACTGTTCCGGGCCTGCAGCCGAACGGATAAATTCAACCAGGTTGGTATTCAGTGCAGCCATTACAAAACCTCCGCCAGTGCAGCGGGAATCACCTCATCGATGCTGCTGACCGGTTTGAAAGAGAGTTTTGAACGCACAAGCGGATCAATCTCCTCCAGATCCGATTCATTGTCAGCCGGAAGAATCACGGTTTTTACACCATTTCTCAGGGCTGCCATTGTCTTCTCACGCAAACCGCCAATGGCAAGCACGCGACCGCGCAGCGTGATCTCTCCCGTCATCGCAATCTCATGACGTACCGGCCTGCCCGTCAGGGCAGAGATGATGGCAACTGTCATGGTAATACCAGCTGACGGCCCGTCTTTCGGAACCGCACCTTCAGGGAAATGAATATGAATATCCTTTTTGTTATAAAATTCCGGTTCTATCCCGAGCTGTGCAGCCCTGCTGCGGATACAGGTAACGGCAGCTTTGGCAGATTCCTTCATAACTTCCCCAAGATTACCGGTCAGTTCCAGTTTTCCGGTACCGTCCACTACTGCAACTTCCACATCAAGCACTTCACCGCCAACAGACGTCCACGCCAGACCGCGAACCAGGCCCACGGTATCCTTCTTCCTCTGCTCATCAGCTTTAAACCGGGCAGGACCGAGAAACTCCGCAAGATTATCCGGTTTCACCGTAAGGGATGTAAATTTGTTTTCTGCTATGCCGCCTGCAGCCTTCCGGCAGATTGCAGCCAGTTCCCGTTCCAGAACACGTACACCCGACTCTCTAGTATAGGCAGGGATCAGGCTTCGAATTGCGTCATCCCGGACTTTAAGCTGTACAGCGGAGAGACCGTGTTTTTTGCGCTGCTTCGGCAGGAGGTGCTTTTTCGCAATCTGCAGTTTTTCCTCATCGGTATAGCTGGGCAGTTCGATTACTTCCATACGATCAAGCAGCGCCCTCGGAATAGTGGAAGTGTTATTAGCCGTCGTTATAAAGAAAACATGGGACAGGTCAAACGGGATCTCCAGAAAATGATCCCGGAAAGTGGAATTCTGCTCAGGGTCAAGCACTTCAAGCAGGGCTGCTGCAGGGTCACCCCGATAGTCGGATCCGAGTTTGTCAATTTCATCGAGCACAACAAGAGGATTGCTAGACCCTGCCTGTACAATGGCACTGATAATCCTGCCGGGCATGGAACCGATATAGGTCTTCCGATGTCCCCGGATATCCGCCTCATCGTGCACACCGCCGAGAGAAATCCGCACCAGCTTACGGTTCGTAGCTTTGGCGACACTCATGGCAATGCTCGTTTTTCCCGTTCCGGGTGCTCCTGAAAGGCAAAGAAGGCCCCCTTTGATTTCCGGAGAAAGCTGTTTGACAGCAAGATACTCCAAGATACGCTCTTTCACCTTATCCAGGCCGTAATGATCCCTGTCCAGTATGCTGCGGGCCTTTTTGATGTCCACAGTCTCTTTCGTATACTTTCCCCACGGAAGCTCCAGGCAGGTATCCAGATAGGTACGAATGACTGCTCCTTCGGAGGAACCGAAAGGTTGTTTGGAAAGATGTGAAAGCTCCTTGCGCAGCTTGCTTCTCACCTCATCAGAAACCGGAAGTGCATCAATCTTTTTCCGGTACTCGTCAATCTCATCCGCTCCGTCTTCCCCGAGTTCAGACTGGATCGCCTTAAGTTCTTCCCGAAGGTAATACTCCCTCTGCCCTCGATTCATGGACTCGATCGCGGCGTCGTTCAGTTCCTTTTCAATATTCATAATGTCCAGCTCATGGCCGAGATAACGGTTGATATCCATAAGCCGGCGGCAGGGATGCAGTTCTTCCAGCAGATGCTGCTTCTCTAACGGGGTGAGCATCACATTCTGTGCAAGGAAATCCGAAACATAGGAAGGAGTAGAATTACTGAAAAGTGTAAGAAGCTGATCCGGGCTGAATTCCCCGCTCAGCTGAAGATATTCCTGATACAGTGAAAGACTATTGCGAACCAGAGCTTCTTTCCTCGTCTCACTGATCCGTTCAGGAAGATCTTCTAACGGAGAAAGAACAGCAGTGTATCCTTTCGGATCGAGGTGCATCTCTTCTGCAGAAGCACGATAGAGCCCTTCCAGCATAACACGGCACACAGATGCACCGGGCTGCTGAAGCAGCTGGCGAATCCTGCAGACCACTCCGATCCGGCAGATATCCTTTTCTTCCGGTATATCAATCAGAGGATCACGCTGTGCAGCGATAAAAACTGTTCTGTCAAACCGATTGGCATTGTTCAGGGCAGCAACAGAGACTTTGCGCTCAATATCCAGTGTCAGCAACATCTGAGGGAAAATACTCGGACCGCGCAGGGCAATCATCGGGATAGAAATCCGATTTTGCTTCACTTCAACGACCGAATGACCTTCGTGTTTTACTTCTGCCATTATTCATCACCGATCCGTATCATTTCCGGGCCTGTGTGGTTTCTTATCCCGTCAGCTGTCACAATCACTTTTCCGAGCGTGGGATCGGAAGGCGCTTCAAACATGATATCATTCATAATGCTCTCCACCACACTGCGAAGACCGCGCGCGCCAATCTTCAATTCAATTGCCCGGTCGGCTATCAACTCCAGAGCCTCCGGTTCAAATTCCAGATCGATTCCGTCATAGGACAGGAGTTTTTTGTACTGCCGGACCATGGAGTTCTTCGGCTCAGTCAGAATCCGTACAAGATCTTCCCTGCCGAGAGACTGCAGCGTCGCAATCACAGGGAGACGCCCGATCAGCTCGGGAATGATCCCGAACTTGAGCAGATCGTCCTGCCGGACCATGGAAAGCAATTCTCCGATATCGCGGTCGGCTTCTCCCCGGATATCCGATTCAAAACCTATGGATTTTTTACTGGAGCGCCGGGCAATGATTTTTTCCAGCCCGTCAAACGCACCGCCGCAGATAAAGAGGATATTTGAGGTGTTGATCTGAATAAACTCCTGATTCGGATGCTTCCTGCCCCCGTTTGGCGGAACATTCGAAACCGTCCCTTCAATGATTTTCAGCAGAGCCTGCTGTACACCTTCTCCAGAAACATCTCGCGTGATCGATGTATTTTCACTCTTCCGGGAGATCTTGTCGATCTCATCGACATAGATGATCCCGTGCTCGGCACGCTGAATATCAAAATCAGCTGCCTGGATGAGCCTGAGGAGGATATTCTCGACGTCTTCACCGACATAGCCGGCTTCCGTAAGCGTCGTCGCGTCGGCTATGGCGAAAGGCACATCCAGCATTTTTGCAAGCGTCTGGGCAAGGAGGGTCTTCCCCGATCCCGTGCTCCCGATAAGAAGGACATTGCTCTTCTGAAGTTCCACATCATCGCCGGACATCCCGTTGAAAATACGCTTGTAATGGTTATAGACTGCAACCGAGAGGACTTTTTTTGCTTTGTCCTGCCCGATCACATACTGATCCAGTTTTTCCTTGATCTGGGAAGGTTTGGGAAGCCTTTCCAGATTGAAATCGGCCGTCAGATCGCTGTTTTTTCCGGAACTGTTCTTCCCTGAATCCGCGACGATCTCCATGCACATCTTTACGCACTCATCACAGATATACGCGCCGTTGCCGGCAATCAGCCTGCCGGCGAGGGATTGCGGCCTGCCGCAGAAAGAACACCTGATCTGTCTTGTTTCGTTTTTTGCCATCTGAAACTCCTAAATGAAAGGGGGAACAGCAGTTCCCCCAGAAATCAACGCTTGTAAATGACCTTGTCGATCAGCCCGTAATCCAGGGCTTCCTCAGCTGACATGAAATGGTCACGTTCACAGTCAATCGCGACCTGCTCCACACTTTTTCCGGTATTCCGGGCAAGGATCTCATTGAGCCTGCTTTTAATTTTCAGGATGTGCTCCGCCTGAATCTGAATATCCGTAGCCTGGCCCTGGCTGCCGCCGGAGGGCTGATGAATCATGATCTCGGCATTTGGCAGGGCAATGCGCTTTCCCTTTGCTCCGGATGATAGAAGGAATGCTCCCATGGAAGCCGCCAGCCCAACACAAATAGTTGAGACATCCGGCTTGATATACTGCATGGTATCATAGATTGCCATGCCCGCCGTCACGCTGCCGCCCGGGCTGTTGATATAAAACTGGATGTCCTTATCCGGATCTTCCGCTTCCAGATACAGAAGCTGTGCAACCACAAGGCTTGCCGTCACATCGTTCACTTCTTCGGAGAGGATAATAATCCGGTCATTCAGAAGACGTGAAAAAATATCATACGAGCGCTCTCCGCGGCTCGTCTGTTCCACGACATACGGGACAAGGCTCATTCGGCTGCCTCTTCGGTTTCTTTCTTCTCAGACTCTGCAGCGGGTTCTTCCTCAGCCGCCTTCGGAGCAGGGTCAACCGCGACGGCGGAATCCGCAATAATATCCATTGCCTTTTCCTTCTTGAACTCAGAAAGAATATAATCTTTCCCGAAATATTTTCTGATCTGCTCGGCAGAAGCTCCGACAGAACCGGAAATCTTTTCGACGTAGGCGTCAATCTCTTCCTCAGTGCCTTCAATGTTCTCGGCATCAATCACGGCATTGACGAGAAGCTCCAGCTTCGTCTCGCGCTCCGCATTGGGGCGGATCGCTGTGTTCATAGCTTCCTCATCGATCCCGAGCATGGAAGCGAGCGTCTCGATCTGCATATTCTGGCCGTTTACACCATAGTTGTTGGCAAAGTTGCGGATAATGGATTCGATATGGGCTTTTACCATTGTCTCAGGCAGTTCTGCCTTCAGGTTTTCGCATGCCTTTTCGAGAGCGGCGTTGCGGAAAGCCGCTTTTGCCTGTTCGGAACGGCGTTCCTCCAGATCCTTGCGGATACTTGCCTTGTACTCTTCGAACGTATCAAACTCCGAAACATCCTGTGCAAAGTCATCGTCCGGTTCGGGCAGCTCCGGATAGGTGATACCGTTCACCTTCACATGGAAGACAACATCCTTTCCGGCAAGATCTTTCGCATAATTTTCGGGGAAAGTGATGTTGATATCTTTTTCTTCACCGACGCTCATACCGATCACCTGATCCTCAAACCCGGGGACAAAAGAACCGGAGCCAAGCTCAAGGTCATGGTTTTCACCCTTTCCGCCTTCAAACGGAGTCGTCTTCTCCGCATCGAGAAAACCTTCATAATCGATATTGGCAGTGTCGCCTTTCTGTGCCGGCCGGTCTTCCACACTGAGCTTGCGCGCATTGCGTTTCCGGACGGTTTCGATCTCGCGGTCGACCTCTTCCTCGGAAACCTCGACGGGAACTTTCTCCACCTCAAGGCCCTTATACTGCCCAAGCTCAACCTCCGGGTAAAGCTCAACCGAGAATGTATAAACAGCCGTGCGCTCGTCGCTGACATCCGCAGAAACTATCGACGGCATACCGATGAAATTAACGCTGCCTTCTTCCACGCCTTTATCAAAAGCAGGCTGAGCGAGCTCATCGAGTGCGTCCTGATAGAACACCTCGCGTCCATACATCCCTTCGATGATAGTCAGCGGAGCTTTGCCTCTGCGGAAACCGGGAATATTGATCTGACCTTTATTCTTCTGATAGGCTTTTCTGATCGCCTGCTCAAATTCCGCGTTGTCTGACTCTACCTGAAACTCAAGCCTGTTGTTGTCTTTCTTCTCCGAATTCTTAAGAATCATTTCAGATTCCTCCTGTTCATACTTAAAATGCCGTTTTGATATGATAGCAGATTCCATCTGTAAAATCAATGATTATTCTGTCTTTTTCTCGAAAAAAATCAAAATCAGATACTATCCACTATTAAAAGAAATCCATCCGTCATCGAATCGACAACGAATGGATTTTGTCTGGCTCCGAAAAAAATGATTAGTCTTCCTTATAAATCAGATGAGACCGTATCCGATTGTGTTTCCTCAGTTGAAGGATCTGCGGCAAGCGAAACCGGATCTGCAGAAGGAATTTCCTGCTCTTCCGACGATTCTTCTTCGTCATGAAATGATGTTTCTACCTCAGATGTAATGGCCGGATCTTCAGTGGAATACACCTTCGTTATCGTTCCTGAAGAGCCGTCAGCATAAGAATAATCTGTAGTAGCCTCTACAGGGTTTTCTCCCGCTTCATCGTACGTTATGACAGTTTTTATATTGTGCCCGTTCTGCTGGTAAGAAGACTGCATGGAACTCATGAGGATGTTCTCAGCATTGTAGACATAGGCAGTTTCCTCACTCATCATCAGGTTGCCGGATTTATCAAAACACTCCGTTCTGCGATAGGTATTGCGGCCGTAACTGTTGTTGGTGATGAGGTCCTTCAGTTCTGATCCATCCCTCTCAACCGTGACCGAGGACTTTTCCAGAAGATTACCGGAGGCATCTCTTGTATAAACCACATTCAGGGTTTCCCGACTCCCGTCCCGTGCGTAAATTACCGTATCCTCTGAGACAGGAAGCTGAAGAACCGGATCCAGGATAGTAATGGTAGTTTTCCGGCTTCCGTCTGGATATGAGGTTTCAACTGTGACTACTTCAAGAATACCGTTTTCGTTATACTGATAAGAAATATTCTCAGCAGGCTGTGCAGAAGGAGATGTGACAAAATCATCGGCAAAAGCCACAGAACAACTTCCGGCAAAACAAAGAATCATTGCCAGAATCATTACAAATAACTTTCTGTTCATGATGACCTCGAAAAATAATTTTCGTAATATTTGGGAACAATATAGCACAGAAACGTAACAAAGTCAACATAATTTTGAAATAATTATGTTGACTTTGTAGGATTTTTTGTTATTTTTGTAAAAAAAGAAGATGGGAAAAACCGGAAGAATGCTTCAGGAATACAGATAACCATCTATGTTCAGGGGTTTGAAATTCAGAAAATCTGCCGAAACAAGATGGAAGTCAGTGCCGTTATACCACCCGTTCCAGGCAATGGCATGGCTCTTCGCATGAAGGTGCCCATAGAGGCAGAGACGGACTTCATAGTCCCGTAACAGGGCAAGGATTTCTTCACACCGGTAATTTCTGGTGATGGGAGGATAGTGCAGAAATACAAGTTTCTTTCGATCTCCAGCCGCATCCAGGGATGCTTTCAGGCGCAGGACTTCTCTTGCCAGCAGTTTCTGATCATGCGCATTTCCTTTTTCTTCCTCATAAAACCAGCCCCTCGTTCCGCACAAAGCATATTCTCCAAAAGGAATGCAGTTATTATGGAGGATAGAAAAATCGGAGAATCCGTTTTCCTGCAAAAAACCGTTGATTTTTGCTGCTGTAGACCACCAGTAATCGTGGTTACCTTTGACAAGAATCTTTTTTCCGGGCAGTGAATGAATGAATGCAAAATCCTCGCGACAGTCCTCAATCCCCATGCCCCAGCTAAGATCTCCGCAAAGAACGCAGGTATCTTCCGCTGTCAACGCAGAAAAACCTTCCATAAGCTTTTGAGGATGGTTACGCCAGACAGAACCAAAAATATCCATCGGCTTGTCTGCTGATAGTGAAAGATGGAGATCGCCAATTGCAAAGAGCGACATAGATTATCCTCCGGGGTACAGAGTACAGGAGACAGAAACCATCAGGAAAAAGCGTCACGAAGGAGGCGAATGTAAATCTTACCGTAAGGACCGTCCGGGGTATAGACTTCAACAACATCAAAACGCGGCTGCAACTCAGTCGGATGCCGGCATATCCAGTATTTAGCAGCAAGAATAATCCGTTTCTGTTTGGAATGTGTAACAAACTCGCGTGCTTCACCGTGATCCGCATTTTTGCGAAGTTTGACTTCCACAAAAGCAAGGTATTCCCCTTCCTGGGCAATAATATCAATCTCACCGAGGCGGCAGGAGAAATTTCGCTGAAGAAGTTTGAAGCCTTTCTCAGACAGAAAGGCTGCAGCAGCGTCTTCACCAAAAGACCCGAGATTCTGTTTGTTCATTCCGAATTCCATCAGTGCATTTTTTTCAGGAAGCTTGGGCGATGAATCGGACAGGGGCCGTAATCACGAAGCGCAGCATAATGCTGTACAGTCCCATAACCTTTATGTTTTTCAAATCCGTACAGCGGATACTGCTTCGCCATAGCAAGCATATAACGGTCCCTTGTCACTTTGGCAAGGACTGAGGCAGCCGCAATATCGGCACAGAGAGAATCCCCTTTCACGACACAACGGGACGGAATCCGTATACCGGAATTACGGTTTCCGTCAATCAGGGCAAGGGCGGGCTGCGGGAAAAGCTGTTCTATGGCCCGGTTCATCGCAAGGAAAGTTGCATTGAGAATGTTCAGAGACTCT
The DNA here is from genome assembly GCA_045117135.1 of Candidatus Limivicinus sp. Classification (GTDB taxonomy): domain Bacteria; phylum Bacillota; class Clostridia; order Oscillospirales; family Oscillospiraceae; genus Limivicinus. Next base: position 133,910 of record JBGUNA010000045.1, on the reverse strand, counting down.
ATCTCTTCAACAGATGCAAAAGCGATGCCGAAAGTGATGGCTGAGCTGACGATGATATCATAGAGTTCTTCCCGTTTCTGCGGGGAGAGCTTTTTGGAATCATCCAGACCGGGAATTCCAAGTCCAACGGGAAGAATGCACGCCGCTGCACAAACAGGGCCTGCCAGAGGGCCGCGGCCTGCCTCGTCGACCCCACAGACGTTGACAATCCCGTCTGAATAAAACGTTTTATCTTTCATTCTTCTGTCTTCTCTCCAGGGCGCTCAAGTGTCAGGCGGCCGAGTTTGCCCTCGTGATACTCTTTGAGAAGGGTATTGGCCATACGATTGAGGTCTGCTTCTCCGCGGGAGATGAGGAACCCCCTTTTGAGCGCAGCGGATTCCAGAAGTTCATACCCGTTAAAAGACGAAGACGGGTCTATTTTATATCGTTCAGCCAGGGCAGCAGGATAAAAGTCCCTAAGGCGAATCATAAAATTAGCCGCCAGAGTTTCTACATCAAAGACGTCTGTTTTTATGGCATTGGTGACTGCAAGAAGTTCCCCGACTTCCTGACTGTCAAACTTCGGCCATAGAATACCGGGGGTATCCAGGAGGTCAATCCCTTCTGAGAGAGAGATCCACTGTTTACCACGTGTCACACCCGGCTTGTCAGAGGCGAGTGCCGCTTTCCGCCCCGCAATTCTGTTGATCAGAGTTGATTTGCCGACATTCGGGATCCCGAGGATCATGATGCGAAGGGCACGGCCAGCCTGCCCTTTTTCTTCATATGCTTTCAGTCTGTCCGCAAGGAGCCGCCGCACTGCCGGAATGAAAGCACTCACACCTTTTCCGGAACGGGCGTCCGTCTCTAAGACTGCAACACCGGATTCTTCCAGATCAGAATGCCAAAGCGCTGTAGCGGATGGATCTGCAAGATCACAGCGATTCAGCACCACCAAATGAGGCTTACCCTCAGAAAGGCGTCTGATATCCGGATTGGCACTGGCATACGGGATACGGGCATCCAGCACTTCGCATACCGCATCTACCAGAGAAATATTTTCCTCGATCATGCGGCGGGCCTTTGTCATGTGCCCCGGATACCACTGGATATTCAGTTTTTCATAAGAGGAATCCGACATCAGTAGACAGAGCCGAAGGAATCAATCGGGAAGATAACCATATAGACTTTTCCGAGAATCAGGCGGCTGTCAATCATGCCGATTTCCTTTTTCCGGCTGTCGGTAGACATATTGCGGTTATCACCCATACAGAAAACACAGCCCTTCGGAACCGTCTGCGGGCCGATAAAATCAAGCTTGGTGCGGGTAAGATCGTTGATATAGTCTTCTTCAAGAGGCTCGCCGTCTACATAGACAACACCGTTTTCGAAATCCATATTGATAACCTGATCTTCAGTGGCAATCACACGCTTGACAAGGGCTTTGTTGGGATTGTACTGATCTTTTTTAAAGACAACGATATCTCCCGCTTTCGGCTTATAGAACAAGCCGGAAACCAGCATCTTGTCGGCATTCTGGAGTGTCGGGACCATGGAAGTTCCCTTTACGTCAATCACCCGCACAAAAAACAGAAAAAGCACAACACAAACCGCAAGGGCAACAATCAGGCACTGAATCCATTCGTAGGTGCTTTTGTTGTTTTTTGCAATCAATTCTTCTTTGCTCATAACATTCACCGTGATTTCTAAAAAATAGGAACGGACGAGAAGACATCCTTGCATGAAAAGCGGAGATATTATATAATTAATTTCCAGTTTTGTAAAGATGCTATTAGGCAGGGCAGGATGGTGGACATATGATAACACTGAGTATTGTGGTGCCGGTTTACAATGTGGAAAAATATCTGAGAGAATGCTTGGATTCTGCAATCGTTCCGGGAATGGATGGATATGAAATCGTTTGTGTGAACGACGGCTCAACGGATAGTTCCCCCGAAATTCTGGAAGAATACCGGAAACGTTACCCGGAGTTGATTCGGGTTATGCACACAGATAACCAGGGTTTGGGGGCAGCAAGCAACAACGGGATTGCTGCTGCAAAGGGAGAATACATTGCTTTTCTGGACAGTGATGACTATCTTCCCCCGGAATCAATACGGGAAATGCTTGCTGCGTGCAAATATGGTGACGATATTATTTTCTTTAATTTTACGGAAGTGAATGACAAAGGCGATATTATCGGCATAAACAAAGGATGCTGCCGTGATGAGGGCGTTTTTACCCTGGAGAGTTATCCGCAGGTCCTTTTCGACCGCCCGTCAAGAGCGAACAAACTTTTTCGTCGAACTCTTTTTGAAGAGCATTCCATTCATTATCCCAGCCGCGTCTGGTTTGAAGACTATCGCACAAACGCGAAGCTTTACCCATTCTGCCACTCAATGCGTTATATTGACAAGGAATGGTATTATTACAGGCAACAACCTTCCTCCATCACGCACGGGAAAGATCCGTCGAGGAATCTGGAGATCCTTGATGCGGCAGATGATTTACTCGGTTTCTATGAGAAGGAGGATTTATTCAGACAGTATCGGGAGGAATTGGAATACTCCGTATTCTACAATGTGCTGCTCACTTCAACAGACCGTGTAAACCTGATTGACCCAAAAAGTGAGGTGCAGGAAAAACTGCTGGATTATATGCATGCAAGATTCCCAACATATGAGCAAAACAGATATTTCAGAGGCATGAGCAAAAAATACAAGCTTTTGCATTTCCTGATTAAAAACAAGCAATACATGTTTTTAAACACCGTTTTACACGCGAACAACTGGATAAAAGGAAAATAGCCCCGAAGGGCTATTTTTTTATGAAACAGAAGATTTTGCTTTCAGAATGAATTGAGACAGCTTTTCCTGTCCGTTATAATTCAGTTTCATGATCAGGCGTCGATTTCTTGTTTCCGCCTGATAAGCTTTGCAGGCATCAAGATCCGGAATATGCACCTTCACATAGTCACGAAGGGTACGGATGACTTTCTTTTTATCCAGACTGTTCTGGAGATTGACACGCTTGATGGCATCTACAAGGATATGGTTTATGATAAAAAAATCAACCGCATCTTTTCCCTTCTCCCCCGCAAAGGCAGCCACATCATCCATCACCGTCAGAATGTCAAGATTTTTAACGGCATTCTGATTGCGCATGGTAGATGGATGGGATGCACGGTAATAATACAGCGGTTCATCCAGGAAAACCGTTTTCTGTGACAACAGTAAAAGCTTAGCGGAAAATGCAAAATCCTCATACCAGACACCTTCCGGGAAACGGATGTTCCCGACCAGGCTGCGGCGAAAAATCTTATTCCAGACAGAACCGGCTGCTGAAATATCCGTCCCCTGGGGGCGGGCATTCATAACCGTCTGTTCAGAGCCAGAAACACTGTAAGCATTGCAGACTGCGATATCAGCATCCGTCTCTTCCGCCTCCGTCAGAAGGCGGGCATACATGTCATCCGCCACCCAGTCATCACTGTCGGCGAAGCCGATATAATCCCCTTGAGCTACATCAAGTGCAAGGTTCCGGGCACGGCCCTGCCCACCGTTCTCCGTATCGATAATCTCAATGATATCTGGGTTTTCGATCAGAAAACGCTGCATGACATCAAGAGACTGATCGATAGAACCATCGTTCACCAAAAGAATCTCAAAGTCATCCTCCGGAATCGGCTGTGCGAGAAGGGAGTTGACACATTGTTCAAGATAACCGGCTGTATTGTAAACAGGAACAATAATGGAAAGTTTCATAATAAAAAATCCAACAGAAGATATAGTTATGAGACAGAGATGGATCTGGGTTGTGTGATGCGCGAAGGGATCTTCGTACGAAACCAGATCTGAGCAATAACCAGAGATAGGTAAACAGAGGCATTCGGCCGTCTCAGTAGAGCCCCGGAAAAACCCGCAAGGCCAAGCTGTAGCACAAAACAAAACAGAAGTGCAAAATTGAGCAACGTCAGACTGTCAGTAAAGTGCGTAACAACCAGACGGGAGATTCTGAAAAAGAGGTATAACACTGCAAGTATATAAAATGAAATACCAATATAACCGTAATAGTAATATATCGCATCCCAGTCATTTTCAGGATCTTCATAAGCATTATGAACCTGCCCAAATTCATATCCCGTGAAATGTGTAAGGAGATCACTGTCTTCCATAACAAAACTCGCGTTCAGGCGCTTCATAACACGCCCGTCATCCAGCACAGATGCATTTATGGTTCCGTTCAATGCAATAATAACCCTGTCGATTCCGAAGCGATCTCTCATACTCATAACAGTATTACAAATAAACTTGTTATAATACTCCGTAAGTTTTTCGTGAACAACAGGATCAGACATTTTCTCTTCTAACGTCATGCTGTAAATATCGTATCCCAGGTCAGCCATTTCCTGTACAAATCTCTGCTCATTGTTGTTATAAGAATTGTTTTCCAGTTCTTCCATCCTGCACCGCGGTGTATAGGGATAAATCACAATGGACAATGCAAAAAGCACTGCGAATTCAACAATAAGGCAACGCGTCAGGCGGTCATTTTTCTGCCTGACTAGAACAGAACGCAGGATCATAAATATGGGAAATCCGGCACAAACGGCAAGGAGTGTCAAATAGCAGGCTGTAGTGGCATTGGTAATCAGAGCACCAAAAATCAAAAGTGGGATGATAAACTTCATCCAAACACTCTTAGTAAGAAACGCTCCGTATGCAGCGAAAACAGCCAGACCAGCAAGAATATCACTGTGACAGCAGCGGTTGCTCTCCGTCACCCATCCTGAGATCCCCAGTTTTTCCACAACATAGGTCGGCATATACGTATCGGTCAGTGCGGAGAGGATGATGACAATCCCTGTCAGGACAGCGCTGCCAAAAAAACCTTTTACGATCTGGCTCTGCTTCTGCTCATCATCCCCCAGAGCTGCAAAAGCAACAGCTAAAACAGGCATGGAAGCCACCCGCGCAATATACTGAAGATCAGCTGTCAGCCCTGTATATCCGACACGAAAGCCGTTTAGGATATGCAAACCAAATACAAAAGCAATACCCGCAGATGCAAGCAGAAAAGCCAGAGTTCTTTTTTTCAAAAATGCATAACAGTAAACTGCCGCCAGCATCAGGAGGCGAATAATCCCTGCAATCGTTCCTGCGTCACTCTGTGTCCAGAAAGCGAGGACATCCAAAAGCGGCTGCAAAAGAATAAAAATCAGAATCCAGTTTGTTTTTATATATTTAAAGAGATTCTCTGTTTTCATAAAGATCCTCAATCAGCTGATACCAGGTTTCTTCCACTGCTTCTGCCGTATACTGAGAAGATAGCTCCCGCGATTTTTCGGCCATTTTCCGGCGAAGAGACTCCTCTTTTAAAAGTATGGAAAGCGATGTGAGGAAGCCCTCCTGATTTTCTGCCAGGAAACCGTTTTCTCCGTTTCTCACAAGCATGTCAAGCCCGCCTCGAGTGTTGAAAGCCACAATCGGAAGGCTGCAGCTCATTGCCTCAAGAAGGACAAACGGAAAGCTCTCGGTATAAGAAGAAAGGACATACACAGATGCCCTCTGCATTTCCGTGATCACCTGGGAAGGGGTGATCTTCCCAGTCAGCGAAATATAGGAGGATGCATCACATGATGAAATTTTCTCCTTAAGAGAATCGTACAGTTCCCCTCCGCCGATAATTTTCAGCTTCCAGTCAGGAAAATCAGGGTGAACTTTGGAAAACAGATCAATCAGACGATCAAAGCCTTTTACCCAATCCAGTCGGCCGACAGCTAACACCGTCTTCTCCCTGCCGGAATACGGAAGCTCAGGAGGTGTGGTTTTCATGAAATTCGGCACATACGCTACCCTGGTGTGGTGATTAGTATTCTTCATCATCTCACGAACTTCCCGCACCATTTTCGGACTGAGGAGAACAAGGAGATCTATATTACCATAACAATATTTGAAATGTCGGACAAGCGCTTTTCGGAAATCATGATCTTCATGGAACTGAGCCACTTTTTTTACACCCGGACGACCGTATCTCGAAAGAAGGACACTATGTTCATCCCTTGTCGTAACAATAATCCCGTCGTTAATGCTGCGAATTGCACGGATCAGCTCCGCTCTCTTTCCGTGAAGGATCCGCACCGAACGCAGCCCCTCCTTCATGACAGAAGTAAAATTCTTCGCTGCCAGAGCAGCTTTAAACTCCTTCCGGTTCGGAATATCATCCAGAAGATATTGAATTTTCACTCGGCTGTCAATCGGATACGCAGGGGAATCCGGCATTTTATAAACAGAATGAATGGTTACCTCATATTTTTCTGCCATAATACCGGAAAACTCGGAAATTGCCTTTTCCACCCCGCCGTATGCCAGATGAAGTGCAAAGATATGAAGCGATTTCATAAAACAACAGCTCCGGGAATTCATTTATATTCTGAATTCATCATATCATTCGACAGATGAAATGTAAAGAAGAAAAGAAAACGGCATCTCCGGATCGGAGATGCCGAGTTTTCTTGTCTTACAGGCGCTCTTTGACTTTTGCCTTCTTGCCCACGCGTTCACGCAGGTAGTAAAGCTTTGCCCTGCGGACTTTACCCTTACGAACCGTCGTCACGGAGACGATGGACGGAGAGTGGACCGGGAACACCTTTTCGCAACCTACACCGTAGGAAATTCGACGAACCGTAATCGTCTCATTAATGCCGCCGTGCTTCCTGGAAATGATCACACCCTCATAGGCCTGGGTACGTTCGCGGTTGCCTTCTTTTACCTTGACAAGAACACGGACGGTATCGCCGACGTTCATATCAGGCAGTTCGGGCTTCATGTACTGATCACTAAGTGCTTTTACAAGATCCATAACGATCCCTTTCTATACTATAGACGTTCTTAAACGTTGGGCGCGCCGGCCGCGTCAGAGGACCGCCTTTCTCATCTTTGCAGGAAATCTGCAAGCTTGAATAGAATAACACAGATCGAATGAAAATGCAAGAAGTTTTTCAAAAAACATAGGAGAGGCTGGTTTTGAGGTCTTGTACTTCCGGACGATTTTTGATATAATGCTTTCACCTTAACAGGACGCCTGTCTGCGGCAGGTTCAGACGGAGGAAAACACAGTGGACAAGCTGAGATTACGCTTTGAAAAAACAGGCCGAGCCGTTTATATTTCTCATCTTGATCTGATGGCAGTGATGCAGCGCGCCTTTGCCAGAGCGGATCTACCCCTGAAGTTTTCCGAAGGGTTCAATCCTCACCCGCAGATTTCGATCCTGCTTCCACTTTCCGTGGGAACTGCCAGCATCTGTGAGCTGATGGATTTCCGTCTTCTTGAAGAACGAGATTTGAAAACGCTGCCGGATCGATTAACCGCAGTACTGCCGGATGGGATCCGGGCTCTGGAAGCTTATGAATCCGTACGGAAGAGCGCACAGTTAAAATGGCTGGATATTGAAGGCATGCTAGAATACGACACTGTGAAACCCATGGCAGATAAACTGGATGCCTTTTTCTCCCGGTCGGAGCTCACTATTGAAAAGAAGACCAAACGCGGGTCCGGGCAGGCTGATATACGCCCAGCTATCGACAAAATTGGGTTTTCGGACACCGGCGAAGGGCTGAAGCTTCGGGCAAGGATCTCTGCCCAGGAACCGACGTTAAATCCGGATCACCTGATCAATGCTCTGCGCCAGCTTTGCCCGGAGCTTGCACCGGACTTTGCCAGATTCACCCGGCTGGAAACCTACGATGCAGACGGGAACGTCTATCGATAAAGGAGGAGCATGAAAAAAAGAATAGCCTTTTTCCAGGACGATCTGCTGGGTCCGGGAGGAATCCAGAAAAGCCTGTTCAACCTCCTGCATAACCTTGACTATGACCGGGTAGATGTAACCCTCTTCCTTTTTGAGGAAGGATGCTATTTCCCCGGCGGCCTGCCGAAAGAGCTGACCGTAGTGATTGCCCCAAAACCGCCGCGGGTCTGCAGCTTTATGCCATTCGACATGGCACGGCGCTTTTGGAAGCACGACTGGGAACAATACGGGGAATTTGATCTCGCGGCTGATTTCAACAGCTACCAGTTCTCCTGCGCCTGCGGGGCGCTTGGGGTACGGGCGAAAAATCACGTCATGTGGCTGCACAACAATGTGGAAATCAAGCTGCACAACGAATGGAAATACCGGGTGCTCTGGCATTTCTTTCAGGGAAAACTGAAGTATTACGACCGGTTTATCCCCTGTTCAAAAGCCTTGATTGAACCGTTTATCCGTGTTTCCGGGTTAAAAGATGCGTGCTTCACGGTCATACAGAATTATATCGACATTATAGAGATTCGGGCAAAGCAGAAGACCCATCCCGAAATACCCAACTTTGACACCGAAAAGATGAACTTTGCAGCCCTGGGGCGCCTCTGCCATCAGAAGGGCTATGATATCATGATTGAGCTCTTTGCGAGAGCCTGCCAGCAGCGAGACGATTTAATGCTCTACATCATCGGAGGAGGGTATGATCGAAGAGCACTCGGAGTACAGGCAGAACAGCAAGCTCCCGGGAAAATTGTTTTTCTCGGTGAACAGAGCAACCCTTATTCGATTCTGGACAGGATGGATGCATTCCTCTCTACGTCGCGCTATGAGGGCCAGCCGCTGAACATTGAAGAGGCGCGAGCAATCGGGCTGCCGTTGTACTGCACGAAAAATCTGGAGCAGTATTCGGAAGGCCTTCAGGGATATGAACCAGAGGAACTGCTTCAGGCAATCGTAAACGCGAAAAAGCAGCCGAAAAAGCCAGATGACCTGGAAGAATACAACCGGGAAATACTGGAAAAGATTTACAATTTATAAATGGTGAAGCAAGGAGCCGGCGATAAAATCGCCGGCTCCCCAACTTTATTCATCACATTTTCTGTCCTGCAGAAGTGCTGCGGCACCGCAAGCCGAACAGGCATGCCGGCAGTCCGGCGAAAGTTCAGCAGAATAGGCTTTTTCCCGTTCGCGGATCAGATGCTGCTTGCGCACGCCTACGTTAATCATGTCCCACGGCAGAACTTCATCGGTGCTGCGTTCGCGAGAGGCATAAAATGCGGGATCAAGGTCAGCCTCAGCAAAGGATGACAGCCAGCGGTCATAGGAAAAGAAGTCACTCCACGCCTCCAGCCGGCCTCCCTTACGCCAGACGGCTTCAACCACATCTGCCACCTTCCGGTCTCCGCGAGAGAGGGCAGCTTCGATAAAGCTCGTCTCCGCATCATGCCAGTTATAAACGACATTTCTCGCCTTGATGGACGCACGAAGAAGGTTGACACGACGGAGATATTCCTCCGGAGAGATCTGCTCTTCCCACTGGAAAGGAGAGTGGGGTTTCGGGATAAAGCACGAGGTGGAAATGGTAATGCGGACTCCCCTGCTCTTCACTTTGGAATACTGGCGCCAGCAGTGCAGCACCCTGTCCGCCATCTCGGCGATCCCTATGATGTCCTCATCCGTCTCTGTCGGCAGGCCGAGCATATAATAGAGCTTTACCGTATTCCAGCCGCCCTCGAACGCGATGCGGCAGGTGTTGAGAAGATCTTCCTCTGTGACATTTTTGTTGATGGCATCGCGCAGACGCTGGCTGCCGCCTTCCACGGCAAAGGTCAGACCGCTTTTTCGCACACGCTGGAGCTTTTCCATCAGCTCCATGGAAAAATTGTCCGCCCGGAGCGAGGGAAGGGAAACCCCGATGCTCCTCGGCTCACAGAATTCCAGCAATCCATCGCATACAGTGCCGAGATGCCGATAGTCACTTGAACTGAGGGAAAGAAGGGTCATATCCTCATAGCCTGTGTTTCGGAGGGTTTCAATTCCCTGCCGAATCAGGGTCTCGGGTTTCTTAGCGCGTATTGGCCGATAGATATAGCCGGCCTGGCAGAAACGGCAGCCACGTACGCAGCCGCGGAAAAGCTCAAGATTCACCCTGTCCTGCACAACTTCGGTGGATGGAACAATCGGATTCGTCGGGAACGGGACAGCATCCAAATCCTGTATAATGCGCTTTTTTACCTGCTGAGGGGCGCCGGAAAGCGGAGAGATAGAACGGATTGTGCCGTCATCGTGATAGGAGACTTCATAGAGAGAAGGTACATAGACTCCGCCGATCTGTGCAGCAGACTCCAGGAAACGCTGTTTGCTCCAGCCCTCCTCCTTTGCCCGGCGGAGAAGAGCAAGGAGCTCATTGTTCATCTCCTCCCCTTCACCGATGACAAAGAGGTCCATAAACGGAGCCATGGGTTCCGGATTGACGCCGGCCGATCCGCCCATGAAAACCAGCGGAAGCAAGTCCGGCCTGTCGGAGCTTCTGACGGGAAGGCCCGCCATATCCAGCATATCCAGGACGGTGGTGTAAGCCATCTCGTAGCCGACGGAAAACGCGAGGACATCGAACCGGTCCAGCGCATCCCCGCTCTCCAGGGCATAGAGCGGAATGGAGGCGCGCTTCATCTCGTCGAACATATCACTCCAGGGCGCAAAAACACGCTCGCACCAAACATAAGGCAGGCTGTTCATGGTTTGGTAGAGGATCTTCATGCCGAGATTGGACATCCCGATTTCATAGGTATCCGGGAAGCAAAAGGCAACTCTCAGATCGACAGTGGATTTGTCTTTCAGTATTTGATTGTACTCTCCCCCGGTATAACGCGCAGGCTTCTGCACTTTCGGGAGGATTCTTTCCAGTCGTTTATCCATAGACACCTGCTTAGAATAAAATACCCCGGCTCGGAAAGCCGGGGTTCAAGGCAATCAATAGAAGCGCTTATTCTTATTTTTGCGTGCTGCTTCCGATTTTTTGCGCCGCTTGACGCTGGGGCTCTGATAATACTCCTTTTTACGGAGATCAGCCAGAACACCGGATTTCGCGCAGCTACGTTTGAAACGCTTCAGAGCGCTATCCAAGGATTCATTTTCCTTCACGTAAATCTCAGACATCTATTTCCCTCCCTCCAAATCACCAACCGTGGTTCAAGGGCCAATCTATTGGTTTTATAGCGGAATTATTATAACGGCAAGAAAAGCACTTGTCAAGAATCACTTTTGCGGTTTTAGAATTAAATTTACAAGTCTGCCCTTGACCACAATCGTCTTGACAATTTCCATGCCTTCGAGATAACGCTTGATCTTCTCATCCGCACAGGCAGCGGCCTTCATGGCTTCATCATCGGCATCTGCGCTCACGACAACAGAAGAACGGAGCTTTCCGTTGACCTGAACGGCAATCTCCCGGATGGCATCTACCGTCTTAGCCTCATCATATGCCGGCCAAGGCATCTGCATGGCCATTTTGCCGTGCTTTGCAGCAAAGCCCTGCATTTCCCACATCTCTTCGGCGATATGCGGAGCGAAGGGACTGAGCAACTGGACAAGCACCTCAAAGTCGCCCTTGGAAAGTCCTTTGTCGTAGAACTCGTTCACCATCGTCATCAGGGCGGCAATGGCCGTGTTCATTTTGAGCGAATCAATGTCGGACCCGACCTTCTTGATGGTTTTGTTGACAATCACTTCATTCTTCTGGGAAACAGCGTCACCCTCTTCAATCCGATCCATCAGGTTCCAGACACGGTCAAGGAAACGCTTGGAACCTTTCACCGCATCGTCAGACCAGGTAGCAGTCTTCTCGAAGTCACCAATAAACATGATGTAAACACGCATGGTGTCTGCGCCATAGGCTTTGATGACGTCATCGGGATTTACGACGTTGCCGAGAGACTTGGACATCTTGACAGACGGCCGCAGGGCAAGGCTGCCGTGCTTGGCTATCATTTCCTGCTTCTCTTCTTCGGTATCGAAATTCCCGACATAATACGGATTCTGGCCGAGGATCATGCCGTGGGAAGTACGCTTGGCATACGGCTCTTTGGTATGTACTACACCAATATCATAGAGGAACTTATGCCAGAAGCGGGAATAGAGCAGGTGCAACGTAGTATGCTCCATACCGCCGTTATACCAGTCAACCGGGCCCCAGTATTGCTCAGCTTCGGGCGAGCAGAAAGCAGAATCGTTGTGCGGATCCATATAACGTAGCCAGTACCAGCTGGATCCGGCCCAGTTGGGCATGGTGTCAGTCTCACGTTTGGCAGGACCGCCGCACTGCGGGCATGTGGTATTCACCCAGTCGGTCATCTTGGCAAGAGGAGACTCGCCGTCATCCGTCGGTTCATAACTCTCGACCGTGGGAAGAACCAGCGGAAGCTGATCTTCCGGAACAGGAACCCAGCCGCATTTTTCACAGCTGACCATCGGGATCGGCTCGCCCCAGTAACGCTGGCGGGAGAAGACCCAGTCACGCAGCTTGTAATTGACCTTCGGCTCGCCAAGCTTCTGATCGGCCAGCCAGTTGATGATGGCGGGGATAGCCTGTTTTACAGTCATACCATCAAGGAATCCGGAATTGACCATAATGCCGGTATCGTCCTTCAGGGTGAAAGCTGCTTCTTCCACATTACCGCCTTTGACGACCTCGACTATGGGCAGATTGAACATCTTTGCAAAGTCCCAGTCACGCTCATCGTGCGCAGGAACTGCCATGATGGCACCGGTGCCGTAGGTGATCAGAACATAGTCCGCTATGAAAATGGGGATTTCCTGGCCGTTGACAGGGTTGATAGCCATGACGCCGTTCAGCCGAACACCGGATTTTTCCTTGTTCAGTTCACCGCGCTCAAAGTCAGACTTTCTTCCGGCAGCTTCCACATAGGCCTGGACTTCATCCCAGTTGGAAAGGTTGTCCTTCCACTTCTTCACATAGGGATGCTCGGGTGCCAGAACCATGTAGGTTGCACCGAAAAGCGTATCCGGACGGGTGGTAAAGACTACAAGATCATCACCGAGCGTAGTGCTGAAGGTGACCTGGGCACCGGTGGAACGACCGATCCAGTTGCGCTGCTGGATTTTGACACGCTCGATATAATCCACATCATCCAGATCATCGATCAGGCGCTGGGCATACTTGGTGATGGCCAGCATCCACTGACTTTTTTCCTTGCGGATGACCGGAGCACCGCAGCGCTCGCAAACACCTTCCACCACTTCCTCGTTGGCGAGAACGACTTTGCAGCTCGTGCACCAGTTGACGGACATCGTGGCCTTGTAGGCAAGACCCTTTTTGTACATCTGAAGGAAGATCCACTGCGTCCACTTGTAGTAGAGCGGATCAGAGGTATTGACGCAGCGGTCCCAGTCAAATCCGTAGCCGAGCATTTTGAGCTGACGTGTGAAATTCTGGATGTTGTCGTGCGTCACCTTAGCGGGATGGATATGGTTCTTGATGGCATAATTTTCCGTAGGGAGCCCGAAAGCGTCATAGCCGATCGGGAAAATTACATTATAACCGTCCATCCTCTTTTTTCTCGTGATGATATCCATCGCCGTGAACGGGCGCGGATGCCCGACATGGAGCCCGGCACCAGAGGGATACGGGAACTCAATCAGACCATAGAATTTAGGCTGATCCAACCCGGTAACGGCAGCATAGGGTTTTGACTCTTCCCATCTGTCCTGCCACTTTTTCTCTATTGCAGCAAAATCGTATTTCATGTTCAAACCTTCTTTACTCAAAATTGTTTCACCTCATCCACCGCCTCAGGCGGTGGCTTCCCTTCCTCTCACGGAGAAGTTCCTATACGGCTGCCCCTGTAGTCAGGGGCGCGGAAGGGATGAGGGGTCGACCTCCTCGGAATCACTCCAGAGGCGCTCCAGATTATAAAACTTTCTCGCCTCTTCTGTGAATACATGAACGATGACAGAACCGAAATCCATCAGAACCCAGATGTCGGAACGAAGTCCTTCCCGGCGCATCGGCGGTTCACCCGCTTCGGAGAGCTGCTTGTCAACCTCTCCGACGAGGGCTTTTATGTGCGTGGAGCTTGTACCGTTGCAGATGACGAAATAATCCGCCAGGACGGTCTGTTCTGCCGTTTTGAGCACCTTGATATTCTGCGCTTTTTTATCATCCAGCGCTTTTGCGGCGATGCCGGCGATTTCTTCAGGAGAAAGCATAGCGTTTCCTTTCTTCAGTTATTCTTTCCTTCCCGGACTAATTTCTGATAATAATTATTTGCAAGAACTGTATCGATATAAGGTTCCGCCCCGCCGTGCCGGACTTCCTCCAGACTCATGGAGAGTCCGAGAGCCAGGGCTGAATCCAGATCTTCATAGGCTGATTTGCGCAGGACATCCACACCCGGAAAATTGCGTGTGGGTTCTATATAATCGGCCAAATAGATGATCTTTTCCAGAAGCGTCATCTTAGGCTTTCCCGTCGTATGCCATCGGATGGCATTACAGATCTCATCCGGCATACAAAACTCAGCCTTTGCAACTGCAGCCCCCGTAACTGCATGGAGAAGCTTGGGAGAAGCAAGGAGCGCATCGTCGCAAACTATGGCATACTGCTTTACAAGTGAGAGCTGTTCCTTTGCGGAGAGCCGCTTTGTCACATCATGGAGAATGGCTGCTGCAGCTGCCGCAGAAGGACTCTCTCCCCAACGCCGGGCGAGGCAGACTGCCTCCTCTTCACAGCCGGCAACATGGGGAATGCGCTTTGCATCCAGCATCTGCCAGGCTTTTTTTCGCAGGGAGGCAAGCTCTAAATCCGAATAGGAGAGTTGTGCAGTGCCCATCATTTTTTCGCTTTGACAAGCTCTATTTTCGGCTCCTTCGGATTCCGACGGAACAGAACAAACTTTGTGCCGATCACCTGCACCTGCTCAGCCGAACAGGCTTCGCTGAGTAAATCGCAAGCTTCCCGTGCGGTGAGCATGGAGTTTTCAAGAACCTTGCATTTGATCAGCTCATGAGCGCGCAGTGCGTCATTGGCAGAGGCAATCACATTATCCGTGATGCCGCCTTTTCCGATCTGGAGCACGGTGTCAAGCGAAGAGGCAAGACCTCTGAGCTGAGAACGTTGTTTGCTGGTAAGTGCCATCAGGCAGTAACCTCCGGGAAAAAACTGACATTTCACTGAATCTTAACACATCACGTTTTCAATTTCAAGAATTATTTGACGCAATAGGGTGATTCTTTGGAAAAACCATCTCAGGTTTTATATCTTGCCAGGATGAATCTATTTATCTTTCCAAATATTCATATAGTATTTCAAAAAAAGCAGTTCCAGCGGAACTGCCCTTCGTTGTACGAATTGATCTGTTTCGTTATTCTACCGTGTGGCGGACGCGGCCGACCTGCATGGCCTCCATGATCTTGTAGCGGTCCATCTGCAGGTGCTTTTTGCGCTGGAGCGCCTCTTCGATCGGGATTTCGACGATGCTGCCTTCCTGGGTGGCAATGATGCAGTTGCCGCGGCCTTCGGCAAATGCACGGACGGCGTAATAGCCCATACGAGTGGCGGTTTCGCGGTCTCGTGCGTTGGGTGCGCCGCCGCGCTGGATATGGCCAAGCACGGTGATGCGGGGCTCCATGCCGATGGAATCGTGGATCTTTTTGCCGATGTCCACGGCACTGCCGGCCCCTTCTGCCACGACGATCATGAAGTGGGTATTGCCAGCGAGCCGGGAATCCTGAATACGCTCGACAACGTCCTTCTGGAAGTCAACCGGGTGCTCAGGAACGAGGACAGCCGTAGCACCAACGGCAATGCCGACGTAAAGTGCGAGGAATCCCGCGTTGCGGCCCATGACTTCGACCACGGAGCAGCGCTCGTGGGACTGCATGGTGTCGCGCAGCTTGTCGATGCACTCAATGGCCGTGTTGCAGGCCGTGTCAAAACCGATGGTGTAGTTTGTGCATCCAATGTCATTGTCGATCGTAGCGGGAACACCGACCACGGGGATCCCGAGGCGTGAGAGCTCCAGAGCACCGCGGAAGGTACCGTCCCCCCCGATGGCAACGATGCCCTGCAGGCCGAGCATTTTGCAGGTGGTAACTGCCTTTTTGCGGCCTTTTTCGGTCATAAAGTCCTCACTGCGGGCAGTAAAAAGGATTGTACCGCCGCGGGAGAGGACATGGCCGACGCTGACACTGTCGAGCTTGACAAAATCACTGTTGATCAGGCCCTGAAAACCACGCCGGATACCGATGCATTCCATATCGCTGTTAATGGCCGTACGGACAACCGCACGGACGGCTGCGTTCATGCCAGGGGAATCACCACCGCTGGTGAGCACGCCGATGCGCTTGATTTTTTCCATTGGTAATACCTCCAATGATATTGTTTAAATTTTTATTTTAAATTTTATTAAACCTCGATTGAAGTGTACTGCATATGCTCGGAAAACTACACTGTACTTCGCCTTAAGGTGCAAATCCGAGCTATATAAAATAAACCCGAAATTTTTTAATGTATAGTGTCAGATTAGAAGATCAGGATGTATTTGTCAAGGATTAAGTGATCGGTTTCAGTTTTCCGAAAGTATTTCTTTCCAGGAGCGGATATAAATTGTTTTATAGTCGGTATAGAGGACTTTGCCGGGGAGGGCGGAGGGAGACTTTTTGACGAAGCGGATGCGGGTATAGTCCACAGGGATGTTCTCCCCTTCCCTGCCCTGAGAATTTTTGACGGCGAAGGCCGCCGCCTGTTCGACGGAACGTGCAGAGGGCTCGGTATTGCCGCATCGCAGGATCACATGGCTGCCGTGGACGGTTTTGACGTGAAACCATAGGTCGTTTTTATAGGCAGTGCGGAAGGTGAGCTCGTCATTCTGGAGGTTGCTGCGGCCGGCGAGGACGTCAAACCCTTCGTCGGTGCGCATGGAGAGCGGTGCCTGGGGTTTTTCCTTTTTCGCGGTTTTCCGGTTTCGGTTTTTGAGGATGCCGGCGGCGATCAGTTCGGAACGGATGTCGGCAATGTCACGATCGGACGAGGCACGGGAGAGCTCCTCCTGGACGCTGGCAATATAGTCCAGCTGCGCTTCGGCTTTTGCAATCAGGTCCTTCAGGTAGGCCTCGGCAGTTTTGAGCTTGTTATACTGCTTGTAGAGCTTTGCGGCGTTGGCCTGCGGGGTGAGGAGCGGATCGAGAAGGACGGTGACGGTGGGGGCGGAGGGATCGAAAAAATCCTCACAGATGAGGGAATCCTCCCCGCGCTTCAGGCGCCAGATATTGGCGATGATCAGGTCGGCACGACGGCGAAATTCTTCACGGCCGGCAGTGTTCTGTAGCTCGATGCGCTGGGCGCCGAGCTTTTTGCGGATGCGCTTTTCGGCCGATGAGAGAGACGTGCGCAGTTCTTTGCTGCGACGGCGGTAGACCTCCTCCTTTTCGCGGGCGGAATAGTAGGAATCGAGAAAGGCAGAGAGGGTCGCGAAATCAGGAGAGGAGAAGCCCTCGCTACCGGAGGGTGGGGTAAAGTTTTCCGGCTGGGGCGGGAGACGGTAGATCATACCGGGGGCGAGGCGGCGGTATAGATCGGCATCATAGTCACGCCGGTAGGCGCAGTCGACAATCAGGCCATCAGGCCCGACGAGGACGATGTTGGTTTTGCCCGGGATCATCTCGACGACAAGCTGCTCCTGCGTCTCGCGGCCGAGATCATCAAAGCATGTGAGGCGGATAACGATTAGCCTGTCAAGCCCGGGTTGCTCAAAGGAGTTGATGAGCGCGCCGGTTAGATGCTTGCGCAGCAGGACGCAGAAGAGCGGCGGCTCGGAGGGGTTTTCGTAGGTGAGTGCCGTGAGGTGAATTCGTGCTTTGCCGGGAGATGCCGAGAGCAGGAGGCGGCGGTTTTCGCCGGATGTGCGCACCGTAAGAAGGACAACGTCCCGCGCGGGCTGCTGGATTTTGTCGATCCGGCCGCCGGAAAGTTCACGGTTCAGCTCTTCACACAGACATGTGACAAAGGATGCATTGATCATGGTTCAGATTGTTGGTCCCCCATAATGATTTCAAACAGTTCCGAAATGCGCTGCGTGCTACCGCTGACATAGAGCCAGCCGAAGAGCGCCTCCAACCCGGTGGCGGTATGGTACTCCGCGGTGGTAGCGTGCGCTGGAACCTGGTTGACTTTGGCGTTCCGGCCGCGTTTGAAAACGGCAAGCTCCTCGTCGCTGAGAAGAGGAGCAATTTTCTCGCAGGCGCGGGCCTGGGCAGGCGCGTTGACAACAGCAACGCAGGCGCGGTGCAGGTCCAGCGAAGCGGTATGGTGATGGGTGAGAAGCCAGGTACGGACGAGGAGCTCATACACGCCGTCGCCCACGTAGGCGAGGCCGAGCGTGCTGATGCTGCCGATTTCGGCTTTGGAAAGGACGGGGGCAAGGTTATTCATCGATGCTTTCCCCCTCATAGTGCTCATTGAGCTCGGAGGCAAGAGCGAAATCATCCTCACTGGCGATGCCGAGCTGCACCTGCAGCGCCTGCCATCCTTCCCTGTCGATGGGCACAGAGCGAGGCTTGGCACCCTCATAGGGCCCGACGATGCCGAGCTCCTCCATCTGGTCCACAATGCGGGCTGCGCGGGAATAGCCGAGCTTGAGGCGGCGCTGAAGCATGGAGACGGAGCACTGCTTCATCTCCAGCACCACTTCGGCCGCCTGGGGGAGCATGTCATCATATTCGCCGGCAAGGGAGGAGCTGTCCTCGTCAGAAGAGGAATCCTTCCCTTTTTTGTCCTTCTCCGCAGCGGCGTTGTCCATATACTCAAGAAGATCCTTGTTGTTCTTTTCGGCGGGAGCGGAGTTTTTGCTGATGAAGCCGATGATCCGCTCACGCTCGTCATCGGAGACGAAGGCACCCTGCACGCGCAGGGGCTTGCCGCAGCCGATGGGAGCGTAGAGCATGTCGCCGTGGCCGATGAGCTTGTCGGCCCCGCCCTGGTCGAGGATGATGCGGCTTTCCAGCGTGGAGGAGACAGCAAACGCGATGCGGGACGGGATATTAGCTTTCATCAAACCGGTGATCACGTCGGCAGAGGGGCGTTGCGTGGCGATGACGAGGTGCTGCCCGGAGGCACGGCCCATCTGGGCGATGCGGCAGATGCTCTCTTCCACCTCCTTGGACGCGGCCATCATCAGGTCAGCCAGCTCGTCGATGACGATGACCATCTGCGGGAGAGGCTCCTCGCCGTTGTTACGGCAGTAGTTGTTGTAGGTTTCGAGATCGCGCACACCTGCCTCAGAGAAAAGGCGGTAGCGCTTGAGCATCTCCACCACAGCCCATTGGAGAGCTCCAGCGGCCTTCTTCGGGTCCGTCACCACGGGTACGTAGAGATGCGGAATGCTGTTGTAGATGCCGAGCTCGACCATTTTGGGGTCTATCATGATGAACTTGACCTCGTCCGGGCGGGATTTATACAGCAGGCTGATAATCAGCGAGTTCATGCACACCGATTTGCCCGAGCCCGTGGTGCCCGCGATGAGCAGATGCGGCAGCTTGGCAATATTACCGCAGATGGCATTACCCGCGATGTCCTTGCCGATGGCGAAGGTGAGTTTCGACTTGGCCGTCTGAAAAGCCTCGGACTCGATAATATCCCTCAGGCCTACCGTGTTGACGATTTTATTCGGCACCTCAATGCCGACGGTGGAGATTTCATCCGGAATCGGGGCGATGCGCACGTTAGACACACCGAGGGAGAGGGCAATGTCACTGGAGAGGTTGGTGACCTTTGTGAGCTTGACGCCCTGCTCGAGCTCGATATCATACCGGGTGACGGTAGGCCCTTGAGTGATGTTGACCACCGAAGAGAAAATGCCGAAGCTGTGGAGGGCATTCTCCAGCCGCTCCCGTGTGGCAAACACCTCGTCCCGCGAGTCAGCCCCCGCGCTTTTACTGCGGCGCAGCAGGTTGGTGTTCGGATAGGTATACTGAACGACATCGGCGCCCTTGTTGATAGCGGATGCCATTTTTTTCGCTTCTTTTACGACGTCCTGCTTCGTGATCTTTTCGGGTTCTTTCATGTCTGCACGATTGGAAGCGGCCTTACGGGACGAAACCGGAACGGGAGACGCAGCCACGGCAATACCGGCCATGTCGGCAGCTTCCTCCAGGGGTAGCGATTCCACAGCGTCAGAGACGGGCTTTTTTCGTTCCGGAGCTGCTGGGCTGACCTTCGGAGAAGCGGAGGAAACGGGTGTGCGGCCGGAAGCCGGTTTTGAGGCAGGATTCTTGACCGGAGGCATCAGATCTGCAAATTCTGCTTCCTCTTCCGTGTCGAAAAGCGGAACATCGGGAAGGTTTTTGCGCACCCTGGCCTGGGATGCTTTCGGCTTCTCGTCAGAAGCTCCCTTCGGTTTCTCCGCAGAAACAGATTTCGGCATTTCCGCGCCAAACATTGATGGTTTTGGCTTTCTGAGGGAAAGAGGAGGCTCTTCCTGATCCGCCGGTAGCGGAATGTCGGCCACCGCCTTCGGCCGTGCGGCAGACGCTGCTTTCCCGGAAGACGCCGGAACAGAAGAAGGCTTTGAGGGCTCCGCAGCAGGCTGAAATCCGTTTTCCGGGAAGAGAATTTTGTCCGGGTCGGCATCATTCATCCGAATAAGATCGGCCGGGTTGAACCGGGGAGCCTTCTGACGCTCTTCAAACTGTTTTTTCGACCTCGGCTCTCCTGTAAACCAGGAATCCGGTTCGCTGACAGCCAGCGCAACGCAAACAATAATCAGAATAAACACGACGATGCCTGCGCCGAGCCTGCTGAGCAGGGCTACCATCCCGCCGACAAGAAGGCCCGAAATAACGCCGCCGCTTTTGAACAGCTGACCCTCGGCAAAGAGGCGATTGACCTCGACGGTAATGTTGGAAAAGTCAACACTGCCTGTCCCTTTGAAAAGGGCGACATCCACAAATGCTGAGAACAGGACCGGAATCAGCAGAACGCTCACAACGCGTACAGCTCTTCTTCCGGAGCCTTTGAAAAGCACCAGCGCCACCCAGATAAAGCAGACAGCACAGGCATAATATCCATAGCCCAGAACACCGCTCATGAAATCACGGAGAGCAACGATGACGGCGCCTTCCTGCACAAAATAGCTGACTGCCGTGAAGCACGCAAGGAAAAGAAAAATAAAACCAGCCGTAACGCGCCCGGTATAGTTTTCGGTACTGGCGTTTTTCCGATATGGTTCGCGCTTTGCGGCGGGTGCACTTTTTTTATTGTTTTTTGCTTTTGCTGTTTTTTTGGCTTGAGCCATGAAAGGAACCCCTTTCAATTCGATAATATTGCGAAAACGTAAGTTTTTTGGAAAGTTCAGGATCAGTGCCTGCAGGATGCTCGCTAAAGAAACATTGTGCCCAATTTCAGTGCTCCGTCGCGAGCTGTAAAAGTGGGAATTATTAAGTTGAATCTTTTTCTTTGCAACAAATACTCAGAAAATCATAGTCAGGATCACGGAGAGCACACCCGCGACGCAACAGTAATACCCCACCGTGCGGAATTTGCCCTTCGCCGCCATCGCACGAAAAACGCGGATCGAGAGGATGCCTGCGCCGATCGCCGCCGCCATGCCGACCAGACAGGGCGGGATATCGGAGAGCGAAAAGCTCCCCCGCGCAGCATCCACCAAGCGTACGATATTAGCGGCAAACATCACCGGGACGGACAGCATAATCGTATACTTGGCAGCAAAATCCCGCTGAAGGCCAACTGCGACTCCTGCCGTATAGACAATGCCCGTCCGGGAAATACCCGGGATGGCGGACACCGACTGTGCCAGACCGATGAGAATCGCATCGGAGAGGGACATGTTCCGCTCCGTCTTATCCCGACCCCACAGCCTGTCAGACACAAAGAGAATCAGGCCCGTGAGCACAAGCATAATGCCGACCAGACCATTCATCTCAAACAGGCGGTTAATGTAGCCGTTCAGCGGCAGAATCATCACCAGCGGCAGGATGGAGAAAAGCATCATGATCATCAGGCGTGCTGCCGGAAAGCTCTTACGCTTCGGGCCGCCCGCTCCTCCGCTGCCGGACGCTGCAAATTCCAGGCTCTGGAAAAGGACCTCGCCGAAATCCTGCCAGTAGGTGATAAAAGCCGCTATAATCGTGCCGAAATGGAGAAAAACGCTGAAGGCTTTTACATTGAAGCCAGAGGCTGTGATGCCGAACAGGTTGAAAAGGACGCATAAATGGGCAGCACTCGACACAGGGATGAATTCCGTAACTCCCTGCAGCAAGCCAAACAATGCAGCCTCAAAAATGCCCACAGCCTTTCCTCTCCTTAAAAATTGATTTCCGGTCAGTTCCGGTAAGCGGCGAGAACTCCTTTATAGGTCATATAACAGTCAAACTTGGAGACAATTTCAAACGGTGCGTGCATACTCAGTACCGGCACGCCGGCATCGATGGTATCGATGTTACGGTTAGCCATGAACTTTGCAATCGTTCCGCCGCCGCCCTGATCCACTTTGCCGAGCTCCGCCATCTGCCAGATGACGTTGTTGTCCCCAAACAGCTTCCGGACCATACCGACGATTTCCGCCGAGGCATCGCTGGTGCTGTACTTCCCGCGGGAGCCTGTATACTTGCAGATACCCATGCCGTAGTTGATCTTGCTCTCGTTTCGCTTCTCGGAGACCTCCGGGAAGTTGGGATCGTACGCGTTGCAGACATCGGCAGAGAGGCAGAAGCTGTTTTCATAGCAGCGCCGCAGCGCCACTCCCTGGGAAGTGCAGAGATCTTCCATAAAGCAGTCGAATGCGGCACTCTGCATGCCCGTCACCCCGTCCGAGCCGATCTCTTCCTTATCCGCCAGGATGCAGATGCAGGTCCTGCGGGGATTTTCCACCGAAAAGATCGCCTTCAGTTCCGCATAGGCGCAGGAGCGGTCATCATGGCCGTAGCCGCCGATGAGGGAACGGTCAAAGCCAATTTCCGACACTTCGAATGCCGGCACAGCGCAGAGCTCCGCCGAAAGGAAGTCCTCCTCGGTAATCCCGTAGGCGTCGTTGAGAAGACTCAGCACAGCAAGCTTCACCCTGTCTTTTCCGTCGTCCGCATAGGGGATGCTGCCGATGAGGATATTGAGCCCTTCGCCCGTAATCCCCTCGGCCATGGTTTTCTTCATCTGGTCAGCGGCAAGGTGCGGAAGCAGATCCGTGATGACGAAGCGGGGTTCTCCTGCCCTGCGACCGAGAGTGACTTCAACGGTCTCACCGCTTTTCAGCACCACAACGCCGTGGAGCTCCAGCGGGATCGCCACCCACTGATACTTCTTGATCCCGCCGTAATAGTGGGTTTTGAAATAGGCAAGTTCGTCGCTCTCATAGAGCGGGTTCTGCTTGAGGTCAATGCGGGGGCAGTCGACATGGGCGCCGGCTATCACTGCACCGTTTGCAAGGCTCTCCTGCCCGATCACTGCAAGGATCAGAGATTTGCCGCGGTTGCAGAAGTAGACTTTCTGCCCCGGCTGTAGGGCCATACCCGGCTCATAGGGGACGAAGCCGTTCTCCTCCGCCTCGGAAATCGCGTTGGCGACTGCCTCCCGCTCGGTGCGGGAGCTGTCAAGATATCTCATGTAGTCGGCAGCGTAGTCCTCCACCAGCGCATGTTCCTGCGCTGTAATAAGGTCGTAGCCGTTTTTCTGCTCATAAAACAGATTTGTCCTGATGTCTTCCATCCTGTATCAGTTCCTCCCTGATGGTTTTAATAAATTCGGAAAGAAATTCTTCCCTTGAGCCGTCATTTATGACGGTAAACGTACAGTTCGTGCGGTAATACTCATCGCTCTTCTGGGCGGCGATGCGCCTGCGGGCTTCCTGCTCCGAAATCCCGTCTCTCTCCATGATGCGCTTGACTCTCTGTTCCACCGGAGCAAGCACGGCAACGGTACAGTCACATAGCTCGGCCACTCCGGAAGAGATCAGCTCCACAGCGTCAATGGCCGCAAGCCGACCTCCTGCCATGGCATGCTGCTCCAGGCGCCTCTGTACCTCCTGCTGCACGAAGATGTGTGTAATGGCGTTCAGGTCCTGCAGAGCATCCTCATCGGAAAACACTATGCCGGCGAGAGCTCTTCGGTCCAGCTTTCCGGAGAGAAAAGCCCCGGGAAATCTCTCCTGCAGCTGTGCCAGCAGCTCTTCCGAGGTCGTCAGAAGCTCGTGATATACTTTATCGCAGTCAATTACCAGCGCCCCATATTCCTTCAGAGCTTCCAGTGCGGAGGATTTTCCGCTTCCTGTGGTCCCGGTAATGCCGATGATCTGCATGGCATCCACCAGTGTGCTCACAATTTCTTCGGGAGGCAGCGCCCCCCTCCGCAGCACCCGGTAGGGCACGGAGCTCAGGTCCAGAATCGTTGATTCCTTTCCCAGCGTGCAGGGACCACCGTCGATCACAGCGTCAATTTTTCCCTGAAAATAGGTAAGCACTTCCTCTGCCGTTTTCGGGCTCGGTGACCCAGACGGATTGGCCGAGGGGGCTGCAAACGGAACGCCGGCTTCCCGGAGTGCCCGGAGCGTCAAAGGATGGTCCGGGCACCTCAGGCCGATCGTACTGCCTCCGGCCCGTACCACGATCGGGATTTCCTCTTTTGCCTGCAGAACGAGGGTCAGCGGGCCGGGCCAGAAGCGCTTTGCCAGGGTTTGTGCCGCAGCCGGGACTGTACTAGCATATCGCGGCAGATCCTCTGCAGAGGAGACCATCAGCGAGAGCGGCTTCACGGCAGGCCTGCCCTTTACTTCATAGAGCCTCTCCACAGCAGATGCATCCATACCGTTTGCAGCGAGGCCATACACCGTCTCCGTCGGGACGGCAACAAGACCGCCCTTCCGCAGGATCTCCCCCGCCGTTTCCGTGCACTGTTCAAAAAGTTTCGTCTTCAATGTTTGTTATGCCTCCGCCTGTGTCCGCAGCTTCTCCGCCTGGTCCTGCGCGATCAGTGCATCGATGATCTCGTCCAGATTCCCGTCGATTACCTGCTGGAGATTGAAGTTTTTATTCTCGCCGGTGAGACGGTGATCCGTCACACGGTTCTGCGGGAAGTTATAAGTGCGGATCCTGTCACTGCGGTCACCGGAGCCGATCTGGCTTTTCCGTTCCGCAGAGACAGCAGCGTCCTGTCTGGCCTGCTCCTGCTCGTAAAGCTTTGCACGGAGGATCTGCAGGGCCCTGTCTTTATTTTTATACTGGCTACGCTCATCCTGACACTCCACCACCAGGCCTGTGGGCAAATACGTCACGCGGATGGCGCTGGATGTTTTGTTGACCTTCTGTCCGCCTGCACCGGAGGAACGGAAGACATCGATCCGCACATCGTTCAGATCCAGTTTAAAATCGACCTCATCGATCTCAGGCATCACGGCAACGGTTGCTGCCGAGGTATGGATTCTCCCGCCGGATTCCGTAACCGGAACGCGCTGGACACGGTGTCCGCCGGCCTCATATTTGAGCCGGGAATAGGCACCTTCCCCTTCGATAACAAAATCGATCTCCTTGATACCGCCGAGCTCCGTCTCACTCAGGTTTGCAATTTCCACCTTCCAGCCGTGCATTTCGGCATACATTGCATACATCCGGTACAGATCCGAGGCAAAGAGCGCACTCTCTTCTCCCCCGACACCGCTGCGGATTTCCACAATCACATTTTTGCCGTCATTCGGATCTTTCGGCAGGAGCAGCATCTGAATCGTTTTTTCCAGCTCTTCCCGTTTCTGTCTTGCAGAGGAATATTCCTCTCTTGCAAGATCGGCAAGCTCCGGATCTTCTGTCAGCTCAAGAGCAGATGCCATGGCCTCCCCCGCCGCGAGATACTCCCCGTATGCCTCCGCCACGGGACCGATCTCCTTCAGTTCTTTCTGAAACCGTGAATAAGCCGCGGCGTCGGAATAGACTTCAGGCTGTTCCAGGCGCTGCTGAAGTTCCTCATATTGTTTTTTCAATGCATCAAGATTCTCAAACATCACGTGCTCCAAAACACTTAAGCTCCCATAGGTCTTAATAGTTTAACATATTTTATGTTAACTGTAAAGAAAAAACTAAGCCGGGCGATCTGCCCGGCTTAAGAATGGAAAGCTCTTTTCCGTTATTCTTTTTCAGCGAGAAGCCTGAGAATCTGCACTGCGTTGGAAGCCGCGCCTTTGCGGATCTGGTCTCCGCAGCACCAGAGCGTCAGGCCGTTTTCATCGGTCAGATCCTGGCGGATCCTGCCGACCCATACGATATCCTGGTCTGTGGTGTCGAGCGGTGTGGGATAGCAGCGGCCTTCATAGTCCTCCACAAGCTTTACGCCGGGATATGCTGCAACTGCTGCTTTTGCATCTTCCACCGAAACCTTGCTCTCCGTGCGAAGAGTGACAGCGATGGAATGCGATCTCATGACAGGGACGCGCACACAGGTGCAGTTAACCAGCAGGTCAGGTGCATGCATGATCCGGCGTCCTTCATTCTGCATCTTCATCTCTTCCTTGGAATAGTCATTCCCATAGGGTGCATCAATGAACGGAATGACATTCAGCGCGATTTGCGTCGCAAAGGTTTTTACAACGGGCTTTTCACCTTTTGCGATAGCGTCCATCTGCTGCTCGAGCTCGGCAAGGCCTGCCTGCCCGGCACCGGAAACCGCCTGATAGGTGCAGGCAATCATATTCTTGATGGGAGACAGCTTTGCGATCCCCGCAACAGCCATAAGGGCAATGATGGTGCAGCAGTTTGGATTGGCAATGATGCCGTGATGCTCAAAGGCATCCGCGCCGTTGATTTCTGGCACAACCAGGGGAACATCCGGATCAAGGCGGAACGCAGAGCTGTTGTCGATATAGACGGCACCGCTCTTCTTGATCGCAGGAGCAAATCTGCGGGACATGTCACCTTCCACAGCACCGAGGACAAAGTCCATCCCCGCGAAGCTGTCGTCCGTTGCTTCCTGAACGGGAATCTCCTGGCCGTTGAAAGAAATCATTTTTCCTGCACTTCGGGCGCTGCCCAGCGGCAGAAGCTTTTTGACTGGGATCTGATACTCCTGAAGGATCTTGAGCATTTCCTGCCCGACGGCGCCAGTTGCGCCAAGAACTGCAATATTGAGTGCTTTCATCTTTTTTCTCCTTTAAAGTTTCAAATTTTTGTTCAGATAGGGTTCCGGGGCTTCAGCCGGCAAAGCCGTCATACAGAACACGGATCGCCGTCTCAAACTGACTGTTTTCCACACCCACAATGATGGCAAGCTCGTCAGCTCCCTGCGCGATGGTACGGATGTTAATGTTGTTGTCTCCCAAGGCTTTGAACAGCTTGCCAGAAATGCCGGGATGGGAGGACATTTTGCGCCCGACCGAGGCTATCAGCGCTATGTTGTCTTTTATGGCGATGTCATCCGGCCGGCAGTTCTTCTTGATGTCTGCAATGATATCGTAAAGGGCATCGCCAAGGGCTGCAGAGGACGCCACAAAAGCGAAGGAATCCAGCCCCAGGGTGATGTGCTCGACAGGGACGTGGTACTGGCTGAGTATGGCCAGAGCGCGGCTCAGGGTATTGCAGGTGTCCATATTGCGCTTGGTCACGGTAAGGATATCGAAATTCCTGCGGCCGGTAATGCCTGTGATAAATCGCTCGTCTTCCGTCTCTTCCTCTTCCACAGAACCGACGATCAGCGTACCCGGATCTTCCGGTGCATTGGTGTTTCGGATGTTGAGGGGAATGCCCGCCTCCATACAGGGCTGTACAGAATCCTCATGCAGAACGGAAGCCCCGGCATATGCTAGCTCATGCAGCTCGTTATAGGTGATTTTGGGGATCGGCTTCGGATCCTTCACGATACGCGGATCCGCCATAAGGATGCCGGATACATCCGTCCAGTTCTCATAGACATCCGCATGGGTGGCGGCTGCCGCCACGGCACCCGTAATATCGCTGCCGCCGCGGGACATGACACGGATCTTCCCGGTCGGGAGAGTGCCGTAAAACCCTGGTATCAGGACCCTGCCGTACTTTTCCACCGCATTGGAAACTGCAAAATAGGTCTTCTCCTTGTCCAGAATCCCTTCATACGTGAAGAAGATGCATTCAGATGCGTCCACAAAGGCATAGCCGAGGAATTCTGCCATGAGCTTTGCCGTGAAGTATTCACCCCGGGAAACCAGCTCATCCACCGGAAATCCTTTTTTCAGGCGAGCGGAAAAGGCGTCAAATTCAGCCCCGACGTCATAGCTCAAACCGAGATCGGAAGCGATGCCGGTCAGCCTCTCCCGGATTTCCGCAAGGATATCCGCACAGGAAACCCCGTAGGTCAGGTGCGCATCACAGAGGTACAGCAGATCCGTCAGTTTATGATCGGACGAATCACGCTTTCCTGCCGCAGAGACGATGACGATCTTTCTCGCATCATCGGATTCCACAATTGCTTTTACTTTTTTAAACTGTTCGGATCCCGCTACGGAGGACCCGCCGAATTTTGTCACTTTCAGCATGTACGTTTACTCTCCTATTGCCGCGAAGAAAATGCTGCAGCCGTCCGCTCTGAGCTTCTGAACCGCCTCATGCATGGCACTGACGGAAACTTCCCCGGTTTTGCAGTAGGAAACTCCGTCAAGCTCTTCGCATGCCTCCACCGGAAGCGGGAAAGCAGCCCCTGCCGGGATCCGCACCAGGTAGCGGTGGGCACAGCAGGCATTATCCGCACTGCCGACCTCGCAGGAGGGCTTCATCATAAATCTGCGGCCGCAGCTGATATCGGAGCAGTCCCTCAGTACGGCGGAAGCCGTAGGCCAGCGGCCGGCACCCTGACCGATCATCACGATGCGCCCGGAATTCTTCCCGTTGTACTTCGCCATGTTGAAGTTCTTCAGCACAGAGCATTCCGCAGCATTGCTTTCGAAGAGCACAGGCTCCACATAGGCATAGATGCTGCCGTTCTCCGCCTTTCCGCCGGATGCGATCAGGCGGCATGTCAGCCCTTTCGACTTGATGTATGCCGAATCGGCAGCCGAGAAGGAATCAATGCCCTCATGGAGGAGGCCGTCCACCGGAAGCACATTGAACGCCACCGCACAGGCCAGCATAATCTTCCGCAGGGCATCAAGCCCCGTAACGTCGGCTGTGGGATCCGCTTCTGCATAGCCCAGCTTCTGGGCATCGGAAAGGGCATCGGCATAGCTCATGCCGGTAGACTGCATTTGGTCAAGCATGTAATTGGTAGTGCCGTTGAGAATCCCTCCTACAGTAAGGATCTCATCGCTCTGTACCGCAAGGGACAAATTGTGCAGGAACGGCACACCGCCTCCGCACGCAGCACTGAACAGGAAGCCGACCTGCTTCTCCTTTGCCAGCTTTGCAAGCTCGGGCCCCTTAGCCGCCACCAGTGCCTTATTGGAAGTTACAAAGTGCTTGCCGGCATTCAAGGCGGCGCAGGCATAGGAAAAAGCAGGCTCAACCCCACCCATCACTTCCGCAACCGCATCTACTGAAGCGTCTTCCGTGATCTGTTCAATGGAGGTGACCTTGAACGGTTCGTCATCCTTCCCGGGCCTTACCAGCACGGGCCCCGCTTCCAGACCCTCTGCGTGTTTCAACATTTCATAAACACCAAAGCCGACTGTACCGTAACCTAAAACTGCAACTTTCATATTTCTCTCCTATTTGTCCGCGATTCAAAAACACCTGTTTTTGTGCTGCATACAATAGCACATTTTACGGCGAAAAACAAGCCCCACCCTGATTTTCAGCGATTTGTACAGGGCAGAGCAGTTTTTCTTCGAAAAGGATTATGTAACTTTCCCAACTTGACTAAATCGCAATCGGTACGGCGTCCTGCTCGATGGGACAGACGTATCCGCCTTCTGTCCGTTCCCGGAATTCAGCTTTTGCCTCTTCCAGGAGTTTTTCGTCCGCCAGCAGATCCACTGCTGTCGCGGCAAGAACCTTGGCAGCATAGAGCATACCCTTGTGGGCAAGCCCGCTCTTTCCGCAGGCAACAATCTGCCAGGAATGTCCGGGCACGGCTGCCGGCCAGCAGGCTGTGCTGATCTGTGAGGTAGGTGTCAGCCAGCTCACATCTCCCACATCCGTGCTGCCGGGTGTAAAAGCCGTGGAGGAAAAGAGCGGCGGGAGGAAATCATTGACAGGCTTTGTGCCGTTTTCCGTCAACTCCGTCACGATTTTCATGTATTCCTGATCGACTCCGGCTGCCTTGAATCCTTTCAGTTCGTTGCCGTTATAGGTTGCTTTCAGGGCAGCGGCAAGCTCATAATCCTCCGGATTATAGGCAGGCACCCCAATTTCAGAGAGATTCCGATATAGTGCCTTTTCAATCGTGAAATTCGGAACCAGCTCCGCTGTACCGTCAATAAAGACGCGCTCAAACGTCGTTCCTGTCATCAGGGCGGCACCCTTTGCGATATCATCTACCCGCTTCTGCAGCTTCACCGTGTCTGCCACCTTGTTGGCGCGGACCATGTAAAGAACGGAAGCTTTTGCCTGAACCACATTCGGAGAAATCCCGCCGGTATCGGTTACAGCATAGTGAATGCGGCAGTCAGGCGTGGTATGCTCCCGTAAAAACTGCACGCCGACATTCATCAGCTCCACCGCGTCAAGGGCACTGCGTCCGTTGTACGGGTCTCCCGCCGCATGGGCCGGGATTCCGGAAAAATGATACAGCACCTGAATGCAGGAATTGTTTGTTCCGGTCGTCGTCTGGTTGACAGAGCCCGGATGCCAGCACAGGGCAGCATCCAGCTGCTTCCACAAGCCGGACCGCGCCAGATAGGCTTTTCCCGCTCCACCTTCTTCCCCGGGACAGCCGTAGAAGATCACCGTACCGGGCTTACCGGTCTCCTGCAGGTACTGCTTTACTGCTGCCGCCGCGGCAAGCGATCCCGCTCCGAGCAGATTGTGCCCGCATCCATGCCCGCTGCCGCCCTCTTCCAGCGGTTCCGGGCTGGCTTTTCCCGCTTTCTGGCTCAGACCGCTGAGGGCATCAAACTCGCCGAGGATGCCGATGACCGGATGTCCGCTTCCGTAGGATCCGCAGAAAGCCGTTTTAATATCGCAGAGATTCTCCGTAACCGTAAAGCCGAGCTCCCGAAGCTTTTCGCAGTAGAGAGCTGCGGAACGGAATTCTTTCAGGCTGAGTTCCGCATAATTCCAGATCTCATCCGACACACCCTCATAGCAGGCTGCATGCTCATCGATATAATCGCACAGCGTCTGTTTGACCGGATCCATTTCACTTTTCTCCTTAATAGAGTACTTTGGACAGGAAATCCTGCAGCCGCGGGCTCTGCGGATGGTTAAAGATGGCATCGGGTGTTCCTTCCTCCAGGATCTTCCCCTCATCCACGAAGACCACACGGTTTCCGACTTCCTTGGCAAAGCCCATTTCATGGGTAACGACAACCATGGTCATTCCTGTCTGGGCAAGCTTTTTCATAACATCCAGCACTTCCCCGACCATCTCGGGGTCCAGCGCTGAAGTCGGCTCGTCAAAAAGCATCACGTCGGGTTCCATGGCAAGCGCGCGGACGATCGCCACACGCTGCTTCTGTCCGCCGGAGAGCTGGATCGGGTAAGCGTCCGCCCTGTCCCCAAGGCCGACCCGCTCGAGCAGTTCCATCGCCTTTTTCTCTGCCTCCGCCTGCGGAATCCCTTTCACCTTGATTGGAGCTACCGTCATATTCTGCAGGATCGTCTTATGCGGGAAGAGATTGAAATGCTGGAAAACCATGCCCATCTTTTGCCGGTGTTTGTCGATGTCCAGTTTTTTCCCGTCTGCGCCTTTTTTCTGTGTGATATCCACGCCCTCGAAAATAATGGAGCCGGAAGTAGGTTCTTCCAGAAGATTCAGGGAACGCAGAAAGGTGCTCTTCCCCGAGCCCGATTTCCCAATCACCACCATTACGTCCCCTTTGTTGACGTCGATGGTGATCCCGTCGAGTGCTTTGATCTCCCCGCCTTTATAATACTTTTTCAGGTCTTTTACTTCAATCAGTTTATCGTATATCGCCACGGCGCATCCTCCTTTCCAGAACAGCAACAAGCTTGCTGAGAACAAATGTCACCACAAAATAGATGGCAGCTGCGATGACTAAGGGCTCAAAAGTCAGATAAGTAGCGCCTTTGACCAGAAGCACCTGCGTCATCAGGTCCCCGATGAAAAAGGTCGATGCGAGGGAGGTGTCCTTTGTGATCATAATAAACTCATTGCAGAGTGCAGGCAGAATGTTTTTCACCGCCTGCGGCAGCACGATTTCCGTCATGGTGAGGCGCTTGCTCATTCCGAGGCTTCTTGCCGCCTCTGTCTGGCCGAGATCTACCGCCTGGATCCCCGATCGAATGATTTCCGACACATAGGCAGCGCTGTTGCACACCAGCGCGATCGCCACGCAGGTATACTGCTTCCGGTTGAGGAACGGGATCAGCTGCGGAAGTGCGAAATAGAACAGATACAGCTGCAGCAGCATCGGCGTTCCGCGTATAATTTCCGTATAAATCGCCGCGATCCAGCGAAACGGCGGCACCTTAGACATACGCAGCAAAGCAATCAAAGACCCAAGTATTGCCCCGAAGAACACCGTGATCGCTGCCAGCGAGAGCGTATACTCCATGCCCGTTATCAGGAATTTATCCCAATATTTCAACCAGAGCTTGACAATATTCTGGCCAATTGTAGCAAAATTCATTTTTTACCCCTTGCACAAACCATGGGGCGCTCCAAAAAAGCGCCCCAGGCTTACTGTATTATTTTAACTGAAACTTCTGACAGGCCTTCAAAACTCAGGCAGCAGCGTCATCCTCCACAGATACTTCGATGGCTCCTTCGCTGGCTGCAATGTCAAGAGCTTCCTGATACCATTCTCCGTATACACCACTCTCATAGAACTCTGCAAGTGCTGCGTTGACAACCTCCAGAAGAGCAGTATCACCCTTGTGCATCATGATAACATTGGCTTCATATGCCTCATCCACTTCAAACTGCCAGTCGCAGATTACAAGATCCGGATTATTGGCGATAATCTGCTTTCCGTTGCCGATTGCCACCGCAAGAGCTTCTATGTTCCCGCTCTGCAGCTCCATGACGCCAACACCGATTTCCCCGATAACCTGGAGATTTGCCTCGGGCAGCTGCGTCTCAACAAACATCTGCTGAAGAGAAGCATTCTGGGCACCGACTGTTACACCGCTGAAATCTTCCGCTTTGGTATACTTCTCGGCATCAGCTGCACGGACAAGCAGAACCTGCTCCGTTTCATTTTCGCCGGCATAGTAATAATCGGAAAGCTCAAAATTCTCCGCGCGGGCTTCCGTCCAGGAATAACCGGAAATGGACATATCCACCGCATCCATGGCAACCGCCGTCTGGCATGCATCAAAGCTCATAGCCTGAATTTCAAGATCTACGCCGAGGTAGGCTGCTATGTTCTTTGCAAGCGTAACGTCAAATCCGACATAGGCGTCCTGGCCTTCTTTTGTGGAATCCACAAATTCCATCGGGCTGAAGTCAGGAGAAAGTGCAACCGTCAGCACGCCGGCTTTTTTAATTGCATCCACTTCATTTTCTGCAAAAGCAACTGCGCTCAGAGAAAGCATCAGTACAAGTGCAAGAATGATTGACAAACCTTTTTTCATCTTTTATATCCTCTTTCCTTTTCAATATGGAGCCTGCATTTTGACCGCAGGCTTTATTTACAGGCTGAATAATAGCAAATTATAATTCATTTGTCAATCACAACAATGTATATTTATGCGTTTTTGTCTCATTTTATGGGATCTCACAAGAAACGGCAATGCAACCGACGTTGGTTTGTGCACAATTGTGCATTTCATAAAAGGAAAACAGCACGGCAACCAGCCGTGCTGCATGTTTATTCCCGGTAGATCCGTTCCACCCGCTGGGTAAGCTCGGTTGTAAGGTCACATCCCTCACTGCCAAGCAGCCCGGCAACCTCCTGTGCAGATAAGAGCGTTCCATCCGCATCATATCCGAATATGGTCACCTCATCTCCGGGACAGGCTTCTATTCCATTCAGGTCTACGAAGCTCTGGTCCATACACGATGCAAGAAGCCTTGCCCTCTTCCCGCGGACGAGAACCGGAGCATGGACTCTGGACAAGGCCGGATCCAGCCCGTCTCCATATCCGATGGAGAGAACGCCGACTTTTGTGTCTCTCTGCAGCGTGACTTTGCCGCCGTAGGCAAGCGTATCCCCTGCCAGGCGGTCCCGGATATCCGTTAGATATGCACGAAAGGAAACCGCTTCCCGGATTTTCCCGGTGGGAGAAACCGGGCTGTCCATCGTAAGCGCACGCCCGATCCGTACCGCATCATAGCAGTACGCCCTGCTCACCTCCAGCGAACCGGAGGAGGAAATATGCCGTATTCCGACGGGGATTCCCGCTTCCTTTAGCTTTGCAAGCCCCGCGGCGAAACAGGCATCCTGCTCTTTCATCAACACTTCCTCATCACAGGAAAAGTGCGAGAACGTGCCTGCGATCTCCAGGTAAGGAGAGGCTTCTTTCAGCATCCCGCAAAGCCTGTCTACCTCTTCCGGTCGGAACCCGATCCGGTGAAGCCCGGTATCCAGCTTGATCTGGACTTTCAGTTTCCTGCCGAGCTTTTGCGATACCTGCCGCAGCACATCAAACTGCCGAAAGCTGCCGAGCGTCAGGATCAGATCATTTCGGGTGGCGTCTTCCACCTGCCAGTCCAGCGGAAGGCTCATCACCATGATCTTCTCCCGGATCCCGGCTTCCCGGAACTGGATCCCTTCCGCCACATGAGAAACAGCAAAAGTGTCAATCCCGTCACGGCCGGAAAGAAACCGGGCAAAGCGTACCCCGCCCAAACCGTAGGCGTCTCCTTTCAAAACAGGGATCAGGCTGCATTTTTTTCCGATTATTTTCTGAATTTCGGAGACGTTCTCTGCAACAGCTGCAAGATCAACACTGAGATAAGAATTTGCTTTCATAAATAACTGCTTTCATCTGCATAATATTGAGGCTGGCTTATAAAACTTTGGACAGGAAATCCTTCAGGCGCGGATGCTGCGGTGCATCAAAGAGCAGATCCGGGGTATTCTCTTCCAGAATCTGGCCGCCGTCCATAAAGATCACGCGGTCGGCAACTTCGCGGGCGAACCCCATTTCGTGGGTCACGACGACCATCGTCATGCCGGCTTTTGCCAGGTCACGCATCAGGTCAAGCACTTCGTTCACCATTTCAGGGTCAAGTGCGGAAGTCGGTTCGTCAAACAGCATGACCTCCGGTTCCATGGCAAGGGCTCGGACGATTGCAATACGTTGCTTCTGCCCACCGGAAAGCATATTGGGATATTCATTCGCTTTATCGGAAAGCCCGATGCGGGCGAGAAGCTCTTCACCCTTTTTCTGCGCTTCCGCCTTTGTCTTCAGCTTCAGATGGACGGGTGCAAGCATAATGTTCTGCATCACTGTTTTATGCGGGAACAGGTTAAAATGCTGAAAAACCATTCCCATCTTCCTGCGGTGGAGATTAATGTCCACGTTTTTATCCGCGAGATCCACACCGTCAAAATAGATATGACCGGAGGTTGGGATTTCGAGCATATTCAGGCAGCGAAGCAGTGTGCTCTTGCCCGATCCTGACGGCCCACACATCGCTACAACCTCTCCCTTATGAACTGTAAGGCTGCAGCCGTTGAGAGCTTTGACCTCTCCGTGGTTGTATTCCTTTATCACATCCACCACATGAATGAGTTCATCGTTTGTCACCACGGCGCATCCTCCTTTCAATAGCCTCGATTGCTTTCGAAGCAGGATAGTTAATGCAGAAATAAATCACAGCAGCCACTGTATACGGTGCAAGTGTGATATAAGTAGCTCCGGCAACTGTTTTGGCTGCAAACATAAGTTCAGCCATACCGAGTGTGGAGCAGATGGAAGACTCCTTTACCATCGTCACAATCTCGTTTGCCAAAGCAGGAAGTACATTTTTGATAGCCTGAGGAAGCACAACCAGCTTCATGGAGGACCAGGCGTTAAGGCCGAGTGACCGGGCAGCCTCCGTCTGTCCGATATCTACCGCAAGAATACCTCCGCGGAAGATCTCCGCCACATAGGCTGAAGAATTCAGAGCCAGTGCAACAACACCCGGTATAAACCTGCTCATCGGGATAAACCCGAAAAGCTGCCAGCTGTTTGGGATACGCACCGCACCGAACAGTCCGAAATAAATGATGCTCAGCTGTACCAGCAGAGGCGTGGAGCGAAATGCGGCGATATAAGCGCCGGAGATCCCTTTAATCAGTTTATTTTTGCTCAGGCGCATAATAGCCAGCAGCAAGGCGGGGAGAATGGCAAGTGCCACAGAGACCACCGCCAGCAACAGGGTATAGCCGAGTGCCTGAAAAATATACTTGCCGTATTCTCCCATAAAGGAGAAGTTAAAAAAGGAAGCCGGTGACAGATTTCCGAAAATACCTTCCCAATCCATATAAGAATTCCTTTCCGAGTTTGCTGCAATGACATGAACAAATGTGTAAAGCCCTATTGAGGCTTTACACATTTGCATTTTTATCCGCTATAAACGTAATTCCGAAACCAGATGCGCTTATTCGTCAGCTTCGTAGCCCTCGGGAGCCTCGGCAGAGACTTCTTCAATACCCTGAATCTGGTCGACGATTGCGATAAACTCTTCAACCTTGTTCTCTTCGAGTAACTTGGCAATTGCCTCGTTGATTCCGGGGAGCAGGCCCTTCGGGTCACCCTTTGCTACTGCAACAGCGATCGGATTGGCAATCTCAAAGACGCCTTCCAGCCCTGTAGCGACCGAAAGATCCGGATTGGACTTGTCATAAGAAACAGCCACGGAACCATCCAAAAGGATCGCATCGATTTTTTTATTCACGAGTTCGTTAACAAGGTCGGGAATCAGAGGCAGGGACACGACCGTAGCTCCTACACATTTCTCTTCAGCCTTCTCAATCTTGGTGGAACCAGCCTGTGCGCCGACCGTCTTCCCATTAAAGTCAACGGCAGCATCATTGAACTTTTCCAAATCTTCTGCGCGAATCAGGAACATTTCGGGAAGCTCCTGATAATAACCGTCCGAAAAGTCCGCTGCCTTCTGGCGCTTCTCCGTCGGCTCGATATCGGCAAGCACCATATCAAAGTCACCCTTGTTCAGGGCAGTAAGCAGATAGCCGAAGTCCATATTCTCAATCTGGAGCTCCATATCAAGATAGTCGGCAATATACTGTGCAACCAGGACATCAATCCCGCCATATACCATCTTTCCCGTCTCATCGGGATACATGAATTCAAACGGAGCATAGTCAGCGCTGGTGCCGAAGACAAGGGTCTGCTTTCCTTCCGCAAAAGCAACAGCCGAGAAGCTGCAGATCATCACAAGTACAAGAACCATTGATAATATTTTTTTCATAAAGAGCACGATCCTTTCACAGAATTTGGATTACGGGCGCCATTATAGTGAATAAATATTCGATTGTCAAGAGATAAATTGATAATATTTTGTATACAGTGTATAATCACTTTCGGATCGCCCGTCCGAGGGTACCGTTGACAATTCTGCCGTCCAGGACAGCCGGACGCCCGGCCAGAAAAACCGCATGAATGCCCTCCGGGGGGAGGACTGGATTCTGAAAATCAGCCCGATCCGTCAGGCAGTCCGGATCAAACAGAACAAGATCCGCATCCGCTCCGGGGCAGAGCGTCCCCTTGTCGGAAAGACCAAGGCGCCGGGCAGGAAGAGCTGTAATCCGGAAGAGAGCTTCCGGAAGGCTCAGGCCGCATTCTTTTGCATAAACACGAAAAAACCGAGGGAAAGCACCGGCTGCGCGAGGATGGCCGTTCCCTTCGGACAGAAAACAGTCACTCCCCACGGCGACGTTCGGATGGCGGAACGCTCTTCTGATTTCCTCTTCCTTCATCACATGGCCGACGGTCAGCAGCTCCGGATGTTCTCTTCTCTCCTGCTCAAAAATCTCCTTTGTGCACCGCTGTCCCTTATGCTCTCCTTCACAGAGCTCTATATCTTCATAGGAGCAGTGAATTGCCTCCAGATCATCATACGGTGCGCTGCCGATCGTCGTGGAGAAGGCAGAGTACGGATAGCAGTCACAGCACACATCCATGCCTTCTGCCCGATAAGAATCCACCAGATTCAGAAATTCCTCCATCTGGCCGTACCCGGCCATGCTGCCGATGTGGGAAATCTGGACGGGAACCGATTCTGCCCTTCCGGTTTCCAGAATTTCCATTGCCGCCTCCGGAGCCTTTTCGGCACAGAAGCGGATATGGGCTGCAATCAGCTTTCCGGAAGGGGCACACACACGGGCTGCCTCCCGCAGCTCTTCCCCGCTCATACCGGGCACATACTCCAACCCAAAGGAGATCCCTGCGCATCCGGCTTCCAGTGCTTTTTGAAGGGCGGCCGCAATCCTCTTCCGTTCTGCAGAGGAGGTCGGTTCATAATGGGTCGCGGACGAGAGCCTGTCACGAAAATATGTATACCCCGCAAGCATTGCAACATTGACAAAACAGCCTTCCCGGTCGATAAGGTCCAGAAACTCCGACGGATCACAGAAGTTGTCCCCGCAGTTTCCTGCCAGGCAGGTCGTTACCCCCATCCGCAGCAGGCAGGCGAGATTCGCCCTCTGCTCGTCCGTGTAACGGATCCCGTCTTTCACCGGGTCCTCATGGCCATGCAGGTCGATAAATCCGGGGCAGACCACCAGACCGGAAGCATCCGTTATTTCGTCGGCAGGCAGCTTTTCTCTCGTCAGGTACGATATTTTACCGTTTTCCAACAGAAGATTCAGCTTTGCATCGATTCGGCGTAAAGGGTCGATCACCCTTCCGTTTTCAATAAAATGTGTCATTCCGGGTCTCTCCTGTTCTTAAGAATCTCCGTCGTTGCAGTTTAGTATTGTAGCATAAGGGCTGTCCATCTTTCAAGCAGCAGAACCTTTCCACTGCTGACAGGCAGCAAAAAAAGCACCCTTACAGGTGCCGCACTCTGCCAGACCGCCTTACGTGCCCGGAAAACCTCTCCTGAAAACGAAACAGCCCCTGGCCAAAACGTCTTTCACCCGCCTCGGCCAAGGGCTATTCCTCTGAAATTTTAATATCTAGCATCCTGGTTACCTCTCTTTCTGCAGTTTCTCGCACTCGGACCATTTAACCTTGTGCTTTTATTCAAAGGAACACTTCCTTGTGCGATTATAATAGCAGATCGATTCCGTGAATGCAATTGACAAATCTTACAAATATTGCAGCTCGTTTTTGTGCACTTTTCACAGAATCGAGCCGTATTCTTCATAGGAAAGTTGGTTTTCTCTCTGTTTTAGCCAACGTGTTTCGCTATGCTGCAGAAGCGATGGACGTTGGAAGGCTCTTCCCGTTCTGAAAAATCTCAAGGGCATTGCCGTCTGAAAAGATGTCAATTTCCCCTTCCCTGGTCAGAAGGACCTCAGTGCCGGCCTTTTCCAACAGCTGAACCGTGACAAAATCCTCCGGTTCAGCCTCGGAGCTTGTGATTACGGCGACGTCGGGATCAGCTTTTGCCAGCAGTGCGGCAAGCTGCGTCTCCCAGGCCCCGTGTTGCGGGACCTGGAGGAAGGAAAACGCTCCGAGATCTGCCCCGGAAAGCTCCTTCAATCGTGCGCCCTCCGCATCCCCCGTAAAAAGGAAAGAGGTATCCCCGTAGCGGACAGCTACGGCAAGAGAGGAGTTGTTGCTGGGATCTTTCGGATAGGTCTCTTTCTCGGGAGGATAGACCGTAAACGAAACCCCACCGAGGAAGAAGGAGAGCTCCTCCCGCACCGTGACAGGCTCGATCCTGCAAAGTGCAAGTGCGGATACATATTTATTGTATTCCTTGCTGTCCCGCGGGCAGTTGCTCTGCAGTACCCGGCGGACCGGAATCCCTTTCAGCACTTTGGCCGCGCCACCCACATGGTCCTTGTCAAAATGCGTCACGATCAGAGTATCCAGTTCAGAGATACCCCTTTCCTCCAGAAAGGACAGGATCTCCTTCCCTTGTCCGCTCTCTCCGGTGTCGATCAGGACAGCGCCTTCCTCCGTCAGGAGAAGAAAGGCGTCCGCCTTGCCGAAAGAAAACAGGTGCAGGCTAAGCCCGGACCCCTGCGCCGATGCAGCCCCCCGGAAAACCGGCAGAAGCAGCAGAAGGCACCAAAAAAGCACCAGAGAAGCGGAAAAAATACGGTTCCTGTTCATGATCGTTACGAAAGGTCCACCGGAACAGGTGTTTCCATCGTTTCCGCAAGATGTTCCGGGTTCTCCAGCAGAAACCGGGCTATGCGCAGGGATTTGGCAAAATAGAATCCGTCCGCAATTCTCTCGTCAAAGGTAAAGGTTGCGTCAAGCAGAGTCCTCTCCTGCTCCGACCCGTCCTCCATGCGGCGCAGCTCCTTGCGCATGGTGCCGATG
The DNA here is from genome assembly GCA_045117135.1 of Candidatus Limivicinus sp. Classification (GTDB taxonomy): domain Bacteria; phylum Bacillota; class Clostridia; order Oscillospirales; family Oscillospiraceae; genus Limivicinus. The sequence goes on along the minus strand of JBGUNA010000045.1, from coordinate 93,637 downwards.
GTAATCATGATGGAACAGGTTCCGTAGTTGCTCAGATGATGATAGGGTGCCCCTGCTCCGATCGATCCGAGATTCGACAGCAGCACGGTAGAATAATTCGGATCTCCCTTCATAAGCGAAGCCGGCATCACGCCGAAATATTCAAACCGCCGGACAAAGAAAAAGATAATCTCCATCACAAAGCGCGGCAGTTTCGCCAGAAAATCCATCGTGGCCCCGACATCGTTTGTTTTGTTTTGCCTGACATTATCCACATCCCCGAGAATGAGGCGGGAGACATCATCCAGGGTCATTTCCGGTTTCACTTTCATAAAGAGGAGGACTTCTTCAGCCTCATCCGCAAACTTTCTTTTGGCAACAAAGGACAGTGTAATCTCATTGCGCTGCCAGTAGCGTTTACCGGAGATAAAAATATTCATTTTAGGCCGTAAATAAATGGTTCTTGCTATAGCCGTGCAGAAGGCATGGAACAGCTTCAGCTTCGTACCTTCCTCTTTGTTTCGCTTCTCCAGATATGCGCAGAGATCCGTGACATCAAAGGTTTCCGTGCTGGATACCTCCGCTTCGGTACGCTTCGGCATGACATAGGGTGCAACGGCATGAAAACCGTCAAGCCCCGTAATCCTTACTCCGTCAAGACGTTTCTTTTTCAAGGCAATCATTCCCCGATATCTGTATTATTCTCCGTTTCTTTCCTGAGAAAGAAATCGTACCCGAATTATAGGGGAAGAACGTGTTTTTGTAAAGTATGAAACACAAATTCATATTGAAAAATCAGTTTAATCGTGCTAGAGTATAGTTGTTAAAATCAAATACTGACGGAGGTTTCAGCACATGTTTGAAAATCTGATTGAAGTTCTCAAAGCAAATCCCCGCAAAATCGTTTACACGGAAGGCACAGATGCCCGTATTCTGGAATCTGCTGCCCGCCTGAAAAAAGACGGCTTCCTGACCCCTGTGCTTGTCGGCAATGTTGAGGCTGTAAAAGCTGCTGCCGAAAAGGGCGGATTTGACATTGAAGGTCTTGAAATTCTGGATCCTGCCACCTATCCCGGAATGGACGAGATGGTAAAAACCATGTTCGAACTCCGCAAGGGCAAAATGACCGAAGAGGAATGCCGTGCAAACCTGCAGAAGGGCAACTACTTCGGTACCATGCTGGTCAAGATGGGCGTTGCCGATTCCCTGCTCGGCGGTGCAACCTATTCAACTGCTGACACTGTCCGTCCGGCTCTGCAGATCGTCAAGACCAGAAAGGGTGCAAACCTCGTATCCTCCTGCTTTATTCTTGTCCGCGGCGATGAGATGATCTGCATGGGAGACTGTGCTATCAACATTGCTTATGAAGACAGGAAAGACAAGGAAGGCAATGTTACGCTTTCTGCCGCTGCACAGCTTGCTGAAGTCGCAATTGCTACGGCAAAAACGGCAGAGGTCTTCGGGATGGATCCGAAGGTTGCCATGCTCTCCTACTCCACCAAGGGCTCCGGTAAAGGCGCAAATGTTGACCTTGTGAGAAACGCTACTGCTATTGCAAAAGAAATGGCTCCCGATCTCGCCATTGACGGTGAAATGCAGTTCGACGCCGCTGTATCCCCTGTTGTCGGCCAGCTGAAGTTCCCGGGCAGCAAAGTTGCCGGTTATGCCAACACCTTTGTCTTCCCCGAAATCCAGTCCGGCAATATCGGATATAAAATTGCCCAGCGTCTCGGCGGATTTGCCGCCTACGGCCCGATCCTCCAGGGGCTCAATGCTCCGATCAATGACCTCAGCCGCGGCTGCGATGCCGAGGAAGTCTACCAGATGTCCATCATCACGGCAGCGCTGGTCTGATCCAGTTCCATAGTTCCCGTAATACTATCCCTCCCGATTTTTCGGGAGGGTTTTTTGAAGGGTGGCAGACATGCCGGATAAACGAACAAAGGCGCTGGCTAAGACCATGCGCAGAAGAATGACCAAATATGAATACCGCCTCTATGCCGGTTTTCTGAGCAGCCTTCCGCTGACAGTCTGCAGACAAAAGATCATCGGAAACTATATTGTGGACTTTCTGATTCCATCAGCTAAACTCATCATTGAAGTGGACGGATCGCAGCATTACACTGAGGAAGGGATGGAACAGGATCTGACCCGGGATCTGTATCTGCAGGCAGAAGGATACACCATTGCCCGATACAGCAACCTCGAAATTGCCAGAAATCTTGAAGGCGTAGCCGAGGATATTCTCAGCAGACTGGGTCTTTCATAAACATTCACCAGTAAATAAAGCAGTGTTAAAAAAAGCAGTCCGAAATTTTCGGGCTGCTTTTTCATTATACAGAATCATTCAGGCAACAGCGGAAAGCGGAGTGTAGTCAAAACGGAGATAATCTTCAAACGTGGCTTTCCGCTCGTTAAACTCTTCCTCGGTGACGTTTTCCCACACATCGTTTTCGATATCAATCCCATAAGCAATAAACCAGGGCTGATCGGCATTTTCATATCCGTCATATTTGAAGGCAACCTGCGGGAAGAGCTCCACGGAGTTTGGCTCAAGGTCATACAGCGTCCAGCCGCTCAGAGCTGCACCGCCCGACCATTCGTTGCAGAGGAAGGAATATTCATAGGCAAAGTAACGATTCCTCTCCCAGCCGCTGATGACGTGGACAGGCTCGCGGTTGACCATGGTGTAGACATCGTAAATAACACCCTTCCAGGCCCCTTCCACGATTTCACCGATCAAAAGTTCCTCGATGCCGTCACTGTTGACGTCGTGATAGGCAAAGCCGATCCGTTCGAGCGGATTGCCGTCCGAGCTCATGCGGATGGCATAGTACACCGGGCTCATATTCTCTTCTTCCAGGCGAGCAGGATCCCACTCTTCGATGACTGCCTGAAGATGCTTTGCCAGGACATCTCCGTACAGGTCTTCCCCTTTTGTGCCGCCTCCATAGACGAAAACACCGCCGTCGGTGCTCTTCATGAGCTTTACAATTTCCTCATCGGCATCGTAGAGAACGCGATAGGATTCTATTGCCTCTTCACTGGAAAAGTCATACTGGACGTCGGTGGGATGATCCAGGTAAACATTATAGAGCGTACCGTCACCGGACGTCAGCTCTCCGACCTTTCTGCCACCCGGCAGGAAAGAATACTGAGACGGATCGTCCGACACGTAGACTCCGAAAGCGAAACCGCCGCAGTTTGCCTCCCGGGAAGCCTTGTGATAGACGGAGATCTCCTTCTCCCGTACCTCAACCTCATAGGTTCCCGCAAATTCGGCGGGAATTGTAAGCGAGAAGAGGGAATTGGAGAATACTTCTCCGTCGGCTGCTTCCTCCGCAAACACAGCGGGAAGAAGCGTGAGAAGCATCAGGACGGACAGAACAATTGAAGTCAGTTTTTTCATCGGTTTTTTCCTTTCTATCAGTAGGGTAGTCTATCTTCGTCTTTCGCAGCATCGGCCTCCGCCTGCTTTTCTGCTCCGGCATCCCGCCGCGCAATATTAAGCACCGCACCTGCATAAACTGCAAGACAGCAGCAGTAAAGCCAGAACATAATCAGGACCAGGGAAGCCATGGAGCTGTAGACCAGGGGATACTTGATTGATTCATTGATAAACTGAGAGAATAAAGCGCTCACACCGACAAGTGACAGGGTGGAAAGCAGCGCGCCCGGTGCGAGAGAATAACGGTCACTTCGGCTTCTGCAGACCAGATAAATCAGATAATTCAGGATAAATGCCAGTACGAAAAGGAGCGGATAACGCAGATCGAGCCAGGCATTGTCTGTATGGAGAAACGGAAGGACAACACTCACCTGAGAAAGCACCGATTCTCCCATGAACATGACAACGATGCCTGAATAGACCAGAAAAAGAAACGCAAGCGAGAGGATGACACTGAAAACGAAGAAGGAAAAGCCTTCATACCGCAGTTTCCCCTGCATCTGGCCTACTGCCGTCTCCAGAGAACGAATCCCCGCGGAAGCAGTAAGCAAAATGACTGACAGGGAGAACACCATCATCGGAATGCTGTAATTATCCGCGATATATTCGGTAAACCAGGAGATCGTTTCATAACCGCGTTCCGGGAGAAAGGGCTGAAGAAATTCAATCACCCGGACAGCCTGTTCATAGTTATTCCCGAGGAGCGTATAGAGGCAGATGATCAGCGGAAAAAACGTCATTGCAATATAATAGGAAAGGCCGGCTGCAGACGTTGTGATCCGATGCCGCGTAAAAAGGTTATAAAAATGCCTGAAAAGCCTTCCGATCGCTGTTCACCTCCGTTCCCCTCAACAGGAAAGGCTCCCATAGGCATCGCCAGTGGGAGCCAGAATGGTTAACATATTATAACACGCATCAGAGTCGGTTGCAAGTTCGGATTATTTGGTGTTAAAGATTTTAAAGATACTGTCGAAAGGATCTTCCCCGGCCTGTTCCGCAGCCTTTTCAGCCTGGGCGGTGTCCGCCTCCGCGATGGCCTGCTCGGACATCACCGGCATAATAGGTGTTACTGGATCTTCCTCAGCCTTCGGTGTGAAGACAGGCATTGCCGATGCGGGGCGGGAGGAACGGTAGGAAGAAGTCTTCAGCGCAGCGCCGGCTGTAGGAGCCGCCTCGGAAAAACCTGTTGCAATGACTGTAACACGCATCTCGTCCTGCAGCTCGGGATCGAAGCTCGCGCCGAAGATGATATTGGCTTCGGGATGTGCAGCCTCCTGTACGAGGTTTGCTGCCGCTTCCACATCTTCCAGCGTCATATCCTCGGATCCGGAAATATTGATCAGCACGCCGCGTGCACCGTTGATAGACGTCTCCATCAGAGGGCTGGACACTGCCATGCGGGCCGCATCCTCAGCCTTGCCCTTGCCGCCGGCATGGCCGACACCCATATGGGCAAATCCGGCATCCTTCATGATGCAGGTGACATCAGCAAAGTCGAGGTTGATAAAGCCGGTATTTTTGATCAGGTCAGATATGCTGGATACTGCCTGCTGCAGAACATCGTCCGCAATTTCAAATGCATTGGCGAGTGTGATTTTCTGATCGGTCGCGCATTTGAGCCGGTCATTCGGGATAATGAGAAGGGAGTCAACCTTGGCGAGGAGTTCCTGAATTCCCTGATTTGCCTGGTCCATCCGGCGCTTGCCTTCGAACTTGAACGGCTTCGTCACGACGCCGACTGTCAGGCAACCCATCTCATGGGCAATCTCGGCAACCGTCGGGCCTGCACCGGTTCCGGTGCCGCCGCCCATACCAGCCGTAATAAACACCATATCTGCATTTTCAAGCGCAGTAGAAATGCTGTTTCTACTCTCTTCCGCAGCACGCTTACCGATTTCAGGATCGGAGCCTGCACCCTGGCCGCGCGTAATTTTTTCACCAATCTGAATTTTCTGATCCGCATTGGATACAGAAAGTGCCTGCTTATCTGTATTGATGGCAATAAACTCGACACCCTGTGTTCCGGCCTTCACCATCCGATTGACAACGTTATTTCCAGCGCCGCCAACTCCCACCACTTTTATGGTGACAACATTTTCCGGGCCTGCATCTTTAAAATCCATAATCAAAAGCCTCCTGCGTTATAATCAAATACGAAAGATCAATGATAAGCAGTGAAAACAGAAATGCTGCTTTCACGTGGAAACTATATTATTACAAAATCAAGAAAAGGTCAATATATTTTTTATCTTTTTTGTAAATAATTTGTAATTTGAGGATCAGTACGGCTTAAAATGAACTGTAGATGCATCGGTAACATCAATAATCCCGATGTCTCCGTCCTTCAGCTGGCTGATCGCATCCAGGACCATTGAAAACTTGTGTTCTGTGGCATACGGATCCCCCAGGCGTACGATATACTTTCCCCCGTAATACAAAATGACATTGTTGGTATTGGAGAAATCGATTTTTGAAACCTGATAGGCAATCCCCCGCTCCACACACTGGTACAGGATGGCACGGAGATAATTGATGGTACGCTGGTCTCCGTCAGCGGTCTGAAGAGATTCATTGATAAAAATCGTTCCCGGATTGAGGCCGACGATCGGGATCAGCCCACGTTCCTCGCCTTCTGCCGCCCTGCCGAGCACCTTGCACTTTTCATCAAACGTCCACAGCTCAAGACCGACCTTGATGTATGCAACAGCATTGCTCTCCGTCACACGGATGGTAACTTTGTTCGGCAGAGCGCGTTCGAGCGAAATCTCCTGCACATAGGGGAGTTTTGCAAAGACACGTGTGATAGCAGCAAAACGGTCAAAGAAGAAGAGGTTGTCCCCTTCCTCAATATCGATGGCATTGATGATTTCACTGGCAGAGTAGTGATTGTTTCCGACCACCTGGATATTTTCCACGCGAAAAGAGACTGACATGACGAAAATAGCTGCAACAACAATGATGACAAACATCAGTGCGCCGCTCAGCCCGCCGCGTCTCTTCTTTGCCTCCATGTATTCAACTGTACCGCCCTCAGGCGGATGCTGTACATCCATAGGATACTCCTTATGCCTGGGAAATCAGATTGAGAATCGAGTCGCAGATCCTGCTGCAGGCGTCCGTGAAGGCGAGAGAAGCGGATTTTTCCCCCATAGCAGCCAGGCTGTTCCGGTCTGCCAGGATGGAACGAATCTCATCCAGAAAGCTCTGCGGGGTAAACTCTCCCTCCAGGAGTACTTTCGCTCCGCCGGATGCCTCCACCAGGCGCGCATTCTTCTCCTGATGGTTTGCCGTGACATTCGGGGACGGGACGAGCACGGCAGGTTTGCCCATAAAGGAAAGCTCCGAAAGTGTGGACGCCCCTGCACGGCAGAGAATCAGGTCGGCGGCCGTCATCACGCGCGGCATGTCATGCAGATATTCCACCACTTCCACACCGTAGTCCGCATAATCCGGCATCTTCTGCGTGAGCTTTTCCATAAATGCAGAATGATACTGCCTGCCGGTGACATGGACGAGGCGAAATTCCCGCCTGCGCAGAAGAGGAATCATTTCCAGCATGGTTTCATTCATATAACCTGCACCCAGGGAGCCCCAGACCGAGAGAACCAGCTTATCCTCCATGGGAATCCCGAGTTCTTCACGGGCAGACGCCCTGGTGTAACGGGAAAACGCGCTTCGTACCGGCGTGCCGGTAACTTCCACGCGGGAAGGATCTGAATAGGCACTGCGACAGCCCTCCAGCCCGACCAGGATCCTGTCCACATTACGCGAGAGAAGCTTCGTCGTAAGCCCGGGACTTGCATTGCTCTCGTGAATCACAGTCGGAATATGCAGTTCATTCGCAGCGGTAAGCACGGGAAAACAGACATACCCGCCCGTTCCGATTACAACATCGGGTTTAAATTCACGAATGATTCTGCGCGCTTCCGCTGTAGAATGAAGCACATTCTTCACAGTATCCAGATTGTGGGAAATAGCAGAAAGAGAATGGCCTCTGCTGAGGTTTGTGATCTTGACGGGGCGGATCTCATATCCCTCTTTCGGGACAAGCTCCATCTCCATTTTCCCCTCCGCTCCGATAAAGAGCACTTCACTGCCGGGGCATCGATCCTGCAGAGCGGATGCCACTGCAACTGCGGGATTAATATGTCCTGCAGTCCCACCGCAGGTAAAAAGAAATCGCATAACAGGTTCTCCAAACTGAATAACAGGTTTTCACAGAAATATTATTATACCGTAAAGGAAGAGAAACGGCAAGCATTTCTTTCTACCGTAAAGTAACCTCTTTCCGGATAAAAACAGCCGCCCTTTCGGGCGGCTGCAGCTTTTCTATGCCGTTTGGAATTAATGCTGATGGTGAAGCGGATAATGAATGTGGAGCAGATCGTGTGCGCGACCCTGGAGGAGATTATCATAGATATATCCGAGGGCAGGGTTCTGCTGCGGGATCTTGTACTCGCAAGCATCGTCCGCTTTGAAGATAGCCTGGAAACGCTCTGCCTTGCGGGCATTGCTGGCGGGCGGCTGTCCGCCGCCGCCGATGCAGCCGTTGGGGCAGGCCATGACTTCAATGAAGTCAAAGTACTCTTCTCCGCTCTCGACCTTCTCGATCAGCTTGTCTGCATTGCCGAGGCCGTTGGCAACTGCGATGCGAAGGTTGAGGTCACCGGCGGTAACCTGGAATGCCTTGATGCCTTCCAGACCACGGACACCGCATTCGGCAATCGTCTTGAGGGTATCGGGGGATGAATCATCCAGCACACGGCGGATGACGGCTTCCGTCACACCACCCGTGACGCCGAAGATGACGCCGGCACCGGTGTAGTCACCGAGAGGATCATCCGGTTCGGAATCAGGCAGATTTGCAAAGTCGATACCGGCGGCCTTGATCAGGCGGCCCAGCTCATCGGTTGTGAGAACGAGGTCGATCAGGCGCTTGCCGTCTTTCTCAAGCTCAGGACGCTGTGCTTCGAACTTCTTGGCGGTGCATGGCATGATTGCTACGGAATAGACATCCTCATCCTTGAACTGCTGACGGATCAGGGCACCGAACATCTCCATCGGGCTGCCGCAGGTGGATACCTGAGGCATCAGGTTCGGATGTGCCTTCTCAACATGCTGGATCCAGCCGGGGCAGCAGGAGGTGAACATCGGGAGCTTTGCACCGTTTTTCACTTTCTCAAGGAACTCGGCGCTTTCTTCCATAATGGTAAGGTCGGCGGTAAGATTCGTGTCATAAATCACGTCAAAGCCGAGGCGGCGGAGCGCCGTGACGAGCTTGCCGGTGACAGGCTCATTGGCGGGCATGCCGAACTGTTCTGCAAGGCCGACACGGACGGAAGGTGCAAACTGAACAACGACACGCTTGTCCGGATCGTTGAGCATCTTCCAGATCTCGGGGATCTGGCGGTTGATGGTAAGAGCACCCGTCGGGCAGACTGCTGCACACTGGCCGCAGCCAACACAGCCGGTCTCGATCAGCATCTTGCCGAAGCCCGGAGCTACCATTGCCTTCTTGCCGCGCTTTGTAAAGTCAATCGCGCCGATGTTCTGGACCTCAGCGCACATGCGTACGCAAAGGCCGCAGAGGATGCACTTGGAAGGATCTCTCGTGATGCAGGGAGAAGAAACGTCCAGGCGTTCACGGTTGTAGGTGTTCTCCTGGAAACGCGGCTCCTCCACGTTGTAACGGTGGGCATACTCCTGGAGCTTGCAGCTGCCGCTCTGTTCACAGGTCAGGCAGTCAGCCCGGTGGCTGCTCATCAGGAGCTGCAGGGTCGTGCGGCGGCTTTCCAGCACCTTTTTGGAGTGGGTGTAAACCACAAGCCCGTTTCTCGGCTGCATGGAGCAGGCAGCATCGAGTGCGCCGCGGTCATTCTCTACAAGGCAGAGCCGGCACCCGCCGTATATGGAAAGGTTTTCGCAATAGCACAGGGACGGAATATCAATGCCGTTATGGCGTGCAACTTCAAGGACATTGCGCTCATCGGTGAACGGGCATTCAATCCCGTCAATGATCATTTTCTTTTCTGACATGGCTTAACCCTCCTTGATTGCGCCAACCGGGCAGTTCGCTTTACACGTGCCGCACTTGATGCACTTTGTAGTGTCGATGACGTGCTGGTGACGGACAGCACCTGTGATGGCATTGACCGGGCAGTTGCGTGCACACTTGGTGCAGCCGATGCACTTATCGGTGATAACATACTGTGCGAGAGCTTTGCACGTACCGCAATGGCAGCGCTTGTCGCGGATATGCTCGATATACTCTTCTTCAAAGTTCTGCAGGGTGGAGAGGACGGGATTCGGAGCCGTCTTTCCAAGGCCGCAGAGAGAGGAGACCTGAATCATCTTGGCAAGGCTCTTGAGCTCATCAATATCGCTCATGCGGCCGTTGCCGTGGGTGATGCGGGTAAGAATCTCATTCATGCGGGTGGTGCCTTCACGACACGGTGTGCACTTACCGCAGGATTCTTCGCAGATGAAGTTCATGAAGAACTGGGCGATGTTGACCATGCAGCTGTCTTCGTCCATGACGACCAGACCGCCGGAACCGATGATCGCGCCGACTTTCTTCAGAGAGTCGAAATCCATCGGGAGGTCAAGATGCTCTTCCGTAAGGCATCCGCCTGACGGGCCGCCGATCTGGACGGCTTTGAACTTCTTGCCGTTTTTGATGCCGCCGCCGATGTCATAGACGACTTCACGCAGCGTCGTGCCCATCGGGACTTCGATCAGGCCGGTATTCACAACGTTACCGGTGAGAGCAAATGCCTTGGTGCCGGGGCTGTTGGCCGTACCGACGGAGCGGAACCAGGCTGCACCCTTCTTGATGATGTCAGGAACGTTGGCAAATGTTTCAACGTTGTTCAGGCAGGTGGGGCGCTCGAAGAGGCCCTTATCCACAGAGCGGGGAGGCTTGGTACGCGGCATACCGCGGTTGCCTTCGATAGAAGCCGTCATTGCAGAACCTTCGCCGCAGACGAATGCGCCTGCACCGCGGTTGATGTGCATGTGGAAGCTCTTGCCGCTGCCGAGAATATTGTCGCCGAGGAAGCCGAGCTCTTCAGCCTGTTCAATAGCGATTCTCAGACGGGAAACTGCCAGAGGATACTCGGCACGGACGTAGATGTAGCCTTCCGTGGAATTGGTGGCAACACCTGCAATGATCATGCCTTCGAGAATCTTATGGGGGTCACCTTCCATGCAGGAACGGTCCATGAAAGCACCGGGGTCGCCTTCGTCACCATTGCAGACGATGTATTTGAGACCCTCTTCCTTATGGGCAGCAACCTGTTCCCACTTCTTGCCGGTCGGGAATCCTGCACCGCCGCGGCCACGCAGACCGGAATCGGAAACTTCTTTAATAATCTCTTCTTCGCTCAGCTCGAAAAGGCACTTTGCCAGGGCGGAATAACCGCCGATGGAGAGATACTCTTCAATGCTTTCCGCATCGATGTGGCCGCAATGCTCCAAAACGCGGCGGGTCTGCTTTTTGTAGAAAGGAATGTCCTCCTGTCGCTTGTAAAGCTCGCCGTTCTGGTGATAGCCGAGGCGCTCAATGAATCTGCCGCCGATCAGCGTCTCCTCAACGATCTCTTTCACGTCATCCGGCGTGCACTTGCAGTAGAGCCAGCCTTCCGGCTCAATGCGGACCAGCGGGCCCATCTCACAGAAACCGTGGCAGCCGGACTTCTTAAGGCCGGTGACCGGTTCACAGGAGGTAATGTTCAGCGCGACTTCAAAAGCCTCGCCATGGAGAGCCATCTGGTTTTTCAGTTCTTCAAAAACTTTCAGATTTCCGCCGGCTGTACAGCCTGTACCGCAGCAGACCAGGACCTTACGCTTCTCCGCAGTGCGCGCTGCCATGCACTTTTCCTGCAGGGCTTTAAACTCTTCCAGATTGTTCAGTCTTTCCCGCATTTCGTCAGCCCTCCTTTCTCAGGTCTTCCACCAGAGTTCTTGCTTTTTCCGGCGTCATGGAGGCATGAACCGTGTCATTTACCATAACAACGGGGCTCAGGCCGCATGCTCCCAGACAGGAAACGATTTCCAGTGTGAACAGACCGTCATCCGAGGTCGTCTTGCCTTCGTTCGTCCCTGTAGCATCATACAGAGCTTTCAGAACATCACTGCTCTTACGGACATGGCAGGCCGTACCGCGGCAGACCTTCATAACATACTTGCCTTTTGCGTCGAGTGAGAAGTTTCCATAGAACGTGGCAACTCCGTAGAGCTTTGACTCACTCATCCCTACCTTTTTTGCGATGTGCTCCAGGGCTTCCTTCGGCAGATACCGGTAGCGCTCCTGCACATCCTGCATGATGGCAATAATTTTTGACTTGTCATTGCCATACTTTTCCAGAACCGAATCAATGAACTTCAGATCAAGATTTTCCAAAGCGATCGATCTCCTTCTCCAATAGAAATTCGATGTCTCATGAATAGGACAACGTATGTTGACATTTTACCAAAACGACAGAAAAATAGCAAGTCCAAAGTTCAAATGAACCTGTTTCTTTCCAAGCTTTTTTTCAAATTTGTATAAATTGACGAAATCGTTTTCGGATTAGAATTTTCTAACCAAAATGCTTTAAAATTCGGCCGGGAAAGAACAGGATTGCACCGGGAGATCATTAAAATTCCCCGGACCGGATCCTGCTGCAAAACAACGGGTGTTGACAGAATAAAACTGAAATGATATATTCGTCACAAATCCGGGGATTGAAAGAAAGCACCGGTTGTTGTAGAATATCAGGGTCAAAACAGTTTGGAGGTTTACGCCCATGAAACATTTTCTCGTCGTAGTCGATATGCAGAGAGATTTTGTAAACGGCTCGCTGGGCACAGCGGAAGCGGACGCGATGATCCCGCAGGCGGTGGAGAAAATCCGCAGTTTTGACGGAGACATCTTCGTAACCTACGACACGCATTTTACCGACTATCCGGAAAGTGCGGAAGGAAAGAAGCTGCCGGTTCCCCACTGCATCCTGGGTACCCCGGGATGGGAACTGGACGACAGGATTACCAAGGCACTGGAAGGAAAATCCGTCACATACGTTCAGAAGCATACATTCGGGTCCGACGAACTGCCGGACCGGATTCTCGGCAAAGCCGCCGAAGAAGATTTTTCCATAGAACTGATCGGCCTTTGCACGGACATCTGTGTCATCAGCAATGCACTGATTCTGAAAGCAAGATTCCCGGAAAAGCCCATTTCCGTGGATGCACGCTGCTGTGCAGGCGTAACGCCGGCGCTGCACGATGCTGCGCTGTCGGTCATGCAGAGCTGCCAGATCGATATTGTAAAATAACAGGAAGGAACTGAAAATGGAAACATTAAATACCGTTTTGCTGCTGGCGCTGGCAGTGATCGTCGTGATTGTTCTGATCAGAGTGATCTCCGCCCCGATCAGGCTGATTTTCAAGCTGCTGATTAACACGGTAATCGGTTTTGCGGTTCTGTACCTGGTGAATCTGATCGGCCAGAACTTCGGCATCACCATCGAGATGAATGTGCTGCATGCCGTGATCGTCGGAATCTTCGGCATCCCGGGTGTTATCGTGCTGATTCTGCTGCAGTTCATTCTCTGATTCAATCGATTAACAGAATATTCTTAACAGAAATGCGTAGACATATTTTGGTCTACGCATTTCTGTTTCCCATAATTATTTTATGTTTTCTTTTTTATGTAAATTTTAGTGGACAGCTGAGCAGATTTCTCCTTGAATCCTGTTACGGGATAAGGTAGAATAAAACAAAAGAAAAAACAGGAAAAATGGAGAACCGGGAAAAGATGAATGAAGTGAATCAAACGCTGTTTATCCCGCTCTACGGCAAAGCACAGGTCAGCAGGCAGCACATCATCCTGAATGATCCTGTTGCTGAGAAGATCTGGGAAGCAGAGAGCTTTCCGATCCGCGGGAAATCCGGATCAAAATGGCTGGCCTATAACATGGCGATGCGCGCCAGAGTGTTTGACGACTGGACGGAGACCATGCTGCAGCAGGACAGTACCGCTCTTGTTCTGCACATCGGCTGCGGTCTGGACAGCAGATGCATGAGAATAAAGCAGCCTTACACGAAATGGATCGACTGTGATCTGCCGGAGGTAATCTCTGTTCGAAGACAATACTACCCGGAAACCGATTCCTGTCACATGATGGCTCTGGACGCCTGTGATCCGGAGCAGATTGCAAAACTGCCTGACAGCGACAAAGCCATTGTACTGCTGGAAGGGCTCAGCATGTATCTGACGAATGATCAACTGCACGATTTTCTGCAGGCACTGCAGGAGAAATATGCCGGGCTTCACATCCTGATGGATGTCTACACCGTATTCGGTGCAAAAGCTTCCAGGTACAAAAATCCGGTCAACGACGTGGGGGTGACAACCCTGTACGGTGTTGACAACATCGAGGACCTGATCAGGGATCTGGACCTTCAGGTGAAAGCAGAACACACTATGACCCCTGCCTATCTGGTGGAAGAACTGAAACCTGCCGATAAAGCCTTCTTCAAACTGCTGTTTACGGGCAGAATCTACCGAAAGATCTATCGCCTGTTTGAGCTGGAACGGTGAACACATCCGGATGGAAATTAACTGAATCGCTTAACAGAAATGCGTAGACATATTTTAGTCTACGCATTTCTGTTAACAATAAATTATTTATGTATTTTATTTTATGTTAATCATAAGAGACTTTTCCTGTTACCTTCCGGACGATTGGAATAACAACGAATTAAAACCGTAAGCTTAAACATGGATTTTTGCAGCACAAAAAAGGAGTTGCATTCCCACAGGTAGAGTGCTATAATCAAGCCGTCTTCAGGGCAGGGTGTGATTCCCGACCGGCGGTATAGTCCGCGAGCCGAAAGGCATGATCCGGTGTGATTCCGGGACCGACAGTACAGTCTGGATGGAAGAAGATGGACTATTTTCATATCCCACCTTACTTCCTGTCAGCCTGAAGAGATTCTCTTCAGGACTTTTTATTTTTCAGGAGGAAGCATCATGAAACAAAGCAGATTTTCCACCAGGTACATGGCAGCAGTCGCCATGTTCGCAGCACTGTCATTCGTTGCGGTTTTATTGGCCAAAGTCATCCCGAATGTTGCGGGGTTCCTGAGCTATGAACCAAAAGACGCAGTCATCGTGATTGCCGGGTTGCTGTATGGGCCGCTGACGAGCGTGCTCATCTCGGTAATCGTGTCCTTTATCGAAATGATTACCATCAGCACGACTGGCCCTTACGGATTTCTGATGAACATGGTATCCACCTGCGCGTTTGCCGCACCGGCCGCCTGGTTTTACCAGAAGCACCGCACACAGAAAGGCGCCGTGATCGGCCTCGCAATCGGAATGCTGACCATGGTCGCAGCCATGCTGCTGTGGAACTACATCATCACCCCGTTCTACATGGGCGTGCCGCGGGAGACGGTTGCCGGGATGCTGATGAGCGTATTTCTCCCCTTCAATCTGGTCAAAGGCGGCATCAATGCAGCGCTGACGCTTTTGCTGTACAAACCCGTGGTGGGCGCTCTGCGCAAGGCCGGCCTGGCAGCACCGAGCAGCAGTGGAAAAGGCAGCTTCAGCCTTGGCTTCACGCTTTTTGCCCTCGCCGTGCTGGTCACGTTTGTGCTGCTGTTCCTCACGATGATCGGTGTGTTGTAAAAATTCCTAAAAAATGCAGGTTTTCCCATGCAAATTCCGTATCATTTTCTGACTTGACAGAAAAAACTCTTTGCGTTATAGTTTGTTCAATCTAAAAATCACGGAGATTTGAAGATGAATTCTGTATTCTTTTTTGCATCCTATTATTATTACTTTACTTGCACCCGCAGGTAAGGATAATTTGTGATGCAAAAAAGAGAACCAAAAGTCTTTTGCCGCACAGGTTATCCTGTGCGGTTTTTGTTTTGAGGAGGACAAACAAAATGATCGTAGTATTAAAGCACGGTGTATCCGCAGAAAAGGTTTCCCAGCTGATTGCCTGGCTGGAGGCCCTGGGGCTCAAAATTCATATTTCCAACGGTGAATTCCAGACTGTTCTCGGTCTGGTCGGCGATACATCGTCAGTGGATATTGACCTTGTGGAAAGCCTGGAGATGGTGGACAGCGTCAAGCGCGTCACAGAACCCTTCAAGATGTGCAACCGGAAATTCCACCCCGAGTCCATGGTGGTGGAAGTCGGCGACGTGAAGATCGGCGCAGGCAATTTCGTGATGATTGCAGGGCCGTGCTCCGTAGAATCGGAAGAGCAGATCGTCACCGTGGCAAAAGCGGTGAAAGCTGCCGGTGCCAAAATGATGCGCGGCGGAGCCTTCAAGCCGAGGACTTCCCCGTATGACTTTGCCGGACTGAAGGCGGAAGGGCTGGAGCTTCTCAAAATTGCCCGTCAGGAAACGGGCCTTCCCATCGTAACGGAACTGATGAACATCAACGATCTGCCCCTCTTTGAAGATGTGGACGTGATCCAGATCGGTGCGCGCAACATGCAGAACTTTGACCTGCTGCGGGAGCTCGGCCATGTGAACAAGCCGATCCTCCTCAAGCGCGGGCTGGCAAACACCCTGAAGGAACTGCTGATGAGCGCGGAATACATCATGGCAAGCGGCAACGAGAGCGTGATGCTCTGCGAGCGCGGAATCCGCACCTTCTCCGACTACACACGCAACACCCTCGACCTCTCCGCCGTGCCGATGCTGCATGAGCTGACCCATCTCCCGATTATCGTGGATCCGAGCCATGCCACCGGCATTGCAAGGCTTGTGCCTCCCATGGCACTTGCTGCCACAGCCGGCGGGGCTGACGGCCTGATCATCGAAGTGCATAACGATCCCATCCATGCCCTGTGTGACGGAGCGCAGAGCCTTCGTCCGGAAGAATTTGCGGATCTTGCCAAAAAGGTGTTTGCCGTGAGGGAGGTTTTGCAATGAAGACCGGAACCGTTGGAATCGTCGGCCTTGGGCTGATCGGCGGCAGCTTTGTCAAAGCCTACCACGCAGCGGGCTGGAAAGTGCTTGCCAGCAACCGCACGGAGCGTGTACTGGAGTTTGCCAAAATCGGCGGGGACGTGGATGAGACGCTGACGAAGGAAAACGTCGGTTCCTGTGACCTGGTGCTGCTGACCATCTTCCCAGAAGCGTCGATTCAGGCGCTGCAGGAGCTTGCCCCGTACATCGGCGAGAAGCCCCTGGTGATGGACTGCTGCGGCACAAAGCGTGTGATCTGTGAAGCGTGCTTCCCGATGGCGGAAAAATACGGCTTCACCTTTGTCGGCGGCCACCCGATGGCCGGTACCCAGTATTCCGGATACAAGTATGCGCTGGTGGATATGTACAAAGACCAGCCGATGGTAGTGGTTCCGCCACGGTATGACGATATTTTCCTGCTCAACCGCGTGAAGGAGCTGCTCTCTCCGGCGGGATTCTCCCACTTCTCCATAACAACGGCTGATGCACATGACCAGATGATAGCCTTTACGTCCCAGCTGGCGCACGTGGTCTCCTCCTCGTATGTCAAGAGCCCGACGGCCAGACTGCACCACGGCTTCTCTGCCGGGAGCTATAAGGATCTCACCCGGGTGGCGAGGCTCAACCCCTCCATGTGGGCCGAGCTGTTTCTGGAGAACAAAGACAACCTGATTTTTGAGGTGGACACCCTGATCTCCCACCTCACTGAATGCCGCGACGCTATGGAGCAGAACGACAAGGAAAAGCTGATTGACCTGCTGGAGGAAGGCAGACGGATCAAAGTGGAGATCGACGGAATATGAGATGCGTTTCGGTAAATGCTTCCTCCGGGGAGTATCCGGTAAAAATCGGAGCAGGGCTGCTGCCTTCCCTCGGAGAGGAAATTGCAGCATGCACGAAAGCGAAACGCTGCGCTGTGGTGGCGGGTGAAAACGTCTTCCCCCTCTACTGCAGAACGGTTCTGGAAAGTCTCCGTGCTGCCGGAATGGAGGCCGTTTCGAAAGTCTTTCCTGCCGGTGAGCAGACCAAAAATCTGCAAAGCTACGGCGAGCTGCTCAGCTTTCTGGCAGATCACCGCTTTACCCGGAGCGACTGCGTGGTTGCACTGGGTGGCGGGGTCACAGGAGACCTGTCAGGCTTTGCCGCGGCAACCTATCAGCGCGGCATCCCCTATGTGCAGGTGCCCACAACGCTTCTGGCAGCGGTGGACTCATCAGTGGGCGGAAAGACAGCCGTCGACCTGCCGCAGGGGAAGAATCAGGTCGGTGCTTTTTACCAGCCCTCGCTGGTACTGTGTGACACCGACACTCTCTCCACGCTCCCCGAACGGGAACTGCGTGCCGGATATGCCGAAGTGATCAAATACGCCGTGCTCGATAACCCAACGCTTTTTGAACATCTCCGGAACCGGGAGACGGATCTGCCCGCCGTGATTGAGACCTGCGTGCACTGCAAGGCGGAGATCGTAGCGGAAGATGAGCACGACTTCGGGAAGAGGAGGCTTCTGAACCTCGGCCATACCTTTGGCCACGCAGTGGAAAACAGAAGCAACTATTCCCTGCTCCACGGGGAAGCCGTAGCAATCGGGATGGCAATGATCTGCCGCGCATCGGCTAACAAAGGGCTCCTTTCGGCAGCCGACCGCGATGCCGTCATCAGCCTGCTGCAGGCTTACGGCCTGCCGACGGAGACGGCTTTTTCAGCGGATGAACTGATGGATGTGCTGCTGCTGGACAAAAAGATTTCCGGCGGGAAGCTGCACCTGATCGTCCCCCGCAGCATCGGCCAGTGCGATATTGTGCCTGTCTCTGCCGATGAGCTGCGTAACTGGCTGGAGATGAGTTATGAATAAGGTAACCTTATCCACCGCTGTAAACAGCAGTCCCTCTTCTGCGCAAGGGGAAGGTTATACAAAGAATATGATTCTGTCACCGGGAGAACGAACGGGGACGGTGAGGATACCGTCCTCCAAATCAGTTGTGCATCGGCTGCTGATCTGCGCCGCACTGGGAGAAAAAAGCGTTTCTATCCGCTTTGACGGACTGTCAAAGGATATCCTTGCCACGGCATCCTGCCTGCAGGCACTCGGCACAGAGGTTACCTTTCAGGACGCTGCCGTCACCGTGGTTCCGAAAGCCGCTTTGGCTGAGGACGTGCTTTTACCCTGCGGGGAAAGCGGCTCCACACTGCGCTTTCTGCTGCCGGTAGCAGGGGCACTGGGGGCAAAAGGCAGCTTCCGGATGGAAGGACGTCTGCCTGAGCGCCCGATGCAGCCTTTTGAAAACCTGCTCCGTATGCACGGGATGGCTATCCAGCGGGATGGTGCTTTTCTGCAGTTCGGCGGGCAGCTTTGCAGCGGGGACTATCAGCTGGCGGGAGATATTTCTTCCCAGTATTTTTCAGGCCTTCTGATGGCACTCCCCCTGTTGGACGGTGACAGCCGGATTCGTGCAGAAAGCAAACCGGAATCCGAAGGATATATCCGGATGACCGAAGATGCCCTTGCCCTTGCAGGGATCACCTTTTACAAACCATCGGAAACGCAGTGGGAGATCCCGGGCGGACAACATTTTGCTCTCCCCTCTTCCCTCTCCGCTGAGGGTGACTGGTCGAACGCAGCATTTTTCCTCTGTATGGGTGCACTCTCGGAAAAAGGCTGCTCGGTCTACGGGCTGAATAGCTCTTCTTCCCAGGGAGACAGGGCTGTGCTTGAGATCCTGCGGCGCTTCGGGGCAAACGTAACGGAGCCTTCTTCGGAAGATGGCCCCGTTACCGTCCGCCGCGGGGAACTGCGCCCCACGGTGATTGACGCCTCTTCGGTGCCCGATCTAGTGCCCGTGCTGGCTATTCTCTCCTGCGGAGCTGTCGGTGAGACACGCATCGTCAATGCCCGCCGGCTGCGGATGAAAGAGTCCGACCGGCTTGCCGCAACGGCCAGGCTGATCCGCGATCTCGGAGGGAATGCGGAAGAACTCCCTGACGGGCTTGTAATCCACGGAAGCGGTGCGCTGCGCGGCGGGACGGCAGAAACCTGCAACGACCACCGCATCGCCATGAGTGCAGCCGTGGCAGCCTGCCTCTGCCGGGAAGCGGTAACCGTGCTTGGCACACAGTGTGTGGAAAAATCCTATCCTGCTTTCTGGGATGATTTTGAGAGGTGTATGTAAATGAGCAGTACCTTTATCGGGCAAAGCCTCCGGCTCTCGATCTTCGGCCAGAGCCATTCCGAAGCCATCGGTATGACGCTCGACGGGCTGCCTGCCGGCCTTCCGGTCGACATGGAACGCCTCCAATCCTTTCTGAACCGGCGTGCGCCGGGCCATGCTGCCTGGTCGACACCGCGCAAAGAGGAAGACCGGCCGGAATTTCTCTGCGGGCTGAAGGATGACCGGACCTGCGGCGCCCCGATCACAGCAGTGATCCGAAACACCAACACCAGAAGCAAAGATTACACGCAGCTCAAGATTCTGCCGCGTCCGGGACATGCCGATTATACAGCTGAAATAAAATACCGCGGTTACCAGGACTATAACGGAGGAGGGCACTTCTCCGGCCGCCTGACGGCGCCGCTGTGCATCGCAGGAGGGATTCTGCTCCAGGAACTGGAACGACACGGCATCACGGTGGATGCAAGAATCTGTTCCGTTGCGGACATCCGGGATGAAAGCCCGTTTCTTAACTCCGTAAAGGACAAGCCGTTTCCGGTTTCAGACGACGAAACCGGAGCGCGCATGCAGCAGAAAATCGAAGAAGCACGCGCGGCGGGAGACTCCGTCGGAGGGGTGATCGAATGCGTCATCCGCGGCCTGCCCTGCGGGATCGGTGATCCGCTCTTCGACGGGGTGGAAAACCAGATCGCCCGGCTGGTGTTTGCGATTCCCGCCGTCAAGGGGATTGAGTTCGGAGCCGGGTTCTCCTCCTCCGAAATGCGAGGCAGTGAAAACAACGATGCCTTCTGCATACGGGAAGAGAAAGTAGAAACCGTGACCAACCATTCCGGCGGGATACTCGGCGGGATTTCAAACGGGCAGCCCGTCATCTTCCGGGCAGCATTCAAGCCTACACCTTCGATTGCAAAGCCGCAGCAGAGTGTCAATCTGCAGACGATGAAAGAGGAAACGCTTTGCATCACCGGCCGCCACGACCCGTGCATTGTGCCGCGCGCCGTCCCGGTGGTGGAAGCCGCTGCGGCAGTGGCAATTTATGATCTGATTCTGGGGGAACACATATGGAACTGACAAATTATCGCGAACAGCTTGACCGGATTGACAACCAGATCCTCTCTCTCTTTTCTGAGCGCATGGCCATCTCCGGTGAAATAGCCCAGTGGAAGCAGGAGAACTCTATGCCCGTTCTCGATGTGAAACGGGAGAAGGAAAAGCTCCGGACCATGGAAGAGAGAAGCCCTGCAGATCTGGGAGAATACTCCGTATCTCTCTTTTCCCTGATTATGGAGCTTTCACGCAGTTATCAGAACCGGATCCTCCACCCCACCAGCCCGGAGACGGAGGCGATCGCCAAAGCACTGAAAGAAACCCCACAGCTCTTCCCGGAGACGGCCTTCGTCGCCTGTCAGGGAGTGGAGGGGGCTTATTCCGGAATCGCCTGTGAAAAGCTCTTCAAGCGGCCGAATATTTTTTACTTTTCCAGTTTTGACGCTGTCTTTTCTGCTATTGAAAAGGGGCTCTGCCGTTACGGCGTCATCCCGGTGGAAAACAGCACGGCCGGCACCGTCAACGCGGTGTACGACCTGATGAGAAAGCACGACTTTCGCATCGTCCGCTCGGTGCGGGTGAAGATCGACCACAACCTGCTTGTAAAGCCCGGAACAAAGCTCGAGGATATCCGCGAAATCTATTCCCATGCACAGGCTATTGCCCAGTGCTCCGCTTTTCTGCAGAGCCTGCCGAACGTCAAGGTGATCCCCTGCGAGAACACGGCGATGGCTGCAAAGATGGTTGCCGAGTCCAGCGACCCGGGGATCGCAGCCCTCTCTTCCCGCTCCTGCTGCAAGCTGTACGGGCTGGAAAATCTGAAGGCAGACGTACAGGACTCGGGGAACAACCACACCCGTTTTATCTGTATTTCGAAAGAACTGGAAATCTACCCGGGCGCCGACCGTACGAGCCTGATGATGGTGCTCCCCCACGAGCCGGGTTCTCTGTACAAGCTGCTCTCGCGCTTTAATTCCCTCGGCATCAACCTGACGAAGCTGGAAAGCCGCCCGATGCCGGAGAGAAGCTTTGAATTTATGTTCTATTTTGATCTCGACACTTCCGTCTATTCACCGCGATTTATCCAGCTGATGGGCGAACTCGGCGACATTTCTGAAGAACATGAATATCTCGGCAGCTACAGTGAGGTGATCTGACATGCAGTGCGGCTTACTCGGTGAAAAACTCGGCCACAGCTACTCCCCCCAGATCCATGCGGAGCTGGCGGATTACGAATACCGGCTCTATGAAAAAGCCCCCGACGAGGTGGAAGCTTTCATCCGGCAGGGAGACTGGCACGGGCTGAATGTGACCATCCCCTACAAGAAGACCGTGGTTCCCTTCTGCGACGAGCTATCGGAAACGGCAGAAACCATCGGAAGCGTGAATACGCTTCTCCGCCGGGAGGACGGCACCCTATACGGGGACAACACCGATGCCTTCGGCTTTGAGACGCTGCTGAGGAAAACCTATCCGGCAGATCTGTCCGGCAAAAAGGCTCTGGTGCTGGGCACGGGAGGAGCTTCGGTAACCGTCTGCGCCGTGCTGCGGAAGCACAGGGCGGAGGTGATTTCCGTATCCCGCAGCGGGGAGAATAACTACGGCAACCTCTCCCTGCATGCCGACGCAGCTCTGCTAGTCAACACCACGCCGCTCGGGATGTATCCCAACAACGGCACTAAGGCTGTAGACCTGTCTCTCTTCCCCGCGCTGGAGGCCGTGCTGGACGTTGTCTACAACCCGGCCCGCACCGCGCTGCTGCTGCAGGCGGAAGAGCTGGGGATCCCCTGTGCGGGAGGGCTTGTCATGCTCGTTGCCCAGGCAAAGCGCAGCGCGGAGATCTTCCTCGGCCGGACACTGCCGGACAGTGAACTTGAACGAATTACGGGGCTGCTCTCCAGATCCATGCAAAATATCATTCTGATCGGAATGCCGGGATCGGGAAAATCCCGCATCGCCGGCATGATTGCCGGGAAGCTCGGCCGCCCCTGTATGGAAGCGGACGCAGAACTTGAAAAGGCTGCCGGAAAAACCATTCCGGAAATCTTTGCGGAGGAGGGCGAACCCGGTTTCCGGAAAAGGGAAACCGAAGTCCTCGCCGACCTCGGCAAGCTCTCGGGCATCGTGCTTTCCACGGGAGGCGGGTGCGTCACACGGCCGGAAAACTATCCGCTACTGCACCAGAACGGTATCATCTTCCGCCTGGACCGGGATCCGGATCATCTGGCACGGGATGGCAGGCCTCTTTCACGCAATGCCGATCTGCATCAGATGTTCGCCGTAAGGGATCCGCTCTATGACCGGTTTGCCGACTATACCATCGACAACAACGGCGACCCGGAGGAAACCGTGCATACCATACTGGAGGTTCTCAAATGAAGTTTCTGATCATCAACGGGCCAAACCTCAACCTGCTCGGGCTTCGGGAGCCGGATATTTACGGCAAACAGGATTTTCACGCGCTGGAGGAGTTCATCCGTGAAAGCTGCAGGGCAGAGGGCATTGAGCCGGTTCTCTTCCAGTCCAACCACGAGGGAGCGATCGTCGATACCATTCAGGCAGCTTACGGGCAGATCGACGGAATCGTCATCAATCCGGCTGCCTATACCCACACCAGTGTGGCTATTCTCGACGCGCTGAAGGCTGTGAGAATCCCCGCGGTCGAGGTGCATCTCTCGGATATAGCTCAGCGTGAGAGCTTCCGCCAGATCTCCTATGCCGGGATGGCATGTATCAAGAGCTTTATCGGCCTCGGCTTTGAAGGCTACCGTCAGGCGATCCTGTACCTGAAAAACTATCTGTCCGATCCGGATCAGCAAGGTTGATTCACGCTTTTCTTTCACAGAATCCGTGAAGGAGAAGCAGAAATATAATAACACAAAAAACACCGGGAACAGCTCTGTCATCAGAACCGTTCCCGGTGTGCTGTTTTTTGAGAGAAAAATCAGTCTTCGAAGTTGAAGGCGACTTTCAGGTCTTCGATCTCCTTGTCGCTGATGTGAACGATGTCACCCAGGTCACAGGTGTTGAGAATGGAGTTTGCAGTGGACTCCATGACTTCCAGGCGGTCAAACGCGTTGAGAAGGTTGGAACCCGTGACGATCACGCAGTCATTTTCCACGATGGCTGCAGGATGCGTCGGCGTAAACTCGTTGATAATGGCATCCGGATTCTTGTAAATATCTTCATACGGAAGCTTCTTGACATTGCGAAGCTGGATGTAGGACTCCGGAATGGTGCGGGCATCGAACTTTGCATCAGTAACGGCAAAAGCCATGGCATGTACGGGATGTGCCAGCAGGATGGCATTGACATCCGGATGTGCATCATAGATCTTCTGATGCATGCCGACGGCGCGGGACGGCTCCTTGCCAACTTCCTTCATACCGGCCTTGATGCGAACGAGATCTTCCTCACGGAGGTAAGCTCTGTCAATGCCATATGGGGTGATGAGGAAGCTGCCGTCGGAAAGGCGGACGGAATACGTGCCGTGCGTGGCCGTGAAGAGGCCCATCTGATAGGAGCGGCGGATGAGCGTGATCATATCACGGCGGGCTGCCAGCTCTTCGGAAGAATAGGAATGCGGGATAAAGTCGTCCATCTTAGCCTGGAAGTTTGCTTCGCCGCTGAGATAAGCGTTCTCCGGCAGGGCATGGATCGTACCGAGTTTGTTGGCAAGGATTTCCAGCTGAGCGGTGTAGTTGAGCGTCTCAAAACGCTGGAAAGCCGTGAACATATCCGGTGCACCGACGCAGACACCGTGGTTTTCCAGAATCGCTATGTCGCAGCCGCGGGCAAACACCTTGCCGATCTGCTCTGCAAGGGCTTCGCTGCCCGGTACGTCATAAGTGGCGATCTGCACATCACGGCAGATCTGGCGAACGGTGGGGAGAAGATCCAGATTCGGCGTCTTGCGCACGACGGAGAAAGCAACCAGTGCAGGCGGATGGGCGTGCAGAACAGCGCTCAGGTCAGGGCGCATTTTATATACGGAGAGGTGGAAAGGCAGTTCTGAAGAAGGCTTGTGAGGGCCTTCCATCGTGCCGTCCGGATGAACGCAGATAATATCCTTTCTCGTCAGGGTGCCCTTGTCTACAGAACCCGGAGTGATCCAGACATTGCCGTCGGAATCTTTGATAGAAAGATTGCCGCCTGACATGGTGGTCATCCCCTTGTCGTAGATACGCTGCATAAACATGACGAGCTGATCTGCGGGATGCATGTATTGGATGTTCATTACTTTTCTCCTTATTCAAAATTTTATTATTCCATGAAAAACCACCCGGCTGATTCTCAACACCAGGTGGTTTTAGTTTACAATGCAGGCAAAACAAAGTCAACTGATTTTTTCCAGAACATTCTCATCCTCTGCCATCCTGTGATTGTTGCCATATTCGTAATGCTTCCAGACATCACGGGAACAGTCGTTCCTATTTCATAAATACCTCCAAAAAATACTGCTATTTCCCTTTTTGTGTGTCAGTTGTGTGACAGTCTAAGTGCTATCCTATGCTCATAAAACAAAACAGAGGAGAGAACACAAAAAATGAAACACCTCAACAACACAATGATGAATGAAAAGGAACTCAAAACTGTCGTCGGCGGGAAAAACAGCAAAGACCTTGGGAACCTCCTCCTGATCCAGGTCGGGGATCCCACCGAGCATGCAACGATTGCAACGCGCGGGATCGATTATTTGCGGAGACTGTCCGGGTGGCTTTTAGGGTGGATTTACGGTTAAAACATGTCTTTTGGACCCGCGTTTTTTCCTCTTCCAGCTCATTCAGAACGTATTCTTCATAAGTATTAATTTCTTTCATGTATACCTCCGAAAAAAGATTATCAGAAAGCGCCCGTTTTATTGGTATGTTTACATAAATCGCTTGACAAATATCAGTTTACCATTTATTATAATAATATCGGGATAGAATTCTTTTCATAGTGAACCTCCTTTCTCTGAAAAAGCCGCCCTGACGCTCAGGCGGCTTTTTCATATTTCAGCCTTTCGATCTCAAGGACGAACTGTCGTTCTTTATTCCCTCTTGTTTTTATGATTTTATTTTGATAAAATTCTGATATCGGAACCGCAAAAAGGAAGGCAATCATGACCACAGGAATGAAAAAAGTTCTCATCGTTTATTTATCCGTTTTGTTGATGATACTGTTTGCCGGCTTTGCGGGAGCAGATCAAACAAGAGCGGAAATTGAAGCCGAAAACCCGTATATGACAGAAGCGATCATTGAAGCTCTGGATGGAATCCGCAATGGGCATGGCGGGCCTTTCGGCTGTGTGATTGTCAAGGATGGTGAAATTATCGGCCGTGGCCACAACATGGTTCTGAACGACAAAGACTCCACCGCGCACGGAGAGATCACGGCAATTCGAGACGCAGAGCAGGCATTGGACAGCTACGATTTATCCGGATGTATCCTGTATACCACAGGAGAACCATGCCCCATGTGCCTGTATGCTATCCTCTGGGCAAATGTTGACGCTGTCTATTATGGCTGTACAATTGAGGACAACGCCGACATCGGCTTCCGGGATCAGGATTTTGATGAACTTTCCGGCGGCAGAGAGGAACTGTCTGATTTTCTGACCTGTATAGACCGTGACGCCTGCCTGGAACTGTTTGAAGTATATAAAGAGTTGGAACATGACATTTATTGAAGCCTGAATCTGACGCTCGAATCGGTGCTCTTCACATCTCACTCTGCATCAGCTTCTCCAGTGTGAAGCCTGCCAGACGGCAGAGGGCCTCATCGCTGAGGGAATGCAGATTGAAATCCCGGCATCATCCGGAAAATCCCCTTCCCCGCTGATTTCTTTTATAAACTTTGCCGCCGAGGTATCACCCTTGGCGGCTTTTTGTATAAGGAAAAACAGCACGAATGTCATCAGGGAAAGGCCTGCATTTTCCCTCGTCTTCCTCTTCGCGGGCAAAGATACCGATCACCGGAACGCCCTCCGCCGCGAGTGTCAGCGCGAAGCCCTGCTGGACTGGACTGATAAGGAAATCCTCTCTTTCCTTCCACGACAATACCCTCCGTCCCGTCCGCAAGCCATCACCCGTTCTCCCCTCCATCCGCATCGAATCCATCCCCCGCTCTTCTTACCCGATTACCTCCTCCCCCGCTGCATAGAAAAACAGCAGTCCGAGGCGAATTGAGTGATTCCGCCTCTGACTGCTGTTTTATAACATTTATGGTCTAATGCCGTTTCTATTCCGATTCTGCTGCTCTCGCTTTCAGCAGAACATGAATGCAACGTGACCTTCATTTACAGGGAAGGACATTTATAAAGATTCTTCCGTAAGTCTTCGATTTATGATATACTATACAACGACCTGGGATTCATGAAGGAGTGTTTGATTATGGAACGAGAAATACTGCTTTTGGGTAATCCAAAACTATATGAAGTTTCTGAAAAAGTAAAACGTGAGGAATTAGAGGATTTGCGCCCGGTTTTTGATGATATGTTCGACTGTATCCGTGGCATCCGGCGTGATTACGGCTTCGGCCGTGCGATTGCCGCGCCTCAGATCGGCGTGCAGAAACGTTTGATTTGTATGTTGACTGACAAGCCTTATGTGATAATAAATCCGACACTGGAATTTGTTGGTGATGAAATGATGGAACTTATGGATGACTGCATGTCTTTTCCAAAACTGCTTGTCCGAGTAAGGCGATATCGTCACTGTATCCTCCGTTACCTTGATGAAAACTGGGTGTTGAATGAAAAACAGATGGATGATGACATGTCGGAATTGATTCAGCATGAATATGATCATCTTGATGGCATTCTTGCAACGATGAGGGCAATAGACAACAAGTCGTTTGTGATGAAACAATAATTGCGATCACCAAATCCCAATTCAGCAAAGAATAGGAAGATGTCAGGACATGTGCTGCAGATATTATATGGAAATGTCTCCGGCTCTTCGCCCGATTGTGGAAGCTGCAAACCGTTCTAAACTCAGAGAAAACAATCTGAACCGGCTTGCCAAGAAGCTGACCACAGAGGGTGAAGTCCGGCCGGATGACCTTGTGCCGGTGATTGCAACCGGGAAAAGCGGAGGTAAGAAAGTCTTCCCCATGATTTGGGGTTATCAGGTCGCAGGGCTCGACCGGCCGCTGATCAATGCCAGGACCGAGTCAGCTATGGAGAAAAAGACCTTTCATGATTCCTGGATCGAACACCGCTGCATAGTACCCGCTTCCTGGTATTTTGAATGGGAGCACCATACGCTGCCAAGCGGACGAAAGGAAACCGGCAGGAAGTACGCTATTATACCGAAAGGCCAGGAACTCACCTGGCTATGCGGGCTTTACCGGCTGGAAAATAACTATCCGCATTTTGTCATTCTGACGCGGCCGCCGGGCGAAGACATTGCTTTTATTCACGACAGGATGCCTCTGATTCTGCCTCAGGAAGCTGTTAACGACTGGATCAACCCTAAATACAATGCCTCCGATCTCCTAAACTATGCCCTTACCGACTGCGTCTTTGAAGAATGGACCGAGAGAGAAAAGGAAAAACTGAATAAAATTCCGAACATAATAAAAAGCGAGTTGAAATAATTTTTTTTATCCCTATGGAGAAAACAAAGCACATTCTGCGGAAATACAGTGTTGAGAGCTAAAAAGAAGAGGAATGGACATGTACAGACTCGTTATGGACAGCATCACACCGGAAATGCTGAATAAAGAAAATTATTACTGGATCATCAAAGCAATAGCTCAGATGGATTATGTTAACCATGTTGAAAGCAGTGCCAAGATGAACGATCTTCGCACATTCGCTAATATTCTGGATGAAGTGCTGGAGCTTCAGGATCTCCCGGATGATTTCAGAAAATCCGCTATAGAGTGTAGAGAACAGGTTGAAGAACAGATCAGGAAAAAGGAATTGCAATCCTGACTTGTGAGGAAAACATACATGCAGGTAATCCATTATTTTGAAAGTAACCGGCAAGCACACTGGCTTGAAGAAATCAGGCGATGCGATTGGAGCGCAGGAATTTTTCTGTATGATTTACTTAGCAGGGGAACATTTTTTGATGCTGTCGGAGCAAAGTCCGAAGTATTGCTCCTGACAGAGGGAGATGAGTTGATCTCTTTCTGCACATATGCAGAGAAGGATGACATTCAACCAACGGAGCTTACTCCCTGGATGGGATTTGTTTATACATTCCCTGCACACAGAGGGCATCGCTATGTCGGAAAGCTGCTTGAAGAGATAGAACGCATCGCCAAAGTGGATGGGACTACCGAGGTGTATATTTCAACGAACCATATCGGATTGTATGAAAAGTATGGATGTGAATTTAAAACTCTGATGAACGATATGGACGGCACACCATCAAGAGTATATGTTAAAAAAATGAGCCTCCAGTGAAAACGGCTCCGTCTTTTGAGACGGAGCCGATACACTTTGATGGATCAGAAACACCGAAGCAGACTCTGAGAATTCATTTTTATGTTGGATTATGCATAGCTGTGCAAGCCGCTCATCAGTGTGTTTACACCGACGAAGGTAAACATCACAAAGATAAACGCCAGTAAGGCAAACCAAGCCATGCGTTTGCCGCGCCACTTCATGCGTAAACGCTGATGGAGATAGATGGCATAGACAATCCAGGTGATCAGAGCCCATGTCTCTTTCGGATCCCAGCTCCAGAATGTGGACCATGCCTGTTCTGCCCAGATGCAGCCGGAGAAAATAACAATGCTGAGCATCAGAAAACCAAAGCAGATCAGTTTATAGGATAAAGTATCCAGCTGCCGGAGATGCTTTTCTTCGGCTTTCTTTTCAAGAAGCAGATAACGCAGCCCAAGCAGAGCAGCAACGGCAAAGGAAGAGTATGAGAGCGCCGCAGACCCGATATGAAGGCCGAACCATGCACTTTTCAGAGCAGGCATAAGCTCTGTGATTTCTCTCGGCTGAAGAGCTGCATAAGACTGCAGAAGGAACGCCATCGGGGCACAGAGCGTAAGGATCCATGCCATATGGAGCCTGTTCCGAAAGTCGAGCACGAGCCCGAGGACCGCTACCAAAAGGGCAAACATTGTTGCAAACTCAAACTGATTTGCCAGGGGAAGCCTGTGGGCAGTTATGCCGCGCCAGATTACATAGGCGAGATGCACTGCAACAGCAAGGATCAATACAATTCGGCCTGATTTTTTTCCACCGTCTTTCTTAAAGGCGGCATTGGCAAAGCAAAGCAGTGTTGCGGCAAAGTACAGGCCAAGGGATGCCATAAAGAGAGCGTTCATGTGTCGGACTCCATTTCTTCCTTATAGTGTTCAATCTGATCAGAGATATCTTTTCTGCCGACGATGGTAAGACCATCCTTCTTGACATGTGCAGCTTCCGGAATCCGGAAAAAGCACAGATACAGCCCGAGCAGCATCAGGGCAAAGGAAAAATACAACAGCCAAAGCGTCCAATCCGGCTGGGTTTTGATGCGCAGACCGGGATAAGCCTGAGGCTCACGGAAAGAATAAGTTACACCACCGGCATGAACGGCTGTGCCCGGATAGATAATGCTGGTTTCATCTTTCCCATCGTCGATTACACGCACTTCGTAGGCGGGGTTCACCATCTCACCAGAGCGTGAGACCATCACCTCTCCGCCGTGCTCGACAACGTTTCCGAAAATCTGAGTAAAATAGATTCCGTTTTCACCGTCAAGGGAGAGAAAAGCCGGCTCATCCAGCCAGATAGGTTCTTCTACAGGAACATCATCGGTCTTTACACCGATGACGGCAGCATAGCCGTAATTCTGCTGGTAGATTTTATAGCGGCCGAATTTAACGGGATGATTTACTTCAGCAACACCATGTATTTCTTCTCCGGAAGGGAGAAGAGCAGAGAGACTGCTGCGATATTGTGTTTCCCCTGACTCCGCTTTCAGGGAGAAGCTCTCGAGGAGGAGAGCAGTGCCGTCAGGCAAAGACAGTGGGTCCTCCGGAAAGATGACGGCATCCTGTGTTTCGGCAAGAAGAAAGATACAGGCTGCAGCTGCCATCAACAGCAGCATGGCAAAATGGGTAAAGAAAGCACCCAGGAAGCCAAAGGAATTACGGGAATATACCTCTCCGTCCGGTTTGAAATGATGGTCTTTCAGCCACTTTGCCTCATCAGGTACACAAAGTGTGGCTTCACTTTGAATTGCCTTCTGCGCCAGAGCCTGTTTCTGCTTTCCAAGCCGAAAAACACGAAGCACGGAGCAAAACAGCAGGTTCAGGCCAAGCATGGCGAAAAGAGCGATAAAATACCAGCTTGTATAAATACTGTCCATCCCGAGAGCTGTTGCCGCGATGCAGAGTGCGGCAATCAGCAGAAGCAGAATCATGCCGAAGCGCATGGAACATAAAAACTGATAAATCTTTTTCATGATAAGTATCCGACCGTTGAAAAATCTTTAAAAGAGACTCTTCCCCTGCCGCAGAGCTGCAGCAGGGGAAAAGAAATGTTGTTGCAATAACTTACTGAACGTTGAACATGTAGTTTGTCATCTGGTAAGGAACATCGCCGTTGGTACGCAGTGTGCCGTCAGCTTTCAGGCTGGATACGCGGATCTGAACGAGATAAGAACCGCGGGCAGGGACATCATTGACATCGAGATTCCAGTAAACCCACTGCGTGGTGTTTGCATCTTCCAGATCAAACTCCTGCCAGGTTGCACCGTGGTCAAAGGAGAACTCAAGCTTTACAATCGGCTCATTCCAGGCATCGGCATAGCCTTCCAGATGGACAGGCTGGCCGTACTCGAAGATCTGGCCTTCATAGGCATTCAGAACGCCGACGTTGGGCTTATCGAACTGGAGACCGGTGGTGGCATCCGTAAAGTCGCCATAGAAGTCCCAGGAAGCACCGGTGCTTTCAAAGCTCAGCTCTGCAAGCTGCTTGGTGAAGTTGCCTGCGCTCATTTCATTGCACCAGAATGCTACAGGCCAGCCCTGATCGGCATAAATCCTGTCGCCGTTCATTCCAACTGCGAGGAGAGCATCCTCTTTCAGCATCTGATCGAGGGAAATGGTGTAGCAGTAACCGTCAGCACCGATTGGATTGACCATCGTCACATCCTCATGCAACCCGAGGTCTTTCACAACTTCCCTGAGAGGGATACCGGTAATCTCTGCCTGGTAGATCATGGCCTGACCAGGCCCGTTGACTGTGCAGTGTGCCTTCATGAGGCGCGTTTCCGTGCCGTATTTGTCCATCAGCTCTTTGAGCGTGAAGGTTCCGCCGTTGTCAAGTTCACCAGTGAAGGAGATCGTCCAGTTGTTAAAATCTTCTTCCGTAGCTTTGTCGTCTGTCAGGATCCAGGAGTCGGGGTTGGATTTAATCGTCTTGAAGAACATGTTTTCATGCGGGGTGACTTCCGTCTGGTTCCACGTGAAGGTCGTGTTCATCTGATCTGCCGGTACATCCTCCAGACCGTAAAGCACATCGTACTTTACATAGTCCCAGCGCTCATAAGTGATGGTACCATCTTCTGCACGGTTGATGTAGTGGCAGGATTCGCATGTGCCGCCCATGAGCTTGAAGGTGTTGTTGCGTTTGTGAAGGGTGTGGATAGCGTCACGCATTCTGTTGTCGTAGAAGCTGTGGCAGCCAAAGCAGTTCTGCAGCCCCTGCTCTGAGTTGTAGCCCATATAGATGATGCCGTGGTAGGATTCCATCTTTTCAAGGGCGTCTTCAATGGTGTGGCAGGCTGTGCAGCCACGATTATCAGCATCCAGGAAGTAGTTGTTCCAGGATGTGACAGTTTTGCTCTCAACGTCACCGGCCTGGGTATCAAGCGCATGCTTGTTATACGGTGTTTTCTGCACGCGTACACCGTTCTCCATTACGGTGACTCTGGGTGCATACTTGTCATTGACTGCAGCATTCTTCTCCCAGGAGGTTCTCTCTGAGAGATCTGCCTGTTTCGGTGCTTCGTCTGCGAATGCCACAATGTTAAACATCATCAGCATTGCGCAGACCAGAGAAATGATTTTCAGTTGTTTTCTCATAATAATCTCCTCTCCATAAAATATATTTTTTAAGCTGCTTTTCAAAGTAGCGAAACAAGAAAAACAACTATTTTATATTTATTATAGCAAACAAAAGTTATTATATCAAGTTAAACATTAAAATAAATCGTTTGATAATACAACTTTCTGCCCTATTCGGCAAAACCTGTCTTTGATGCCATGCGAGATATGAATACAGGCATGTGACCAGGTTACCGATCACATGCCTGTTCAGATTCACCAATCGACATCTACGTCACCGTTGTTTAGCGACGCGGTTTCTGCTCTATTATAGATTTGAGCTCTATTATTGCATACTTGATTAATTCTTTAGATTCAGTATACTTAGTATACAGTAAACTGTCAAAGAGGTACACATGGAAAAGAAGACCTATGAATGCGCCGGGAGGGAAGGAACTCTGTACTGCTGTGAGCAGACAGACGCTCCGCTGATTATACTGAACAATTACTCCGATGACGGCTCTTCCGTCATCCGGGCGATGGAAGGGATCGGGACACCCGACTGTAATCTTTTGGTCATTGGAAATCTGAGATGGGATCATGATATGACCCCGTGGTATTGTCCGCCGATTTCGGAGAACGATACGCCATACACGGGCGGAGCTGACGAGTACCTGGATCTGCTGCTGACGCAGTTCCTGCCTAAATGCCGGACGATACTTCACGGTGAACCGTGCTTTACAGGAATCGCAGGGTATTCGCTGGCGGGTCTGTTTGCCTTGTATGCCATGTATCAATGCGATATCTTTGACCGTGTGGCCAGCATGTCAGGATCTTTGTGGTTCCCGGGTTTCAAGGAATACATTCTGTCTCATGATTTGCAAAAGCACCCGGAAAAGCTGTATCTTTCTCTCGGGGACAGAGAGGCAAAGACAAGAAATCCTTACCTGAAAACGGTTCAGGATAACACAGAGCAGATCGTCTCTCATTATAAGCAGACGGGCTTTGATGTGACATGGGAATTGAATCCGGGAAATCACTTCAAAGAAGCCGCACTGAGAAGTGCAAAGGGCATCAAAGCCATACTGGAATGAAGAAAAAAGGACACGATATGATATCCCATGCGAACGCCTCGCAGGTATGTGAGGAAAACATGGCATTGAAAAGGGAAAACGGGGTGACCTTCATTGCATGATATTTGGAATCCATGGCACGGCTGCATCAAGTGCAGCGAAGGCTGCCAGAACTGCTATATGTACTATAACGACGCAATACGCGGCAAGAACGGCGCAGAAATATACCGCACAAAGACCGGCTTCCGTTATCCGCTGAGTAAAGAGCGCAGCGGGCAGTACAAGGTGAAAAGCGGAGAAATGCTTCGCGTCTGTATGAACAGCGACTTTTTTCTGGAGGAAGCCGACCCTTGGCGGGATGAAGCCTGGGAGATCATTCATTAAAGGCCGGATGTAAAATTCTTCCTTCTGACAAAACGCCCGGAGCGTGTTGCAGCATGTTTACCCTACGATTGGGGCGATGGTTGGGAGAACGTAATGTTTAATGTCACCTGTGAAAACCAGCGCCGTGCAGATGAGCGCATCCCAATCCTGCTGGAGCTGCCCTTCAAGCATAAGGGCATCATGTGTGCGCCTTTTATCGGCCCCGTGAGCATAAAAAAATACTTGCCTGAAGGTCAGATCGAGCAGGTATTATGCGACGGAGAGGCCTATGACGGTGCTCGTCCCTGTCATTATGAGTGGGTAAAGACATTGCACGATGAGTGCCGGGAATACAATATCACTTTCGTTTTTTGCACCTTGGGCAGCTGCTTTGTGAAGGACGGAAAAACGTACCACATCCGCAGCAGCAAGCTGCGAAGCGAGCAGGCAGCTCGGTCCGGCTTAAGGTTTCAAGGGAAACCCATCAAATTCAAGCTGATGGACACC
This sequence comes from Candidatus Limivicinus sp., assembly GCA_045117135.1. GTDB lineage: Bacteria > Bacillota > Clostridia > Oscillospirales > Oscillospiraceae > Limivicinus. Next base: position 59,092 of record JBGUNA010000045.1, on the reverse strand, counting down.
TGGGGATATCCCATTCCCGTGGAAGAGCTCTATGTACCTTATTTCAGTCCAAAATGTCAGAACTGCGGCATGAAGATTATCTGCAATGGCTGCAGCCAATGCGGAAAGTGCAGTTGAAAATCCCCCCGATGTAACCGGGGGGATTATTATCGTTAGAGTTTAATGCCCGATCAGCCCTCGTTGTGAAGGTTCTCAGCACTGGGGGCAGCATCATTCTGGTTGTCCAGCAGCTCACCATACCAGTCCTCGGCGACCGTCACTCCGCAAAGGGTCTCCAGTGCGTGGCGGGCAGCCTTGGAGCCCGCCCACATGCCGACGGTCTGGCAGGAACCGCCGCCATATAGCTCGCCGTCCCATCCGGAGGTGCAGACGCCAGCCGCATAAAGACCCGTTATGGGCTTGAATCGCGCGTCGACTACCTGGGCGTTGCGGTTGATGCGGATACCTCCGTTGGTATTCAGCATGCCGGAGGACAGGCGGAAAGCATAATAGGGAGCGGTATTGCAGGGCCAGAGGTTCTCTGCGGATTTGCCCCATTCCTCGTCTACGCCGTTCTCGGCGTACTTGGTGTAGTTAGCGACCGTCTCAGCCAGTGCCGCCGGATCCACGCCAATCTTCTCAGCCAGCTCTTCGACGGTATCGGCTTTGAAAACCACAGCCTTGAGCTTCTCGTTGGCCAGTGCCGCGTCAAGCTCTGCCTGCAGATCCAGCTCAGCGCCTACGCAAGCATCGGCGAAACCAGAATAGTGACGAGTGCAACCGCCGTGCTCATAGCGTTCCACCATAGACTGATCCAGGATCGACCAGACATAGCCCTCGCCCTCAACCAGTTTGCCAGACTCAGAAGTACCAAGCATGCCACCCTGGCTCTCATCGGCAAAGCGGATACCGTCCTCATTGACGAAGAGGTCGGAGTACTGCATGGCGACGGCGACGCCGAGGGGTGAGTCATAGGCAAAGCCCTCAACGTTGTTGAACAGCGAGGAGACAGTCAGGTGGTTGGCACGGCCGTGCGCGGTCTGCTCAGCCATCAGATGGCCGTCGCCGTCCTGCCCTGCACCCCAGCCGATGGTCTTCTCCATATCCTGGGAGGAATAGTAAGCCAGCAGGGCTTTGTTGGTGGACATACCGCCTGTGCAGAGGATAACGGCCTTGGCGTTGATCTGGATGACCTTGCCTTCCTTGTCCGTATACTGCACGCCGGTGCAGGTATAGTCGTCCGCCATGACAAGTGCCTTTGCACGTGCGTTTCTGCGCATGTCGACGCCGAGTGCCTCGGCATCGGGAGCGAGATACTTATTGATAGCGCTGGTGCCGTTGCCTCCCTCGTAGAACGCGGGGCCCATATTCTGATACCAGCCGACTCTGTGCTTGCCGAAGAGCCAGGCGGAGTTATAGCCTGCATCCAGCGCCTGCTCGTACCAGAGCATGGGGTTGGCGATGTAGTTTGTGCTCTTCAGATGAGAGGCGGCCACAGCGCGAGCCTCCTCCGGAGTCTTGACAGTGGCGGGACCGTTGCACTCAGCAAACAGAGTGGAGCCACCCCAGAAACCGTTCTTCTCAAGAAGGACGATCTTCAGATCGGGAGCCTGCTCCTTCGCAATCATAGAGGCCGTAAAGCCCGCAATACCGGAGCCGACCACAACGATATCGGCGTCTTCCGTAACATCCGCTTCTGATACGATGCCGATGCCGGCGGTATTTTCATACCCGTTACAGTACTTGGTCTCCAATTGGACATCTTTCGCTTCTTCCGCCAAGGCAGTCGGAACTCCAAGGGCCCCTAGTGCAGTCATAGCGGTCATAGCAGCGACTCCGGCAGCGGAGCCCTTCAGAAACTCACGACGGGAAATAAACTTGCTCATATAAAAATCCCCCTTCAGTTTTTTTTGATAGGATGATTTTATTATAGGAAGATATATCTTGCATTTGAATACCGGATTACTTACAATAGAATTAAGAAAATCTTAAAGCAAGGAGGCATGTTTATGCTGCGTCATCAGTTGAAAACCTTTCTGACTGTCTGTGATACCGGGAGTTTTACCAAAGCGGCAGCAGCGCTCTATATCACACCGAGCGCTGTTCTTCAACAGATCCAGACTCTGGAAACAGAATTCAGGGTGCCTCTCTTTATTCGTACATCAAAAGGCGTTGTTCTGACACAGGCAGGAGAATGTCTGGAGCTTCGCGGCAGGGCTCTTTCTCATATGAACGAGGAGCTCCACCACGATATGCAGAGCGTTGTCTCAAACGACAAGCCTATTTGTGTCGGTACCTCTATGATGGAAAAGGTCCGCCTTCTGTATGAACTCTGGGTCCTTTTTACTGAAGAAAATAAGGATTGCGAGATCCGGATGGTCAACATTGACGTGGGTCACAACATCCCGGCAAACACCGATCTGATCGAGAGCATCAACAGCAGCGTCGCTTGGATGCGGGAGTGGGAGTTTTTTGAAATATGCCGGGTGCCTTTCGGATTTGCTGTCGCAAATAATCATCCGCTCGCACAGAAAAAGCTGATCCGCCAGAACGACCTGGCGGATCAAACGGTGATGACGATTAACGATGGAACCTGTGATATTGTAGCCGATCTCCTGGATCTGCTCCGCAGAAGCCACGCCCAGATTGTTTTCCCGGACAGCCACAGCAGCAATCCGCTCTGGGAGTCCGCTTTCCGGCGCGATGCCTTGCTGGTTCCGATGTGTTGGGCGGATATCCTGATTAACATGACAGTCATCCCCTTCGAGTTTGATTACTCACTCCCTTACGGGATTTTCTATCGGTCGCAGCCGCACACATCTGTGCAGCGTTTTCTGGAATTTATCAAGCTCACTTACGGCACAGGGAATTCTCACGGCATTGTCCCTGTTCTGGAATAAACAACCGAATTCTACACTTTAATGGTACCATGCGTGGGATTTGTGCCCATTTTACAACATCACAGCACAACAAAATGTATAGTGAAACGGCTCCGCCTTTTTGGGACGGAGCCGTGAGAAGATAGCATGTGCTATTGATATTCATGTGCATGGATAGCGGATTAATCAGCAATATCCGTGCTCCACTGCGCCGCTCCACTCTCCACATATCGGGAGAACATTTTTGCGTAGGCTACCGGAAGATACTCTTTTGCCAGGAGTATTCCTTCCCCGTCCGGAGCTTCTTTTACCACATGACCCTGTGCATCTTCAGGATGAGGAAACAGAGGATTCATGCTGCCAGAAACATAAAACCTCCCGAACAAATAATAACCGTAGATAACAAAACCATCTTCCGAAGGCCCGTAAATAATGGCATCCTGCTTTATTGAACTAACCTTTCCGATCCACGGCACGCCCAGCTGCGTATCAACGCAGGCAAAAGCTTCTTTCAACTGCTCAACCGGCATTTTCATGCCCGGAACTGCTTGTATCTCAGGGGTAAACGTATTAAAGGGATTCCGGCCGCCTCCCATTTCCCACAGGCATATGGCCTCTATCAAAAGCAGTATGCCGACAATCACGGAGGCTTCGCTGAAATGCATTCGCACAGCAAATACGATGCCGAAAAGGAGTCCGATGGCAGCTGCAGAGTGCAACAGAATTCCTGATCTCCATTGCTCTTTCAGTTCCCTGGCGCCGCTTGCTGCCATACCGAATAACACCAGTGCTTCAATCATCAGAAGCACTGCAATCATAATGCTGCGTCCGCTGCCGGAATCCCGACAGATTCCATAGATGCCTGCAACATTGATTAATGCCCCAAACACTGCGTAAACCAGGCCTGCATAATTTGCCCGTTTCATATCATCCGGTGCTTCGAATGTAAATCCAAGGCGAAAGAAGCCAATGCAGAAAAGGAACGCAGAAATTGAAAAGATCAGATAAAAGAAGAAACCGGTCTTTTCCGGCAGCAGGAACAAAATTCCGTAAGACGTAATGAGACAGATTGCATCGAAAATCCGTTCTGCAATTACTGAAGATTTCTTTTCTTTCTTATTATCCAAATAATACACTCCCTCGCAAATCCCGCTTTTTGCCACCATGGGATTTCTGATCTGCTGTGATTCATAAGAATTCAGATGAATGAACGATAGCAGAAAGGGATGGAATTGTCAAGAAACCGAAAACACAAAAACCGCAGGCCGAGTATTACTTCCCCGCCCTGAACTTATTATTCGATAGGATATCTCCGGTTTATCTTCTCCCTCAGTTGTACCGGGGGATTTTTAACGTCTTTCCGGCTCCATAGAGAGAATCATGGCCACCAGTAAAACAAGTAGTCGTGATTCTACGAAAGAACAAATTACCCTTTATGGATGAAATTGTCCTAAAACACTGAGGCTTTTTTTCGGTGTTCTCTTCAGGGTAGTCCGATCCACTGCAATCAGGCCAAAGGTCATGGAGAAACCTTTCTGCCACTCGAAGTTGTCCATAAGGCTCCAATAACAATAGCCCTTCACGGGAATACCGTCGTCAACACAATTTTCAACACCACAGAGAGCTCGACGGATGAATTCTACTCTGCGATTGTCATCGGAGATTGCGACACCGTTTTCAGTAACGATCAGATTACCCTTGAAGTCATCATGCACCTTGCGGATGACATGCTCCAGCGCCTCCGGATAAAACTCATAGTCCATCTGCGTGAGTTCAGCACCTTCCGGAGCCGGAAGCTGACCCTGGGGGCCATACAGGGTGCGGGTATAATTCTGGACGCCGAGGAAATCGTCATCCCGGATGTAAGGCAGATAGTGCCGGAACTCTTCCTCCCAGGCGGCTTCCGCAAAACTCTCGCCACCGGGCAACGCCTGGCAATCATGCACGGAGAGGGTGATGCCAACCTGAATGTTGGGGTAAAGCGTTTTTATGGCTGTCTTTGCTGCCTTATGGGCGCGGAAAACGAGTGCATCTCCTTCCGGAGTTCGGGAAGACACAAAAATCTGTGGCTGAGGCGTACCGAAAATTCCCGCATTCTCTGCAGCGCTATACTTCATGTTTTCCATCATTTTTTCAAAGTTCATACCTACCTGAACCGTACCCTCGGCACTTTTGGCGTTTTTTGCTGCCTGCTGTGCCATGAGCTGAAATCTTTTGGAGATGGTAGCCAGCTGCAAGCCCATATTTGCCTCGTTAATGGTGCAGATATAGTGAAGTTCGCTCCCGAGCTTCTCAGTGACATAAGCTGCATAGCGGCGAAAGTATTCAACAGTACTCTCAGCTTCCCAGCCGCCCTTGCGGATGAGCCAGACAGGGCTTGTAAAATGCATCAGGGTCACAATGGGCTCTACCCCGTTTGCGCGGCAACAAGCAATCACTCGGCGGTAGTGCTCAATCTCGGAGGCATCAAATTCTCCTTCCTCAGGTTCGATGCGTGCCCACTCAACGGAAAAACGATAGGCATTCAGTCCGGCTTCTGCAAGAAGCCGAATATCTTCTTCGTAACGGTTGTAGTGATCACAGGCGATACCACTGGGCTCGGTGAAGCTGCTGTGAGGCAAAAGCTCTTGCGCCCAGTAATCGCTGTGAATGTTATTGCCTTCCACCTGATGTGCAGCCGTTGCTGCCCCGATAAAAAAACCTTTTGGAAACGCCATTTTCTTTCCTCCTCAGTTCAGTTTTACACAGATGCCTTCGGTGATTCCGTTTTCATTAAAAGCATCTACACGGACGTAATATTCTCTCCCCTGGATAAGTGCGCCGATGCGATACTCACCAGATGCAAAAACCATATCGCTGTGGTAAAGCTTCTCGGGGCTGCTTCCGAACAGGATGTTATAACCCAAAGTGCTTTCCTGCTGTTCGATTTGCACGAGCATATCCAGATCATTGTTGCGTTTTGCGTTAAAGCGCGGAACTTCGGGGCTTTCCCCCTTTCCAAGTCCGAAGACACGCAAGCCGGAGACGGCGAAATTCTGCCCGTAAGGAACAGCCATACTGCTTAACCGGATATACCGAGCGATGAAACCATCTTCCCGGATTACCAGGTCATGGCTGAGATCGGTTTGTACTTCTGACTTGTCCTCAATTACAAACCATCGCTCTCCGTCAACAGAGCCCTCCAGCTTCCACTGTGTCAGGAGATCGGTTTCTTCAATATATCTCGCCTGAGAACCGGGTCGGATCTTACCCGGGCACGAAATGTCAAGCTTGTCGTCAGCAAAATTCACCTGCACAGCATGGATTTCGAAACTCATTCCAAGATCTAAACACAGCCACTCGTCACGGCTGTTAGAGGCAGAACGCCACCAGGTTTTCACATTTTCTTCCAGTGCCTTTTCCGGCTCATGGTTCGGGACAGAAGAGGAAGCAGATGCTTTTTTGTGAACACTCAGCAACATCCACGCGGGGTTGCGCCAAGGATCGTCCAACCCGGTGGAAACAGACAACGGCCAATCCCCGTAGCGCTGGTTGCAAAAGAGCTCACCGTCTTCATCAAAGCCAGCAGGCCAGAGACCAACCCGACGCTCAAAATCGTGATTGACAGAGATACGCATGGTGGATGTGTGCCAGAGATTGCCATATCCGTCACGCATGGTGGAACCGTGACCCGCCCCAGGCAGGAATCCACCGGGCTTATAGGAATACGGATTGTTTTCTGCAAGAGTAAAAGGCCCCAGCGGCTGATCACTCACATAGACACCATCGGAATAAGTATTGTACTGGGTGCCCGGTGCAGCATACTGCAGGTAATATCTCCCGTTATGCTTGTCCATCCAGGCTCCTTCAATATAGGGTTTATTGGAGAACATGCCCCGGATCAGAGGCTTCACTTCTTCCGGCACCATACTCTCAGGAATGCCCTGTGCCTCATGAAACGCACGGTATTTTGCCTCCACTTCTTCTTCGGAGGCAGGAAACGTGGTATTGTTCTCCCCTATCCGCTCATATCCGATAGTATAAGGGTTGCCGAAAATCAGCTCCTTTTTCTCTCCGATGGGCTGCATGGTTTTGGGATCGAGCTCCACACCGTAGATTGGTGTCTGGTTAGAGCAACCCCAATAAAAATACACCCGTCCGTCGTCATCGGCAAAAAGATTGGGATCCCAATAGGGAAAGCTGCCCTCTATCTTTTCATAAGGCCCGTTGAGAATGTCCTTTGTGCGCCAGCGGTCGCAGGCATGCTCCCGGTTGGAAGCGCAGAAATACACCCATTCTCCCAACACGCGCACATCGGGTGCATAATCATAAAGCGGCAACGAATCAGGCAGGCGGTGGTTTTCCCAGTGCACTAAATCATCTGATACCCACACACCCAGCGTCATGGACGCAAAGATATAATAACGCCCGTGAAAAGAGATCATTGACGGATCTGCCGCTTCACGGCAGATCTGCAGCTGACCGTGCCGGCGGGGATCTGCATTGAACTGGTAGCGGTAATTGACATTCAAGGGATTACAGAAGTATTTCATAGTGATGCTCTCCTTCTTTCACTGCAAAGGTTTCTCCGTTGGGCAAGAGAATCGTTGCCGGAATGGGAACGCAAATATCAAACATCAATGTATTCCCGCAGTATTTCCAGGAGCTTCGAATCTCTCCCACAGGAGATTTCCATTTTGCTTTGGCAAACCCCAGCTCCTGACCGGGTTGCGGTTCGATCACGAGTTTTCCGGCACTGAGCCTGATACCGCAAACCCCATGGAAGAGCCAACCTATAACAGCACCATAGGAATAATGATTCAGAGAATCATGCACAGTACCGTCAGAGCGTACCCCGTCCCAGGTTTCCCAAATGGTGGTAGCACCTTTTTTGACAGAATACAGCCAGCCCGGACAATCCGGCTGCAAAAGCAACCGATATGCCGTATCGACATAGCCGTTTTCCGCCAGAACCGTGCAAAGAACAGGCGTAGATAAAAAACCGGTATTCAGATGATAGCCGTTTTTGATGACAAGATTGTTCAGCTGCTCTGCCGCATCGCGAACTTCCTCTCCATCCAGCAAACCGAAAGAGATGGGGCGGACATATTCGCATTGACGATCGGACACTATTTTGCCATTCTTTGCACAGAAATGACGATATGCCTTTTTGACGTTTTCTGCAACCTCTGCAAAATGTTTTGCGTCTTCAGGCTTCTCCAGAATCTGTGCAATCTGCGCCAGTAAGGACGCGGAACGGAAATAATAGGCGGTAGCGACCTCGGGTGCCCCAAGCATCATGGTTTTCTTCATGGCAGCGCCATTGTCCACATCCGGCTGACACCACTCGCCAAAATGAAAGCCTTCGTCCACCAAATACTTGTGCCATGGATTGAGGAGATTGTGGGGTCTAGTCTTTTTAGCCCGATTTTCTACAAATGCAAGCCAGCGGCACATCATATCGTAGTTTTCTTCCAGAACAGTTCGATCCCCGCAGGCTTCATAGAGTGCCCAAGGCACAAGCACACAGGCATCGCCCCACCCGGCAGAGCCCTGGAGCATATTGGAAATCATGCTGCCGCTGTTGTTTACAGGGGCGATGTTCTGAATGAGTCCGTCTTCCCTCTGAGCCAGCCGACATTCTCCCAGCCACTTGCGGAGGACGGAAAAGCAATCCATCAGGACGACAGCGGTAGGTGCAAAAACTTCTGCGTCACCGGTCCAGCCGGCGCGCTCACGCGTCGGGCAATCGGTCGGGATGTCACAGAAATTGGAACGCATACTCCAGAGGCAGTTGAGGAAAAGACGGTTCACATCCTGATTCCCGCACTCGAAAAAGCCGGTTTGATTCATTTGAGAATAAACGGCAACAGAGGTAAACTGTGCATCTGTCAGATCGATGTCCGTTTCCACCTTCGCGTAGCGGAAACCGAAAATGGTAAAGGACGGCTTATAGACATTGAGACCGTCTTTACAGATGTATTCAATTTTCTGGGGAATCCCGTTTTTGTTTCGGTCACCGGGATCAAAATTCTTTTGGGTGAAGTTCCCGTTTTCATCCAGCGTTTCACCGTGCCAGAGGGTAATCTTTTGCCCGGCTTTTGCTTTCAGCTGAAGCTCGGTATATCCTGCGAGATTCTGGCCAAAGTCGACCACCGTTTCTCCATTGGGAGTAGTAAACAGCCTGCCCAGGAAGCGTTCCCTTTCCACAATAGGGACGCTCTCTGTCGGTGCGAGATTTGCATAACCAAAGGTACATACTTTTACACCGTGCCAGCAACTGACAGCTTCCATCCGGGCATCGTAGAATTCCCCCTGCTGGAGATCGTTTTCCCGCGTGGGGCCCTTCTGGCTGGCTTCCCAGTTCTCATCGCTGCACAGAATCGGTTTGGCATCGATCTCCATCTGACAGAGCAGTGCAAGTTCTTCTCCGTAGTAATTGCATAAACCGTCGATCCCAACACTGCCTCGATACCAGCCGTCCCCAAGAGTGACGGTGATCTCATTTTCTCCTTCGTTCAGAAGGTCGGAGATATCATAAGCCTGCACGGTCAGACGTTTGGCATAGTCACCCGTGCCGGGTGCCAGCACAAAGTTTCCCACTCGATTGCCGTTGAGCACTGCTTCATAGAGCCCATGACAGGTAATATACAGAACAGCATTTCCTTTATGCTCCACAAGAAAGCGGCGGCGCAGAACAGATGAGGGCTGACGCACTTCTTTTTCCCGGGATAATTCAGGGTTTATCCACTTGGCCTGCCATGCAGCAGGCATTTTATTTTGCATCATGCGCATGTCAGAATCTCTCCTTGAGCCAGGCGGCGCTCAGCTCCAGGCTCTTGATCGGATCTTTATCGATCCAGTTTTTGTGGCTCTCCAACACAACGGCTTCGATACCGTTTTCCGTGGCGATTTCACGCAAATGGTCCAGATCCATATTGCCAGTCCCGAGCTCCATGCTGTCAGATTTCAGGATCGGTGTCATGGCCGTGCCCCTCTGACGGCTGCCTCGATCGGTGATGTGCCAAAGCACCATACGAGATCCCAGTTTTTTCATCCAAAGCCCGGCATCCGCTCCGCCGTCCGTAAACCAGTAGCTGTCAAACTCAAATGCGACGTCTGAAGGATCGGTTTCTTCCAGCAGGATCTCATAGGCACGCAGATCGGGCTGGACCGGCAGCAACTCAACGTTATGGTTGTGGTAAAGAAGCTTGATCCCCTTTGTCCTGAGATACTCTCCTGCTCTGTTTAACCGCTCAGCAAGCCGGCGTACCGTAGATTCATCGGAATAATCAAAACGGTACATCCCGGTAATAACAATCTTGTCCGTTTCAAAGCTCTTTGCTTCTTCCATAACAGCATCTGCTTCCCGCTCCAGAGAACCGAGATCGGTATGGAGGCTGATTACGGAAAGACCACTCTCTTTGAGGAGGCTATGCCAGTTCAGCTTTCCGCCGTTGCCTGTGGGCATCCCGGCAGCCCGAGTCATCAGGCGCACCATCAGAGAGCTGGAGTGAATCATAAAGCGATTGAGCTCAAGACCGTCGTACCCGGCAGCTTTGATTCTATTCAGAGTTTCACGAGCCTGCGACTCGTTTGCGGTTACAGTGCCCAGCATAATCTGTTGTACGGCTTTTTTCATTTCCTAATCCCCTGCAGGATGCGGTTGAGCTGCTTGATACTTTCCTCGTCAGCGCCACCCTGCTTTAAAAGACTCAGCATTGTCATACGACCCATCATCCGCTGCAGAGCGGGGTTATCCTTCACTGCGTCAGCCACATCACCGCGCTCGGAAGCGCCTTTGGCCATCATCGCATCGACAATTGCTCCTGCCTGCGGGTTGGCACGAATCGCACCCAACGTGTCGCTCACGGAGAAGCAGGTTGGATCGATGTCGTCGGCATCAAACCAGTTGGTAACGGAAGCTGCGGCTTTGTTGAAAATATAATCCTCATCCGGCTCTGAAACACGGCGGATACACATCACATCGCTGCATCCATCTGCATCAGCGCGGACAAGATGTTCACCCAGCAGAGGAATCCGAAAGCGAAAAACTGTCTTGCCTGTCTGCATGCTGACCAGTGTATCATCCACATAGAGGCAGACTTCTGACTGATTGGAGTAGACTTTGATTTCGGTTTCCTCTTCGCAGCGATTTCTGTATCGCTTGGAACATAGATGGACGAAAGGTTCTGTTTTATTCCAGGCTGCCTTATAAAGATAGAATGCATCTTTACGTAGCATGCGATCGAAGGTGACAAGGCCTTTCTGATTCTCTCCGTGTTTGCCGCCTTCATCACGGCCGTCAGCTGCAAAGTCAAAGAGGTTCCAGACATGTGTTGCCCAGAGCCAGGGACGAGCTTCGATCATTTTAAGCATATGCTCATGATAAAGAGCCTGATATTCCTCGGTATAGTCCCCTTTTTCGGGGCGACTGCTGTGGAAAGCGGGATTTGCATCCGCACCATACTCGGAAAAGCCGATGACACGATCCGGATATTTAGCGTGATACTCGTCAAAGAATTCGTCCGTCTGCTCCAGTTCACCCAGATACCATCCAAAATACAGATTGTAGCTGTTGATATCCGGTATTTCCAGAATCGGGCTGTCAATTTCCAACATGAAGACATCAGCCATTGTGGTGAGCCTGGTAGAATCCATTTGATGGCAGAGATCGTTTAAGAGGCGGTGGTTTTCCAAAAGGTCCTCATTCACTGCGCTTGCAGCTGTAATCTCGTTGGAAAGTCCCCAGACGGCAATGCAGGGATGATTGTAGCACTGGGTAATCAGCTCGCGCATCTGGCTGAGGGTGTTCTGACGCCCATTCGTCATGTGCATTGTAATATAAGGGATCTCCGCCCAAACCACGATGCCATTTTCATCACAGAGATCATAGAATTCCTGTGCATGCTGATAATGAGCCAGTCGCAGGGTATTGGCCCCTAGCTCGCGGATGATTGTCATATCGGCAGCGTGATCTTCGTAAGTAAGGGCATTGCCCTTTCCTTTGCAATCCTGATGACGGCTCACTCCCCGCAGGGGATAACTGCGTCCGTTGAGGAAAAAGCCTTTTTCCGAATCACAGGTAAAGACGCGACAACCAAAACGCGTGCTCACCTCGTCGCCGGAGGCAAGTTTTGCTGTGGCGGTGTAAAGCCAGGGATCGTCCACCCCGTCCCAGAGGTGCACATTCTCGATGACGAACTCGGCAGAATGTTCGACCGTCTTGGTCTCTCCGTTAACCGTGATGGCTACCGAAGCGGCATTGTGCCAGGTCTCCACGGTGACAATCGCCATTCTCTTTTCAAGATCCACGATCGGCGTAACCTTGATGCCAGGAGTCCCATCTTTTAAAAGTTCAAAGTGCTCTGCCGGGACAGAAATCAAATTGACTGTACGATAGAGACCGCCGTAGAAGGTGAAGTCCGCTTTCTGAGGATAGACGGAATCATTGTCCTCATTGCTGACAGAAATAGCAAGAGTATTCTTCTCCGCCAGTTCCTCTGTCAGTTCTACGCGAAAGGTGGAGTAACCGCCCTCATGACGAGAAAGCTTTTTACCGTTGAGATAAACCTCGGAAGTCATGGCTGCACCGTTGATTTCCAGAAACAGACGCTCTCCCGCGCACTCTTCGGCGGAAAGCTCCCGCACATACCAGCAGGTACCACGGTAGTAATCGTTGCCGCCGTCCTGCCCGTCCATTGCATTCCAGGTGTGGGGCAGCGTGACTGCCTCACCCTGCGGAGCATGCTGCAAGGCTGTATTCACCGGGATGTCAGCCTTTAAAAACCGCCAGCCCTCTTTTAGTGCTGTTACATTACGCATTTTTCGGATCTCCTTCATGCAGGGCTTCCTCAAAAAGTTTTTCCTGTGCTGCGGCTTTTTTGTCGGCAATGCGCTTTTGCACCTGAATCATCTCAGGTCTGCCCAACTTGCAGGAGCGCATTGCAAGAAGTGTGCAGAGGAAGCCGAGAATTGCCAGACCGTAACGCAGGAACATGGTCATCCAGAACACACCGGGAGTCGCCTCGTCAGTGGGCTGTGGCATCGTGGCAGTATAGCCGATGATCGCAACACAGCCGGTGGCAATGGCAGCCGAGAAGGAAGAGACGATCTTATCTACCAGGCTGTAGGTGCCGGAAACCACGGCGGGGATGTATTTGCCAGAACGATCAAGCTCAAAATCAATAATATCAGCCATAAAGCCTGTATTTGCAGTGGTAACGCCCATAGCGAACCCGTTCACCGCGAAAGTAAGCACGATAAAGAGGATTTTGAAGATCAGTGAAGTGGAAATTGCCGTTGTGCCGACAGTGTTGCGGGTAATAATGAAAAAGGCAATCATTGCGATGTTGGCAAGGATGCTGTAACGCGTCCAGGCGACGATGGACTCTTTGTTGCCGTGTTTACCGGCATAACGGGCACCGATGATTGCGAAGAGGATGGAGGGCAGCATGCCGATCATGCTCAGAGTAGTAGCCAACCCCATATTTCCGATGAGGATGCCATTGAGCATCGTACTGACGATGGAGGCAGCAGAGGCCTGCTGGGCAATTTTATCAGAAGAGGCGGAAATGATATAGCTTTGCAGGGGCTTGTTGTGGCTCAGAACGTCCATCATATCTTTAAGTTTGAGCCGTTCAGCCTTACCGATGCCTTTGAAGTTTTCCGACTTGTCAAAGGAAGAGATACCGATGCAGACAAGGACAACACCGACAAAGGACAGCCCGACGCAAAGCCATGTGGTAACATTCAGGAAGTTCTGGTTGAAACCACCACCCATGGAAGGCATAATTTTGGTGTAAACGACGATGTTCAGCACCATAGGAGTGATATAGTTGAGTGCCGTCTGCCATACGCCGACGGTGGGGCGCTGTTTGGGATCGTTGGTCATAAGAGCAGGGAGGGTCTGGGCGGTCATATTAACCATTGTGTATCCGATGACATAGATCATGTAAAACAGCAGGAACACCGGAATACCGTGACCTTTGCTGGAAAAGAAGTTGAACATGCACAAAACACCGGCACTCTGGATGACCCAGCCCAACAGCATCAGCGGGCGAACCTTACCGAACGGCGTATTGACACGGTCATAAACGAAGGCGAGCAGCGGATCGGTAATTGCATCAAAAATGCGGGTAAAAGTCAAAAGACCACCGACAACGAGAGTCGCAACTCCATAACCGATGCTGGCGGAGTAACTGGCAAGCCCGATTAAGAAGTACATTGCCATACCGTTGAATGCGTTGAACGCTACAAGAATAATCTGCCATAATTCTGCACGGCGATATGCTACGCCGTCGATTTCGCTCTGGGTCATTTTTTTCGTTGCCATCAGAAGTTCCTCTTTTCTTATAAATATCCGGGTTTGATCCCTCGTTTTGAATTCTACAGAATTAAACGAAATCAGTAAACTCATAAACTCAGGAAAAATTACAAAAATTAAGGAACATTTCTTGTAGTTTCTCCTTCTGCGTGCTACACTGAAATAAGCAAGTTTTTCAGGGAGGCTGTTTTCAGTGGATTTACAAAAGGTACAACAATTCATGACGCAGGCGGAACAGAATCTCATTCTTCTGCAAAGCCTGATCCCCGCTAGTGAAAAATTCTATGTCTGGTGTTATGAACGGAGCGGATCCTTTGTTGCTACCTCCTGTCCGGAGGAGGAGCGTAATATTCTGGAACAGGCATTCCAGATTCTGGGTGGAAACGAACGGCTTCTTCAGTATGCACAGAATTTTGAAAAAACGCAACCGCGGATTATAGGATCTCCTATCGGAATGCAGTGGGCATTAAGCTATGAATCGGAACGCAACAGGAATCTGATTTTTGTCATCGGCCCGGTCTTCTATACATCTCCAACCGAACGGCAGCTTAGGGTAGCGCTTTGCTCTTACACCCACAGCAGGGAAAACGCTGCCTGGACACGAGATTTGATTCAGCTGCTGCCGGCGCTTCCGGTGATGTCCTACGCTATTTTCACCCGTTATGTTATCATGGTGCACAATATCCTCACCGGACAGCAACTCGGACTGGATGCGCTGACCGGCACAAAACCGGAGACAAAGGAGGTTCCCGCCGCTCCGAGGGAAAATCGGGACCGAAACAAAGTCTATCTCGCCGAGCGAGCCATGCTGCAGATGGTACGTAACGGGGACATTAACTATAACAACATCTTCCAGAACAGCATACGCCTCAGTCCCGGTGTTCCTGTACAGGGACAGGATCCTCTGCGGCAGGTAAAGACCAGCATTGTCGTCTTTACATCGCTTGTAACCAGAGCAGCCATAGAAGGGGGACTCTCTCCGGAAGTCGCCTATGCCGTAGGCGATTCCTACATTCAATCCACCGAAGACTGCCGGGATTCCGGTGAGCTCTCCGAGCTGGCTCACGCCATGTATCACGATTTTATCTACCGTGTCCATCATCTGCGCACTAATCCTGATTATTCCCATACCATTCAAAAATGCTGCGATTACATCGAATTGAGTTTGGATCGAAAAATCCGCACGGCAGATCTGGCTGCACTGGTCGGTTATACCGAGTACTATCTGACGGAAAAATTCAAAAAAGAAACCGGCCAATCTGTCAGCAGTTATATCCGCTTCGTAAAAGTGGAACGGGCCAAGATTCTGCTGGAGACGACCGACCTGAGTATTAAGGAAATCGCAGATCAGCTTGCCTTCAACACTGTCAATTATTTCATTCAGAGTTTTCGGGAAGTAACCGGTTATACCCCTGCACAGTACAGAAAGCGCTTTTGAGTGGGATAATTGCAGGATCCGGAGATCAGGGATCGCACATAGCTGTATCCGGTTTTATCGAAAAAGGGCTCTCACAGCGTAAGCCGGAATAGCCGGCAGAACCGTGAAAGCCCCTGATTTTTTGTTTTTCTATGGCACAGCGTTTGACCTTGCCGGATTTACCAAGTTTCTCTGATCTGCTGATAATCGATCTTTCTGCCGACCTTACGCCACACGAACAGGAGAATGACCAGCTCGAGCACCGTCATAAAACCGTAAGCGATGATAACCGCCAGAGCCTTATCATCCGACATAACGTAAGAGATACCTTCCTGATCCACCTGAAAAACGCACATGCTCATGGAGAGCAGGAAATCATAGACACCGTGAACGATGCCGCAGGCCCAGATATTTCTTGTCTTCCAGTAAAGGATGAGAAGCACAAGGCCAAAGACACCGGTGGAAATGGTCTTCCCGGCTGCCTGTGCCCAGGCAAGAGGAGTGGAGAGATCCGCACCAATGACGTGTGCAGCACCGAAAACCAGGGAGCAGCACACCGCGCTGAGAACGAATACGTATTTCTTATCCCGGAAGCGGTAAATGATGGCATCATTGATGAGGGCGCGAAAAGCCATCTCCTCGAACAGCCCGACAAAGATGAACATCAGAAACACGATCAGCGCATGAAGCGCCATGTTATCCCAGTAGGGAGTGTCTGCTATGAGGTGCCCGATCATCCCGAGGGAACCGCCCAGGAAAGCAAAGATCCAGAAGCCCAGTGCGACCTTGATGACATACCCGGTGGAATTATAATAAGCCAGCAGGGTCTTCTCCCCGGAAATCTGATACAGGAAGAAAATCATTGCACCGCAAAGCAGGGTTCTCACGAGGAGCATCTGGAAAGATGTGTCCGACGGGAGGAAATGGATGCACACCAATGCATACACGATGCCGAATGCCGCTGTCAGCAGCGGGCGCTTTTTCAGAAACAGAATGTATCTTCTTAACATGGTTCGATCTCCTTTTTTTATCATGCCAGGATCATAGCATACTGTTTGTCACACAAAAAGCACAAAACTGTATCCGATAACTGTGTTTTTTCAAAAAAGAGCGTTACTCGTTGACAACAAGGTCTTCGAAGGCACCGTCACGCACCCACACAGCAACGCTGCCTCCCTCGGTGCGGAATTCGCCAAAGCCTTCCTCGTCGATGACGACGGATTCCGTGCAGCTGCCGAGCACGTCACGGAAGGTCTCGCCAGCGAAGTTCTCACCGATATACATGCGGAGTGTACCGCCTTCGCCGTTAGAGAGAACGACTGCGAGCCCGGAATTCTCGTGCTCCGCATCCCCGCGACGAACCCAGCCGATGAGATGGGGATCGTCAAAATGATCCTCCTCCTCCCC
Source organism: Candidatus Limivicinus sp. (assembly GCA_045117135.1). Lineage (GTDB taxonomy): Bacteria > Bacillota > Clostridia > Oscillospirales > Oscillospiraceae > Limivicinus. The sequence goes on along the minus strand of JBGUNA010000045.1, from coordinate 42,105 downwards.
GTAGGCGTAGGAACGGCGCAGCTTGATGAGCTTGCCCAGATTCGGCACCAGCGGCCGGTTTTTGACGGGGTTGCCGTAGTAATCAGAGTAGAAGACGCAGGGCATGCCCTCCTGGCGCAGGAGAATGAGCGCATAGGCAAGAGGTTTGAACCAGTCATCCACAAAAGACTGCAGGCTCTGGCCGTACTGCGTGTCGTGGTTGTCCACAAAGGTGACGGCTTTTTCCGGGCGCTCCTTAACGAGGGTATTGTCCAGGATCGTGCGGAGGTCGTAATCCCCTCCCGCCTGGGAGGCGTGGAAGATGTTATAGTGCAGCGCCACATCGAAGAGGGACATCTCGTTGTCCACCTCGTCGAGATAGTGCAGCAGCCGTTTGATATCACCGCTCCAGTATTCGCCGACGGCGGGCAGTTCGGCATTGTCTTTTTTACGCACTTCCCGCAGCAGCTCCCGATAGAACGGAAAGCTGATATGCTTGACGGCGTCCAGACGCAGCGCGTCCACATCCGTGGTATCCAGGTACCAGCGGAGCCATTTTTTGGTCTCGCGGACGACTTCGGGATTGGACATGTCGACGTTCATGCCCATAAGGAAGTCGAAATTGCCGTTTTCGGGGTCTGTTTCCGGTGCCCATTCCTTGCCGGTGAATCGATAGATATTTCCCTGCTCCTGGGAATCCTCATCCCAGTCAGTGCCCGTGAAGTGCCGGTGGTCCCAGGTGAAGCGGCTGTATTTTCCGCCGCGGCCCGGGAAGGTGAACTTTGACCAGGTGCGGATAATCTGTTCGTCACCGACCTGCTCGCAGCGGTTTTCAGGGTTGTCCGTGACGGCAGTGGTTTCTTCCAGCTCATCGCCGCCCATACGGTGGTTCAGCACGATATCGGCATAGACTCGGATATTCGCTGCGTGGAAGGCCTGGATCGCCTCCAGATATTCCTTCCGGGTGCCGTATTTGGTGCGGATCGTCCCCTTCTGGTCGAACTCTCCGAGGTCATACATATCATAAACGCCGTAGCCCACGTCCTCCTGTGAGGTGCCCTTATAGGCGGGCGGGAGCCAGACATCTGTGATGCCCAGTGCGGCAAGATTTTCCGCTTTCGCTGCACAGCGCTTCCACCAAAGGCCGTCATTCGGCAGGTACCATTCAAAATATTGCATCATTGTTTTGTTATTTATTGTTTTGCTACTCGTTAATACATCACACCTTTCTTTCAGGTTCTGCATGTTTTACCACAAAATGAGGAATTTGTCAAATCGTAGGGCAAAAATGACAGGATTTGAGAGCTATATAGCCCTTAAAAATGCAGGGCGGGGTACTTCCCCGCCCTGAGATGTTATTTGAAATGAATGTTATTACTTCTGCTGCAGGTAAGACGTTACCTCCAGCTGGATACGGTGGGCGGTTTCTTCCGCAGTCTGACTGTTGTGGAAGAAGGCGTTGGCCTGCTTCTCCACAATGCTGTTCACCCCTTCGACAGTGACTTCACGACGGGTCGTCGTCTCAATCAGCTGGAGAAGACGGTCGGCATCCTGCTGTGTCATCACGTAGAGCTCGGTTTCGAGGCCCGTTCCGTCTCCGTAATAGGCGCGTGCTTCCGGAATCGGCTGCCCGGCTTCATCCAGGATCTGATTGCCGTTGGCATCGGTACGGTAGGACATCTGCATCAGCTCCTGCATTCTGGCCAGCAGCACATTTCTGTTGGAGGGCAGGAGGTACTGGTCTTTCTGGGCATCCTCCGTGAAATAGCGGCTGATGAAATCCCATACCACATCCTTGTGTGTCGAGGAAGCGCCGATGGCCATACCCGGCTGGAAGACAAAGTAGTTGCCCGTGCCGGAATTCACCGGATAACCGATATAGGTGTAAGGCCTTCCGTTAAAGGCGGCACCGTAGTAGATGGCATCCGTTGCACTGGCGATATAAGCCGAATAGAAGAGTTGGCGGCCGGAAGCAATGGCAGCCGTGTCGCCATCGGTTTCATAAGTGTAGCCTTCCCAGTCATATTCTGCAGGGAAGCCGGCTGCAAATGTGAGCAGATCCAGAAAATCACCGTTTTCAAAGCTGCAGGTGCCGTTTGAAAGATCGACATAGCGGGAGAAGTCCATCGAGAAGCAGGGGCGGAAGACATCGATAGCGGTTGTATACGCACTCAGGGCACGAGCACCCTGCCTGGAGGCGAGAGCATCGCGGAAAGCGCGGTAGGTCCAGCCGGGATTTTCACCAACAAGGGCACTCTCGCCCACTACCGTATTGATGCTGAAACCAGGAACGGTATAATAGAGTTTTCCGTCGACTTCAGCTGCTGCGAGGACAGAGGGGAAGAGATCGCTCCGCCGGATAGAGTCGGAGGCATCCATATACGGATATAGGTCTTCCAGAATGCCGTTGGCAGCCAGTTTTTCGATATTGAGAGAAGCGAGGTCGATAATATCCGGTGCGATTGCACCGCTGAGAAGGTCATTCTCCAGTTTTGTGAGGCCGGCATTCCACTCCTCACCGGTGTTATAGACGGAATAATCCAGAAGTTCGATATGATATTCCTCACTGGTGCGGTTAAAGCGCAGGACATTTGCACGCTTTTCAAAATCCAGCCAGGGGGTTGCGAGGGTAATGACCGTTTTCTGCGATGCGGTGCTCTCCGAAGGAGACACACGGAAGATCCGGTACACTGCGGTATCTGACCCGCCTGCCTGGGAATCATTTTCCGTATCGTCATAAGCAAGCCCGATCACCGTACCGTCTTCCCTAACAAAGAGTTCTCCGTAGATCTCGACGGCAACATCCAGATTAAGCCAGTTGAAAAGGACATCTTTCTGATCGGTATCCGGCTTTAAGCCGAAAAAGGTAGCGCCGTTAGAATAATACAGGGGATAATCCCCGCCGCCGGAAAAGACCACATAGGCTTCAGCCGGGATCGAAACACGAGCACCGGTCTCCCCTGTTTCGGCATTTACCGGGAAGAGACTGTTGCCGAGATCCGTCCACGAGGTATAGGCAAGGCTGCCATCGCGCAGAGTAAAGACTCTGTCAGGATACACATCCAGCGTCTGAATCCAGTTGAGTGAGCCGTCAGCCGGGCTGACAGAAAGCAGCTTGTTGCTCATGCCGCAGATGACGTTGCCATTCGCATCCGATGAAACGGAGCCGATGTAATCATCCTCCAGCGTTGGGATCAGGAAGGTGGCAATTTCCGTACCGTCAGCATTCAGATGGCGCAGATAATATTCCTCAGAGGACCGGTAGTTTTCCCAGTAGGCATCGTCTTCAGAAGTGAGATTGGGAACACTGCACCAGTACTCGGAGAAGACAGCGAGCTCGGCAAAGGTACCGTCCGGCAGGAGCCTGACGCCCTGCTGATAGCACTGGGACTCATAAGAATACTTGTCGGCATGCTCCCGCTCCATGGTAAACGGAGTATAGTCAAGCTTCTGAATTTCTCCGTCATAGGAAATGAAGACGAGGATGGGATCGTAAACATCATACTGGCCGTAGTATTCCTCCACAGCGCCTTCCGGGATGTTCTTCCCGGCCAGTGCATTGCCGGAGCAATAGATGCCCTGATCGGTATAACCGAAAGCATTGAGATAGGAGATGTTAAACGGCTTCAGGTCAAAATCTGTTAAACTTGCAGACCAGGTTTTTTCGTTCTCCCCTTCCGCAAACGCTTCGCGGGAGGCGAAGGACGGCATCAGGGTGAAGACGAGGGCAAAGGCTAACAGCATGCCGAGGGCACGGGTGAATTTGTTTTTCATTGTTTTTCCTTTCTACTTTTAATTTTATTCTGTAATACTGAATTGTTATTTATTATCCTAACGGTTGGGGAACCGGGTTATAGACAGTCTTGGAAGTCCTTGGTTCGAAGGGCATTACGGTAATGCCCAGATTGTCTTCCAGCCAGGCAACTGTACGCGCGGAATCGAGATCCACAGGGTAATAATCCCAGGCATAGCGGCTGCCATAACTATTCGTTGTACCGTTGCGAGGTTCGCTGCTTTTTAAGACAAGGTTAATGTCGATCGACGTGTCGGATCGGAGGGTGTTTGCCTCGTCGTAGAAGTAAAACCTGCCGATCAGGCCTTCCTCCATATCCGGAAGGATCGCATTGCTGTACAGGTCACAAATCTGTTCCGGGGTAAGAAGGCGGTCTGTAGAATATTCATAACCGGTGGCTTCATCATAGAATAGCGTAGAAACCGCAGCTCTGTCAATATTCTCCGGCAGGAATTCAATCTCCTTCCGATGGCGGGAAAGAATCCCCTCCGGACGGTTCAGGAGATCCTGTGCCTGCCACAGCTCTGACTGTTCACGGCCGTTGGTTTCAAGGTCACTGTCAAGCCGATAGAGGCGTGTTAGTCTTCTCCCGTTTTTCAGCTCATAGGTGAGGTACATCTCAGCTTTTACCACGGAGTTTTCATGAGAAGCTTTGTGATCAACGATTTCTTCATGCAGGGCGATGACATCCGCTATATTCTCCGGCTCGGAAAAACGCGTCTCATCGCCGCTAATGGACAAACGCACATTATCCACATCGGAAGATGCAGGAATACGTGTTTCATAGCCGAGAACGTCCTTCTCACAGCAGAGTGCCAGCACCGCAAGGATCGCGCAGGTGATCAGAAGGCCTTTCCATTTCCCTCGGAAAACCTGCATGCTCTTCTGGATCAGCATTTCAGCCGCAAAATATCCGATCACCGCACCGACCAGCATCAGGACAATGGCCATGACTGAGAGAACGGGGATCCTCAGAGAGTACCCGAAAAACTCATCCGCGATAAAGGCAGAGAGCACAATTGCCGTACCGACTGCCATGCAGTATTTGAAGACCGGCTTGAGAACCGGAATGGCGACGGTATCGCCTGCCGTCTCCATACGGCGCTTCCGGTAAAGAAGAAGGGCAAGCACTGAAAGGACAAGACCGCAGACGCAGTAAGCCACAACAGCGGGATAATTGTGGACCATCATCTCTCTCCCGCCATTTTCGATACTGTCTTCCCACGAATAGTACACGCGGAATAGCACCGTATAGCCTGGAGACAGGTAAGACAGTTTTTCCACCGCACCGGAATATCCGAAAAGGAAAATTCTCAGAAGTGCCTGGAGGCAGCCCTCTACGACAACCGCCGTAAAATTCAGCACGCCGTATACCAGCGGAAGAATAAAGAGGCTCCCCGTCAGCATGGCGCAGAAGACGGAAAAACCGTAAAATGCCACATTGCCCATCACGGCCAGGGACAGCCACTTTGCAATCACACCGGCAGGTGCCTTATCCCCGAACAGGAAATAAGCGATACCGGCTGCCAGGCAGTCAGCAAGCAGGAGCGGCAGAAGCCCGGTGAGCCAGACCGTGCAGAAAACCGTTTCGCGCCTGATTGGCAAAGCATTGATCATACCGCAGGTGCGGCTGTTATAAAGATAGCTGAATACAGCCATCACAACCGCCATGCAGGCAAAGAAAGAAATCTGCACCGCGCTGCAGCCGTTGCTGATGATCTGGCTTGTGAGATAGCGCGGCATCTCCTCCATTGGGGCACGCCACACAGAAATGCTGTTATTGACGGAAACCGGGAACATCAGCACCATCAGCAGAAGATATCCCACCCAGACCGGCCAGCAGCGTTTGAAGAGATTGGCTGCAAGGCCTTTATGAAAGAATGATGTTTTTGATCGCATGATCGTTTCCTCCCAGTTCATAAATGAAGATTTCCTCCAGCGTCAGGGGAAGAACATCCATATAGACAGGTTCGGCTGCCGCAAAGCGTTTTTCAACTTCTTCCGCTTTGCCGCGCAGGATCAGCTGCTGCAGCCGGCCTGTGGAAGTGCGGTGGAGAATCTCCAGACCCTCCGGAAGATCCCGGCCCTCCGGGAAGACCGCCTGGATTTTCACCATGTTTTCCTGCAGGTCGGAGAGACTGTGCTCGAGCAGCATTTTGCCCCTGTCCAGAATCCCGACATGGTCGCACACATCTTCGAGCTCACGGAGATTGTGGGAAGAAACCAGCACCGTAACACCGCGCTCGGCGACTTCCGAAAGGAGAATGCTCCAGATCTGGCGGCGCATCAGAGGATCCAGCCCGTCAACCGGTTCATCGAGAAGCACAATATCCGGCGTGGTGGACAGAGCAAGCCAGAAAGCCGCCTGCTTCTGCATGCCCTTGCTGAACTTGCGGATGGGGCGCTTTGGGTCCAGGTCAAAAGCCTTTCCGAGTTTTTCAAAACGTTCCGTACTAAAGGAGGGATAGACATCGCGGAAAAGCTTCATCAGCTCCCGAATGGTAGCCTGCGTGTAAAAGAAAATATCATCCGGAATGTAGGCGATGCGGGATTTCAACGCAGTATTTTCAAACACAGGGCTGGAATCGATCAGGATCTCCCCGCTGTCAGGCTTGTAAATGCCTGCGAGGCAGCGAATACAGCTGCTCTTCCCCGCTCCATTGGGGCCGACCATCCCGTAAACCGAGCCGCTGGGGACTGAGAGGTTCAGCCCGTCGAGTGCCCGGAAGCCGTCAAAAGTTTTCACCAGATTTCTTACGGTAATCATTTCTGTCATACGTTGTATTCCTCCTCGATCAGATTCACCAGGGTTGCTTTAGCCGTACCGACCTGCCTCAGCTCCGGAAGCAGCGTACGGAAGCGGCCAAGAAGCTCCTCCCGACGGACGCTGTCCGCCTCGCCGCGCTCCGCGACAAAGCTTCCTTTGCCAGGCACGGAGACGATATACCCTTCCGCCTCCAGTTCCCGGTAGGCACGCTGGATGGTGTTTGGGTTGACAGTGAGCGAGGCCGAAACCTCACGCACGGACGGCATTTTACTCCCCATCGGCAACACCCCGGTTATGATAAGCTGGCGGTAGCCGTCACGAACCTGTTCGTAGATCGGGCGCCCGTCACGATAGTTGATGCTTATCATGGATTCCCATTCCTCCTGAAAAAAACATTAACTGTATTAAGTGACTTAATACAGTTAATATACACCAGTATGATTCAATTGTCAAGCCCTGTTTTTTCAGTGAGTAAAATACCTTATCTGGTTCTGGAGCAGTTCTTCTGATAGAGTGCCCAGAGCCCTTTCAGTAGAAGATTCTCATCACAGAGGATCTCATGTCTGCAGCAGGAGACGATGGCAGGAGCCAGCTCTCCGGTAGCGATGTGCGCACAGCTGCAGCCAAGCTCTTCCTCCATGCGGTCAATCATCCCGTCGATCATGGAAGCCGTGCCCAGGATGGCACCTGAGCGCATGCATTCTGCCGTGCTGGTGCCGATGCACCGCTTCGGTTTTTCGATGGAGATGTCCGGCAGGAGGCTTGCAGCAGAGGTAAGTGCGGAAAAGCCGAGCCTGACCCCCGGGAAAATAGCCCCGCCACGGAAACAGTGCTTCTCATCCACCAGGGTGATTGTGGTTGCCGTGCCCAGATCTATCACGATGGCAGGCGTCTTGTAGCACTCGATTACCGCAACAGCCCCGACTACTAGATCCGCACCCAGGGCAGAAGGATCATCGATTTTTACATTCAGGCCGGTTTTGATGCCGGGGCCGACGATCAGGCTCTGCCTGCCGGTGAGCCTCTGCATGGCTTCAGCCAGAGAAGCTGTGGCGGAGGGAACGACGGACGCAATGATCGAGCCGTCCAGATCTCCCTCCCGGACGGACATCAGCCGGAGCAGATCCCGGATTTTAACGGCTGCCTCTGCAGCAGTGGCATCCGCTTCCGTCCTCACCCGGACCGTGTCCAGAATCGTCCCGTTCTCAATACAGCCGAGTACTGTAATGGTATTGCCAACGTCAAGTGCAAGGATCATACTCCTGCTCCTTCCCGATTATTCCCCGGGTACCCCGGTGAGCACCTTCCCGATATTCCAGAGATAAGCCGCCTGACGGGCAGCATTTTCACGGCCTTCCGGCGAACGGTATTCAACCTCGGCCGTATGCCTGTCACAGTCCATGCAGGTTACGTAGAAACACCAGCCGCTCTCCTCTTCCAGTAGCGCACTGCCGCCGCAACAGGGGCAGTCCTGCAGATCCACAAGATGATACAGTTCCTGTTTTGAATGGTTTTCCATGATCAGTTCTCCTTAATAAGATCCGTTTGCAAGGGTCTCGGCATACAGCTGAAAACCGATGTCGCGAATACTGCCAAAGCGGTCATTGCCATAGTTTGAAAGGATAATGACGGCGAGATGCCGGTCACGGTCAATCAGGAGGAAGGAAGCATAATGTCCCGTCTCCCCATCATGCCAGAACACATCTCCCCCGGTCGAAATATTCCAGAAATAGCCGGAGGAATTCTCCGCATTGATCTCAACCATCGGCTGTGTAGCCAGCGCAAGGTATTCCTGCTCACCGTTGAGATACTGCCGGGCATAGGCAACCATATCTCCGATTGTTGAAGTGAGGCCGTCGGAAGCGATATAAGCATCGGTATTATTCCACACCCAGCCATCGGGAGCATTTTTATCCAGTGCTACAAACGTATGGCGAAGGCCCAGCTCCTCCTGGGCAAAAATGGTGAGAATACTATAGAAATCCACATCATAGATCTGGGAAATTACCGCGGCTGCTACTGCGGTTCCGAAATTGGAATATGAATAGAGGTAAGGAGGTTCAGATGCCAGCTTAAAGCTGTGCATCTGCGACACCAGATTGTTGAACGAAATGCCTGCGTAAGGGTTCTTTCCTATGATCGCATGGTTGATTCCGGGGGCAAAGTCCGCATAGGCGGAGGAATGCGTCAGAAGCTCAAAAACCGTTGGAGAATAAACAATACGGGAAAGCGGAAGGATTTCCTGCACGCGTTCATTGGGAGAGAGCTTCCCGTCAGCCACGGCGCGCGCCGCAATCGCACCGGTAAAAGTCTTTGTAATATCCCCGATTTCATAAAGGCGATCCGGCACGGGGATCCGCGCTCCGTCATGCCCGTAAGCATTAATCTCCGTCCCTTCCGGGGTGATCACAGCTACGGTGATCTCTGCATCCGGCTTGTTGCGGGAATAAACCCGAAGCTGATTCTCTGAACCCATCGGAATCGGAACCCGCGTAAAAACGGCAATGCAGATGCCGGCTGCCAGAACCGCAAGAGTAATCAGAGTAAAGATAAGGGTTCTTTTCTGTTTCATGAAAACACCTCTTCGCAGGTGATTCTACCATATTCTTCCCCGTTCGGCAAGCTTTGCTTGACATCTCGCCCCGGCAGTGATAAATTATCATGGTAACAAAAAATGCCGGTGTGGTGGAATGGTAGACACAAGGGACTTAAAATCCCTCGTTGGCAACAACGTGCCCGTTCGAGTCGGGTCACCGGCACCAGATTGAAAAACAGGAGATTGATACAAAGTATCGGTCTCCTGTTTCGTTTTTTGAAAATATCTGATACTGCAAGCGCTTTTTACTCGTGCCATTCATCTGAACAACAGAAAACGCAAGATGCCGGGAGCATCACGCGAAGCATACCAGGAAGCTCGTCAAAAGGAAGCGGAACCGTTGTACGTTCTTTTTTGAAAGGTTGATAACAGTTTCTTGATTCGCGGCTGAAGAGAACCCTTGTAGGCGAGCTTGACATGGATAGCTATTCCGTCGTTGTAAGGTTTTGTCAGGATACCGGGAACATCCCTTGTCAGATATTCCGGAACGATGGCGACCCCACCAAAGGAGAGAATGCGAGGGATCAGCTCCTTTGCGTCATCCGCAACGGAGGTCTGATAGCGGACGCCGCGCTCAGACAGCTGACTCAGCGCAAGCCTTAAGTGATGAAAACCCTTTTCCGGATCCGAGGGCAGCAGAATCGTCTCGCCTTCCAGATCTTCCGGACTGATCTCGTCTTTGGTGCGCATCCTGTGGTTTTTCTGCATGATGATGAAATGCCGGACCGCAGCCGCTTCGATCGATCGAACGTCAGGATCATGAATGAACTCTTCCGGAACAAGATAGAGGCGCCCCGGAATCCAGGGCTTGTTCAGCAATTCCGGCATCCTGCAGTCCATCTGAATGATCTTCAGGTAGGGATCGATAGCCCAGAATGCGGAAATCACACTGTCCTTGATTGCTGAGGAGGGCATATCGAAATAGCAGACTGTCACCTCCTCCCCTAGGCTGGCCAGGTCCTGCAGGGAGTTTTTGTATTCCGTGATGATCTTTCTTGCGTGCTGATAGAAACGATTCCCCGCCTGTGTAGGGACGACCTGCCGATTGCTTCGCTCAAAGAGGCGTAGCCCCAGTTCCTCCTCTGTTTTTTTCAGGTTCTGTGTTGCGGCAGACTGCGTCATATACAGGCTTTCGGCCGCACGCGTCAGGTTTCGCAGTTCATACACCTGCACAAACAGCTCCATCTGTCGGATCGTCATGTTGAAGCACCTCTTATCATTAGCGTTGCTTATGAATTGATTATATACCGGAATTGTACAAATGTCCATGCTTTACATATAATAAAAAATCATCAGTAGAATATCATCAGTTGTGTAATCCCTCAAAAACAAAAAGGAGAAACAAAAAATGAACATGGACAGAAGAACCTTTATCAAAGCCGGTGCGGCTGCAGCTCTTGGCTTGGCTCTGCCCGGCCTCGTACACCCGGAGACGAAAGCCTCCGCGGAAGGTACGGCGCTTGCCTACATTCCCGGCACTTACACCAGTGTGCAGACCACGCCTTACGCCACAGTCGAAGTCAAGTGCACATTCAGTGAAAGTTCCCTGACCGACGTGAGCTATGAGGTCCTCAAGACCTCTCAGGCTGACTACTTCACCCCCTTTACGTTTCCACTCAACAACTACTGCCAGCGTATCATTGAGGCGGGCACTGCCGACGGTGTGGATGGAGTGACAGGTGCAACCCTCTGCTCAGACGCAATACGCAACGGAGTGAATGCCTGCAAACTCCAGGCCTTGGGGATCCCGCTTCCCGCCGTAGCCGAAGCCTCTGTTCTCAACCCTCAGGAGGCTGGTTTTGACAGCTTTGAAAGTGATCTGGGTAAGGTTTTCTCCCCCATTCAGCTCGGCAGCATGACCATCCGCAACCGTACCATCAAAGCTGCAGGCAGCGCAGCCTGGGCGGACAGCACTGGCAGCCGGCTCCCGGTTTCTACGGAACTTTACGGCACAATGGCCCGTAACGGAGTCGGCCTGATCCTTTTCGCCGGCCAGGTTCTCAACGGTGTTCCGGTCTTTCCGGATAACCTGGAGGTTAAGGAGGGCACGGTGGAAGAGGGACTTGCCCTTGCTGATCCACTGATCACTGCCATCCACGACGGCGGTGCCAAGGTGGGCTATCAGATGTTTTTCGGCGGAGGCAACCCGGTGGTGCCCGATTCCGTCATCAACGACACGCCCATTGAGGAGCTGGACGCTTTTATCGACCGTGTTGGGATCGCAGCTGAACGTGCGAAATCCATCGGTATTGACTGCATCGAGATCAAGGGTGCCAGTGCAGATGCTCTCAACGGCTTTATGACCCGCCGTGTCAACCGCCGCGAGGACGAATACGGTCCCCAGTCCATTGAAAACCGCACCCGTCTCTTCCGCCGCATGATCGAGAAGATCAAAGAGGTCAACGGCGCGGACTTCCCTGTCGGCGCACTGATCAACGGAGTGGAGGAGAATGATGCTTCCCTCGGCGACAACGAGCTTTTCCTCACCATCGAGGAGTCCAAGGAAATTGCCAAAGCCCTCGTGGCTTCCGGCGCAGACTGGATCCAGGTGCGTGTAGGCGCTAACGGCCAGGAGATGAATATCTGGGCTCCTGACGTTCAACACATCATCAAGGACGCCGACGGTCTCACCGGCTTCGGCACGATGTTCGATTACAGCCAGCATTTTGAGGGCATGCTGGACGGCAGCCACTCCGGTTTCGCCTCTTTCCTGCCTGTGGTGAAAGCCATCAAAGAGGCTGTTGATGTTCCCGTGGGCTGTGCGGCCTATATGGATTTGCGTGTCGGCCCAGACTATCTCAATCAAGCCATCGCTGACGGCGATCTGGATCTCATCTTTATGAACCGTCCTCTCAACTGCGACCCGGAACTGGTCCGCAAGATGGAGGAGGGCAAACGTGAGGAAGTACGTCCCTGCATGAAGTGCATGCATTGCCACGACAATATCGGTACCGGGCGCAAATACCCCTCCATGTGCCGCATGAACGCGACATCCTATAATTCTCTCACTGACGTTATGCCCGAAGGCGCAACCCCGGTTCCCGCTGAGAATCCCCGCAAGATCATGGTCATCGGTGGCGGCCCGGCCGGAATGGAATTCGCCCGCATCGCGGCAGAGCGCGGCCACAGCGTGAGCCTCTATGACAATTCCGACAAGCTGGGTGGTCTGGTGCACTTTGCCCGCGGGGTCAAGGGCAACCATGAGCGCTTTGATGACTACTTCACCTACATTGCCCACCAGCTCGACAAAAACGGTGTGGACGTGCACCTTTACAAGCGGGTGGATGCCGCCCTCGTCAAGGAGGAGAACCCTGACGTCGTCATCGTCGCGGTCGGCGGGAAGCGCGTGAGCAAGCTCAGCGGCACAGACGCCACACCCGTCTTCACACCGGAGCAGGCTTTTGGCGGAGAGGGTAAGCTGGGCAACACCGTAGCTATTCTTGGTGCAGGCGTCCAGGCGGTGGACTTTGCCGCCTATCTCGTCACCATGGGCAAGAAGGTCGTCATGATCCATGAAGACAGCGTCGATAACATCGACAAAGGTCAGTCCGGCTGGTTCAAGACCTATACCCTGGCCTATCTGCGTGCCAAGGGCACCAAGATCTGGAGCAGTGCCGAGATCCTCGGCGTGGAAGACGATGGTGTAAAGTTCGTCACCGAAGCCGGATATGAGAAGAACGTCAAAGTTGACAGCGTAGTGGAGTTCTACAACATGGCACCTAATACGGAGCTTGCGGAGGAACTCGAAGCTGCCGGCTTTGAAGTCCATACAGTCGGTGACTGCGTCGAACCGCACAACATCCAGCGCGCCGTCCTGAGCGGTAACCTCACTGCACGTAAGATCTGATTCCTCAAACGTTCATACCATTAAAAATACAGGAGATTGATACAATGTATCGGTCTCCTGTTTCGTTTCTTCTAAAATAAACAGACACCTTGTCTCAATCCCGATTGTTGAGAGACGGGGTGTCCGGTTTATAAATCCTTATCAGTCTTTGCGCAATGTTCAGGCAAGCAGATCCTTCAGCGCGCCGTCCGCACTGATTGCACCGCTCTGACGCGCAAGCTCTGTCAGTTCTGCCTCGAGCGCATCGGAGAAGTCGAGACCGGTGACTTTACGCTCTTCGATCAGACGCGCCTCGATCTCACCGGGCATAAAAATCTCCTTCACGCCGGTGGCTGTGCGGCTGTTCTTGATCAGCGAGGCATACAGCGTGGCGTGTTCCTTGAAGCGGTCGACGTCGATAAAATGTGCAATGTCCAGCAGAATCACGGCAAAGCCGGTTTCCTCGGGTCGCATATCCTCTACGAAGGGGATTTCGGGACTGGTGAGCGCATCAGACAGCACGCCGCCGAACATGTCGACAAACACTGCGAGCCCGTAGCCCTTATGGTCACCCATGGGGCGTACGCAGTAGGCTACATGCGGGTCGGTGGTCGGGTTGCCGTCATAGTCATTTGCCCAGCCTGCAGGCATCTCCTTGTTCTCGCGGCGATAGGCCTGGACCTTGCCGATGGCGACGCCGCTTGTAGAGATGTCGATAACGATCGGCCTGTCGGGATTCGTCGTCGGGCAGCCGAGGATGATGGGGTTTGTGCCGATCAGACGGTCCGCTCCGCCGTAGGGAGCCATACAGGGATAGGTGTTGCTGACCACGATGCCGATCACGTTGTCCCCTGCCATGCGGTGGCCGTAATAGCCGCCGCAGCCGATATTTGCACTGTTACGGCCCACACCGGCGGCAACGCCATACTTGCGTGCGCGCTCAAGCACTGCATCATAGACCTTGTTTACTGCCACAATGCCGGATCCCCCTCCGCAGTCAAAGGCAAGAGAAGCGTCCGTATCCTTCACGCAGCGGAAGTCCGGCTGTGCCACCAGGGCACCAGCCATATACTGTCGCAAGTATATACAAAGGCGGGACAAGCCGTGGGAATAGGTACCGGTGAAATCCGAGTGTGTGACGACGGCGGCAAGCGAGGCGGCGTCCTCTTCCGAGACGCCCTGCGCTATGACCAGGCGCTTAATGAGGGTGATTTCCTGCTCGTAAGAAAGATGAATCATAGGTGTGCCTCCTGTATTATCAAGTTTTGAATTGGATTGCGCAACGAATGATGGTGTTACGGGCGTGAGACAGTACTCCGGACCTCTGGAATCCGCATATTGATCATCTCATTTTTATCAATTATCATTATAATAGAAAAAAGTACATTTGCATAGAGAAAAATCTTCAGACTTTTTCATCTCATCTCGTTCAGAACCCGGATTTTCTTGAAATCTGCTCTTGCCGCATTATGCGGTGTTGCCCTTGTATTTTTCCGGCAGATATACTATAATGTGCGCGGTTTATAGGGGAATACCGATAAACCGAAATACACGTACCATGGCGCCCTTGCACAGGTGCCGCACATTGACCCCATCAAGGGGCAGTGATGAAAGGAGCAATTCATGAAGAAAAGATTTCTGGCACTCATCCTCGTGCTGACGCTCAGCGTTTTACCCGCCTGCGGGAAAACAGCAGAGTCAGGCACCACCCCGGCATCAACACCCGCACCAACCGAAGCACCCGCACCGGCTCCCACCGAAGCTGTGAAGACCGGACGGGCTGCAACAAATGAACTCAACATCGGAATCGCCCAGGATTTCGACAGTCTCGATCCGCATACCATGACAGCGGCCGGCACCAAGGAAGTCTTGTTCAACGTATTTGAAGGGCTGGTCAAGCCCTCTTCAGAGGGAGAAATTGTCCCCGCAGTAGCTTCCGAGGTCGTAAAGTCGGAAGATGGACTGACCTACACCTTTACCCTTCGTCCGGGTGTGAAGTTCCACAACGGCAACCCGGTGACGGTGGAAGATCTGGTCTACTCCATCGAGCGGAGATGGAATTCCGACGATGCCGCAGCAATTCTTCCCGCACTCTCCGTTATTGACCATCTGGACCATGACGAAACTACCCTGACCATCACGCTCTCGGAACCGAGCAATGAGTTCCTCGCAGCAGTGATGAACGCTTATATTATCCCGGAAGGCTATGACAAGCAGGCTACGGCTCCGGTCGGAACAGGCCCTTACAAATTCGTCTCCCGCACCGTACAGGACAGCCTTGTCCTGGAACGCTTTGCGGATTACTGGGGCGACCCCGGAAAAATCGATAAAGTGACCTTCAAGATTCTGGAAAACGCGGAAGGCCTGGTGCTCGGCTTGCAGAGCGGCGCGCTGGACCTCGTTGCCCACATGAGCAGCGACCAGACGGTGCAGCTCTCGGCTGACGACTTCGGCATTCTGGAAGGCAGCATGAATCTCGTGCAGGCACTCTATCTCAACAATAAGGAAAAGCCCTTTGACGATGTGCGCGTGCGTCAGGCTCTCTGCTATGCCGTAGACAAGCAGGCTGTGATCGACCTGGCATTCGACGGATACGGCATTCCGCTTGGCACCTCCATGTTCCCCTCTTTCGGAAAATACTATGATGAAAGCCTGACCGATTATTATACACTGAATGTGGAAAAAGCGAAGGAACTGCTCACGGAGGCCGGTTATCCCGACGGTTTTGAGATGACGATCACCGTACCGAGCAACTACACGCCCCATGTGAACACTGCAACGGTACTTGTAGAGCTGCTGCGCGAAATCGGCGTGAAGGCGACCGTGCAGCCGGTAGACTGGAGCACCTGGCTGGAAGAAGTATACAGCAACAGAAAATATCAGAGCACCGTTACGGGTGTTTCAAGCGACAACATGACTGCCCGTAAGCTTCTGGAGCGCTTCGGAACCACCGTACACAACAACTTCACAAACTATTCCAACGAGGAATATGACACGATTCTTGCCCAGGCGCTGAGTGAGACGGATGATGCAAAGCAGACAGAGCTTTACCGCGCTCTGGAGCGCAACCTGACGGAAAATGCCGCCAACGTCTACCTGCAGGATATGGCTGACCTGGTGGCTGTGCGCAAGGGGCTGGAAGGCCTCACCTTCTACCCGCTATACGTGCTTGACGTCTCTACACTGTACTGGGCAGAATGACAGGTGTTTTCCGATATGCGCTGAAACGGGTTTTCCTGGTTGCACTGACCATGGTGCTGGTTTCTTTCCTGACCTATCTGGCATTTGAGCTGGTGTCGGGCGATCCGGCACGCACCATGCTCGGAACAGAAGCAACGGAAGCCCAGGTCACGGCGCTGCAGCATGAGATGGGGCTTGACCGCCCCTTCTTCGTGCGTTACTTCAACTGGCTGGGAGGATTCTTTTCCGGGAATCTCGGCATTTCCTACAGCTACCGGCAGAACGTGTGGGATCTGATCGGCTCAAAGCTTGAGCTTTCGCTCTGGCTGAGCCTGATGAGCTTTGTGATCATCGCTGCGGTTTCCATCCCTCTCGGGATTTTCTCCTATCGTTTCACAGGTGGGTTTTTTGACTGGCCACGCACCACACTCAACCAGCTCTGCATGGCCGTTCCGCCCTTCTTTACAGGAATCCTTGTCTCCTGGGGCTTCGGAATTGTGCTCCGGTACTTCACACCGGGGGACTTTCCCGGGCTGAGGGTTGATTTTGCCGCTTCCCTGCGCCATCTGCTGTTCGGGGCAATCTGCCTGAGTATCCCCCGTATTGCAATGACCGTGCGCATGCTGCGCTCCACCGTCATCTCAGAGATGAACAAGGCTTATGTGCGCACTGCCATCAGCCGCGGAAATGACCGGAAAAGCGTGCTGATGCGACATGTGCTGAAGAACTCCATGGTCTCCGTCGTTTCTTTTCTGGGACAGACGCTGGCAGAGCTTGTAGGTGCAGGCATTGTGGTGGAGCAGGTGCTCGGGATCCCCGGGCTGGGGCGGTTTCTGGTCTCCTCCATCTCCCACAGGGATTATCCTGTTGTGCAGGCCATTGTGGTCATCCTGGCATTCTGGGTTGTGCTGGCCGGAACAATTGCAGACCTGATCAACCAGGCCATCGACCCCAGGCTGCGCATTACGGCGGGAGGCGGACAGAGATGAAAAAGAAGCTGAACGGATACCTCCTCGCCGGGCTGATCATTACGGGCGTTATGCTGCTGATCACAGTCATCGGCATGTTCTGGACCCCGTACCTCCCCACAGCCATGAAATACGGGCGCTTCCAGCCGCCAAGCTTTCAGCACCTTTTCGGAACAGATAACTTCGGGCGGGATATCTTCAGCCGTGTGATAAAAGGCACCGGCACAACGCTTGCCATCGCGCTTTCCACCGTTTCAATCGGAGCCATCATAGGGACGCTGGTCGGCGCCGTAACCGGGTACTTCGGCGGTCTGGTAGACGACGTGCTGATGCGGCTGAACGACGCACTGACAGCATTCCCGAGCTTTCTTCTGGCGCTGCTTGTCGTGAGCCTTGTCGGGCCGGGGAAAAAATACAGCGTCGTATTTGCACTCGGGCTTGTGTTTATCCCGAGTTTTGCCCGCGTCATGCGGACGGAATTTGCCTCCCTGCGCAATAAAAACTATGTCACACGGGCGCGCCTGATGGGTGCTTCCAACCTGCGGATTCTCTTCATCCACCTGCTGCCGAACACGCTTCGCGTGCTGCTGCCGGCTTTCACCATTGGTTTCAACAATGCGGTTCTGGCAGAAGCGAGCATGAGCTTTCTCGGCATCGGTGTCACACCGCCGGACGCCTCCCTCGGCTATATGCTTTCCGAAGCGCAGGCCATGCTGAAGGCCGGGCCCTGGTATGCCCTCTGCACCGGATGCACGATTGTGCTGCTGATCTTCGGCGTGGGGCTCATCGGAGAAGGCCTCCAGGAACTGAACCGGGAGGTGGCCTGAAATGCTGGAAATTCGTGATCTCCATGTAAAATTCAACAACCGGGATCGTGAGGCAGTTGGCGGGATCACCCTTGAAATAAGGGACGGTGAAATCGTCGGCCTCGCGGGCCAGAGTGGCTCGGGCAAAACGGTCACCGCGATGAGCATCGCAGGGCTTCTGCCCCGAAAGCAGTGCACTTACTCCGGTGATATTCTGCTCAACGGGCAGGACCTGCTGCACGCACCGCGCAGTGCGCTGCGGAAGCTGCATGGCAGAGAGGTCGGCGTCGTTTTTCAGGATCCGATGAATGCGATGGATCCTCTCATGCGCGTCGGAGAGCAGGTAGGCGAAGTGCTGCGCATCCACACCAATCTCTCTTCAGCGGAGCGGCGTGAAAAGGCGCTGGAGGCAATGGCCTCCGTCGAGCTGGAAAACCCGGAAAAGATCTATCAGAGCTATCCCCATGAACTCTCCGGCGGCATGCTGCAGCGCGCGATGATTGCAGCTGCCATCGTCATCGAGCCGAGCCTTCTCCTTCTGGATGAACCCACGACCGCCCTGGATGTAAGCATCCAGGCGCAGATTCTGGCACTGCTGAAAAAGTTGAACCGGGAAACGGGGATGTCAATGCTGCTGATTTCCCACAACCTAAACGTCATGCGGAAGCTCTGCTCCTTTGTAGCAGTGATGAACCGCGGCCTGCTGGTGGAAACCGGCAAAACAGAGGATGTATACAGCAATCCGCAGGACCCCTATACCCGACAGCTGATTGACGCGATCCCCACGCGGGAAGGGAGGGGAAAATGGCAGAAGAACTGATCCTTGAGGTGCAGCACGTCTATGCCGGATACCGCGACGGCGGGATCTTTTCCGGAAAAGACAGCTACCAGGAGGTGCTGCATGACATTGACTTTACCGTGCACCGGGGAGAAATCGTCGGCCTGTGCGGGAAAAGCGGAACGGGAAAATCGAGCCTGACGCGCGTGCTTCTCGGCCTGCTGGAGCCGACGCAGGGAAAGGTGATCCACCACGCCGGCAAACCGCAGATTGTATTTCAGGATCCCTACAGCTCCCTCAACCCGATGTACAGTGCGGAATGGTCGGTAGAGGAACCCCTGAAGATCGCAGGAACCTATGATGCCGCCACGCGGAAACGCATGGTGCATGAGATGCTGGAACAGGTGGAACTGCCCCGCGAGTGCTGGACGGCCAAGCCTGACGAGCTCTCCGGCGGACAGCGGCAGCGCGTGAGCATCGCGGCCGCCCTGATCCAGAAGCCACGCTTTCTGATTGCCGACGAACCTGTGAGCGCGCTGGACGTCATGATCCAGGCGCAGATCCTCCGGCTGCTGCTTCAGCTTCGCAGAGATCTCGACCTCAGTTATCTCTTCATCTCACATGACCTCAACGTGGTGTATCAGCTCTGTGACAGCGTGCTGATCATGAACGAGGGGCGCATTGTCGAGCAGGGACTTATCGAAGAGGTCTATAACCACCCGAAGGAAGAATACACCAGGCAGTTGCTCGCTGCCTCAATGTAACAGGATAAAACACACCTCAGGACAAAACATATTTGGAAGGAGAACACATCATGAGCAACAGGAAACTCGGTTTCGGGCTGATGCGGCTGCCGCTGCTGAATGCAGAGGATGCAGGCAGCATCAACTATCCGCTGCTGGAAGAAATGGTCGATACCTTCCTGGCACGGGGATTCACATATTTCGACACCGCATGGATGTACTGCAACGGGAAGAGCGAGGAGGCGGCAAAACGGGTGCTTGTCGACCGCCACCCGAGAGACAGCTTCACCCTCACAACAAAGCTCCCTGCCTATATGCTCAAAAAAGAAGAGGACCGGGAGTGGCTGTTCAACGAGCACCTCAAACGCACGGGCGCCGGTTATTTCGATTATTACTGGCTGCACGACGTCAATTCCGAATCTCTCAGAACGTTTGAAGCCCTGCACTGCTTCGATTTCATTCTGGAAAAGAAAAAAGCCGGTCTTGTCAAACATGTCGGTTTTTCCTTCCATGACGAGCCGAAAGTTCTTGATGAAGTGCTTACACGACACCCGGAGATGGAATACGTGCAGCTGCAGCTGAATTATCTCGACTGGGACAGCATCGGCGTGCAGAGCCACGGCTGCTATGATGTGGCGGAAGCGCACGGCAAGCCGGTGATCGTCATGGAGCCTGTAAAAGGCGGTACCCTGGCAAAGGTCCCGCCCGAGGTGGAAGCCATGTTCTCTGCCGCGGATCCTGACATGTCGGTCCCGTCCTGGGCAATCCGTTTTGCGGCAAGCCACAGCAATATCTTCATGGTGCTCAGCGGCATGAGTGACATGGAGCAGGTACTCGACAACACGGGGTATATGGAGAACTTTGTCCCTTTGACGCAGGAGGAGCTCGGCATGATGCACCGGGCTGCCGGGATGATTAACAGCAGGATTGTGATTCCCTGCACCGGCTGTTCCTACTGCACGGTAAACTGCCCGCAAAACATTGCCATCCCAAAGTATTTCTCTCTGTACAATGCAGATATGCAGGAAGACCCGAACAAAGGCTGGACGCCGCAGCCCGGCTATTACGAACGCCTCACGCTGAACTTCAGCAAGGCGAGTGACTGCGTGAAATGCGGCCAGTGTGAAGCGATGTGCCCGCAGCATCTGCCGATCCGAAAATATCTGGAAGATGTAGCCGCCAGGTTTGAGAAAGAGGTATCCTGACCACAAATTACTGAATTTACAGAGGAAAAGCCTTCATGAAATCATGTTTAGCCAATCCTATCGCATACTCAATTAAGAACTGCTCAACACCGGGCAGGCAGAGGATGATCCGGCGTCTTGCAATACTCCTTTTCTGCATAACTTTTCTGATGACAGGCCTGTGTTCCATGGCCTTTGCAGAAGAGCTTCCGGCTGAAGAGACAGCCGGGGAACAGTACACATTGGATAAGGTTGTCGTTCTGAGCCGTCATAATATCCGTTCACCGATGTCAGGCAGTGGTTCCCTGCTAAGCGATATCACCCCTCATACCTGGTTCCAATGGACAGCAAACCCAAGCGAGCTGTCTGTGCGAGGCGGAGTACTGGAAACCATCATGGGCCAGTATTTCAGAAAATGGTTAGAGAAAGAGGGCCTGTTTCCGGAAAACTATCAGCCTGAAGACGGTGCCGTGCGTTTCTATTCAAATGCAAAACAACGTACAATTGCAACCTCGACCTTCTTTTCCGCAGGGCTTCTTCCTGTATGGGACACATACATTGAAACACACGTAGAATACGATACAATGGATCCTGTTTTTACGCCGAAACTGACCTTTGTTGCGCCGGTTTATAAAGAGGATGTAATCAGCCAGATCTCGGAAATGGGCGGAGATGCCGGAATCGAAGGGATACATGCAAAGCTTCGGGATGCTATCTCTCTTCTGATGGATGTTGCTGACATTGAAGAGAGTGACAGCTATCAGGCAGGGATCTACGGCAATCTCCTGGAAGATGAAACAGAGATTCTGCTGGTAGAAGATAAAGAGCCCGGAGCAAGCGGCCCTTTAAAAACAGCCACATCCGTGGCAGATGCCCTTACGCTGCAGTATTATGAAGAAGCTGATGCCGAAAGGGCAGCTTTCGGTCATGCACTGACGGATGACGAATGGAGGCTCATGCACAGCATTGTGGATACATATACAGATATGTTTTTTACTACTCCCCTTGTTTCGGTAAACGTGGCACATCCGCTTCTCGAAGAGATCCGTTCCGAGCTTACCGCAGACGGGAGAAAATTCTCATTCCTTTGCGGGCATGACTCCAATATCGCCAGCGTGATGGCTGCACTTGGTGTGGAAGAGTATGAGCTTGCTGATACTGTAGAACCCAAGACTCCGATTGGTGTAAAGCTTGTATTTGCGAGATATCTGACCCGGGATAACAAGCCATATTATACAGTAAGTCTGGTATACCAGAGCACCGCTCAACTGCGGGAACTCTCTCTCTTGTCTTTAGAGAATCCTCCGATGGAGCAGTTCCTTCAATTCTCAGGCGTTGAAATGAATGCCGACGGCATGATAGCCGAAGAAGATCTGCTTGCTGTATTTGATAACGCTATATCTGCTTATGATGTGATGGTCGATAAATATGCCGATGAATACGAATTCGCCCTCGCAGCATAAGCCCTGAACACAGAACGCAGATTCAGATGAAGCGCTCCAGAGAAAGGAAAACGCCAATAAAAAAGTATTTGTTATATTCATCTGCCTGGTTCCGACAGGCAGCCTCGCCGGATCAGCCTGAGCGATATATTACGATCTATATCCTGGATGCGGTTAAGCAGGAAATAAAAAATTGTATCGTCTGAGATATAAAATCGCCGTAGGAATCCGTTGTTTTCTCTTATGATACAGCTGTATTTGCCGTTTTTGAGTTTTTTTATTTTTCCTATTTGTGTGACAGTTGTGTGACACTTCCCGTGTTATCATGAGCTCACAAAACAAAAAACAAAGGAGAAATAAAAAAATGAAAAACCTCAACAACGCAATGATGAACGATAAGGAACTCGAATCTGTCGTCGGCGGAATCAACCAGAATGAAGCAATGGCCACTGCCCTGCAGCACGCAGGTGTTCCCGGCGCACAGGCAATGGTGAAAAAATGCCAGCTCGACTATGAACACGGCAGACAGGTTTACGAGATCGAGTTCTACTTCAACGCTATGGAATTTGAATACGACATCGACGCCAATACCGGTGCAGTTCTGAAAGCAAAGAAGGACTGGGACGACTAATCCGATCAGAAAACAAATCAGGCGGGGCCATGTGCTCCGCCTTTTTCTTTTTTTGAAAATTATGAATTTTTTGTGAACAAACGCGAAATCCGAGATAAGTCCCACTTACGGGACAGATTATATGATAGGATAGATCCGTCGAAAGAAATATTTTTTCGTAAACTATTTTATGTATACCTAGGAGAAGATATCATGTCTGATGGAAAAGCCGACGGAGCATTCAGCACGCTTTATCTGCGCAGCTTCAGCATTGACGACAGAATCCCGCCTGAAGAATACTATTCCGATTTGCCGATCATCCGGCAGATTCAAAAGGACGGCGGATTCACTTTCACCAGTCCGATTACCTTTTTCGTCGGGGAAAACGGAATCGGGAAATCGAGCGTTATAGAGGCACTCGCCATCAATGCCGGATTCAACCCGGAGGGCGGAACGCTGAACTTTTCTTTCAGCACCAGAGATTCCCATTCCTCTCTGTATGAACATCTCAGGCTGGCCAGAGGAATCCGAAAGAATACGGATGGTTTTTTCCTTCGAGCGGAAAGCTTCTACAATGCTGCCACTTATCTGGATGAAACGGCAAAATATGCAGGCTTTCACGATCCTTATGCTTCCTACGGCGGGAAGTCACTTCATAGCCAGTCCCACGGTGAAAGCTTTCTCTCTCTCGCCGTACACCGCTTTTCCGGAAAAGGGCTGTTCATTCTCGATGAACCCGAAGCCGCTTTATCTCCGATGGGGCAGCTCAAGCTGATTCGGGTGCTGCATGAAAACGCAAAAGCAGGTGCCCAGTTTATTATCTCCACTCACTCTCCGATTCTGATCACAACACCCGGAGCGGATGTTGTCCAGTTTGATGAAAACGGTTTGCAGCATCTCCCCTATCGTGAAACGGAGCATTTCAGAATTACCACCGAATTCCTGAGCAATCCCGACCGGATGCTGAAGATTCTGTTGGAATAGCATCAGCTATTTTTTCAGTCATCTTATATCATCAAGTGCAGCGTGAAAGACACATCGTAGATCGCTGCTCAATACTATTTTGATAATTTCCGAGTAGCCTCTGAGCCGACACTGTGCTATTATACTGTTGAAATTTGGTATGATGAGGTGAACAGAAATGAAAAAGCTGTGGCTTGTTACCGGCGCAACAGGGCATGTCGGAACAATTCTCGTATCTGTTCTTCAGCAACGGGGAGAGCATGTCCGCGCTCTTGTACGTCCAAACAGCAATATCGTTGCGCATTCAAACGTCGAAATCTATGAAGGAGACATCCGTAACAGAGAATCGCTCATACCTTTTTTCGATCGAGGTGACTACGACTATGTCTCTCTGGTTCACTGTGCGGCTCTGATCACCATTGCGTCAAAACACAACCCAGAGGTCTGGAACATTAATGTTCATGGCACGAACAACGTGATGAGTCTGGCCCGGGACACCGGAGTCGACCGCATTGTCTATGTCAGTTCCGTTCACGCCATTCCTGAGAGACCGGCTAACGAAATAATTACAGAAGTCAGCTCTTTTTCTCCAAATCTGGTTCATGGCCAGTACGCAAAATCCAAAGCCGCTGCAGCGCAAATTGTTATGGATTACGCAAAAGCAGGATTGAATGTGAGCATTGTCCATCCTTCCGGAATCATTGGCCCTGGGGATACTCGGTCACGGAATCATATGATTCGTACCATTCAGGCTATTTCGGATGGGAAAATATCTGTCGGACTGCAAGGCGGATACGATTTTGTTGATTCGAGGGACGTTGCAGACGGTATTATCGGCTGCGAGGAGAAAGGCCGCCCGGGAGAATGCTATATCCTGAACGGCCACTATATTGGCGTGCTGGAACTGGTCAACTCCATTCGCAAAATTCGAGGAAAGAAAACAACAAGAATTGAAGCACCCCATGCGCTAGCGAAACTGATTGCCCCTGTTGCTGAGTTTTTTTCCCGTACATTCAGTAAAGACGCTCCGTTACTTACTCCTTACTCAGTTTATACGTTACACACAAATGGCCGTTTCTCCCATGAGAAAGCCACCCGTGAATTTGATTATCACCCACGCCCCATGGAAGAATCTATCCGTGATTCTTTATAAAACAAACTCATTTGGACGAAACATGGCAAATTATTCCACTGACTATCATTACTGTTGAGGGCAACCCTAAAAATCTCTCTCAATAACCTTTTTCTTTCATTTTAGATTATGAGTTTTTTGTGAACAAACGCAAAGATCGAGAGAAGTTGCGGACTCTTCTTTATTCTTCGGCCATTCCGATCAGATCAAACTTCTCCGTGGAGATCACGATCTCAAGGCTGTCCTTATTCGGCTTCGAGCATTTGACGAGGATGCTCCGGTCGGAAAGCTCATAGTACCAGCCGCATTCACTCTCTTCCCACATGTCACGCACGAGGAAGCGTGGGATCTGCTCTCCGTCCACATTGACCCAGAATGCGCCTTTCTTCTTACTGACAAGGCGAATGGTCAGTGCTTCGATGGTGTCAGGATAGTCGCCTGTCTTCTCAAAACGGATACAGGTGCGGTCCCCTGCCTTGACGCTGATGGTTGTTTCGGCATAGCAGCCATGCCTATAATCTTCGGTATGACCGTCATCGTCATAGTATACGAATTCGGAATCCCCTTCTGCAGCGATGAGCAGGTCAAGCTGCCTGACTTTATCGGTAAGGATGCGCCGGACGTCCTCACTGGTGCAAAAGACAGCGCTGCCTCGCAGGAACATCGGGATGCTCCCGAGATTAACCGGAACTTCTATCGTCCAGCCGCCCTCGTAGGCACGGAGATGATCATTCATGTCGTACCAGGTGCAGCCCTTAGGAAGATAGAGCTTTCTCGTCTCTGCACCTTTCTCCACAACATTCGCCACCAGCACAGCGGGGCCGTACATAAAGGTTAGGCTCTCGTCCGTATAGCATGCCGGATCGTCAGGGAACTCCAGGAACAACGGACGCATAACGGGAAGACCGTCCACACTCGCCTCGCGCATCAGGGAGTAAAGATAGGGCAGCATCCGGTAACGCAAAGCAAAGGCTTCGCGCACGTACGGCAGGTTCTCTGCATACATCCAGGGCTGGGTGACGGTGTTGTCTGAATTTGCGGAGTTTATGGTGAAGCGGGGCTGGAATATGCCGCTCTGGATCCAGCGCAGCAACAGTTCCCCTTCCGGCGCACTACCTGCGAATCCACCGATGTCACAGCCCATGTTCGCACAGCCGGAAAGGCCCATGCCCATTATGGTTGCCAGGTTGAACTTCACCGTTCGCCAGTCAGTCAGGTTGTCACCGCCCCACACCTGGGCGTAGCGCTGGATGCCCGCAAAGCCCGCACGGTTGATGACATAGGGCCGCTCGCCGGGATATACATCGTGGATCGCCTGCACCGCAACATAGGCCATCATATTTGAGTGGATGATCTTGAGATCCTCCATGGTGCCCTTTGCACCTTCATAGTCGCATTGGGAAAGGCGATCCTCAATGCCGTCGATCTCGCAGTTGTCATTCCACACAGTCCTGGTGCCTTTTTTCAGGATAGTCTCTTCCAGCAGGTACTTCCACGCCTCACGCCCTTTGGGGCTCGTGAAGTCGATAAAGCGCCCCTCGCCTCCCCACCATCGGCCGGTAGCATCTCCTGTGCCGTCTGGGGACTTTATAAAAGCGTCGTGCTCCTCATAATACTTTGCGTAGGGATGGTTTTTCAGCACGCCCGGCTTGAGGTTGCAGATGACGTTGATGCCCATGGCATTCATCTTTTTGAAGAAGCCTTCGGGATCGGGAAAGCGGCGATGATTCCAGTTGAAAGTGTAGCGCAGATTGTCCTCCTCTCCGGAGGAGTAACCGGAAGCCAGCCAGAAGTTGTCAATCCAGAGTTTCTCCTGCAGATGCTTCTCCACAACCTTAAAGATCTCCTGATCGCAGTCCTTCTCAAGTTCCGCGTAATACATAGTGCCCATGCAGTAGCCGAGGGACTGCTTGGTAGGCAAAATCGTCCGCCCCGTCAGCCAGGTATACCGTGTAACTACATCCCTCATATCCGGGCCGTTGATGAGGAAGAGGTCGATGTCGCCCCCCTCAGTCTGGTAGTAGCAGTAATGCTCCCAGTAGCCGGAGATTTCCTGGCCGAGATCAAATACGCAGTCATAGGAGTTGTGGTAAAAGAGGCCCAGCGCACTGCGTTTGTCTTCGTTGATGCGGATATAGAACGGGATGTGCTTATACATCGGGTCTCCGGTCTCCGGATCGTGGCCGATGGCGTCCTTCGGGCTCATGCGCAGACGCCGGAGCTTCTTATCCAGATGCCCCGTCTTCTCGCCGAAGCCGTAGAAATGGTCTTTCTCGCGGTCCATACAGGAGTAATGGCTGAGCCTGCCGAGATGATCTTTCTCGAACGCCCGCTCAGGCAGATCACGGTAGAGGCAATTGCCTTCTTTGTCATAAAGTCTGAAAGCAAAGGGCTGCCTGACAAGGACGAGCTTCAACGTTGCAGTCTCAAAACTGAGCATATTCCCGCTTTCGGTGCAATCAACATCCAGAGCCCGGATCCGCTGCCTCTCCCCCGCAAAAAGGGGATCAAGACGGTCAGGCCAGGCTGTGGTGACAAGGGTGTAGGATGCCTCATCGAACCTGCGGTCGAAATTTACGCGGATGCGGATCACGTCGTCCGTGAGGAAGACGATCAGCACATCCGTCGTGTCGGCATGCAGCAGCCAGCCGTTGTCCGTTTTTTCATAGGATTGCAGTTTATTTACCAGCATTATGGAACTCCTTTTGCATGCCGATCCGGTCAAAGTACTCAAAGCTGATGGTCAGGATCAAATCCATCTTCGGAATCGGATATGCGATATTTATACGTTTTCTACCGATTCCTTATCGCGTTCAGTTCGTCCAGTATCCAGGTGCAGACTGCATCCAGACCTTCTCCGGTTTTTGCACTAATCGGGAAGAAGACCGCTTTCGGATTAAGAGCCAGAATACGTTCTTTTGCCTTTTCAAGGTCGAAATCAAAATAACCCATCGTATCTATTTTATTGATCAGGACCACATCGCTCACGGTATACATCAGCGGGTATTTTAAAGGCTTATCATCCCCCTCGGGGATAGACAGGATCGTAATATTTTTGTGCGCACCGGTATCGAATTCCGCGGGACAGACCAAGTTGCCTATATTTTCGAGGATCAGAAGATCGAGCCCTGCGGTATCATATTCCAGCAATGCCCTTGCGGTCATGTCCGCATCAATGTGGCAAAGCCCTCCGTTGTGGATCTGCAGAGACCGGATGCCTGTACGGTCAGCTACATGCTGGGCATCAAGGCTTGTCTCGATATCCACATCCATCTCACCGATGTTGAGACGGTCTTTCAGGCGGTTGATAAGTGCGACAAGGGTGGTTGTTTTCCCGCTGCCCGGTGATGACATGAAATTCAGAAAAAGGGTTCCCTGCTCCGTGAGCTTTTTACGGATTAGTTCAGCTGCCCTGTCATTCTGTGCAAACACCGACTCGTTGATCTGGATGACTTTTACTTCGCTCATTTGCTGTTCCACTCCTTTACCTTCTGTACCAGGGCGTCAGCCAGTTCCTGTACGCCTTCTCCGGTTTTTGCCGAGATATAAAAGATCTCGATCTTCGGATTTCTGGCCCGTGCATACTGCTCCATCCGCGCCTTGTCAAAATCAAAGACGGGCAGTGCATCTATTTTGTTGACGACAAGGATATCGCAGATCTCATACATGAGCGGATACTTAGCAGGCTTATCATCTCCTTCCGGAATTGAAAGGATCGTCATATTGATAGCGGCACCAGTATCGAATTCTGCGGGGCAGACCAGATTGCCGATGTTTTCCAGGACGATCAGCTCGGCATCTTCCATTCCCAGTGCAGCAATGCCCTGACGGGTCATATCCGCATCCAGATGGCACATCCCTCCGGTATGGAGCTGAACGGACGGGACGCCGGCTTCCAGCATCGTGTTTGCATCTACCGCGCTGTCGATATCCGCTTCCATCACGCCCCATTTGAGCCTCCCGGCAAAGGCTTTGTTCAGTGCAAGAAGAGTGGAAGTTTTTCCGCTGCCGGGAGCGGACATCAGATTCAGCAGGCATGTGCCCCTGCTGTGCAGATCATCCCTCAGGAGCTGTGCATCCCGGTCATTATCCTGCAATACAGATTCCTTCAGTGCAATTATCCTGACTTTTTCCATGAGTTTTTCCTTTCCTCAAAAGACCTCGTTCTGTTATGATCATTTTCATATTTTCTGCCATTGCCATTATTATAGAAAACAGACCGGGAAAATTCAATCGCTTTTTTGAAAAATCATCTGTGACAGTTCTGTGATAAACCGTGTGCTATGCTGTGCTCACAAAACAAAAACAAAGGAGAAAATATAAAATGGTTAACACGATGAACAAAACAGCATGCACGGTGCTTGCAGTAATGATGGTTATGATCCTTATGGCATGTGTATTCTCCACTCCCGCAAAAGCGGACTGGAATTCTTATGTGGGCACATACGAATGCGTTGAAAACAACACGGTAGAACTGCAGATCTACAGCAATGGCACTGCTGTCCTCTACAGCGCGGTAAATCCTTACCTCGGCGGCAATTATACTTACTTCATCAATCAGAACGGCTTCCTCTGCACATCGGACGGAACAGCTTTTGCGACGAACGGACTGTACATGACCGCAAGCAACGGTTATCATTGGGTCCGTCTTTACTGAGAAGAAGGTGGCAATCATGGAAAAAAAGAAGAGCGTGCTCTCTGTCAATGAGTTGAAAGAGGTGACCGGCGGTCACGGAACACCGCTGCCGGAAGATTACCAGTCGAAGTTCGCCTGCCCGCATTGCGGCAGCCGGAACTATATCGTAGTGAAGTTTCCCCGGATGCATTTCTTCTGCCGCGAGTGCGAAACCAGCTTTTATCCAAACCGATGGGAATAAAATTATAACCGGCCCGAGTGGAGCTGTTTCTCCGCTTCGGGCCGTTGTTTTTCTTTCCACTAAATTATTCTGCAGAACGGACTATTCCATGATGAGACTGTTTTCCTGGGCGAGGGTGAGGAGAGCTTCGTTGCGCCGATTCACGGAGCCGAAGTGCTGTAGCGGGCAGATCACCTGTCGGCAGGAGAGCATGACGGCTTTGGCTTTCTCGAATGCCTCTTCCCCGATCGGCTCGAAAGCCCGCTCGGAAATCACAACTGAGGCGAGGGCTGAGGCGACGGGATAATCCAGATCGTTTTCATGCAGAACGCCGGCTGCAAAGGGAATGCCTTTGCGGTGGAGGGTACGGTAGATCGGGATCCCCTCTCCCCCGCCGGCTATCACAAAAATGCGCGGAAGGCCGGAGACAGGCGGCGGCTCCAGGCTGCCGAAGCGCGTGTCATAGCTGCCGTATTCCACCTGGAAGAGCTGCTCGATATAACCGCCGGTAAAGATCTCCTCAGGTGGGCCGAAACGGTCCACATGCCCGTCACGCAGGCAGAGGACAGTGTCGGAAAACTTCTGGGCGAGGTCGAGCTCATGCATGGAGAGGACGGCGGCGATCTGCTTCTCGCGCACCAGTTTTTTCAGCAGATGGAGGAACTCGAGCTTATGGCGGATATCCAGGAAAGAAGTGGGTTCGTCCATAACCAGAAGCTTCGGATCCTGCGCAATAGCCCGGGCCAGAAGGACGCGCTGGCGCTGCCCGTCACTGAGGCAGTTGAAGTCTCTGTCCCTAAGCGGGAGCACACGCACAAGGCGCATCGCCTCTTCGACCGCGAGAATATCCTCCGGGCTTAAAATGCCGAGGCGGCCCGTGTACGGATAACGCCCGGCGGAAACCACTTCTTCGCACGTCATTTTCTCCGGTTCCGGTTTGCCGGTGAGAACGGCGGCGCTTTTTTTTGCCAGTTCCCGCTCCGGATACGAGATGAGGGAAAGCCCGTCCAGAAAAACGGCGCCGGAGAGTGCCGGAAGCTGCCGGATCAGGGTTTTGAGCAGAGTCGATTTGCCCATTCCGTTCGGCGCGATGACCGTGAGGATTTCACCGGGAGAGAGGGAAACCTCCACCCCGTCGAGCACAACGGAACTGCCGTAGCCCACAGATAGCGCTTCAGTATGAAGAAAAGAGGCATCAGGCATTCTCTTCACCTCCTCCTGCGTGACAGAAGCATGGACAGCACAACCGGCACGCCGAACACCGCCGTGACGGAGCTGATGCTCAGCTCGGCAGGGGCAAAGAGCGTGCGGGCCACAAGATCGCAGAAGAGGCAGAACACCCCGCCCCCGAGAAAGCACGCGGGGATCATGACAAGCGGCTTTGCGGTGCGGAAGAGGTTCTTCATCAGGTGAGGAACAGCGACTCCTACAAAAGAGATCGGCCCGGAAAAGGCCGTTACGCATGCGGATAGCAGGCTGGAGAGCAGGATGAGGGCAACGCGAAACCGGCGGATCTCCACCCCCATGCTGCGGGCATAAGCCTCTCCGAGCTGGTAAGCCCCCATCGGCTTGGCAAGGAAAACGGCACAGACCATGGCAAAAGCCACCGTGACAGACGCCGTGCGCACACTGCTCCACCCAATCCCAGAAAAACTGCCCATAGACCAGTTGTGGAGATTGACGATGTTGGAATCGTCCGCAAAGGTAACCAGAATGTCCGTTATGGCTGTGCAGATATAACCGATCATCACCCCGCAGACAATGAGCACCGCCATGTTCCGAACCCGCCCGGCGGCCAGCAGAATGATGCCCATGCAGAGCATGGCGCCGAGAAATGCAGCCCCGATCAGCATGCCGGAGGAGACCGCCCTTCCAAACCGGAGGCAGGCAATCATCACAAGGGCGACAACCAGCTTGGAACCCGATGAGATGCCCAGCACAAAAGGCCCGGCTATGGGGTTGGCAAAAAACGTCTGCAGCTGGAAGCCCGCAACCGAGAGCGCTCCGCCGAGGATAAGCGCTGAGAGGAGCCTCGGCAGGCGGATATTCCGGACAATGCTGCGCACCGTGTCACTCCCGCCCGTGCCGAAAAGCGCGCCGAGAACCTCCCGGGGAGGGATGGCCGTGCTGCCTGTCAGCAGGTTGACGGCGAGGAACAGCCCCAGAAGCAGAACCAGAAACGCAAAACAGACGGTATAATGTTTTCGTTGGGAAACATTCATGATTCCACGTGCCGCAGATAGCGCAGAGAACTCGTATCTGCCCCGGTAAAGACCGCATTGAAATCAAGGATCATACCGGCTGCAGCGGACGTCTGCTGGAACATATCCTGCTCGCTGCACCAGACCTGCCCGTTCCGGACGGCATCGAACTCTGCAAGAAGCGGGCTTTTCTGCACAAGCTCTTCCACGCTGGAGATCCCGCCGTCGACCGTGCTGTTATAAATCAGCACGTCGCAGTCCTTCCCCTGGGCGAAGAAGGACTCCATCTGCATATTCATCGTGGAAAGGGCTGTGCCGTCATCCGGGATGTCGGTAAACGGATAGGTGCCGCCGGCCAGCTCAATCATTTTGGACACATAGTCTGACGGTTTGCGCACGATGACCGACCCGTTGCTGCCGATATAGAAAAAGGCCGCTTTCTTGCCGGTTTTTTCCAGATCCTGCAGGGAGGCGAGGCTTGCAACCTGCTCCTCAAAGAAGCGGACTGCTTCCTTCTCCCTGCCTGTGAGCAGACCGTAAAGCTTGATCCACTCGACACGGCCCAATGGATGCGGCTCATAGCTGGAGTACTCCACCAGCACAGGCAGGCCGAGCATTTCCAGCTTTTCCCGCACCGCGGGAGAATGGAGGATCATGGTATTCTCGATCACAAGATCACAGTTTTCCGTCAGGATAAGCTCATAATCCGGCGCACTGTACTTGCCGGCATAGAGGATCGTCTCCCGCTCCATGGCGTCTGCCACAGCGGGCAGGCGCCAGCCGGAGGCTGCGGTGCTTGACAGCCGAATGGCATCGAGCGCATCAAGCTGAAGAAAGAGATCCGCCACGGAAGAGGACGCAAGACAGACGTTCCGGACGGGAATCCGGATTATTGGAATATCGTCGGTATAACAGGAATCATCCGCCTCCCGGGAGAGCAGGCGGAAACGATCCCGCCCGGCAACCGTGAGAAGCATACTGCCGTCGTCCTCATAGGTTACGGAAAACTGCTGCGCGTAGGAAAGCGGCATTTCTCCGGAAACGGCAGGCACCGAAACAGGCAGAAGCGAAGACGAATCGAAAAGCAGGCTGTAGGAGATCTCGTGAGGCTGGCTCATGGCAACGGTGTCGGCAATGACGGCCATAGGCCGGTCAAAAACCGTGACAGGGATTTTAAAGGCGGAATTCCCCTCGGTATTGATCGGGAAGTACTGAACCCCTTCCACCTTCATATAGTCATAGTTTTTACTGCCCCAGACGATTTCCGCCGTGCACACGCCGTCCGATACGGTAAGGGGTGCAGGAGATTCCACTCTGGCTTTCCCGCTGCCGCCGGTCAGGGACACTTCAACGGAATAAACACCATCGGCAAGCTGAAGCGACGCAGGCGTCACCAGGACTCCATCGGCAAAGGCAGAAACCGGAAGAGAGTCAGAACGGAAAACCAGCGTTCTGTCATACCATAGGTCTTTATTCAGGCTGAAGGCTGCACAGGGAATGCCCATATCCAGCCCCTGCACGGGAATCTCAAAAACGGTGGCTCCGTTTTCATCGAACTGTGCGGGTATGTGATCGGCATGGTCGGCAGCCGCGGCTTCCTGCGCAGTGCCGGGATACACCCAGCCGTATGACTTGCCGCCCATGGTGAGGCGGGCAGAAATGGCACCGCCCTGCACCGTGAGCAGGCAATCCGCAATGCGGAACATGGAGGAACTGCAGTCAACCGTGACGGGATAAACCCCTTCCAGGAGGGAAGACGCATAGAGAGGCGTCATCCCCTCTTCCACCACATCTTCCACAGTGGTCATCTGGGAGGCATCCGCCACGCCGGAGAAATCCTTAATCTCCGCCGGATCCTTCTTCTCCTCCGCACAGGCGGAGATGCCGGGCACAGCAAGGCTCAGGCACAGCGCAAACAGCAGGAGGAAGGAAACAGCAGATAAACTCTTCTTCATGATTATCCGAGGAGTTCAAGGACCTCACGGGTGTGCTGCACGAAGATCTGCTGCACTTCTTCCAGCTGCCCGAGGCCTTCCACCACGCACGTCACTTCGTAGCCGGCGGCTTCGAAAATGCTCTTCCAGGAATCCGCGTCATCCCCTGCCATGTCATTATTGGCATGGTCCCCGGCGACGATCATCAGCGGGCGGAGAACAACTTTTTTGTAATTACCGGCCTGTACAAGGGCGAGGACATCCTCCACCGAAGGTGTGGCTTCCACCGTGCCGATGAAAATATTTTCATGTCCGCCAGCTTTCATCACTTCCTGCATTTTGGCATAGACCGCGTTGGATTCCGCCTCGGTGCCGTGGCCCATGAAGCAGATGGCGGTTTCACCGTCGTCATAGCTTTCGGTTGCTTTGACTACCGCTTCGGCAACGAGGGCAAAGTCTTCCTCATTGGTGAGGAGAGGCTCGGCGACTGTAATCGCCTCAAAGGCGTCGGCATAGGTGAGAAGCTCTTTGATGAGGTCATTATACTCAAAGCCGTGCATCAGGTGCGTGGGCTGCACAACGAGGGTCTTCACGCCGTTCTCCACTGCCCGATCCAGCGCCTGGGATACGTTATCAATGACTTCACCGTCTCTGGAAAAGACATGATCGATGATGATCTGGCTGGTAAAGGCGCGGCGGACGCTGAAGTCAGGGAAAGCTTCTTCCAGCGCGTTTTCGATGGCGCCGATGGTCAGGCGGCGGCTGTCGTTATAGCTGGTGCCGAAGCTGACGACGAGAAGTTCCTTCTCTCCGATTTCATCCTGATTGCGCGGGTTGTCCAAAGAGGCATCACCGGTTTCGTAGTTTTCTTCCTCTTCTTCGGCAAGCGCAACGGTGCGCAGCGGGCTGAGCCCGGCGAAGAGGGATGCCGCAATTGCGAACACCAGAAGCAGTGCAAACAGTTTTTTCATGGTTTTTTTCTCCTTTGTAAATGAATTCATTTATCAACACGGGATATACCCGGGTCAATACTTCTTTTTGCCGTGCAGAATCTCCAGACAGAGACTCAGCACGCTGTCATAGGTCATGCCGTCTTTCTGAGGTCTGCGGAGGACGATCATCGTCACACCCGTATTCCCGGCGGCTTCGGCTTTTTCCGGGAAGCCGCCTGCCTCTCCCCCGTCCTTGGTCACGAGCCAGGAGACGGAAAACTGACGGAGAATCGCCTCATTCATCTCGCGGCTGAACGGGCCCTGCATGGCAATGATGTTGCGGTGCGGGATGCCGGCCGCCTCACAGGCAAAAATGCTCTCGTGGCTGGGCAGCACACGGGGGAAAAGCCGGCTCGGGTCAAGCGCAGAAAAGGCGGGGAGCTCTTTTGCGCCGGTTGTGAGGAGGATATTCCCCTCCCGCTGCGCAAGATAGGCAGCTGCATCCGAGGCACTTTCCATCCAGAGGGCTCCTTCCGCCGCGCTCTCCTCCCGCTGCAACCGGACGAAGCGCACATTGGAAGCCTCACAGGCCTCGCGAACGGACTGCGTGATATGGGTGGCATAAGGGTGTGTGGCATCGATGCAGAGCACGGCTTCTTTCAGCAGGGCGGCTTTTTCATCGGCGGAGAGGGGCCCCGTCAGGATCTCAACGCCCGGTGTTTCCCCCTGCTGTTCCTGCCCATAGGCACTCGCCACACAAACCGTAACCTCCGCCTCTGCCCCGGCAAGCGCAAGGGAGAGGGTGCGGCCTTCCGTCGTACCGCCGAAAATGACAAATCTCATGGGCGGTAGCCTCGCGGGGTCACCATTCTCCCGGCAATCTCCTTTGTGGAAGAGGATCCGATGAAAACCGTTGTGAACATATCCGCCGGCCACTCTCTCATCTCGGAAAGGGAGAGGATCCGCCATTCTTCCCCTTCCCGCCCGACAGCTCGGGTGAGGCCGCACACGGTGGCAGGGGAACGGGATTCCAGCAGGATGTCACACGCCTTTCGGAGATAGCCCGTACGATGGCGGGAAGCTGGGTTATAAAGGCAGACGGCGAAATCCCCTTCTGAGGCGCAGCGCAGGCGCTTCTCGATCAGTGCCCAGTCAGTCAGCCTGTCGGAGAGGGAAATCACGCAGAAATCATGCCCGAGAGGGGCACCGAGAAGAGCCCCGCCCGAAAGCGCCGCCGTGACCCCGGGGATCACCGTCACTTCTACCTGCGGCCAGGCGGGGGCCATTTCAAGAGCAGGGCTTGCCATCCCGTAAATCCCGGCATCACCGCTGCAGACAAGCGCAACCGTTTTTCCTTTCGCAGCCTCTTCCAGGCAGACGCGGCAGCGTTCGACCTCGCCTGTCATACCGGTTGCAAAAAACTCTTTTTCCGGGAAGAGGGGACGCACCAGATCGACATACAGGTTGTAGCCGCAGATCAGATCCGCTTCGGCAAGGGCAGAGCGTGCTTTTTCCGTCAGGGAGGAAGCATCCCCCGGGCCGATGCCGATAATCAGAAGCTTCGACATATCAGAACCTCCAGTCGAGTGTGGGTGAAGCTGCGGCAAGGGCAAACGTCACACCCCCGCAGGCAAATTTTTCTTCAAACAACCCTCCGCCGCTCGCCAGGACAGCGGCACGCTCACAGACATTGTCCGTGCCCACCGTCTGGCGCACAAAATCCGAGCCGGAATAGACACCCGGCAGGGCATTCAGCTCCTCCGCGGAAAAGCATCGGAGCGGCCAGCCGCGGGCTTTGCAGAAAGCGCGGAGTCCGGGTTCCCTTTCCTTTCGGTCAACGGACGCCACGGCGCAGATCGCCTCGGGATAGAAAGCTCTCTTCTCACAAAAGAGCTGAAAAACATCCTCCAGCTGTTCCCCTGTGATCCCCTTCCGGCAGCCGACCCCCAGAACAGCTGTATGCGGCACCAGGGCGAGCACGTCCTCCGGTACCCGGCGGAAGGTGACGGATACATCCCCTGCCGAGCCAAGAGCAACAAGCTCCGGCGGCTCTCCGGCAACCGGCCACAGGCAGGAAATGGTAACTTCCTCCCCGGCAAGAATCTTCGCGGAAACCGCTTTGATGCGCTGCGCATTGATAATTGCAAGCTGCTGCTTCTTCGCCCAGAGGTCGACGGCGAAGAGATGGTTCACATCTGTCGCGGTGGTGATCACCGGTGTTGCGCCGCATTGATGCGCTATTTCCCGCGCGAGGTCATTCGCCCCGCCGAGATGGCCCGACAGAAGCGGAATGACAAACTGCCCGGCCTCATCCAGACAGATCACGGCAGGGTCTTCCGTTTTATTCCTGAGAAACGGCGCAATTGCCCGGACGCAGATCCCGGCAGCGCCCACAAAAACGAGGGCCTGCGCCTCTGAAAAGGCACGCTCCGTCCAGGCGGAGAGGGAAAAACCCTCCCTGCGGGCGTCTTCCGCTGTGCCGCCCATGGCTTCACAGAGCTTTTCCGCAAGTGCTCTACCTCGCGGCGTAAAGGAGATCCAGGCAATATGATTCATCATACAGTACTCCGTAACTGTTCAATTTACCATTCTTCAATCAATTGCTTCGCAGTCTCCGTCATACCGAGGAGGCCGGATTCATTGGAGAAAACCACAGCCCCAGCCCGCATGGCCTGCCGGGTGCGCCTGTCCAGATGCTGCTGCATCGCCTGCAGGAGGCTTTGCAGCACAGCTTCCTTCAGGCCTGCGCGCTCCAGCAGAGATAGGCACCCGTCGGACGTGGGCTGGTCCATCAGAGCCCGGCAGATGGCGCTGTCCGCTCCGCAGAGGGCTGCATGGGCGCAGAAGAGCTCCCGCCGGCAGTCCGCCATGCGGGAATGCGTGTTCATGATGCCGCCCGCCAGCTTCACAAGCTTGCCGATATGCCCGACGATCAGAAGCGATTTTATCCCCTGCGTAAGCGCGATATCGATGGTATCTCCAAGATAGTTGGAGCATTTGACCACGGGAAGATCCGGAGGAAGCCGCAACTGCTGCTTCAGAAAGTCCATCCCGTAGTTGCCCGGCACGGCAATCAGGTCTTTTGCCCCGGTTTCGGCCACCTGCCGGATTTCAATCTCTATGGTGTCAACGATGGCCTGTTCGCTCATCGGTTCCACAATGCCGGATGTCCCGAGGATGGAGATCCCGCCCTCAATGCCCAGCATCGGGTTGAAGGTCTTCTTCGCAGTCTCTTCCCCTTCCGGAACGGAGATCACAACATCCAGCCCGCCCGCATAGCCCGCTTCGGCACAGACGGATTCCACAGCCGAGATAATCATCTTCCGCGGAACCGAGTTGATGGCAGCTGCACCCACAGGCTGATCCAGCCCCTTTTTTGTGACGCGGCCGACTCCCGCACCGCCGTCAAGGCGAATGCCCTGCCGGGTTTTCCGAACGGACGCGACGATGAGAAGCCCGTCCGTCACATCAGGGTCGTCCCCGGCGTCCTTCCGTATCGCGCAGACCGCCTGATCCCCTTCCATCCGGCAGAAAACCGGTTCCACCTCAACCGTCAGACCTTTCGGGGTGAGGAGGCTGAGCGAAGACGGCGAAATGCCCGTCAGGAGAAGCTGTGCAGCCCCGGACGCGGCAAGGGAGGCGCACGTCCCCGTTGTGAAGCCGCAGCGCAGCATTCTGGAGCCGCTGCGCAGATAATGTTCCAAAGCCATCTTCTTCCCTCCCGTTTCAGTTCCAGCCTCTGGCGGAGGGATCCTGCAGCCCTGTAGCAAGATACAGCAGCGCATTGCAGATCGCAGCCGAAACAGTGCTTCCGCCCTTTCTCCCCACGGCTATGATGGCCGTAATGTGCGCCGCCTCGCAGACGGCGAGAGCTCTTTCCTTGCTCTCCACAACATTCACAAACCCGACCGGCACCCCGATGACAAGTGCAGGGCGGAAGCCGCTTTCGATCAGGTCACAGATCTTAAAAAGCGCCGTCGGCGCATTGCCGATGGCAAGGATCGCTTTGGGATAATGCTCCGCGGCGTATTCCATCGCGGCGACAGCCCGCGTCGTACCCGTTGCCCGGGCCTGCTCGGCAATAAACGGCTCTGCCATAAAACACCGAGCTTCCGATCCGAGCTGTTTCAGGGCTGCAACGCTGATGCCGGCCTTCGCCATATTGGTGTCCGTCACAACGGGGGTGCCGTTTTGCAGCGCCTCCACTGCATGCTTTACCGCATCTTCCGTGAAAACAAGGCTGGAAGCATAGTCAAAGTCAGCCGTAGCATGGATCACCCGATGCACAACACTCTGCACCTCCGGAGGGAGGATAATCCCCCGCTCCGCCAGTTCCTGCGCAATGATCTCCATGCTCCGGCGCTCGATCGCCCCGGGCAGACGAATTTCAGCCATGATGACTCTTTCCTCTCAGAAAAAACAAAAGCATATTCCGACTTGCCGGAACATGCCAAAAATCTTCGTACACAACCACCCGTTGGGATTATACAATCCCCCGAAAAATGTATCGAAGAACCACACTCCCGGTTCCGGCAGGAGCAGCTTTCCCCTCTCACGTATCTGACTTATCCCGAATGGTTTTCAGGCTTCACAGTGACCGACTCGCCGGGCTTTTCACCCGATTCCGTGCCCTGCTCTCAGCAGGCAGAGGAGAAAGAACTGTATGGTATTAAGTCTTTTTATTATACAGCATGAACGATATTTTGTCATCCTAAAAAAGAAGAACATTCGCCTTTATCCGCATACCTCCAGTGATATCCCCCGCAGGTGTGATGTTCCCCGGTGCAGGCTTTATGAACACCACGAAAACCAGACGCCTTTTCCGCAGCACACTGTGAGGGATAAACAACCCCTGTCTCGACACAAACCACCAGCCTCACCGCGATATGACCGCCGTAAACGTCAGTCCCCTATCTCACTGCATCGACAGGCACAGTCTATTTTGCTATTGTAATAATATCACTTTTTAAACGGTCAGTCTCGTTCGGCAGCGTTCGGAAGAGAGCGGATGAGGGCGGGACGGGACGGATTACTATCAACTATGCTTTGATTAATTCTATCGTATATTTCTGATAATCATGTGCGTGAAACTGCATTTCTTTCCCCTTGAAATTTATTACGGGTGCCGATGTAAGCCGGTCATTTCTTAAAGTTTTATATAGGGTAAAATTGACTTGAAAAATCCCTATAGCGAAGTTCTTGATATGACTGGCATATACCGGCACCTTTATACGTTAACGCACGTTCTACTCTTTCAGTTTTTTGCAGAAAAGTATGCACTACAGTTCTCAAAACTCCGTTCTTGAACATGTTTGTGAATTACGATGCATAAACTTGACAAAATATTGCGGTTGTAATATACTGGCTTCACATAATACGACCGATCAGGAGGTCCTGTAATGATAAACCGTGATGAGTATTTGAATCAGCTGATTGCCTTCAAGGATAAACAACTGATCAAGGTAGTCTCAGGGATCCGCCGTTGCGGCAAATCCACACTTTTTGAATTGTATAGAGACTATTTACTGGATTGCGGTGTGGATGGCCGTCAGCTTATTTCGCTCAATTTTGAATCTGCAGAATTCTATGATATCAAAAGCTTTTCAGATCTGTTCCATGTTGTGGCAGCCAGACTTGATCCCTCCAAAATGAACTATGTGTTTTTGGATGAGGTACAACTTGTCCCCGATTTCCAGCGTGCATGCGACAGCTTATATATAATGAAAAATGTCGATCTGTATATTACCGGTTCCAATGCAGGTCTGCTTTCAGGTGAACTGGCAACTCTGCTTTCAGGACGATATGTTGAAATAAAAATGCTTCCTCTGTCCTTTAAGGAGTATATAAGCGCTGTCGGGCCGGATGATCTGTCCAGAAAATACCGTGATTATTTGTTGAACAGTTCTTTTCCTTATACTTTGGAGCTCAGCAGGCGAAAGGATATTCTGGCATATCTTGACGGTATCTATACCTCAATCGTGCTAAAGGATATCGTTAAGCGTAAAAAGATCACAGATATTGCAGCTTTGGAAAGTGTGATCCGCTTTATGTTCGACAATATCGGCAATCTATGTTCGGCTACCAAAATTTCCAACACACTGAAAAGCAGCGGCAAAAAAATATCGACGCACACAGTTGACAATTATCTGAATGCGCTTTGTGAGAGTTTTGTGCTGTATAGAGTTGGCAGATATGATATCAAAGGGAAACAGTTTCTGCAGACACAGGAAAAGTTTTATCTTGCCGATATCGGACTCAGATACTATTTGCTTGGAACAAAACCTGCGGATATGGGACATATTCTGGAAAACATAGTTTACCTTGAGCTGCTCCGACGTGAAAACGAAATATACATCGGGAAGCAGGATAACGGTGAAGTGGATTTCATGGCAATCAATGAACGCGGCACCCGATACTACCAGGTGGCGCTGACTGTTCGAGATGAAACTACGCTGAAGCGTGAACTCGCACCACTTAATCGTATTTCCGACCACAATCCGAAATATCTGCTTACATTGGACGATGACCCTCCGGCGCTGCACAATGGTATAAGACAAATCAATGCCCTTGACTGGCTGCTTGGCAAATAAATAGGAGTCCGCGGAAGAGTTTGAGGACCAGCTGGGCTAAAATAGAAAAAGGCGATGTCGGAACTGATCACTCCGGCACCGCCTTTCTCTGGGTGCAAACAAACACACGATTGAACTATCACACGATTTATCGTGTGCCTGTATGAGCCCAGCCGCCGTGCGCATAATCATCATCCGCCGAAGAAGAACAAAGCACCTCCAGCCGGAAGGCATAAAAGAATCAGGCGCTCCCGAGAAGTGCCTGATTTCTTTCGCTTTTCAGCTTGTATACGCTTTCATGTGACTGTATCTAATCACCGCACAAGATTTCTGTTTTTTCAATACTTCAGATTTCCGACTCAGTCGAAATCGAACCAGTCAACATCGTAGCGATCATCGAAATCGTAACGATCATCGTAATCATAGCGATCGTCCCAGTCGTAACGATCATCGTAGTCATAGCGATCATCCCAATCGTAACGATCATCGTAATCGTAGCGGTCATCCCAATCGTAACGGTCGTCCCAGTCATACCAGTCATCATCGTAGTAGTAACCGTTCGGGGCTGCGTTGTAGCTCGGGGTCTTGCTTCCGGCGGCTGCCAGCTGCTGGCTTGCAACATAGAAGCGCTCTGTGCTGAACTTCACAACCTTGCCGCTGTTTGCATCCACGTCAACATCGTACTCTGTGTCTTTTGCGTAGAACTCGAACTCATAAACCTGACGGCCGTTCTCCCAGTCCTGATGTGCTTTTGTGAAAGTGGCGTCTGCCGCATTCACTTTTGCATAGTCAAGTGCTACCTGCTTTGCCTGCTCCAGGGTGAGAGGACCGTTTGCCGCGAAGGCC
>JBGUNA010000044.1:0-115369 GCA_045117135.1 Candidatus Limivicinus sp. | reverse complement strand
CCAACAATCAGGAGGAATCATGGAAAAAGAGTTAAATACTTACAATTGTCAATTATCATCTGTCAATTATCAATTACCCTCTCCGCCTCCGGAGGCGCATTATACTGTATACAAACTTACAGATCCGGATGGGAAGGCTTATATCGGCTGCACCGGGAACCCTGTAGAAAAGCGATGGGGGAAGGGCTGGAAATATAACTCCAAAACCAAGATTTTTAAGGCGATCAGGTCTATAGGTTGGGATAATTTTGAAAAGCAAATACTTTGTGAAAAGCTGACACGCGAAGGGGCAGAGAAGCTGGAAAAATGGTTTATTGCTTATTATGACAGTGCCAATCCCGAAAAAGGATATAATCGTGCTCTCGGGGGTCTGGGGAAAGGCGTTCACATGAGCAAAATAACAAGGCAGCTGTCCCGAGAGACGAAAAACAGGCTGTACGAGGAGCATCCGGAGGTGAAAGCCAGAATCCGGAAAACTGTGCATGACCTGTTTGCAAATGACCCTACCTACCGGGAGCGGGTCAGCAAAGGTGTTCTGGCGGCGTATGAAAAAGATCCCATGATTAAGGAGAGGTTGAGTGTAATCTCCAGGGAGCTCTGGCAGGATCCCGAATATCGTGAGAGGTGTTCCGCCTCCCGCAGAGCGGCTAGTGAAAACCCTGACCTGGCTGAAAAGCAGAGAGCGGTACAGAAACGGTTCTTTCAGGAGCATCCGGAGAGGAAAGAAGAAATCAGCCGGAAGATGAAAGAGTATCTGTCCAAACCGGGGAACCGGGTGTTTGTGGAGTCGGACAGGCATGCGAAACCGGTAATCTGTGTGGAGACAGGTGAATATTTTCCTTCACAGTGTGCGGCGGAAAAGGCAACCGGTTACAGAGGAATTCACAGAGTCTGTCAGGGGTTTCAAAACACTGCAGGGGGATATCACTGGCGGTATGCATAAAAGAAAACCGCCGGAGAAATCCGGCGATTGACAGATTGTTAAATTACTGCAGGAAGCCGAGGTATTCGTCGAAGACGTTGAAAAGCATATCGCCGGAGCACACAGGGAGCACGGCGTCTGTTTTCCCGATCGGCACGAATTCAAATGTCTCCCGGGCAACGGTCAGCACAAGCACCGGAATCACCTCGTAATCCGGGCCGAAGAGGATCTCCAGATACGGGCTGTATTTTGCCGCCTGCAGCACCTCTTCCGCTTCAACGGTGTCTTTCATCTTGAACTCGAGGGAAAAAACCCTGTCCTCGGTGATTACAAGCACATCCGCGTAAATCCTGACGTGGCGGGATCTTTTCAGCCTCAGTTCAAAGGCAAGCTCCCATTCCAGGCACCGCCTGCCGATC
This sequence comes from Candidatus Limivicinus sp., assembly GCA_045117135.1. GTDB lineage: Bacteria > Bacillota > Clostridia > Oscillospirales > Oscillospiraceae > Limivicinus. The sequence goes on along the minus strand of JBGUNA010000044.1, from coordinate 114,028 downwards.
ATGTTTTCCAGGTCCTCAAACAGATGCACGATCTGTTCCCGGCAGTCCCGGAAGGAATGAAACAGGCCTCTTGTGTCATTCAGATTCCGCCCGATGTTGGTGCAGCCCTGCGTGAGCTGCTCCAGCCATTCGCCCTCCGTCAGATTCAGGAAGTTTTCCGCCGTGTCGTAATACCCGGCAAATTCCTGCAGCCCGATATGCGGGCGTGCCTGCTTCAGGATGCCGTGCCAGCGGTAGTCCTGATCCTGCCAGCAGAGCTCTTTCATCAATCCGGAGCCGTACAGAATGTGGTTCACTTCCTGCCTGTCGAGGTTCAGTTCTCTCGCGATCTCTTTTGCCCTGATCCCGTCACTCCGGCAGATCAGCGCGCAGATTTCACGGTCTGTCTGCCGCATCTCTTGGATTTTTGCGCAGGTAGTCTTCTCCCTTTTCGAGGAAGTTGTCCAGATAAGGCAGGACGATCGGAGCTACGGAGAGATAATAGGAAGCGAGATACTGGCCGGACTGCAAAACGTCATCCGGGTTTTCACACTTGGAGAGCACACGCAGTGCCTCACGGCATTTCATACAGATTCTGGCTTCCGCATCATTTTTGCCGCGGAAAAGGACGGAATACCCGTCTTCCAGATCTCCGTTGCAGATGCAGCAGTTGTTCTCCTGAAAAGCCGGCGTCATTTTGATGGCTTCCGGAGTTTCCGTGTTTTCCGGAGCCGGTTCGGGAGTCTCGGGCAGAGGCGTGCTGATGGTTTCGTCCATTGCTTTCATCTCCAGTGAATTGATTTATGAATAGGTTCCTTTAAACCCGGCGATGGGCGGGTTCCCGCCCTTCCAGGGCATCGATAATCTGCTGCGCTGTCAGGATTCCGCAGCGCTCTCCGTTTTCATAGGTCTCCGCTCCGTTGTGCGGCGTGGCAATGACATTCGGCAGCGTCAGAAGGGGAGTGTTCTCCGGTGTAGCGGGTTCATGGACGAAAACATCCGTCGCAAAATACGAGACCTGCCCGCTCACAAGGGCTTCGTACATTGCCGCTTCATCCACGACTTCGCCCCGCGCATCGCTGACAAATACAGCGCCGGGTTTCGAGATTTTCAGGGTTTCCCGGTTGATCATTTCAAAGGTATCCGGGACAAGAGGCACCAGAATGATGATAAAATCGCTCTGGGAGAGCAGTTCCTCAAACCCGGTAAAGGTCACCCCGGTCTTTGCTGCAGCGTCATAATTGGGTGCAATGTCATAGGCAAGTACACGGCAGTCAAATCCGGTGAGCTTTTTTGCCACCAGCTGCCCGATAAATCCGAATCCGAGGATGCCGACGGTTGCCCCTGTCAGTTCCCGGAAGATGCCCGTTTTCCAGAGCCCCTTCTTGGTTGATTCATTGAGATTCGGCAGATCCCGCAGGGCACCGAGCAGCATGGCCATCACATGCTCCGCCACGGGATTGGCATTGATGCCGGGGCAGTTTGTGCACATCACGCCGTGCCGCCGAGCGGCTTCGGTATCCACCGAGTTCATGCCTACGCCGTACCGCGCCAGGATTTTCAGCTTCGGCGCGGCGCTCAGCGCTTCCTCTCCCCAGGGCTCGCAGTTTGCGATACAGCCGTCGATATCTCCGACAAGGGGGATCAGCTCTTCGAGGAAATAATCCCGGTCCAGATCCGTTGTCACCACATCATAGCCGCGGTCAAGAAGCATCCGATAGCCTGTCGGGCTGAACTTTTTATAAAAGGGTTTCGCAACCAGTACTTTTTTGCCCATGAGCTTTCACTCCGTTCCTGCTGAGAGTAGAAATGGATGGAATTGTAATCTGATTCTTTTGAAACATTTTACTCGTTCATGGCGCTCTTTGCAAGTACTATGAGTAAAGGTAAAAGAAAAATCCTAGTTGAAAAACCAGGATTGTAAGCGGAGATAAGATTTCCAAATCCGAATCGGAGAGAATCTTACTGTTTAAGTGCGTCCGCTTCACTTAAAAATATAGTTATATTGCCGTATTTTCTGACAACTCAGGAATATTTTTCTTTGAAACGTTGAAGTTGGCGTATCTTGTTCCGTACGCAAACAATCGAGCCATAAAAACAAGAATCCTGAGCTGGGACAAAACCGGTTCAGGATTCCTTTTTTATCTTATAGCATTTTTGCAACGTCCTTCGCTTTGAGTACGCGTCCCATAGAAACCACTTTGTTATCGACCATCAGCGCCGGTGTGCTCATGATACCATACTCCATAATCCTGGCCATGTCGGTGATGTACTCAATCTCCGCATTGATTCCCTTTTGTGCTACGGCCTCTTTGACCGCACTGAGCAGATTCTCACACTTACAGCATCCGCCGCCCAAAACCTTGATATTCATTTTTTCCTCCTGTCAGATAAAGATATATTGGAAGGCATTAAAGCCGTATCCAACGATAATGATGCCAACTGTACAGATGGCGATGAAGGTACCCAGCAGCCGGGGTTTAACGGCTTTGCGCAGCATGATGAGCGAGGGAAGACTCAGGGTTGTGACCGCCATCATGAAGCTGAGGATCGTACCCAGCAGAGCGCCTTTAGCAAGCAGCGCTTCTGCCACGGGGATTGTACCGAAAATGTCCGCATACATGGGAACACCGACGATAGTCGCAAGTATCACACCGAAGGGATTGCGGCTGCCCAGCACCTTTTCCACCCAGCTTTCAGGAATCCAGTTATGGATCAGCGCACCGATGCCTACACCAATAAGAATGTACGGAAAGACTTTCTTGAAAGTGGAAAGTACTTGATCCTTTGCATAGATCACCCGATCCTTCACAGTCAGATCCGGAGCTTCGATGTTGACACCAGAATTTGCATTACGGATGAAGTCCTCGACATAGCCTTCCATATGCAGCTTCTCGATCAGTGTCCCTCCGAGGACGGCAATCACCAGGCCCAACACCACATAGGCTACAGCGATCTTAACGCCGAAAATGCTCATCAACAGGACGAGACTCCCGAGATCGACCATGGGCGAAGAAATCAGAAACGAGAAGGTCACACCCAGGGGCAATCCTGCGCTTGTAAAGCCCATGAAGATTGGGATAGATGAGCAGGAGCAGAACGGCGTCACGGTGCCGAGCAGCGCCCCGATGATGTTGGCCCCGATCCCGTGAAAACGGCCCAGAATGCGTTTGCTGCGCTCCGGCGGAAAAAAGCTCTGAATGTAGGAAATGATGAAGATCAGGAGACAGAGCAGGATGGTAATCTTGATTACGTCATAGATAAAGAATTGAATGCTTCCTCCCCAGCGGGAAGCGATGTCCAAACCGAGTGCGCTCAGCCCTTTGCCGATCAAAGTGTTGAGCCACTTCATACCAAGGATCTGATCTTGAATAAACTTGCCCATCAGGTAAACCTGCCTTTCGTGTTATTCGCGATTTTTACAAGTGTCAGCATAACCGGCACTTCCGTCAGAACACCGACGGTCGTTGCAAGGGCTGCAGGACTTGTTGTGCCAAATAGTGCGATAGCCACGGCAACAGCCAGTTCAAAGAAATTTGATGCTCCGATCATTCCGGCTGGCGCGGCAATATCGAATGGCAACTTCACAGCTTTACTTGCACCATATGCAACAAAAAAGATAAGAAATGTCTGAAGAATCAGTGGGATAGCGATCAGTACGATATGCAGAGGGTTAGAGAGAATGACCTCCGCCTGCGCGCTGAAAATCAGTACCAGTGTCAGCAGCAGCCCCAGTGTGGTCACATTGTCGAATTTATGCGCGAATGTGTTTTCAAAGTATTCTCTGCCCATTTGCTTCGTGACGGTCAGCCGGGTGAGAATCCCGCCGATCAGCGGAATTACCACAAAGAGGATCACACTGACAAATAGTGTGCTGTACGGAACAATTACATTGGAGACGCCGAGTAGGAACTTCACGATGGGTACAAAGGCAACCAGAATGATGAGGTCATTTGTGGCCACCTGTACAACCGTGTAAGCCGGATTCCCATTCGTCAAGGTGCTCCAAACAAACACCATAGCCGTGCAGGGGGCAGCACCGAGCAATACCGCACCTGCAAGATACTGCCTGGCGAGTTCACCCGGAATCAGTTCCTTGAAGATCACAAACAGAAACAGCCAGGCAATTCCATACATCGTGAATGGCTTGATAAGCCAGTTCGTGACCCAGGTTACAATCAATCCCTTGGGGTTTTTCCCAATCTGCTTGACGCTTTGAAAATCGACCTTCATCATCATCGGATAAATCATGACCCAGATTAGCACGGCGATCGGGAGTGAGATCCCGGCGATCTGCAGTTTGTTTAAGAAGGACGGGACTGCAGGGAAGAAACGACCAATCGCTACACCCGCCGCCATGCAGCCCAACACCCACCAGCTCAGATTCTTCTGGAAAGAACTGATGCTGCTTACATCTCTCTTCATAAATATCATTCCTTTCATCGAAACATTTAATTATTTCTATATATAGGGTTCGGATTAAGCCGACGCGGAAAACGTCGGCTCAATCGCAACAGTTCTTTTGCCGGCAGATGCAGTCCGGCTTATCCTCAAACATCTGGCCGAGAGTCTGATGCATTGCGTTTAAGGCTTCAATATTGAGAGAGTAGTATATATTCTTTCCTTCCCGTTTCTGTTTAACAATCCCGGCCTCACTCAGCACCTTCATGTCGTGTGATAGAGTTGGCTGCGTGATATGGAATTCTTCCTGAATCTTGCAGGCACATAATTCCCCGCAGGAAAGCATATCCACAATTCGCAACCGTTTCGGGTCGGACATGGCGCGGAGCATCTTGGCAGTATCTTTATAGATCTGTTCCATACACTTCACCACACATTTAAAAAGTTCTATCTGTAAGATAGCACACATATAGATATTTGTCAATATGTTTTTGATGAAAAAACTGCCCCATTTACAAAGAGTGAGATAACGGATAATGTGCTGACCTTTATTCTGACAGTAGCTGTGATCATGAACGTGTACCGCGAACTTCGCGAGGGAAGCAGCTCAATAATCCCTACAACCGCGACAGAATTATCGAAAGCATGCTAGCCAACTTTCAACAAAATTATTGCTGGAAATGTTGATTCGCCTATCAGCCTTTCAGGGTTCTAAGCCTTCTGCCTCTTACTTTAAGCGAGACTTCTGCACAGCATATTTGCACCAAAAGGTGCCTAAAATATCTGAACTATTTGGCCATAAAAAGAGCTCCCGCGCGATATTTTTGATCGTGCGGGAGCAACTTTTCGTTGAAATTACAGGAAAATCGAGGATTTTCGCCCTATAAACATGAAAAATGCCGAATCTGTATGGTAGACAAATTCGGCATTTTTCATGGTGGGGGAAGGTGGATTCGAACCACCGAAGGCATCGCCAGCAGATTTACAGTCTGTCCCCTTTGGCCACTCGGGAATTCCCCCATATAAAAATGTTGGAGCTGGTGGACGGATTCGAACCCCCGACCTGCTGATTACAAATCAGCTGCTCTACCGGCTGAGCTACACCAGCGTTTCACCAGCCCGGTTATAATAGCAAATCAGATGCCTTTTGTCAACAACTATTTTTCGATTTTTGAAAAACTTTTTTATGGCAGGGCAGAACCTGTGTTTGCTTTGCCCGGGAATCTGTGATAAGATAAAGTCATGAAAAAGATGTTTCTGACAATCTGGATACTGCTTCCGGCCCTTCTGCTTTCGGCCTGTGCCATCTTTGCACCGAGGCCTACCGTGGACCCTCACGAAGGCCAGGTCTATCTGTATGACGGGTATGACTGGGTCTGGTATACACCTCTGGAAGGTGTTGAGACAAACGCGTTTTCCCGGGAAGACTTTCAGTTTATAGACGAGGAACCTGTTTACCTCGGCACTTCCTACACGCTGCGGAAGGGCATTGACGTCTCCGAGCACCAGCGTCAGATTGACTGGGAGCAGGTCGGAGCGAAAAAGTATGACTTCTGTTATCTGCGGATCGGCAGGCGGGGTTATACCGAGGGCGGGCTGTTTGAGGATTCTTCCTTCCAGCGTAACTATGCTGGGGCAAAGGGATGCGGGATGGAGCTGGGCGTCTATTTCTTCTCCCAGGCGATCAGTGTCACCGAAGCCATTGAGGAGGCAAACTGGGTGCTGGAGCATCTGAAAAACTACCCTGTTACTCTGCCGGTGGTATTTGACTGGGAAAAGGTGGATGCCGACAATGCACGCACGGCCGACCTGGATGTCACCACGCTGACGGACTGTGCCGTGGCTTTCTGCGAGACGATCCGCCGGGCAGGCTATGAACCCTGCGTCTATTATAACCGCACCACGGGCTATTACCGGTATGATCTCACGCGTCTGACCAATTACAAGGTCTGGCTGGCTTTGCCCTGCAACCCGCCCGATCTCGTTCATCCCAGCTTCTATTACCACATTGATATGTGGCAGTATTCCATCACCGGGCAGGTGCCCGGGATTTCGGTGGAAACCGATCTGGACTATATTTTTGATCCCGTGCCGGTGACGGAGACGGAGAACGCAGAGGAAACGGCCCATAATTAGTGCCCAATATGTTGCGCGGAAAGGAACATTGTACCGCGATTTCAGTTCTCCGTCCGCGCTTATTTTTGTATGTATAATTCTTTAGCGCGGAAAGAGTACCCGGATGGTAGCACAGCGTTGTCTTCCGCGTAAAAGCACCGCACTTATTGCGGGCAACCTGTTCAGGGCAATATCGAAATAAAAAACACCTTGCAGGTTCTCTCTTTACGGTAGATTCTGCAGGGTGTTTTACATTTTCAGGAAAAGCGGGCTTTGCGCTTGCGGTCGGGTGGCGCCTGGAAGCCGATTTTGATGTCCGGGTTCCGTTCCGGCAGCTTCTGCAGAATGCTGTCAACTTCCTCTTCCTTGTTGAAGATGAGGTTGGCAAATTCTTTTTCCCCGTGCATGAGGATCAGACGATAATAATAGTAGGCCGGGCTGTCATCCGGCTGGCATTCGCTGATCCGGCAGAAGGCGCGGTCAATATAGGGATAGGGCACAAAGTACTTTTTACCGAGGTCCCGGTAATAGAGGCAGAGCTCTCCGAGTGTGACGCGGCCGATAGAATCCGATTTTTTGTAATCCTCTATATGCGCATCGTCATCGATCCTGGATCTGTCCGGCCCGCGGAACCTGAGCTTCCCTAAGCCGAACAATGCTTGCCACCCGCCTTTCTCTTTTTGCCGAAGGGCCGCGGGCTGTCATAAAACTGATCGGGAATAAGTCCGGCAAGCAGGGTTCCGAGGATACCGCCCAGCACGCCGACGGCGATGCCTGCCAGCACGTCAGAGGCAAAGTGCACCACCAGGTAAATCCTGGCAACTGCCATCAGGAAGGCAAAGATAAATGCCGCCCAGCTGTATTTCTTGTTGCCGGTCAAAAACAGCGCTGTCATCGAGGCAAAGGCAGCCGTCGTGTGGCCGGACGGAAAGCTCTTGTCGCTCTCCACATTCTGCCCGACGGTCATCCAGAGCTTCTGATAAAGATCGGTATTGAAAAAGGCTTTCGTCTCTTCCGAATAAGGCCTTGCCCGGGCGATGAGGATCTTCAGGCAGCAGTTGGTGATCAGAGCACCGATAGCGAGGCCGAACAGCATCGCCGTGCCGTAACGCCTTGTCCTGCTGAACAGCATCAGGATCAGGGAGAGGATGATCAGCGGGATACCGCCGTGGCCCAGCTCCGAAATGATCTCAAAAACCGGGGTGAAAAACCCTCCGCCGATATCATACAGTTTGTGAACCAGCACGGCCATCGACTGGTCAAAAGCTGCGAAGGTATTGTTGATCCATATCGCAGCGGCATTCATATCCATAGTGAGAAGTTCCTTTCCTTGAGGATATTTTGCTTTACTATAACAAAAAATGTTACGGTTGTCTATTGTTTTTGCAAGTGCTATAATAACTCTACTATGGATAAATTTGTTTTACATTCGAATTATCAGCCGATGGGGGACCAGCCCGAGGCGATCCGGGCGCTTGTCTCCGGGCTTGAAAACGGCCTGGACGAACAGGTGCTGCGAGGTGTCACGGGCTCGGGCAAGACGTTCACGATGGCCAATATCATTGCCGCCCTCAACCGCCCGACGCTGGTGCTCTCCCACAACAAAACGCTGGCCGCGCAGCTCTGCAGCGAGTTCAAGGAGTTCTTCCCCGAGAATGCGGTGGAATACTTTGTCTCCTATTATGACTATTATCAGCCGGAGGCCTATATACCGCATACCGACACGTTTATTGAGAAGGACTGTTCGATCAACGACGAGATCGACAGGCTCCGCCTTTCCGCTACCTTCTCTCTGCTGGAGCGGAGGGATGTGATTGTGGTGTCCTCCGTCTCCTGCATCTACGGCCTCGGAGAACCGGATGATTTTGCCAAAATGGCCATTTCCCTCCGCCCGGGCCAGACCCGGCCGATCGATGACATCCTTCAGAAGCTAGTGGAGGCGCGGTATGAGCGCAACGATATGGCGTTTGAGCGCAATAACTTCCGGGTGCGTGGAGATACCCTGGAGGTCTTCCCGGCGTACTGGAATGACAAAGCTGTCCGGATTGAATTCTTCGGTGATGAGATCGACAGGATCTCCCTGATCCAGCCCCTTACGGGTGCGCGCCTCAGCACGCTTTCCCACACGGTGATCTATCCGGCAAGCCATTACGTCACGACAAAAGAAAAGATGGCAGCCGCCATCGAGCGGATCCGGAAGGAATGCGATGAGCAGGTGCAGCATTTTACCGAAAACGGAAAACTGATCGAGGCCCAGCGTATCCGGCAGAGAACCGAGTACGACATTGAAATGATGCAGGAGATCGGGTACTGCTCCGGCATCGAGAACTACTCCCGCGTGATCGCGGACCGTGCTCCCGGCAGCCCGCCTATGACGCTGCTGGACTACTTCCCGAAGGACTTTATTCTGTTTGTGGACGAAAGCCACGTCACCCTGCCGCAGGTACACGCCATGTACAACGGGGACAGGGCCCGCAAAACAAGCCTGGTAGACTTCGGCTTCCGGCTTCCGTCCGCTTTTGACAACCGCCCGCTGAAGTTCGATGAATTTGAAAAACGGATTCACCAGCGGATCTACGTCTCCGCCACACCGGGAGAATACGAGAAGCTCCGCGCCGGCCAGATCGCGGAGCAGGTCATCCGGCCGACGGGCCTTCTGGATCCGGAGATCTTCGTCCGCCCGGTAGACGGTCAGATCGATGACCTGATCGAAGCCATCCACGGAAAGATCGAAGCCGGGCAGCGCACGCTGGTGACCACGCTGACCAAACGCATGGCGGAGGACCTGACCGACTATCTCTCCAATGTGGGTATCCGCTGCCGGTATATGCACCATGACATAGCAACCATCGAACGGATGGAAATCATCCGGGATCTGCGAATGGGTGACTTTGATGTGCTGATCGGCATCAACCTCCTGCGGGAAGGCCTGGATATTCCGGAAGTCGGCCTTGTGGCTATTCTGGACGCCGATAAGGAAGGCTTTCTCCGCAGCGAGACGAGCCTGATCCAGACTGTCGGCAGGGCTGCGCGCAATGCGGACAGCTATGTCATCATGTATGCCGATACCGTCACGCCGTCGATGCAGGCCTGCATCACCGAGACGAACCGCAGGCGCGAAAAACAGATGCGCTACAACGCCGAACACGGCATCGTACCGCGCACCATCACAAAAGACGTCCGTGATATCCTGGAAATCTCTTCCGCCACTGAAAAGACGGTGAAGAAGGCAAACGGTGTCAGGATGACGGAACGCGAACGCCGCGAGGCCATCGAGCAGCTGGAAATCCAGATGAAGAAGGCCGCTGCCATGCTGGAATACGAAATTGCCGCGCAGCTGCGTGACGAGATTATTCGCCTGAAAGGGATAAAATAAGCCATGAAGTACATGATCATTGACGGCAACAGCATAGCGAACCGGGCTTATTACGGGGTCAGGACGCTCAACGCGCCGGACGGGACGCCGACCAACGCCATCTTCGGCTTCCTGAATATCTTTAACCGCCTGATCACGGAGCTTCAGCCCGATGCCGTTTCCGTGACGTTTGACCTGAAGGAGAAGACCTTCCGCCATAAAGCCTTTGAAACTTACAAGGCCCAGCGCAAGGGCATGCCGGAGGATCTCGCTGTTCAGATGCCGATCCTCAGGCAGGTGCTGGAAGCGATGAACATCCATTGCTATACCTGCCCCGGTTATGAGGCGGACGACATTCTCGGCACGGCGGGCAGAATCTGCGAAGAGCAGGGCTGGGAGTGCGTCATTGTCACCGGTGACAGAGACAGCCTTCAGCTCGTGACCGACAAGGTCACTGTCTGCCTGATCAAAACCAGGGGCGGGCAGACGGAAACGCTGCTCTATACCCCTGAGAGCTTTACTGCGGAATACGGGTTTCCTCCTGTCCGGATGATCGACCTGAAGGCCCTGATGGGCGATTCCTCCGACAATATTCCCGGTGTGCCGGGGATCGGAGAAAAAACAGCCAATGACCTGATGAGAACGTACGGGAGCCTTGAGAACGTTTATGCCTCGCTGTCTTCTCCCGAAATCAAAGAGAGCGTGCGGAAAAAGCTGTCTTCCGGGGAGCAGTCCGCCAGAGATTCCTACTGGCTTGCCACGATCCTGAAGGAAGTTCCAATTTTCATTACACCGGAAGAGGATATCTGGGATCATGATTTTACGCCCGCTCTGCATGATCTGTTGCTGAAGCTCGGCTTCAGCAAGCTGATTGACAAATGGAATCTCTCCGCACCGGAAAAAACCGAAGACACGGCTGCTTCTTCGGAAGCGCCCTGTAAGGAGGTATTGCTCACCGATGAGGAGGAGACGAAAAACTCGTTCCTCTCCGCTTTGCGGGAAAGCCCCTTTGTTTCTTTCCTGGCCTCGGAGGATCTGGGCTCCTTTTCCTGTTGTACGGGCGGCGCGATCTATACCGCGGTTCGTGCCGACTGCCTGTTTTCCTACGATGCGCTGTTCGATGCCGTCCTTTCTCCGGATGTGAAGAAGGTGACGCAGGACCTGAAACCGCTTCTCCGCCGCCTGATTGAGGCAAACTGCACCTTCGGCGGTTTTGTGTTTGACACGGCTCTGGCCGCTTATCTGATCTCCAGCACGGATTCCGATTATTCGGCCGAGAAGCTTGCCGTGCGCATGCTTGGGCGTGAGCTGAAAGGTGTGCAGGCAGTTTATGAGCTGTATGCCCCCCTGCAGCAGAAGCTGCAGGAGTTCTCGCTGGAGACGCTGTATGAGACGGCGGAGCATCCTCTCTGCCGCGTCCTGGCAGAGATGGAAACAGAAGGATTTCTGGTTGACCGGCAGGCGCTCTCCGTTTTCGGAGAAAATCTCACCGGTGACATTGAAGCGCTGCAGCAGTCAATCTGGGACCACGCCGGCGAGCCGTTCAACATCAATTCTCCCAAACAGCTCGGAGAGGTCCTCTTTGACAGGCTCTGCCTGCCCTACGGGAAGAAGACCAAAACCGGATGGAGCACCAATGCCGACGTTCTGGAAAAGCTGCAGGGGCTGCACCCGATTGTCGGAGAAGTGCTGGAATACCGCATGCTCACCAAGCTGAAGTCCACCTATGCGGACGGGCTTTTAAAGGTCATCTCATCCGACGGCCGGATTCACACCAACTTCCAGATGACGGTAACGGCCACCGGCCGCCTCTCGTCCACCGAACCGAATCTCCAGAATATCCCGGTGCGGAAGCAGCTTGGTTCGCAGATGCGCAGGATGTTCATCGCACCGAAGGGGAGCGTCCTGGTGGACGCCGATTACAGCCAGATCGAGCTGCGCCTGCTGGCCCATATCTCCGGGGATCAGGCTATGATCGATGCCTTCCTCAGCGGGGAGGACTTCCATGCGGTTACGGCGTCGAATGTCTTTCACGTGCCTCTGGTGGAAGTGACGCCGGCCATGCGCAGCAGTGCCAAAGCCGTCAATTTCGGAATCGTGTACGGCATTTCCGCCTTCTCCCTCGCGCAGGATATCAACGTGATGCCCAGAGAAGCGCAGGCTTATATCGATGCCTATTTCCGGGAATATTCCGGTGTCCGGCAGTATATGACGGATGTGGTGGAAAAAGCCAAAACCGATGGTTATGTTACAACCCTGTACGGCCGCCGTCGGGATATTCCTGAGCTGAAAAACTCCAAGTATGCCGTAAGGCAGTTCGGAGAACGGGTCGCCCTGAATATGCCGATCCAGGGGACAGCTGCCGACATTATGAAGCTTGCCATGATTGACGTTTTCAACGCTCTGAAGGAAAGCGGCCTGAAGGCTAAGCTTGTTCTGCAGGTGCACGACGAACTGATTGTCGAATGCCCGGAAGAAGAAGCCGAACAGGTCAGTGCGATTTTGAAAAAAAGCATGGCCGGCATCGCTTCTCTGCGTGTCCCTCTGGTTGTGGATGTCGGTTTCGGCAGCAGTTGGGCTGAGGCGCACTGATGGCATCCTTACCCGTGCTGCCCGCCGCAGCGGACGATCTGACGCAGATCGTCGCACTGGAGGAACAGTGCTTTTCGCTGCCGCATACCCTGGATCAGCTCCGTTACGAGCTGGAAGACGACCTGCATGATCTTTTTGTCGTGAAGGACGGGCAGGAGGTACTCGGTTATGTCGGATTGTCCCATATCCTGGATGAGGGATATATCTCCAACGTGGCTGTGGCGGAGAAAGCCAGGCGGCAGGGGATAGCCGATACTCTTCTGGCAAAGCTTGATAGCGTTGCAGCGGAATGCCCTCTTTCCTTTATCAGCCTGGAAGTCCGGGAGAGCAACCTGCCCGCAATCCGGCTCTATGAAAAACACGGCTATGAAAAAACAGGGATGATTCCCAACTGTTATACCCTTCCGAAGGAAAATGCCCTTGTGATGACCAAAACCTATCACTGAGAAAGGACCCTCTCTTGAAAATACTTGCTTTTGAATCCACATGTGACGAAACAGCCGTGGCCGTTGTGGAAGACGGCCGCCGTGTCCTGTCGGACCAGATTTATTCCCAGGCCGACCTGCACGCCGTTTACGGCGGTGTCGTCCCGGAAATCGCATCCCGCTGCCATGTGGAAGTGATTTCCATTCTTTCCGAGCGTGCGCTGAAGGAAGCCGGCATCACCCGGCAGGAGATCGACGCGGTTGCGGTTTCCTACGCACCCGGCCTGATCGGTGCCGTCCTGGTAGGCGTGAATTTTGCCAAGGCATGTGCACTGGCACTCGGCGTCCCCCTGATCCCGGTGCATCACATCCGTGGGCACATGGCGGCCAATTACATCGCCTATCCCGAGCTGGAACCTCCGTTTCTCTGTCTCGCCATTTCCGGCGGGAACACGCTTCTTGCCGATGTGCGGGACTATACCGACATGCGTATTCTCGGCCACACAAGAGATGATGCGGCAGGGGAGTGCTTTGATAAAACAGCCCGTGTTCTCGGCCTGCCCTATCCCGGCGGAAAGCCGATTGACCAGCTTGCACAGGGCGGGGATGACAAAAAATATGTCTTCCCCCAGGCACATATTGAAGATAACCCGTATGATATGAGCTTTTCCGGGCTGAAAACCGCTGTCATCAATCTCGTGCACCATGCCGAGCAGACAGGGAAGGAGATCGACCGCAGTGCCCTTGCAGCTTCCTTTACGAGAGCTGTTTCCGAGAGCCTCGTTCCCCGTGCCATGATGGCAGCGGATGAGCTCGGTTATAAAAAGCTTGTAATTGCGGGAGGCGTCGCTGCTAACTCTGTCATCCGCCGCGATTTTACCGAAGCTGCAAAACAGCGCGGTCTGGAGCTTTTCATCCCGCCTCTTCGCCTATGCGGAGACAATGCCGCGATGATCGGCGCACAGGGTTATTATGAGTTCCTTGCCGGCCATACAGCCGGGAGTGATCTCAACGCCTACGCTTCGATGGACATCAACGGCACGTTTTGATATAAGGAGGCTGCATGAAACCGGAACAGGTGCATCAGGGTCATCGGGAACGTCTGAGGCAGGAATTTATCAGCCTCGGCGCGGAATCCTTCAGTGAGGTGCGTGCGCTGGAGCTTCTTCTGTTCTATGCCGTTTCCCGGCGGGACACCAACCCGCTTGCCCATGCTCTCCTGGAGGAGTTCGGCTCGCTTGACGGAGTTTTCTCCGCTTCCGTGGAGGATCTCTGCCGGGTTGACGGAGTCGGGGAAAGCACAGCAGTGCTGATTCGTCTGATTCCCGAGCTCTATCGGAAGAGCGAAAGCGGGCGGAACAAACGGGAGCGAAAGGTGATTGACTCTACCGCTGCGGCGGCTCAGCTTGCCCGTAGCTGCTTTGCCGGGGAGGGCAGTGAGCGGTTCCTTCTGTTCTGTCTGGACGCCGGAAAGGCCCTCAAGAGACAGGTGGAAGTGAGCCGGGGCGTTGTCAACAGTGTCAACGTCGATGTGCGCCGCACGGCAGAGCTTGCCTTGAAAAACAATGCCTCAGCCTGTATTATCGCGCATAATCATCCGGACGGAGACGTTTCTCCCTCAGAGGAAGACCGCCTCGTAACGAGACGGCTTTCCGAAGCCCTCGGCGTGCTCGGCATTCCGCTGCTCGATCATATTATCGTCAGTGGAGAGGATACCTTTTCATTTCTGGACGCCGGCATCATGTTCTGAAAACGATTCTCTCTTTTTATGCTTTTCTCTTGCTTTTGTCACCTTGATAAGGTATAATGTCACTAGTAGTAGTGGCTTTGCAGTTATGTAACCTCAAGTTGTGGTTATGTAATCTTGAAAGCAATGATAGCCTGATAAAGGAGGAAGATCCATGAAGCGGTTTTTGTGCCTGACCCTTGCAGTGCTTTTTGTTCTGGCACTCGGTGTGCAGGCTTTTGCTGATGATGCCTTGTTCTGCAGGAAGTGCGGCAAGCAGATTCCGTCTGACAGTCTGTTCTGTTCCTACTGCGGGGCAGCAGTTGTTTCTGTTGATGCACCTGCCGCTGCATCAGAACCTGTCAAAGCTCCCGAAGCCCCGGTTACGGAAACTGTGCCCGCTCCGGTCGTCCCCGCACCGGTAGTCGTTGCGCAGCCTGTTGCAGCGGACACCAAAGCAACCGCGGTCCCCGGTCCTTTTAATACAACATCTGTGGGCGGTGCGGTAGTTCGTAAGGTAGCTGTAACCAAGAGCCCGACCAGTGAGACGGTTCCAAACGGTGGTGCATGCATGTTCATTGCACATGCCGTGAACGCCACGTCGATCACCTGGTACCTTGCCAGCTCTGACGCAAGCCTGATTATCCCTGCAAACGAAGGCCCTGCCTATGTCCCCGGATTGTCAGTCTCCGGCGTAAACAATGATACGCTTTATCTCAGCGGAATTCCCGCTTCCATGAACGGCTGCCTCGTGCAGGCCTGTTTCACGGGAGAAGGCGGACCGGTGTATACCGACATCGCAAAAATCTGGACCTATCAGCCCAGCTATTCCTGCTCAACACCCAAGAAGGATGACTCGATCTGGACGCTGCTTGCCCAGTGGGATCCCTGGTGGGGCTGCTCTCCGTGCTATGACCCCTGGTGGGATTGCTCCTGGTATGATCCGTCCCCCTGCTCCTGGTACGATCCCTCTCCGTGTTCCTGGTGGGATGTCCCCCTGAGCCCGACAGGTCAGCTGCCGAATGCCAGTTTTGAACATATCTCTCATACAGTTGGTGTTTCAGATCCACACCCGGCACCGCCTTTTGACGTTCCCGGTCCGGGTCCCAAACCTGGTCCTGGTCCTAAACCTTAAGGTTTTCTATTCTAAAGATATCCCCGAGACGGAAATGAATCCGACTCGGGGTTTTATAATGAAATCTCATTCAGTTTGATACAAAAACTGAGGCTCACAGGGAGCCTCAGCATCTATTAGCCATTCACTTTTTCTTTGAATGCTTTGCCGGGTTTGAAAACCGGAGTATCGCTTGCTGCGAATTCCATCGTTGCGCCCGTCAGGGGATTGCGGCCAACGCGGGCATTACGATGCTTCTTTTCAAAAGTGCCAAATCCAAGGATGGAAACATTCTCTCCTGCTGCGACAGAATCTACGATTGCAGAGAAAACATTTTCTACAACTGCAGCAGCCTTAATGTGAGTCAGACCGGACTCTTCAGCAACTTTCTTGATCAGCTGAGTCTTGTTCATCGAAACTTACTCCTTTCTTTAGTCATACAGCGGTGCATTATAGCATAGTTTATTCTCTTTGAAAACAACAAATTGGTAAAAAAATATGTTCCTTTTGTAAATACATGCGTTGATGATTTTTGTTGACAGACGCTGCATTCTGCGGTAGAATAACGAAGCTTGTGGATAAGCCCACGTAGCTCAGCAGGATAGAGCGATCGCCTCCTAAGCGATAGGTCGGAGGTTCGAATCCCCTCGTGGGTGCCAGATATGCTGTAAAGCGATTTCGTTTTACAGCATATTCTTTGTTTTTTGTTTCTGATTTTCCCTTTCAGGAGGTTTCTTTTTTCAGCATGAATGTATGTCTTCTCAACGATTCGTTTCCTCCCGTGATCGACGGGGTTGTAAACGTCGTTATGAATTATGCCAATTATCTGCATCAGGACCATGGCTGTGAAGTTGTCGTCGGAACCCCGTATTACCCGGATACTGACTATTCTTCTTATCCGTACCGGGTAGTGCCGTATCGGAGCTATAATACCACAGCGCTTGCCAGCGGATACCGCACGGGTGATCCTTTTGAAGAGAGAGCTGTCTCCGAGCTTGCTTCCTTCTCCCCGGATGTGATTCATACCCATTGCCCGGCTTCGGCAACGGTAATTGCAAGAATCCTTCGGGAGAAGACGGATGCTCCCGTTATTTTTACTTACCATACCAAATATGATATTGATATCCGGCGCACGGTAAAACTCCGCCCTGTGGCAGATGAAGGGATCCGCCTCATGGTGAACAATATCGAAGCGTGTGATGATGTCTGGGTCGTCAGTAAAGGAGCAGGGGAGAGCCTGAAAGCGCTTGGCTTTTCCGGAGAGACCCATGTAATGACCAATGGCGTTGATTTTGCAAAGGGACGCGTGCCGGAGAATACGGTTGCCGAAGTGACGGCAGGCTATGATCTCCCTCAGGGAGTTCCGGTTCTCCTGTTTGTCGGGCGGATGATGACGTATAAAGGTCTTCCGCTGATTCTTGATGCTCTGAAGCTTTTCTCCGAAACGGGACAGGATTTCCGGATGGTTTTCGTGGGAAAGGGTCCGGATCAGGGTCTGCTTGAGCAAAAGGCCAAGGAACTCGGTATATCCGACAAGTGTATCTTTACCGGCCCGATTTATGAACGCGACAAACTGCGCGCCTGGAATACACGGGCAGATCTTTTCCTGTTCCCCTCCACATTTGACACCAACGGCCTTGTGGTGCGGGAAGCAGCCGCCTGCGGCCTTGCCAGTGTCCTGATACGGGATTCCTGCGCTGCGGAAGGTATTACCGACGGGCATAACGGATTCCTGATTGATGAGACGCCCGAAGCCCTTGCAGCCCTGCTCGGTAAAATCTGCGGAGATCTCTCTCGTCTTTATGAAGTCGGCCAGAATGCAATGGACGAAATCTATCTCTCCTGGGAGGACTGTGTATCCGCAGCTTTTGAGCGTTATGAGTGGGTTCTGGAACAGAAAAAAGCAGGCCTGCTGCCGAAGAGGAAAAAAGATACCTCCGATCTTCTTGTTTCCATGACGGCGCAGAGAATGGGCGAGCAGGAAAAATTACGCAGGATCGGAAAAGAGCTGTTTCATGATTTCCGTGAAACTGCAATCGGCATGATGGATAACATCCAGGAAGCGGAAGAAACTGCAGAGCGTCTGTTTGAACTCTCACCGGAAGAATTCGCAAAAGAATTCTACAATATATTTAAAAGATAAAATAGTTAACAGGAGATAACACAATGCCGGATTATATTATTGCCACCACATCCACCTCTGACCTGCCGCGTACCTGGCTGGATGAACATCAGATACCGTTCCTCTCCTACACCTTTACTATCAATGAAACAGCAGCAGAGGATGACTGCCGTGAGGAAAACCGGGAGAAGATCTATGCCGGGATGCGCAAAGGGGATCTTCTGACTACGTCTATGATCAACGCCTTCGTCTATGAGGATTTCTTCCGGCAGCTTCTGGGAACCGGGAAAAACGTTTTGTTCCTTGACATGTCGGAAAAAATGTCCAAATCCTATCAGAACTGCCAGAGCGCTGCCGAGACCGTGCGCGAAGAGTTTCCGGACAGGCGGCTTGTTGTGATGGATACACGCTGCATCTCCGGCGGTCTCGGACTTCTGGTGATGGAATGTGTTTCCCGTATGGAAAATGGAGCTTCCTTTGACGAGGTAATCGCCTGGGGAGAAGCCAACAAGCTGAAAATCGCCCACCGGTTCACCGTGGACGATCTGAATTACCTCAAGCGGGGCGGGAGAGTTTCCAACACGTCTGCACTGGTCGGGTCTCTGCTGAATATCAAACCGGTCCTGTACGTGCCGGATGAAGGCACGCTGAACGTCGTTCAGAAGGCACGCGGCCGTAAAAAAGCACTCGAAGCTATTCTCAGCGGGATCCTGCACGATCTCAGCGACGTGGATACCGCCGGGCGTCAGATGCTTATTCTGCATGCCGACTGCTTTCAGGATGCCGAGTATATCCGTGATGCGGTGAGAAAAGCCCATCCGGATTTCGGTGAAATCCGGATTTCCTCTCTCGGCGTGGTAATCGGAGCGCACTGCGGGCCGGGGCTTCTGGCAATCTTCTATCTCTGCAACGGCCGTCAGCCGGAATAAAATTGCAATTCTGATAATATGCAGAAAAACACACTCGGCAGCCTTCTTCTGACCTTGACTGCAATGATCTGGGGAACCTCGTTTGCTTTTCAGCGCGTCGGGATGGAGAGTATTGAGCCGATTACCTTTACTGCAGCGAGAATGAGCCTCGCTTCTCTCGCAATCTGGGCAGTATCTTTTCTGCTTCGGCAGAGAGAAAAGAGAAATCCCCCTGTCCGTACTGACGAGGAGGAAAAAGCCTACCGAAAGGCGACCCTTGTCGGTGGGTTGTTTTGCGGCGTTTTTCTTACGGCCGCCAGTCTTTTCCAGCAGATCGGGATGCTGACCACGTCGGCCGGCAAGGCGGGCTTTATCACAGCTCTCTATATGCTGCTTGTTCCGGTTTTCAATTTTGTCCTGTTTCGCAAAAGAAATACTCTGCTGGTATGGATCGGCGTGCTGATCGGCGTTGCGGGGATGTATATGCTCTGTGTGAAAGAAGGATTTCGCCTCACACATGGAGATACCCTGGTCTGCATTTGTGCTGTGCTGTTCAGCGGCCATATTCTCTGTGCCGATCACTTTACAAGAAAAGGCGATCCTGTTCGGATCGCCGCTATTCAGTCACTGATGGTTTGTGTGGTTTCGGCAGTTCTGGCCTTTATCACGGAAGAACCGAGCTGGGAAAAAATCGTTACCGCCGCGGTGCCGATTCTCTACTGCGGTGTAGTATCTGCCGGGGCGGGCTATACGCTGCAGCTGGTTGGGCAGAAATATACCGATCCCACGATTGCTTCTCTCCTGATGAGCCTGGAATCGGTATTTGCCGTGATCGCCGGTTCGGTCATTCTGAAAGAAAGAATGACAACCCGGGAAGCTGTAGGCTGCGTGATCATGTTTGCAGCTATTCTCCTGGTACAGATTCCCGTAAAGGGGAAAGGAAAAAAGGTCCATGGCTGACTATACCGAGCCCTGCTGCTGTTTTAATGCCTCACTGTATACCGGAACACCGGACACTTCTCCCGTTGAACATCCTCTGGATGTTCCCGCCATCATCAAAGGGCTTGACGAGCTGAACAATTCCGGCCGGGAGGCGGAGGCCGAAGCCTATCTGGATCAGTGGCTGGAAAAAGCCCGCAGCCGGAAAGACTGGCGGGCGGAGCTCACGATCCTCAGCGAACTGCTTGGGCAGGTTCGCCGTTCTCTGAAGGAGGAGAAGGGGATCCGTACGGTCAATGAAGTGCTGACGCTTCTGCACGCGCATACACTCGGCGGCACGGTTTCGGGTGCAACAATCCTGCTCAACGCCGCTACAACGCTGAAGTGTTTTGGCCGGGCTGAGCAGTCCATCCCGATCTTCCGGCATGTTGCCCGCGTCTATGCAGAACATCTGGATCCCGGGGACTACCGTTTTGCGGGGCTGTACAACAATATGGCGCTTTCTTTTACCGATGTTCGGGATTTTTCTTCAGCAGAGAGGTACTTTCAGCTTGCTTACGCTGTTCTGGAAAAGTGCCCCGGCACTGAAAATGACAGGGCCGTCACACTGTGCAATCTGGCAGAGTGCTATGATGCCCAGGACCCTGAAGATCCGCGGATCGAAAACAGTCTGGAAAAAGCCTGGTCCTGCCTGAATGAACAGGGTATCAGACAGGACGGATATCACGCGTTTACCATCTCAAAATGTGCACCTTCCTTTGACCGCCTGGGGTACTTTCTCTATGCCTCTGAACTGTGGAAGAGAGCAGATGCTATTTATGCGTCGTCCCGCCAAAAGCAAAATGCACAGGAAGACAGATGTTGACCGGAGCGGAAGATTCTCCGTCTCTCAGGATCAGATTTACAGCCGTTTCCGCCATCAGCGGGATCGGCTGTACGATTGTGGAGCAGGGAAGAGCACCGGAATTGTAATCCGGAACACCGTCATACCCGATAATCTGGACGTCTTCGGGAACACGGATCTTCTTCTGTTCCAGATAATTTCTGACTCTTACGGCAACCCAGTCTGTCTTGCAGAAAATTCCGTCAAAGGGTAACTTCCCGTTCCGGATCTCGGATTCCAGATATTGCAGCAGCGGTTCTTCAGAATCACCGAGTCTGAGAGAGAGCCGCTCATATTCTACGCCTGCTTTCCGGCAGGCGTTTTCAAATCCTGATTCCCGCTTGTCCGTTTCTCCGAGAATTTCCGGACCCGTTCCCAGGAAGAGCAGTTTTCTGCAGCCAAACTCAATCAGTTTTTCCGCGGCAAGTTCTCCTCCACGATAATTGTCGGATGAAACGCAGGGAATTCGTCCGGGGAGATGGCGGTCAAACGTTACGATCGGGGTTGAATCATCGATTTCAGCCAGATTGGGATGATAGGTGAGCGCTATAACGCCGTCTACCTTATTCTGCTGACCGAGCAGAAAGCATTTCTTCTCAGCCTCCGGGTCGTAGTTCGTGATCATCAGAAGTGCACGATACTGATGATGCATCAGGCTTTCCGTAAGTGCGTCCGTTAAAACAGCAAAAAACGGATGCTTGAGAGAGGGCATCAGCAAGGCGATGCAATATGTTTTATTTGTTTTTAACCCTCGTGCATAGTTGTTAACCTGATAACCGAGTTTTTCTATGGCGGCTTCCACACGCTTCTGGTAGGCATCGCCGACGGATACGTGATTGATGACTTTGGATACCGTTCCGAGGGAAACACCGGCCTCCCGGGCCACATCTTTCATGGTAGGCTGACTGGTTTTCTTCATCAAACCGTCACATCCTTTCTTTTTTACCTTTGATGAAACGTTTTATTTCATTATATCGGATTTCTGCGCAGATACAAGAACTTTGTATCTGTGCAAAATTAACAATATTTTGAACCTAAATTTGTATGATATTACCAAACTTAGGGTAATGTGAAAAATAGAATTGACTTTCCAAAGCACTTATGATACTTTTTATTCATTGACTGTGTAACGTTTCACGCAGCTCAAAAATTAGTAAAAGGAAGGAAAACCCTATGAAAAAAAGAGCAATCGCACTTCTCCTTACCCTCACGATGATTGTGGCTCTTGCATGCTGCAGCGGCAGCGCATTTGCTGCAAAGAAAGTTCAGCTGACCATCTTCAACTCCAAGATGGAAATCCAGAGCCAGATGGAAGAAATGGCAGCAGAGTATTCCGACACCCATGATGTAGATGTAGAAGTTTACTACTCCAGCGACACGGTCGCAGCACACATGTCCACCAAGTATGCCTCCAATGACCCATACGTCCTCTCCATGGTTGACGCGAAGGACATCTTCTCCCTCGGCCCCGACCATGCACTTGACGTCTCCGGTGAACCCTGGGTTGCCGAAACAACACAGGCCATCTCTGTTGACGGTAAAGTCCTCGGTTTCCCTGTCTGCGTGGAAGCACGCGGTATCCTTTACAATGCTGATGCCATTGAAAAGGTAACCGGTGAAGCATTCGATCCTGCAGCAATCAGAACCACGGATGACTTCAAGGCTCTCATTGACAAGCTGATTGCCGGCGGCATGGAGACTCCCACCGGCCTTCAGAAGGAAGACTGGTCTCTCGGTGCACACTACCTCCAGCAGGTCTATGAGATGCAGCCGGATCCCGATGCCTTCATCGCCGGCATTAAAGACGGCAGTGTTAAGCTTGCTGAAGATCCCGTTTTCAACGCTCTTATGGACACCTTTGATGTCATGAAGGACAACAACTGGATGAAGAGTGCTCCTCTCTCCGCTGTCCGTGAAGACACCGAAATGATGCTCGCCGAAGGCGAGATCGCTTTCAAATTCGGCGGTAACTGGGACTGGGCTAACATCAGCGCATTTGACTACAGCGAGAATATGGGCATGATGCCTGTTCCCTCTGCACTTGATGAGTACAACACCAAGCTCGTCGGCGGCGGTTCCAAGTACTTCTTCATTGACAACACTGTTTCCGAAGAGCAGCAGCAGGCTGCAAAGGACTTCCTGAATTGGCTCGTATTCGATGAAGCCGGCCAGGAATTCCTTGTCAACACCTGCGCACTCGTTCCGGCATTTGCCAATATCGAACTGCCTGTTTCCGATCCTCTCGGCGCATCTGTCAAGTCCTATGTTGACACCGGATCCATGATTGCTGACTATCGCTACGCTCCGGACGATCACTATGCCAAGAATGGTATCTCCTTCCAGAAGTACCTCGCCGGCCAGATCGACCGTGCAGCTCTTGCACAGGAAATCACGGATTACTGGGCAACTGCCGAAGTCGGCGCACACTGATCTGTTCGCATAGATCCCTTACCGGGCATCGGATGCCTCTGATGCCCGGTTTTCCCATTCACGATGCTGACGGCCACCCGCACCGTGTGACAAGAAATCTATGGTGGCAGAATGGAAGCGAATTTTTGTGAAGCAAAATACGACCTCCTATAAACTCAAGCAGTATCTGATGTTCGCCGGGCCCGGTACGATCCTGTTCCTCGCCGTAGTGATTGTACCGTTTATCTACGGCCTTTACCTCACTCTCACGAGCTGGGATGGTACCAGCCTTTCTAAGCCGTTCGTGGGGCTTGAGAATTTCGCCAATGCCTTTAAAGACACAACTTACTGGCAGGCGATGGGCCGCACGATGATCTACTCGATCTTTGCAGTTATTTTTATCAACATTGTAGCCTTTGCACTTGCTTATCTCGTAACAAGCGGCGTCAAGGGTCAGAACTTCTTCCGTGCAGGCTTCTTCGTGCCGAACCTGATCGGCGGTATCGTTCTCGGTTATATCTGGCAGTTTGTCTTTAACCGTGCTTTTGTCGCCATTGGGAATGCAATCAGCAGCGGGACTACCGTATCACTGCTTTCAACGCCGAACGGAGCAATGTTCTGTTTGATTCTGGTATCTGTCTGGCAGTATGCAGGTTATATGATGCTGATCTATGTTGCAGGCTTTATGAGCGTCTCCAAGGACGTGCAGGAAGCTGCCATGATCGACGGCTGCACACCGTCCCAGGCAATGAAGAACGTCACAATCCCCCTGATGCGCTCCAGCTTTGTGCAGTGCATCTTCCTGAGCATTACAAGATGCTTCGTCGTGTACGATGTGAACCTCTCCCTTACCAAGGGCGAACCGTTCGGATCTTCTGTCATGGCGGCTATGCATGTTTACAACCAGGCCTTCACATACAAGAACTACGGCCTCGGCCAGGCTGAGGCGGTTATCCTCTTCCTGGTGTGCGCCATCGTCGGTGTCACGCAGGTAATGGTCGGTAAGAGAGGAGAGGTGGAAGCATAATGACTGAAAACGAAAGAGCCGCACGGCAAAAGAAAATCTCCCACGCTATTATGTGGGTCGTTCTTCTGGTTCTGTTTGTCTGCTTTATTTTCCCCTTTATCATGGTTGTCATCAACGTCTTCAAAACCAAAGCCGATATCGTAAAGAATCCTCTTGCACTGATCGGTGCTCACGGCTTTACGCTGGCTAACTTCCCTGAAGCGATGAAGAAGATGAAGTTCTGGACGGTGTTCGGAAACTCTCTCATCATCACAAGCTGCGCCACGGTTTTGACGATTCTTGTCTCTTCCATGACGAGTTTTGTTATCGTGCGTAATGGCAACTGGAAGTTCTGCACTTTCATCTTTTCCCTGATGATTGCCTCGATGGTTATCCCGTTCCAGGTGCTGATGGTACCCCTGGTGTCCGTTTACGGCGGTATCCTGAATGTGCTCAACCACAGGCTGACGCTGATCCTGATGCACGTCGGATTCTCCGTCTCCATGGCAGTGTTTATGTTCCATGGTGCGATTAAGACGAATATTCCTGTCGCGTTGGAAGAAGCTGCCACTATTGACGGCTGCACCCGCTGGCAGACCTGGTGGAAGGTTGTCTTCCCCCTGCTCAAGCCCACCATTGCAACCGTCGGCATTATCAATGCCATGGCTTACTGGAATGACTACCTGCTCCCGAGCCTTGTGCTGACAAAGAAAAACCTCTATACGATTCCTATTGCTACACAGGCTTTCTACGGCACGTATTCCACCGATATCGGCCTCGTAATGGCTGCTTTGCTTCTCGCCATGCTGCCGATTCTGATCCTCTACGTGTTCCTGCAGCGCTATATAGTAGAGGGCGTTGCGTCCGGAGCGGTCAAAGGCTAAGTCGTTACCTTTTTTACAGTGAAATACTTCGTTGCCCCACCCCAAACATGGTGGGGCAACACTTCTCTTTTGCACATTTTTATAGTATAATATTTTATTATTCTGGATAGGGAAGGTGAAAGGGTATCAAACGCTTTTTTGATCAGGACGGCCCGATCATGAGCGGGCTCTCGGCAGCGGCCGATCTCCTTGTGCTGAATCTGCTTGCGATTCTGTGCTCTCTTCCGATTTTTACCATAGGCGCAGCTGTTACAGCACTGGATGATGTGTGTTTTCGTATGATCCGCCAAGAGGGCAGCTCAGTTGTCAGAGGTTATTTTCATTCCTTTCGTGCAAACTTCAAACGTGGAATACTCCTTGGTCTTCTTTTCCTGGCTGCTGCCGCGCTGTTGTATTTTGATTACCTGGCCGCACTGGCATATGCTCCTGTTTTTCGCGTGGGTATTGCAGCCATTGCTTTCCTTTGCCTGGCCTTTTTTTCCTATGCTTTTGCCCTGCTTTCCCGGTATGAGAATTCTCTGTTCGTAATACTGAAAAACGCAGTGATCCTTGCTATTGGCTTCTTCCCGCGGACGCTGCTGATGCTGATGTTTACCGTCGGCTTCTGGCTTGCCTGTATTACTTTTATCCGGCTTATGGCTCCGGTTCTTTTCCTGTTCGGAATCAGCCTGCCCTGCTATGTCAGCTGTATGCTGTTGGGTGACGTATTCCGAAAACTGGAAGAAAACCAAGAACAAAATGAAACCCAATCTTAAGAGGAACAACGAATGAATGATTTTGAAAAAATGGAAGAACGTCTCCGTGAATGCTACGACGAACTGAAGTGGCTTTACTGTGAGCTTTATCATAATGACACGGCTGCATTTGAATACTTTCTTGAAATGCTTCGCCGCAATTATCAGGAGCGCCGTGCCTCACTCCGTTACCTGGATGAAAAACGGCTTTTGGATCCCGACTGGTATTACAGCAATCAGCTTCTTGGGATGATGATGTATGTGGATGCCTTTGCCGGCACTCTGAAAGGGGTACAGGAAAAACTGCCCTATTTGCAGGAATGCGGCGTTAATTACCTGCATCTGATGCCGCTGCTTAAAACCGTAAAGGAGCGGAGCGACGGTGGATATGCTGTTGCAGATTTCCGCTGCGTGCAGCCGGAGCTCGGCACGATGGAAGATCTGGAAGAGCTTTCGGATGTCTGCCATGAGAAAGGAATCAGCCTCTGCCTGGACTTTGTGATGAATCACACGAGTGAGGACCATGCATGGGCGAAAGCTGCCAGAGCAGGGGATGAAGTGGCACGCAGCCGATATTTCTTCTTTGACAACTGGGACATTCCGAATCAATACGAGCAGACAGTGCCCCAGGTCTTCCCGACTACGGCACCCGGAAATTTCACATGGCTGGATGACTGTGGCAAAGTTGTCATGACGTTTTTCTATCCCTACCAGTGGGATCTGAATTACGCTAACCCAATGGTTTTCAATGACATGACGGATAATCTTCTTTTCCTCGCAAACCGTGGGATGGATGTGATCCGGCTGGATGCAATCCCTTATATCTGGAAACAGTTGGGAACGGATTGCCGCAATCTTCCGCAGGTCCACACACTTGCCCGGATGATGAATCTGGCATGCTATATTGTTTGTCCCGGCGTTCTTCTTCTCGGGGAGGTTGTGATGGAGCCACAGAAGGTAGCTCCCTATTTCGGCACACCTGCCAAGCCCGAATGCCAGATGCTCTACAATGTCACTACCATGTGCACTACCTGGCACACACTGGCTACAAGGGATGTACGCCTTCTGAAGCGTCAGCTTGAGCAGGTTTTCTCACTGCCAGGGCATCACCTCTTCCAGAACTATCTTCGCTGTCATGACGATATCGGCTGGGGGCTGGACTACCCGTGGCTTCTTCAGTTCGGCAACAGGGAAGTTCCCCATAAAAAGTACCTGAATGACTGGTTTACCGGTGCCTGGCAGGGGAGCCCTTCCCGCGGTGAGCTATACAACGATGATCCGCGCCTCGGAGACGCGCGCCTTTGCGGGACAACGGCTTCTCTCTGTGGCCTGGAAACGGCAGATACCCCTGAAAAGACAGATCTAGCCTTGCGCTGTGATCTGATGCTGCACGCCATGATGCTGACGCAGAGCGGCCTGCCTGTGCTGTACAGCGGAGATGAGATTGGCCAGCTTAATGACTATTCCTATCGCGAAAACCCCGAAAAGTGGTCTGACAGCCGCTACGTCCATCGTGGACGTTTCCGCTGGGATCTGGCAGAAAAGCGCTCTGATCCGGAAACCGTACAGGGTAGATTGTTTGCCTCTCTCCGTCAGCTGGAAAAGCTCAGGGCTGACCACAGAGCATTCCGTGCTGACGCTGCTGCAGAAGTGTTTGACACCGGTTCCAACGCGGTACTTGGCATTCGACGTTGCTTTGACGGAGAGCTCATTACCGCTGTATTCAATTTCTCTGAAAATCCCTGTGAGATCTGTAATCCGGCGAAAGGAAGCAACAGTCTCCTTACGGGAGAGCCTTTCCATGAGGAGACGCTGTTCCTGCCCGGATATGGCTTTCAATGGCTGATCGGCAGCAATGCCGTGTCTGCAGGAGGACAGAATGACTGAACAGATGCTGAGCAAGGCACGCCGGTATGAGGAAGAAAAGCGCAGAGAAGCTGAGTCTTCTCTGCCCGAGTATCATCTAACCGGTGGTGCAGGCTGGATCAACGATCCGAACGGCTTTGCTTTTTATCAGGGAGAAGTCCATCTCTTCTTCCAGTATTATCCCTATGACGTCTGCTGGGGTCCGATGC
The DNA here is from genome assembly GCA_045117135.1 of Candidatus Limivicinus sp. Lineage (GTDB taxonomy): Bacteria > Bacillota > Clostridia > Oscillospirales > Oscillospiraceae > Limivicinus. The sequence goes on along the minus strand of JBGUNA010000044.1, from coordinate 86,361 downwards.
ACTGGGGGCATGCAAAAACAAAGGACTTTTTTCACTGGGAATTGCTTCCTGCAGCGCTTGCACCGGATCGTGAATATGACCGGGACGGGTGTTTTTCCGGCGGTGCAGTGGAAATGCCTGACGGAAAACATCTGCTGCTCTATACAGGTGTCCGGAAGGAAGATCGTGACGACGGTGGAACGGATGTCTTCCAGACGCAGTGTGTCGCGATCGGGGATGGAATAAACTACGAAAAGATCCCTTCCAACCCGGTTATCGGGGCAGATCTTCTCCCTGAGGGCAGCAGCATCGGGGATTTTCGGGATCCGAAAATTTGGAGAGAAGGCGGCACCTATTACGCCGTGGCAGCCAACCGCAACCGTTCAGGCAGGGGACAGATCCTTCTTTTCCGAAGCGCTGACGGCTTGCACTGGGAGCTGTGGGGAGTTCCTCTCTCCTGCACTGAAGAAGACGGACCCATGTGGGAGTGTCCGGATCTTTTTCCGCTGGATGGAAAATATGTTCTTCTTCACAGCGCTCTCGGTATGCGTCCTTCCGGTTTTGAATTTCATCCGGGCAACGGCACAGCCTGCCATATCGGGCATTTTGACCGTGATCACTGTCGTTTTTCGGATGAATCTGTTCATTCGATCGATTACGGCCTTGATTTTTATGCGACTCAGACTCTGCTGACATCTGACAATCGCAGAATTATGATTGCCTGGATGCAGAACTGGGACAGCTCCAAGTATCCTCCTGACGGCCTGCCCTTTTTCGGTCAAATGACTTTCCCGCGCGAGCTCCATGTACGCAACAACCGTCTCTGCCAGTGGCCGGTACGCGAGATCGAAGCCTTCCGGTCCAACCCGGTTTTCGCAGAGAATTTAACCATTCGGGAAGAGCAAAGTATCACGGGTGTCCGCGGCCGTATTTTGGATCTTACCCTGGATATCAACCCGGGTAAAGGTGAGCCATACCGTTGCTTTACTATGAAGCTTGCCTGCGGTAGCGGGTTTTATACCGAGATTTCCTGTTATCCTGAAAAAGGAACCATGCGGATCGATCGAACCCGGTGCGGCTTTCCGCGTGACATTGCTCATGTACGGGAATTTCCCGTATCTTTTCGCGACGGAGCTCTGAGCTTTCGTTTGTTGCTGGACAAGTACAGCTTTGAAGTATTTGTCAACGGTGGGGAGCAGGCTGCATCTTCTACGCTTTATGCGCCTTTCTCTGCAGAAGATATCCTGTTTTCGGCTGACAGAGAAGTATTCCTGTCGGTGGAGAAGTATGACCTTACAGATAGCAAAGGGGAGGAAAATCCATGACCAGCTGGCTCCGGGATGCGATTTTCTATCAGATTTATCCGCAGTCTTTTTGTGACAGCAACGGAGACGGCATCGGAGACTTCCGTGGAATTGAACAGAAGCTCTCCTACCTGCAGGAACTGGGTGTGAACGCAATCTGGATGAATCCCTGTTTTGATTCCTCTTTTTTCGACGCCGGCTATGATGTACGGAACTATTATTCCGTTGCCCCGCGCTACGGGACCAATGAAGATCTCAAACACCTGTGTGAAGCGGTCCACGAACGAGGCATGCACCTCCTGCTGGATCTCGTTCCCGGCCACACGGCGATTGATCACCCGTGGTTTCTGGAATCCTGCAAAGATGAACAGAATTCGTCAACAGACCGGTATATCTGGCGCGTGGGCGGCCCGCGGTGGCAATACTATCAGGGGATTGCCGGCTTCCTGAGCGGAATCTCGGAACGGCCCGGAATGGCTGCATTCAACTGTTTCTCTACGCAGCCCGCCCTGAACTACGGCTTCGGCAAGGTTACGGAGCCCTGGCAGTTTTCATGGGATTCTCCTGAGGCTGAACGCATGCGGCTCAAGATTCAGGACATCATGTCCTTCTGGCTGGATCTCGGGTGTGACGGGTTTCGCGTTGATATGGCAGGCAGCCTTGTCAAAGAAGATGAGGGAAGGATCCACACCATTGAGCTCTGGAAAAAGGTTCGCACATTTCTGAACGGAGCTTATCCCGAGGCTGTTCTGGTATCTGAATGGGGGATTCCCGCTCAGGCCCTGGAAGCAGGTTTCCATATGGATTTTCTGCTTCACACCGGCCCTTCACACTATATGGACCTCTTCCGGGATAATCCGTATTTTTCCCGCACCGGCCGGAAAAACCTGGAGGACTTTGTATCTTATTATCAGGAAGCTTATACTGAAACAAAGGGCAAAGGACTCATCTGTATCCCGTCCGGCAACCATGATATGATTCGCATGCGGGAAACATTGACCCCGGAGGAGAGCAAGCTCGCCTTTGCCTTTCTACTGACAATGCCCGGCTGCCCCTTCCTCTATTACGGGGACGAAATCGGCATGCGATATGTTCATGGTCTGAAATCCAAAGAAGGCGGTTATGAACGCACAGGTTCCCGTACCCCGATGCAGTGGGGACGCGGCGTCAATGCAGGCTTCTCATCGGCTTCTCCGGAGAGCTTATATCTTCCGATTGACCCCGAACCTGACCGGCCTACGGTTGAAGCGCAGCAAGCTGATCCTGACTCGCTTTTTTCCCATATTCAAAAACTGATCGTCTTCCGGAAACAGCACAGTGCTCTCTCCGGAGATGCAGACTTTGAATTTCTTTCGGATGGGAAAGGCAATCCGCTGGCCTATATAAGGAAAAGCTTCGAGGAATCCCTGCTGATTGCCATCAATCCGTCAGAAACGCCTGTCGTCTTTACCGTTCCTCAGGAAGCTCTCCCCGCTGACATCCTGCTCTCTTACGGAGATGTTCTGCTGACGGGGATGTCTCTAAAAATGCAAGCCGGTAGTTATTGTGTTTTATCCTTATAATTTTTATATTTGGAGGCAGTATCATGAAAAACAGCTTTGACGTTGTCGCTCTGGGTGAGCTCCTCATTGATTTTACGGAAAACGGTCTTTCAGAACAGGGCAATCCGTTGATGGAAGCCAATCCGGGCGGCGCTGTCTGCAACGTGCTGGCGATGCTCAACAGATTGGGCAGGAAAACGGCTTTTGTCGGAAAAGTCGGAAAGGACATGTTCGGGGATCAGCTATACACCTGCACCCGGGAAGCCGGCATCTGCATGGATTATCTGCTGTTTGATGAAGAAGTGCATACAACGCTTGCCTTTGTCAAAACCTTTCCTAACGGAGACAGGGACTTCTCTTTCTACCGCAATCCGGGTGCTGATATGATGCTGCGGGAGGAGGAACTTCCTCTTGAGGTGATTTCCAACCCGCGTATTTTCCACTTCGGTACTCTTTCGATGACACATCCTGGCGTGCGTACAGCAACGAAGAAAGCCGTAGCGGCTGCAAAGGAAGGTGGTGCCGTGATCTCCTTTGATCCGAATCTCCGACCACCGCTCTGGGGCAGCCTTGAAGATGCGAAAGAGCAGATTTCCTGGGGCCTCAGCCAGTGTAATGTGTTGAAGATAGCGGACAATGAAATCGAATTTATGACCGGTGAAGCGGATTTTGACAGAGGCGCAGCCATCCTTCAGGAGAAATACCCCAACATCAGGATCCTGAATGTCACTGCCGGTGCCGAGGGAAGCTATAACTATTACGATGCAGAAAAAGTATTTGTGCCGTCTTTCCGTCTCGGCGGAACGATAGAAACCACCGGAGCGGGAGACACATTCTGTGCCTGTGTGCTGAACTTTGTGCTGGAAAACGGAACGGAAAATCTGACCCGGGAGCAGCGAATCGAGATGCTGCGTTTTGCCAATGCGGCCGCATACCTCGTAACCACAAAAAAAGGTGCCATACGCTCTATGCCGGAACGTGCAGAAGTGGAGCAGATTCTCAAGAGTTATCTTTCATGAACAAAAAAGTTTATTTTGCGGGTTCCATCCGCGGCGGTCGTGTGGACGCAGAGCTCTATCACCGCATGGTAACTTATATTCAGAAAACCGATACCGTACTTACTGAACACGTCGGATTTCTGAATCTGAAAGAGAGCAGGGAAGACCGACTGATTTACCAGCAGGATACTGCCTGGCTGCGCGAATCCGATTTGGTGATTGGAGAGGTCACATGTCCGTCTCTCGGAGTCGGGTATGAGCTCGCCTATGCTGAACGATACGGAAAGCCATGCTATCTCTTCTATAACCCGAAGAAGACTGATCTATCAGCCATGCTCACCGGAGACGATTATTTCCACATCTTTTCCTATGAGAAGGAAGAAGAGATTTATCCCGTAATTGACCGGATTTTAAGTTGCGAATAACAGAATATCTTTAAATTTTGATTAAATTTTAAATATTCTCTTGAAATTGATTGATTCAAAGACTATAATATGAAAGCTTTTAGAAAAAGCATTCGTCGAACATAAAACGATGGATTATATCAATTTTTTTAAAGAGGAAATATTCATGAAAAAAATTATCGCTCTTCTGCTTGTCTTTGTTATGATCTTTGCTCTGGCAGCTTGCACCACAAGCAGCTCTTCCACTACCACTGTTTCCACTACTGTGAACGGTGAAACCACAACCACCACCACAACTACGGAAAACGGTGTAACTTCCACAGAGACAACAACCTCCAGCGACAACAAATAAGCATTTAAAAAAGCAATATCATTGAAACCTGTTGAATAGTCAAACCATTCAGCAGGTTTTTTATAACACAGTGAAATGATCTTTTTTGCTCAAAAAATGCAGTAAACAGACTCCGGAGAATCAACATGAATACGCTCATTCTTCTTTTGCACAATAAGATCCTGCTTTCCTCTTTTCTTGCCTGGGCAATATCGCAAACCTCTAAGACGATTCTGTATGCGATCCTGTATCACCAGGTTGATTTGACCCGCCTGAAAGGGGACGGTGGTATGCCGAGTTCCCATTCTGCTACAGTCACGGCTGCAGCGGTTTCCTGCGGAATCGTTTGCGGGATCGATTCTGCAGTATTTGCGGTTTCCGTACTCTTTGCCCTGATTACCTGCCACGACGCGATGAATTCCCGCCGTGAAATCGAGAAGCACTCTGCCGTACTCAATGAACTGCTTAAAAGCATCGAAAGGGAGGAGCCTTTGGAAGTGGTGTTGAAGGAATTCGTCGGCCATACGCCGCTTCAGGTGCTGGTCGGCATTGCTCTCGGCGCTGTCATAGGCGTCATTGTGTGTCTGTAAAAAATGATTCTTTCCGTACGCGATGATTTTGATCTTGAAAAAATCGCAGATAGTGGCCAGTGTTTTCGCTGGGAGAGACAGGCAGATACAAAAACAGTTCGAATTCTGCACGCTTCTGCATGCCTCTATATTACACCTCTCGGGAGAGATCGGTACGAATTAACCTGCAGCAGTGAAGAATATGAACAGATCTGGAAAGATTATTTTGATCTGAAGGAGGACTATGGTCTTATTCGTGCCAAAATCGATCAAGCTTCGGATCCGTTTCTGTGGGCTGCCTGCGAGCAGGAAAAGGGGATCCGTATCCTGAGGCAGGATCCGTGGGAGATGCTGATCACATTTATCATTTCCCAGAATAAGAATATCCCTGCTATCCGCCGGTCGGTGGAATTCCTGGCAGAATCCTGCGGAGAGAAGAAGATCGATTCCCGAGGGGTGGAATACTATGCTTTTCCGACTCCTGGAGCAATTGTCTCTCTGAGCGATGAAGCGCTTAAAGCCTGTAAACTGGGTTACCGCTGCTCCTATGTTCGCCTGGCAGCGGAAGCCGTTGCAGAGGGAAAGCTCGATCTGCAGTCACTTCTATCAGCTGATGAAGAATGTACTCTTCAGGAACTGACCTCCCTTTATGGTGTCGGCAGTAAAGTTGCCAACTGCATTTCTCTTTTCGGGCTGCATCACCTGGATGCCTTTCCGAAAGATGTCTGGATCAAGCGGGTCCTTTCACAGGAATATCCCGAAGGCTATCCCTTTGCAGCGTATTCTCCCTATAACGGAGTGTATCAGCAATATATGTTTGCCTATATCAGAAAAAAAGGAGCTGTGCATTAAAACACAGCTCGATCTTTTAAACAGTTTCTGAAAAAAACGGGTCCGCCTTTTTCTGGCAGACCCGTTTGACTGATTGAATGATTATTTTGCAAGAACTTTCTTGAGCTTTGCATAGCGGGGGAGGGAATGCTCTCTCGGCAATTCCGGCTCGCCCTGGATCAGAGGCAGAACGTAGTCGATAAACTCTTTCTTCACGCCGTTATGGGTGTCATTGATCCACTCCAGAGGAACCTTCTTCTCGTAGTTGGCAACATCTGAGAGCGGGATCAGCTTCATACCGCAGACGTAATTCCCGTTTTCATCGGTAGAACGCTCAAAGGCAACCATCTTGTCGGTGATGCCATCCAGTGCAGCTTTAACAGCCTGGGCACCGGCAGCCTGGGCTTCCCGGATATCCGTTGCGGAGGCGAGGTGTGCACCGCAGCGCTGCAGAAGGCTGAGCTCCACACCGCGGACCTTGCAACCCATCTTGTTTTTGACGACTTCAGCCAGCAGCGTAGCGAGACCGCCGAGCTGTGCATGACCGAATCCGTCGGTAGCAGACGTCTTTGCTTCTGAAACAAAACTGCCGTCGGCATAATGAATTCCCTCGGATACAGCGACGAGAACTTTCCCTGTCTCATTGTAGACTTTCTGTACATCTGCAAGGAAATCGTCCATGGAGAAATCGGCCTCCGGGAGGTAGATCAGATCCGGGCCGGAGCCGAATTCTGTAGCAAGTGCAGCGCTTGCTGCGAGCCAGCCTGCGTGACGACCCATAATCTCAACGATAGTCACCATACCTGTGTCGTATACACGGGCGTCCTTGTTGATTTCCATGCAGGAGGTTGCGATGTATTTTGCAGCACTGGCAAAGCCGGGGCAGTGGTCCGTACCAAACAGGTCATTGTCGATGGTTTTGGGAACGCCGTTTACTCGGCACTCGTAGCCGACTTTCTGCATGTACTTGGAGATTTTGTTGCAGGTATCCATCGAGTCATTGCCACCGTTGTAGAAGAAGTAACGCACATTGTACTTCTTGAAGATCTCGAGAATCCGCTTGTAATCGGTGTCGTCCACATCGGGATCGGCAATCTTGTACCGGCAGCTTCCGAGCTCGGAAGAGGGCGTATTGAGAAGGAGACGGAGTTCATCCGGATCTTCCTCTTCCATTACATAAAGCTTGTCGTCCAGCACACCCTTGATGCCGTGTGCGGCACCGTAAACGTTGGTAATCTCCTCTGCATCCAGCGCAGCACGGATCACACCGTATGCGCTTGCGTTGATGACGGAAGTCGGTCCGCCGGACTGGCCGAAAATGCATGCACCGATCAGTTTTTCACTCATTGCTTCATCCTCCGAAATGAATTGTTTAAAAAATTTCTTTTTCTATGTTCTTTTTATATTGAATATAGAGCAAAAAGAGGATATAATATTTGAGTGATTTTGTAAAGATGTGATTTTCACAAAATTTCAAATTTTTCATGTAAGGAGAAGAAAAAATGGCACTCGTAACCACAAAAGAAATGTTTGCAAAAGCTTATGACGGCGGATACGCAGTAGGTGCATTCAACGTCAATAACATGGAGATCGTTCAGGGCATTACAGAAGCCGCAGGCGAGCTGAAGAGCCCCGTGATCCTTCAGGTTTCCAAGGGCGCCCGTGCTTACGCAAACCACACTTATCTTGTGAAGCTCGTTGAGGCTGCTGTAGAGCTCAATCCCGAAATTCCTATTGCTCTGCACCTTGACCATGGTGATACCTTTGAACTGTGCAAATCCTGCATCGACGGCGGTTTTACTTCCGTTATGATTGATGCATCCTCCAAGTCCTTTGAGGATAACATCGCCCTCACCAGACAGGTTGTGGAATATGCACATGACCACGGCGTTGTTGTCGAGGCTGAGCTCGGCACACTTGCCGGCGTGGAAGATGAAGTATCCGTTGAAGCAGGGAAGGAGTCCTACACACATCCGGATGAAGTGGAAGAATTCGTTACCAGAACCGGCTGTGACTCCCTGGCTATTGCAATCGGCACTTCCCATGGCGCATACAAGTTCACCCCTGCCCAGTGCACCCGCAATGCAGACGGCGTTCTCGTCCCGCCTCCGCTCCGTTTTGATGTTCTGAAAGAGTGCATCAAGCGTCTGCCCGGCTTCCCGATTGTTCTTCACGGTTCTTCCTCTGTTCCACAGGAATTTGTCAAGATGGTCAATACCTACGGCGGTCATATGCCCGATGCTATCGGCATTCCTGAAGATCAGCTTCGTGAAGCTGCAAAGCTCGCTGTCTGCAAGATCAATATCGACTCCGATATCCGCCTTGCTATGACGGGCAATATCCGCAAGTACTTTGCTGAGCATCCCGATCACTTTGACCCGCGTCAGTATCTCAAGCCGGCGCGCCAGGCAGTCAAAGACATGGTTGCTCATAAGATTCTTTACGTCCTCGGTTCTGACGGTAAGGCATAAAAGACACCTCATGAGGCAAAACCGCTCTTTTTTCGTTCCGATGGCTCCGCCGAAACGGCGGTCCGATCGGAATTCAGCGGCGGCACGCCCCGGAAAACAACGCAGGAAAAGAAAGGAAGCTTCTCTTCAGGGAGAAGCTTCCGGTTTTCTCAAATATGAGCTGTTGATTTTCCGCCTCGCTGTTTCTGCTGCCATTTTTGCCTTTGTTCTGATCAGCCGCCTTCCTGCTTATGCGGACGCACTTCTGCTTTTCCTGGCCTGTCTTCTTGCCGGTTACGATGCAGCATTTGCAGCAGGGAAGGCCGCTTTAGCAAAAGATTTTACCTCCGATTCATTTGCGGTTGTACTCGCAACTGCTTTGTCTTTTCCGATCGGGTTTGCTGAAGAAGGTACCGCACTGATTATTCTTTATCAGGTTTTTCGAATGCTTGTGCTCCTTCTTGCTGATCGAAACGGAATTCTTGCCTTTGAGAAGATTGACAGCAGGGAAGAAAATCTGCGTTATCTGGCACGTCAGGAAGCCCAGCAGGAAGGCGCAGAAGAGATCAGGATTGCATCCGTTATCGGAGACAGTGTGAAACCGATTCTTTTCTTCACAATGATTCTTGCTGCAGCCCTGGCTGTTATTATGGCAGGTTTCCTGCATTACAATCTCCGAGTGGCAATTCATCGCGCCCTGTCCATGATTGTTGTTGCAACGCCCTTTTCGATCCTGGCGGGAATGCCTGTGATCGGAAAAGTAAGCCTGGGCCATGCAGCGGCAAACGGCACTGTTTTCCAGCGAGCTGCCGATCTTGAACAGTTGGACGGAACAAAAAATGTTCTCGTAGAAAAGTCCTGTTTTCCTGAACCGGAAAAGCCGAAAATCCTGTCCTATTCATCAGAAAGCCTTGATGATAATACCTTCTTTATGCTGATCCGTCACCTGTTGGAGAGCTCAGAACAGGCTTTTGCACAGGTGATCATGGAAAATACCGAATCCCGCATGATTCCGGATCTCGTGTCTGATTTTGCCGAAACCCCCGGCGGAGTCGAAGCAGTCATCCAGGGAAGTCAGGCTTACTTCGGCACAAGATCTTTTCTGAACGGAAAGGGGATTAATCCTCCGGAGTACGCTGAAGAGAAGGGAATTGTTTATTATCTCTATCTTGCCGGCAGGTATGGTGGGAAAATGGTCCTTTCCGAAGCGAAGGAAGACGATGTATCCGATATTGTGCATGAAATGCGCTATTATGGGGTAAACCACTGTGTGCTTTTGAGCACAGAAAGCATTGAAGAAGTTACTGAATTTTCTAATAAATCTGAATTTGATGAAGTTTTTGCCGGAATTAATACAGAAAACAGGCTTTCTCTGATTAATGAGCTTGTTCATGCCGGAAATTCAAAGACTCTCTGTATCCGCCCGGTGACATTTGATACACGCAGTGATGCCGATGTGGAGATTCGGGTAGGGGAAAACATCGATGATGCTGACGCGGTAACACTTCCGCAGTTTTTTACTTCGATTCCGATGTTGTTTCCGCTTTCAAGGCGTATTCGTGAAATTGCTGCAGAAAATGCAATCCTTGCGTTTTCTGTAAAAGCGATAATGATCTTTTTCAGTCTGATCGGATACAGCAATCTGTGGATTTCCATCACAGCCGATATGGCGGCAGCATTTGCTGCTGTAATGAATGCAAATCGTGTAACCAGCAAATCACTGTTGAAAACATTCCTGAATAAATAAAGATCCGTTTGTTTCTCTTGATTACAACGAATTACATTTGAAAAGGGCAGAACAGGAACAGGATCCTGCTGCCCTTTCCGGAAAGAAATAAAATCTCGCATAATACAGATTTAACGAGATTTAATACTTGAAAAAAAGAAAGAACTGTGGTATTATGTTAACATCATCCAAACGGAGGTGTTTTTATGACACTGGATTCCATTACCGATGCTCCGGATATACTGATAGAATTTCTGGATTATCATTCCACAGTTCGCGGCCATTCGGATAAAACTTGTTTTGCCTATTACACAGATCTGAAAATCCTTTTCCGTTTTCTCAAGCAGCGCCGGCACCTGGTGGATGCGTCGGTTCCTTTTGAGGAAATTGACATTACGGATGTAGATCTGGATTTCATAGAAAAAATCAGGATTGAAGAGCTCTATCGCTATCAGTCTTTCTCGCCCGAAAAAGGCACCTCTCTGGCACCTTCCAGCCGATGCCGGCGAACCTCTGCAGTCAAATCTTTCTTCAACTATCTGACAGTCAAGCGGCATCTGCTGGATCACAACGTCTGCCTGGAACTTGATATGCCGAAGCGTAAGGCTTCACTTCCGAAATATCTGGAAGAATCTGAATGTGAAAAACTCCTTGCTGCATGTAATGGCACTTATCAGGCGCGGGACTATGCGATTCTGATGCTGTTTTTGTCCTGTGGCCTCCGTATTTCAGAGCTTGTCGGCCTGAATCTCACAGATGTTTATGATGATCACGTTCGTGTACTTGGCAAGGGCAACAAAGAACGCATTGTTTATTTTGGAGAAGGATGCCGTGAGGCCTTACTGGACTATCTTGCAGTGCGTGATAACGGCAAAATCCATGCAGATGCGAAAAACGCCCTTTTTATCAGTCAAAAAAACGGACGCTTCGGTGCGCGAGGGATTGAACAGATGCTGGAAAAGAAGCTTCTTGAAGCCGGAATGGATACCTCCCGAACATCTCCTCACAAACTACGCCATACAGCTGCCACGCTGATGCTCAAAAACGGAGTGGATACCCGGGCTCTTCAGGAAGTTCTGGGCCATTCCAACCTTTCCACAACACAGATTTACACTCATATTGATAATGCGGCCCTTCACGAAGCTGCTATGGCTAATCCGATCGGTCGCCGGAAAAAGAATAGCTAATTGAATTACTGCTTTTTCAGCACAGTACGGATAGCTTCATATACATTTTTCACCGGGATAATTTCAAGCCCGGTGATTTTTTTGATTTCACCTTTCACATGAGCCGGAATGACGCAGCGCCGGAAGCCGAGCCGTGCAATTTCTGAAAGGCGTTGGTTGATAGCACTGACGCTTCTGATTTCTCCCGACAGACCGACTTCCCCGATAGCCGCGAGATCGGAACCAAGGGGACGTTCCAGATAGCTGGATGAAATAGCCAGTACCGTGGCAAGATCGGCAGATGGCTCATCCAGTGTCAGACCGCCTATGACGTTGATATAAGTATCACACCCTATTACGCTGAGGCCTCCGCGTTTCTCTACAACAGCGAGCAGCATAGCTGCCCTGTTGTAATCCAGCCCATTGCAGCGGCGTGAAGCATTGTATCCTCCGGATGTGAGGAGAGCCTGTATTTCAGCGAGCAGAGGCCGTGTTCCTTCCATGACGCAGGTCACACAGGTACCTGGCGTATTTTCCGGGCGTCCGGATAAAAGCATTTCTGAAGGGTTTTCTACGGAGCTCAACCCGGTATCCCGCATTTCAAAGACGCCTATTTCATTGGTAGACCCAAAACGATTTTTAGCTGCCCGTAAAAGTCGGAATGATGTGTTCTGCTCCCCTTCAAAATAGAGTACACAGTCTACCATATGCTCCAGAACTTTCGGACCGGCAAGGCTCCCCTCCTTATTGACATGGCCAACGATGAAAACGGTAAAGCCCTGTTCCTTAGCAACACGCATCAGGCGCATTGTACATTCCTTAACCTGGCTTACACTTCCCGGTGCAGAGTCGCTGTTATAATCCGAAATTGTCTGAATGGAATCGATGATCACGATTTCGGGATTCGTACGGTCAATGCTTTCCATGACGGACGAGACATCTGTCTCTGAAAGCACATAAACTGAGGAGCTGTTCACCCCAAGTCGATTTGCGCGCAATTTCAGCTGCCGTTCACTTTCTTCTCCTGTAACATAGAGAATTTTCCTGTTTTCCCCTACTTTTCCGCACATTTGAAGGAGAATAGTTGATTTTCCGATTCCTGGTGCTCCTCCGACCAGAATAAGGGAACCTTCTACAGCTCCACCGCCCAGAACTCTGTCAAATTCAGAAATTCCCGTGCTGAACCGGATTTCTGCACTGGCATCCAGATCTGAGATCCGTTTCGGAGCTTTGTTCTCCTGCCGTACAGCAGCAACTCTTGTACGAGATCCCTTCGGTTGTACGTCTAGTGTTACTTCTTTCAGGGTGTTCCAGGATCCGCATTTCGGGCAGCGGCCAGCCCAGTTTGGTGTTTCATTTCCGCAGTCTGTGCAGCAGAAAACTGTTTTCTGTTTTGCCATATCAGGCTTCTCCCTTCTCAGCTTCCCTGTTTTTTCGGATCTCCAGCATTTCCTGAAGAATATTCCGGTAAAAGGCAGCCTCCCTGTACTTTTCGGAAGTCAGAAGTCCTTCAGACTTTTTTCTCATTCGTCCGATCTCCTGCTCCAGCAACTTATCAAAACCATCTGAATCGTGAATCAGTTTTATTTTTCCAAGATAAAGCTCTGCATCGGTCATCGTTGTATTATTTCCGCTGAATTTAGCCGATATAATCCGAAACAACCTGTCGTTTTCGTTTACAAGATCCTCCTCAGTGATTTCATACCCGTTGTTGCAGAGCCAGAAACGAAGAACCTCCGCTTTTGTCATCGGCTGCAAAAGTAACTGATAGCGAGGATTCATCGTCCATTCTGCCCGATCGAGGATCGAGCAGATCACATCTCCTCCAAGCCCTGCAACCACAATGGTGTCAATCATGGACGGGTCCAGACCATCAAGACCATCTGTCAGGCAGAACAGGATCCTGTCTTTTACACCCGATTCCTCCGCCTGTCGCATTGCTGTCTGCAGCGGCAATTCATGGATATCCGTTGCCACGAGATTTCCTCGATACCCCTGAAGCGCAAGAGAAACAGGCAACAGGCCGTGGTCAGTTCCTACATCGGCTACTCCGATGTGAGAGTCTATCAGAGAAAGCATTTTTTCAATTCTCTTCATCCCTGTTCCTCCTTTTTTACGAGATACTCCGAAAGTAGAAAAAAGCCGGAAGACTCCGGCTCTTTTCCCGATCAAAGACTTTCCAGATATGCCTTGAGATCCACAAGAAACTGGTCTGCATCCACCCAGTGAACTGCACAGGCCTGCTCGATATTCTCTCCGGAAGCCATTGCACATCCCATGCAGTGCATCCCTATAGCCTGGAAAGCAGGCATCGCCTGCGGGAAGTTCTCTACAATATCTCCGATCAGAGTTTCTTTTGTAATGTCGGAAATTTCCATATTTGTCTCCTTTTCAGCATGAAAATAATGGGGCGCTGCAGGCGCCCCATTATCTCAGTCAGGCAAAATGAATTAAGCCTGCTCTCTCATCTTAGCGAAGCACTCGCTGCAGTAAACAGGGCGGTCAGACTTCGGCTCGAACGGAACTTTTGCTTCTCCGCCGCATGCAGCGCAGACTGCAGTAAAGAACTCCCGGGGACCGCGAGCAGCATTTTTGCGTGCGTCACGGCATGCTTTGCAGCGCTGGGGCTCGTTCTGGAAGCCACGCTCTGCATAGAACTCCTGCTCACCTGCGGTGAACACAAACTCTTTACCACACTCTTTGCAAACTAAGGTCTTGTCTTCGTACATTTTGGAATCCTCTCTTTTGATAAGTGCCATTTCCGGCTGATTTATTTGCGAACAGCGGTCAAGCTGATTTCGCCACAGTTATAGGAATTCTGACAGTTTTGTCCGGATCCTCTGGATTGCGTTGTAAATACTTCTGTCTGACTTACCGAGTCTCTCCGCAATCTCCGGATAGGAAAAACCATTCAGATAAAGGTCGAGAACCGAAGCTTCATATTTTGATAACTTCAGCCTGAGCTGAGAAACGACCTCTTCATATTGCTCATACTTGATCAGAAGCGTCTCCGGGTTACTTTCTTCATCTGCAGAATCCTCCAGGACAAGATCCTCAGAAGAAATAAATTCAACATATCCCTTAAACTGAGCAGCGTCTATCAGTCTTGACTTGATGCACTTCTCTGCATATGTATTAAAAGAAGTGCCTAAAGCCGGATTAAACGATCGTACTGCATTCAGCAGGCCGATCATTCCTTCTTGCAGAAGATCCTCATCATCTCCGCCCAGCAGATAAAATCGACGGGCACAGATCCGAACCTTTTGCCTGTATCTCATCAGAAGCTCTTCCTCAGCACGCCTGTCACCGGAGTGCGCACCGAGAATCAGATCCTGATCCGAGCATATGGAATAATCCATCATAATCCTTTTATTCCATTCTCAAACTCATACATATTATACATCAAGTCAACGTCTTGTCAACAATTTTATTAACTTTCTTGCGAAAAAAATCTCACAATTCCAACTGCTGTTGTCCCAAAGATGCACCGGGAAAGAAAATACCCAGGTGTTCGTAAGCTTTTTGCGTTACACAGCGCCCTCTCGGAGTTCTCGTCAGCATGCCGATCTGCAGCAGATAGGGTTCATAAACATCTTCCAGCGTGACAGATTCTTCATTGATCGTAGCAGCCAGCGTTTCCAGCCCTACCGGTCCACCGCTGTAATACTCAATGATGGCGCGCAGCATACGTCTGTCCAATGCATCAAGCCCCAGCTTATCAACTTCCATATTGGAAAGAGCTATATCTGCAATTTCCTTGGTGATTACACCATTCCCTTTCACCTGTGCATAGTCGCGTACGCGTCGCAGCATGCGGTTCGCAATACGCGGAGTTCCTCTGGATCGGGAAGCAATTTCCTCAGCTCCGGTTTCCTCGATATCAACACCCAGAATTCCGGCAGACCGCAGAATGATCTTTAACAGCTCTTCCTTTGTATAAAGCTCCAGACGCAGAGAGACACCAAAGCGGTCTCTCAGAGGTGCAGAGAGCTGCCCTGTACGCGTTGTAGCACCAATCAGGGTGAAATGCGGAAGATCAAGGTGTATGGAATTTGCAGACGGGCCTTTGCCGATAATCAGGTCTATGGCAAAGTCTTCCATAGCAGGATAAAGGATTTCTTCATAAGCCCGGTTGAGACGGTGGATTTCATCCACAAAAAGGATATCTCCTTCATTGAGATTTGTCAGCAGTGCAACAAGATCTCCCGGCTTTTCAATTGCCGGGCCTGACGTAATGCGCATATTAACATTCATCTCGTTGGCGATCACAAAGGATAAACTCGTTTTCCCAAGTCCCGGAGGTCCGGCAAGCAGAACATGATCCAAGGGTTCCCCCCGCATCTTGGCAGCGTGCATAAAGATTTCGAGATTTCCTTTAGCTTTTTCCTGCCCGATATAATCCGTCAGTGTCTTTGGGCGAAGGGACCCCTCGTTTGCATCTTCCGGGATACTGGCAGAGGTGGTAATGATTTCTTCACTGTTTGCCTCTGAAAGCGTGATACTCATTGCTTTTACTCCCTTCCCGTCAGATCATAAACTTCAGCACTGCTTTGATGATCTGCTCTGTTGTCATTCCCTCCGTATTGATCTGACGCAGAACCGGAACAACGTCAGAGGTGCTGTATCCGAGCACAGACAGCGCCGTAAGCGCATCATCATAAGCGGTTCCTCCACCTGCCGGCATGACCGGTGCTCCAAGGCCGGACACTGCCTTTTCCGTACCGCTTACAGTTTTGGAGATTTTATCCTTCAGTTCCAGAATTACACGTTGTGCCGTTTTTTTCCCGATTCCGGGGCAGGCCGTCAGGGCAGCTTCCCTTCCGTTTACGATGGCAAGTGCCAGTGCATCCGGTGTGTTATAGGATAATATGGACATAGCAGCTTTAGGTCCGATACCAGAAACGGACGTCAGCATTTTAAAAAACTGTTTCTCCCGCCCAGTAAGAAACCCGTAAAGGTCAAAATTATTTTCTCCGATCGCTTCCGTGATGTAAACTTTTGCCTGTTCCCCGATTTTCAGGGCAGAGGCTGTATTCGGCGTTATGGTTATTTCAAAGCCGATTCCGTTACAGTCCAGGACAAGAGATTCGGCTGTCAGTTCCGCAACGGTTCCGTTCAGGTGGTAGAACATTCTTTTTCTCCTTTATAGAGCAGCGAAGTGGAGCTTCTTGCATGACAAAGCGCCAATGCTACAGCATCAGACGCATCGTCCGGCTTCGGGGCAGATTTCAAACCGCACAGACGTTTTACCATTTCCATTACCTGCTTTTTCTCCGCTCGCCCGTAACCGACAACCGCCTGCTTTACCTGCAGCGGCGTGTATTCAAAGATTTTTAGCCCGGCATTATGGCAAGCCAGCAGAATAACGCCTCTGCCATGAGCAACGGAAATGCCGGTTGTGAGATTGGTGTTGAAAAACAGTTCTTCAATCGCCACCACATCCGGCCTGAAAGCTTCGATCAGCTCTGTAAGATCGTTATAAATCACAGCAAGCCTCTCAGAGAGAGGCGTGTGGGCCGGCGTGTTAATGACGCCGCACTGTATGAGCTGATATCGGTTATTTTCGAACTTCAACGCTGCGAAACCAATGGTCGCAACTCCGGGGTCAATCCCCAAAATAATCATGCGTTTTCCCTGTCCTACGCACGCGGATGTGCTTTGTTATAGACATCCTTCAATTGTTTCTTCACAAGATTGGAATAAACCTGTGTTGAAGAAATATCTGCGTGCCCGAGCATCTCCTGGATGGCATGGATGTCTGCCCCGTTTTCCAGCAGATGCGCTGCAAACGAGTGTCTGAGAGTATGCGGTGTAATATCCCTGTCAATACCAGCCTTTTTGGTGTAATACTTTATGATTTTCCAGAATCCCTGACGACTCATCCGTTCTCCGGAGACATTGACAAACAAAGCCTGCTCGGAAGGATCAGCGATCATCTGCGGACGCACCAACAGCAAATACTCGTCAAGGGCTTTGACTGCTTCATGGTACATCGGAATGTAACGTTCTTTTCCGCGGCTGTGGCAGCGAACCACAGCACCGGGCAGATTCACATCCGTCACATTCAGGTCAATCAGTTCCGTGACACGAATACCTGTGGCATAAAGGAGTTCCAGCATTGCTTTGTCACGATACCCCTTTGCATCAATACACTGCGGCTGAGCAAGCAATTTATTGATCTCTTCACTGGTCAGGATTTCCGGGAGCTTCTGTGTCGCCTTATCCGGCACCAGCTTCAGTGAAGGGTTATGTTTCAGATACTGCTTGATCACCAGATGCTGATACATACATTTTATGGAAGCAATTCCACGTGAAACTGTTGCAACAGACTTACCCGCTTCCCGCAGAGACCGGATATACCCGTCAAGATCTTCCTCATCAGCATCGATAAGGCCGTGTACGGTTTCCGTCTGGAGATATTCCGACAATTGCCTGATATCGCGAAGATAAGAATTCAGTGTATTTTCCGAGGCCTTCTTGTCATTCCTCAGATACTTTTCAAAAATCTCCAGTACTTCACTATTCTGCACGGTCTGCACCCCTCTTGCGGCAAGAAATCTTGCTTAACATAATTTGGTAGTAACAATATATTACAAATCAGTTAAAAATGCAAGAGGAATTTACATAAAAATTAAAAAAATTTTTCTTTTTTATGTCAACAGGCAAAAAGAAGAAAGCAGAAAGCCGAATTCTTTCTGCTTTTTTCCCTTTTTTATGGAAATTCGCTTATGTATCAGCTTTTACGAAAAGGCGTTTATTTTTTTCTGCCCATTCCGAAAAGGCCACCACCGGATTTTGCTTTGGCAGCTTCTTCCGCTTCCATCTTGGCCGTGGTAGAAATCGCCCATTTTTTTGTCTGGATTCTGACTCTGTCTTCACCGGTTTCAAATGTGATCGTATCCTCAGTGATCTGAACAAGCTTTCCGGTAATTCCGCCGATCGTCGTGATCTCATCACCCAGAGAGAGAGAATTCCTCATCTCTTCCGTCTTTTTCTTCTTCTGATTTTCCGGACGGATAATAAAGAAGTAGAAAATTGCGAACATGATCACGATCATCGGGATCATGGAACCCATACCGGCTGCACCTGCAGCAGCTGCATTTTCAGTTAAAAATAGAAACATAGTTTTGCCTCCAAAAAGAATTCATCATATTATACCTAAGGATTGACGACTTTGCAAGTAGGAAGTTACGTCTTTTCCCGGGAAGTATCCGGTTAATTCAGATTCTCCGATCCAGGACGGAAGAATACCTTGCTCGGAACTCCCCGTAGCGGCCCGCGTCCAGGGCAAGTCGGATTTTTTCCATCAGGTTGTTGTAAAAGAACAGATTATGCATCACGGAGAAGCGCATGGCAAGCATTTCCTCTGCTTTAAACAGATGCCGAAGATAAGCTCTGGAATAACGCCGGCATACCGGGCAATCACATTCCGGATCAATCGGAGCTTCGTCACGAAGGTATTTTTCATTCCGTATATTTATGATGCCGTTCCATGTAAAAAGATGCCCGTGACGCCCGTTTCGTGCGGGCATCACACAGTCAAAAAAGTCAATCCCCCGATAAACACCCTCAATGATGTTTCCAGGTGTCCCCACACCCATGAGATAACGAGGTCTATCCTTCGGCATATATTCTTCAACTGCTTCAATCGTGTCATACATCTCCTGGTGGGTCTCCCCTACCGCGAGCCCTCCGATTGCATAACCCGGAAGTTCAAGCTCTGCAATGCGCTTCATATGTGCAACGCGAATATCATGAAAAACAGCACCCTGGTTGATACCCCAGAGCATCTGTCCAGGGTTGACTGCATCCTCCCTCGTATTAAACTCCGCATTGGCTTTTTTACAGCGTTCCAGCCAACGTACAGTCCGTTCACAGGATTGTTCCACGTATTTTCTCGGAGAAGGGATCTTTACACATTCATCAAAAGCCATCGCAATATCCGACCCGAGGTTGGATTGGATGCGCATACTCTCTTCCGGCCCCATAAAAATATGACGACCGTCAACATGGCTGTTGAAAGAAACACCTTCTTCTTTGATTTTCCGGAGAGACGCGAGAGAAAAAATCTGAAACCCTCCGCTGTCTGTAAGGATGGGACCCTGCCAGGTCATAAATGCATGCAAACCGCCGAGGCTTTTGATCAGTTCATCTCCCGGACGCACATGCAGATGATAGGTGTTTGACAACTCTACCTGGCAGCGGATCGTTTTAAGGTCTTCTGCGGAGAGAGCCCCCTTGATTGCTCCTTGTGTCCCCACATTCATAAAAACAGGCGTCTGCACTGTCCCGTGCGGAGTTTTGAACTCTCCTCTTCTGGCATGGCCTTCCTGTTTGATCAGTTTGTACATGTTTTTCTCCAGTCAGTTTTAGTTCTGGTGCTATGTCACTCTCAGGAAATCATCATGGCATCCCCGAAACTGAAAAACCGATATTTTTCTGACACAGCAATGCGATAGGCGTTCAGGATATTCTCACGTCCTGCAAGTGCCGAAACCAGCATAATCAGAGTGCTCTCCGGAAGATGAAAATTCGTAATCAAAGCATCAATGCATTTAAACCTGTAACCTGGATAAATAAATATATTCGTCCAGCCAGAAGATGCTTCAAGCGTTCCGTCCTCTTTGGCAAAACTTTCAAGTGTCCGGCATGAGGTAGTCCCAACGGCAATGATTCTGCCTCCGTTTTTTCTTGTTCGGTTGACTGCTTCCGCAGTCTCGGGAGGGATGATGCAGTACTCCGAGTGCATCTCATGGTTTTCAATCTCTTCCTCCTTGACCGGCCGGAACGTGCCGAGCCCGACATGCAGTGTAACAAATTCCGTAAGGACTCCCTGATTCCGGACGGTTTCCAGGAGTTCCTTTGTAAAATGCAGGCCAGCAGTCGGAGCAGCTGCACTGCCGAGCTCTTTGGAATAAACTGTCTGATATCGTTCCGGATCCTTCAGCTCTTCCCTGATATAGGGAGGCAGGGGCATTCTTCCCAAACGTTCCAGTACTTCCAGGAAGATACCTTCATATTCAAACCGTACAATCCGGTTCCCTCCCGAAACCGTCTCCTCAACAACGGCCTGCAGTTCTCCTTCTCCGAAAAGGATCCTCTGTCCTGGCTTTGTTTTTCTGCCGGGCCGCGACAGGCATTCCCAGCGGTTTCCGCCGAGATCCCGCAGCAGTACCAGTTCAACAGCACCACCAGTAGGCCGGATACCAATAAGGCGTGCGGGAAGAACGCGGGAATTGTTGAGCACCAGACAATCTCCCTCCCGCAAAAGATCAGGAAGGTCATAAAAATGACGGTGCTCTACAGCTCCCGTCTGTTTATCCAGACAGAGCAGCCTGGAAGCATCCCGCTGCTCCATCGGTGTCTGCGCTATCAATTCCTCTGGAAGATCAAAAGAAAAATCAGATTTTTTCATACTTGTTTCTCGCTAACTGATAAAGATACAGATATTTAAGGGCACTGAAAGTAATATCACCGGACAGCTCGAGGTGTCTGTTTCCTTCTGCCAGATGCAAAATCAGCAGGTTACGCTGGTTTATAGCCATACCGGTGATCTGCTGAATCGGAAACAGTTCTTCCCCGATGGATAGTTTGTTTCGCCAGGCACGTAATAGAGTGTGTTTTGCGGACAGAACCCTATGGTCAGGACCTATGATTTCCGCCTTGACCGCATCTTCAAAGAGCATAACACCTTCTTCCTGCTCGGCAAGAGAACGGATTCTCTCCCGTTGCAGCATATCCAGCCGGGTAATCGTATCCGTGTGCCCGTCAGAATCGTGAAGAAAACCATATTCGTCATATTCCGCCGAATATCCGCAATTGCAGGATATTCTGTTTCCCTCGCTGTGCAGAGATGAGACCGAACCACACTGAGGACAGGCAAAAAGAGTCGATTCCAGTCCGCGGGCAAGATCTTTCCCACGGAAAGGAATCTGATCCTTTTTCTGATCGGCATAGGCGTCCACGAAAAGATCGCGTCGAATCGCTTCATTCACCTCTGCCTCTGTCATTCTGCTCAGAAGATCAGGTGGATAAACAGCTGCAATTTCTCCATATACTCTGCCTCGCCGAAGGTTTATGCTCCAGCGCGGAGATGTAAAATACCCGCCCCGAAGCCGATAGGTAACGAGTGTAGCACCGGAGCGCTTGGCCATTTTACCCGTTGAAGAGAGGAAATCTCCTGTCAATCCGTTGAAGGATCGGTTTCCCTCCGGAAAAAGGGCGACATTTCTGTTGTTCTTCAATCTTGCAAGGATCTCTTTTACACTGGAGATTCCGGCTTTCCCCTTATAATGAATAATTGGATTGAAGAGATGCATCAAGACAGGAGAAAGCACACCCATACGCAAAATCTTTTCCGTGGCTACAAAACAGATCGGCTCATCGCAGGCGATTCCGACAAAACCCGGATCCATATCCGTGTTATGATTGGCAAGAAGAAGAATAGGCCCCGGAATCCCTCTGACCTTTTCACAGGAATAGCCGTAAATCGACCTTACGATCGGCGTACCACAGAAACGTACTATACGGTAAATGGCTGTGAGAAGCCTGTATTCGTCCATATTTAACGATCTTTCTCCACCTTGAATCCGTAGGCTTCCAGAAATTCTGAACCACTGCTGTAACCAAGAACCTTGCAGAGCATGGACGCCGCCTTATCCCACTTCTCATGGTTCCAGCTGCTGCCCGGAATCTGATGATCCGGAAATTCTCTCTCCATCACTGCGAGGAAACGTTCTAATGCGGGTTTGACATTATCAGGTTCAAAACCGGGAAGATAGCTGGGAAACGATGCTGAGGATGGACTTTCCGATGCTTCTTTTGAGTTCTTTCCCATTTCAGAAGATTTCTCGTGAAGTACTGTTTTCTCTCGAATGGAATCGTCCTGCTTTATGCTGTTCGGTTGACTTTCATAGATCCGGGCATGCTTTGCCAGAACCTGCTGTTCAGTAATCCCCTTTTCGCGTGCCTCAGCCAGAATGCTGCCTCCGTAAGGAGCCGGCTCACCGTTAGAAGCGAGCGCTAAGCCGACAGGAACATGTGCAGAGTTTCTGCCATACGGGCATATATACAGCTTCCGGTATACTTCACCGTGAAGATACAGGGTATAGACTTCTTCATTTACAGGGCCTGCGCCGTGCAGATTATGGACGGAAATCGTTCCTTCACGGATCCACTGCAAAGGCTCTCCGTATTCCGTCCTCAGAAGGGCAAGATACTTTTCTCCGGAGGGAACAGAGGCTGTACAGATTGGATTGGATTCCGAATAGCCGAAATCTTCTCGTCCGACTTTCTGGCCGTTGAAAACAGCTTCCCGCCGATCCGTACCAAGCTTTGGCCCTTTTCCGTCTTCGGCTGGCGGATAGACTGCCTCATATTCCTCGTCAGGTTCATAAGATTCGTTATCCCGTTTTTTGGTTACAATCAGGATTGTAATAAGGCTGGCAGCACCGATAAAGGCAGCCGCCATCAGAATCGCATAAATCATATTGACCTCTCAAAATATTTCAGGGCAAAATCTGCCACGGCAGCAGTCAGTTCCTTCAGATCCCACCCAGTAGTGTTCACAACAAGATGGTAGGATCCCGCTTCGCCCCATTTCTTCTCTGAAATGATTTCCCGGGAAAGTGCACGGTTCTTATCGATACGACGGATATTTGCTTCAAGCTGTCGCCTGCTCAGGTTCTCCCCCTCGGAAGATCGCTCCTCACAGCGACGGATCCTCGCTTCCAGGTCGGCACAAACAAAAATACTGAACGGGTTATAGTGCTCCAGAAGGATATCTGCATTTCGTCCTACAATGACGCAGTTTTTACCGGATTCTGCTATCCCGTCAATCACTTTCCGCTGTTCGGAGAGAAGTTTCACCTTTTCCGACTGCATGACGGAATCCATGCTGAATGAATGCATGAAAGTGAAATTATAGTTTCTCCAGTCACTGCTCTCCAGTGCTTTTTCCACGTAAGAGGCATTCATGCCCGATTTGTCGGCAATTGCCGCAATAATCTCCCGGTCATAGTAATCATAGCCGAGTACATCCGAAAGGCGCTTTCCGAGTTCACGTCCGCCGCTTCCGAACTGTCTGCCGATGGTGATAATATTCATAATTCTCTCCCGAATCCTCTTTCAGGCAGTATTTGCCAGCTTTTCAGCCAGCACATTCCGTTCCGCCGTCACACTTTCCAGTTGCTCATTCAGATAATCGATATTCTGCTGCAGAACTGTAATCTCCTCCTGCAGGACTGCGGTTTCCGCATCGATTCTCTCGGCCGTTTCTCTAGCCGACTGATAAAAGCTGTTAAAAAGCCGTACCGTATGAACATACTTCACAGTCAGAAAAGTTACCGTGGAAAGTGAAATGATGAGCAGAGCTACTAAGATAGCAACTTTCCTTCTCACCCGAACCATCAACCTTCAATCAGTGCCAGAGCCCCGTAAATAACAGAGTCATCACCGAGCGCAGCGTTTTTGATATCCACTGTGGGGCGGATTGCTGTCATACAGTATTTATCAACCTCAGCAAGAATTTTACCGAGGAAGAGGTCCCCAAGAGCTTCGATAATGCCACCGCCGTAAATAACGAGATCCGGGCTGATCGTGTTGATCATGTTTCCGGTCGCGACAGCAAGATAATGACAGGCACGATCTACCGCTTCCATCGCAACGGCGTCTTTTGCTGCAATAGCTTTTTTCAGCTGTTTACTGCGGAACACGCCTTCGCTGACAGCGTCAGCCATCATGCTTTCGCGCCCCCGCGAGACCTGCTGACGGATATAGGCGCTCATCCCCTGCTTGCTGGAAAAAGCTTCCAGGCATCCGCGCTGACCGCAATTGCAGAGAGGTCCTTCCGGATCCAGAATCATATGGCCATATTCTGCCGCCTTAAACTGGTTACCGGTATAAAGTTCCCCGTTGAGAATAAGCCCGCCGCCCATACCTGTACCGACAAAAAAACCGACCACATTCCGGTAGCCTCGTGCAGCACCGTATTTGTATTCGCCGAGAACGCCGAGATTCACATCGTTCCCGATATAAAACGGGATCCCGAATTTCTTTTCCATAGAAGAGCGAATATCGTAGTTCCTCCAGGGAAGATTCGGCGTGAAGAGTACAACTCCGTCCTTCTGGTCAATGACACCCGGTGCGCTGGAGGATATGGCATGAATATCTTTTTTGCTGATACCGGATTCCTCGATCATCTCTTCCACAACACTGATGATGACTTTTTCAACATTCTGGGTAGAATTACCTTCTCCTTTTGACTTGTTTTTCAGGCGATAGATGATTTCTTTTTTATCATTAAATATAGCGCCGAGAACTTTTGTGCCGCCGACATCAAGACAGATATTATAGGATTCAGACATGTTGTATTCCTCCAAAAATAATATTATTCATATTTTTATAACGGCTTATCGGCCGAAGAAAAGGTTTTTCATCTTTTGAAAGAAGGAAGGTTTCTGCATATTTTCATTCTTCTCCTCTGAAACCGGAGAATAGAATGATACGGGTGCGGAGTCGACCCTGGATTCAGTCACTTCTGTCTCTGCAGTCGTTTCTTCCTTTTGGGGTTTTTCCGGCGCAGAGACAGGCTCGCGGCTTACAGGTATATCTGTTTCCTCAACGAGCTCAGCCTTCTCTTCTGTTTCCAGGGAAAGAGAAACGAATTCTTTTTCATTTTCTTCCTCTTCCTCAGAAGAGACGCGGAAGCTGCTGAAATAATTATACAGTGCTTCCTGGGAGGATGTACCTTCTCCCCCCTCTTCACGGATATAACTGCCGTCCGGCAGCATTCGCCTTGATTTCTCTCGATCTGCACGCAGAGCATTCAGGACTGTATTAATTTGTTCACGTGTCTCTTTCGTGGTAACTTCGGCAAAAGCTTCCACACGACGCTCAAGATTACGATTAAGAAGGTCACCCGAGCCGATAAAAATCCTTGCTCCATCCCCTTCTCCGAATTTGTAGATGCGGGAGTGCTCGAGCCAACGTCCAACAACACTGGTGACAGTAATATTCTCTGTTTTTCCGGGAATCCCGGGACGGAGGCAACAGATCCCACGGATGAAGAGTTCGACTTTGACGCCCGCCTGAGAGCATTCGATCAGCTTCTCCATAATGTCAGGGTTGTTCATCGCATTGACTTTGATGGCAACTCTGCCCTCACTGCCTTTTGCAATTTCCTCGTCAAGCATTTCCAGCACACGGCTCTTAAAGCTCAGAGGGGCTATCCAGAGTTTCTTTGCCTCCGGCGGGAGTTCACCGTCGATTAAAGCTGTGAAAGCAGCCTCCGCATCGGCAGCGGAATCCTCGTCCGCTGTAATCAGAGAGAGATCGGTATATTGCTCACCGGTAATCTCATTATAGTTCCCCGTTCCCACCTGCGTAATATGAGAAATATTGCCGTTATGCTCCCGTGTGATCACACACAGCTTGCTGTGAACTTTGTAATCCGGCAACCCGTAAATCACACGACAGCCTGCATCCTCCAGCATCTCGGAATAGTCAATATTGTTCTGTTCATCAAATCGGGCACGCAGCTCCAGCAGGCAAAGGACATCCTTGCCTCTG
Source organism: Candidatus Limivicinus sp. (assembly GCA_045117135.1). Lineage (GTDB taxonomy): Bacteria > Bacillota > Clostridia > Oscillospirales > Oscillospiraceae > Limivicinus. The sequence continues at coordinate 60,494 of JBGUNA010000044.1, read as the reverse complement.
TCAGCCGCGTAGGCAAGAGCTGCAGCTACTTTGCTGCTGGCAGACATACGGTATAGTGTAATTTTAATGGAAAGAATATCCGGATCATCTGCTGCCTCATAAATCAGGTCAACAAACTGCAGCATGCTCTGGAAAGGAAAACTCATCAGAAGATCATGCTTTTCTATATACCGGAAGTAATCCCCTTTCTTCAAACCTATATCTCGTACCGGCTTGCGCGGTTCATATCGGAACCCTGCAGGACCTTCAATACAGGAACGGAAAGAGAGGTCAAACGGTACAGCAGGTGTGAACACAAACCGCTCCGGGACACGAAGCTTTTTCAGCAGCAGGGTCCTTTCCGGTTCTGTCAGTTTACCATAGATCTGTACTCGCACAGGCATCTCGCGTTTGCGCTTCGTCAGCATGGAAGACATCTTCTGACGGAGATCGTCCGTACCGCGCATTTCCACATTGGAAAGAAACACATCCGCGTTGCGCGTCACTTTCACAACGGCTGATTGAAGAACGGTTTCCTTTTTCAGCAGCAGAGGCAGGAAATGCCGGATCAGTTGAGAAGTAAGGACGATTTTCTGGCATCCGTCAATTTCAAAGGTGAGATAACCGGGAACACGGTTCAGAGGAATTACGGCGATCTTCTGCTCTGTAGTCCTTCCAAGGAAAGCGATAATATAAGATTCCTCTCCCCACAGAAACGGCAACGGTTGATTTACATCCAGAATGGTGGGAACAATAGAGTTTTTCATATCACCGAAGAGTTTCTTGCTCATCAGGTCATCTACTTTACTGATTTTTTTAAAATCAAGCACTTCGATGCCATTTGATTTTAACTCCTCACGAATCCCTTTCCAGACACTTTCTGTCAGAGTCTGCTGTTCTTTCGTAATCTTGAGGATTTCCCTGATCTGCTCATCCGGGCGAAGGCCGGTCAGAGGATCGGAATTCTCCGGCTCAAGAAGAGCACGGTGCATCAGAATCCCCATACGAACCCGAAAAAACTCCTCCTGGTTCGATTGAAAGATCGTCAGAAACTTCAGCCTTTCAAGCAGCGGGACAGTCCTGTCTGCAGCTTCCAGAAGAACACGATGATTAAATGCAAGCCAGCTCAGTTCACGGTTGATATATGTTTTATCCGTTTTCTGAACTTTGGGAGATGATGATTTTGAAGTGCTTTTCGGTTCGCTTTTCTTCCCTTTTGTAGGCATAATACATCCCTCACAGTCGGAACTCGGCGGAAAACCGTAAATGAATTCCGTTTGTTTATTGTTTATAAATTTTACCATAATGAGCCTGTTTGTCAAGAAAAAGGAACCCTTGAAACATTTCATTTTTGAAATTATTTTATAAACTTCTGCTTGACAAAAGTGAATTTCTGTTTATAATAAGAAAAGCAATGCGGCTTTAGCTCATCTGGTAGAGCGCCACCTTGCCAAGGTGGAGGTAGCGAGTTCGAGCCTCGTAAGCCGCTCCAGTGAACTACCTGCTATGCAGGTAGTTTCCTTTTATTACGCGGGTATGATGGAATTGGCAGACATGTGAGATTTAGGTTCTCATGCTGAGAGGCGTGCAGGTTCAAGTCCTGTTACCCGCATAAAAAGTAATTCGCCTAAGATGGTTTCATTTTAGGCGTTTTTCTTTGGGGCTTTTCGAGGGTATCGGAATGGTTGAGATTTTCTTCCAAAGCATCTGATGTTGACGACCTGATTCTGAATACGTTCGGAGTTGTCGTCGGTTATGGGATCTATAAAGGAAGCAGACATCATTCCAAAAGAGACGGTATGTGCCGTCTCTATCTTTTTTAATGGGGACTGAAAATGGAAACATCCAAATTTTTCTTGAATCCTATAAAAGGATAAGGTAAAATAAAAACAATATTTATGGCCGACGTCTCTTCAATCAGGCATCCTTATCAATAGGAGTAATCGTTATGAAGATAAAGCAGCATTTCTTTTTCATATGGGCGTTACTCATCAGCTTTACCCTCCCCTCTCTGGCAGTATATGCTGATACATTGCCTGTTATCACAAAGAATCCCACCAGTGAGGCAATCGCTATAGGCGGGAAGACATGGTTTATTGCTCATGCGGACAACGCACTCAGTATGACCTGGGAGCTGGTAGACCCATACGGTAACATATATACGCTTATGGAAGCGATGACAATGAATCCCGGGCTGAAACTTCAGGCGCTGGATGGAGATACGATTGCCGTGAGCAACGTACCGCAGTCGGTAAACGGTTGGGGAGTTCAGGCAACTTTTTACGGATCGGCCGGCGCTGTCTCTACATCCCCTGCTTACCTCTATGTTGGGGATTTCCTTACAGCTTATGCTCCCGTTATTCAGACGTACAGAGATTATATCAGAGGCGTGCCTTCATCATCGGATGTAATGACAGAGTACGGTGATTCTCCTCTTACCTATTACACGTTGCCTTATGAAGCTTATGGTGTAAGCCTTATGATGCGTTATAATTCTGATGTCGGATATTATTTGAAAGATCTGAATAAGGATGGTATCCCCGAGCTGTTAATCGGGATTTCTTCAGTACAGTCAAATGATTCATATCCAGATGCTACGACATTATATGATCTCTTCACGCTGTCCAACTGGCAGCCGAGAAGGCTCCTTGCTTCCAGTGAACGGGTAATATACAAGTTTCGTTCCGACAATATGATTTATAATTATGGATCGGGCGGGGCTTCTTACCTTACCCATACAATTTATAAATACAACGGTTATGGCTTTGACACTGTGATGAGCATACTGTCAGATAACGGAAATTACTCTATGACACAGGAAAACGGTGTTTCAACGCCGATCAGTGAAACTCAGTTCTGGCAGCTGGCTGATGAATTCGAAGCGCCGGTCATTAAGTTTGCTGTAACACCAATCAAATAAGATAATATTAACAGAAACAAGCATAATCTGAGAGGAACAAACAATGTTTCTGCACTTTACTTCTTTACAAAAACGGATAAGCTGTTTTTTTAAGCTTATTGTTGTTATCTCTGCCCTGGTCGGGACTTTGCTCAGTGCCTATGCAGGAAGAAGATCCTTTATGGGCGGCTCAAGGGTCTTTATGTATTTTACGATTCAGTCAAACCTTGCTGTTGCAGCTGTATGCGCAGTGGGCTTTTTTCTGATTCTGAGAGGAAAACCCGTCAGTAACGCCTGGTTCGTCCTCAAATTTGTGGCAACGGTATCTATCACTCTCACAGGTGTGGTGTTTGCGTTTGTGCTTGCACCCACTTTCCGTTCAAATGCATGGAGCCTTCCGAATACGCTGACACATTTTGTCGTGCCGGTAGCTGCGGTTGCTGATTTCTTTATGGTCTGCTCTGAATTCGAGATCAGTAAGAAAAAGGTATTCTATGTGACGATTCCACCGGCACTCTATGTGATTTATGCCGGGATCGGATATATTCGCGGTTGGGAATTTGCAGACGGAATCCATTACCCGTATTTTTTCCTGAACTGGGGAAGCAGTCTCGGCGCCTTTGGATTTTCAAATCAACTGCCTTTCATGGGATGCGCCTGGTGGGTGTTTTTTCTGCTGCTTTTTCTGATTGGGATCGGGTATATGTATCTTTTCCTGGCAGACCATATTAAGAAAAGATTTTCTGCCTGATTGTTTGATAAAGGAGACTACGGTATGGTATCCATTCTGATTAAAGATACAACGCGCGAGGATCGCATAAAAATCGTTCAACAGGCTTTGTGGGGGTCCTGTGGAATTGACTGCGAATTCTGTTCCGGTTGTGATAATCGAGGCGGAGGACGGACAGAAAGCATTTATCAGCCATACATTGACGGCTTAATGGAGATTAGTGAAATCAACGCACAGTTTTCTGCTCCTCTTGTGCACTAATCTTATTGTACAGGAAGAAAGAGAGAATAAAATGCCTGAAACCATCAATATCCAGGAATATCTGACTGAAGGTGTGGAAGCAATTGTGAAGGATGCTTTGCGCGCAACACTGCGTGATCCTAAAGAGAGTCTTTTTATGGCACGCTTTGCAGCATCTTCCCGAAAAGCATCTGAGCGCAGGGCAAGAAATGAAAAGGATGGTCTTCATGTCCCCTCTTATCTGATAGCGAGTATCACATCCAGCTGCAATCTCCACTGTGCCGGTTGCTACTCCCGTGCAAATCATGCCACGGTAGATTGTGAACCGCAGCGCCAGCTCACGACGGAACAATGGGAGAGTATCTTTCGGCAGGCGGAGGAGCTTGGTGTCAGCTTTATTCTTTTAGCAGGCGGGGAGCCGTTGCTTCGTTATGATGTGATTGAAGCGGCAGGTCGGCATTCCGATATTCTCTTTCCGATCTTTACAAACGGTACCTTTCTGGGACAGCGTTATTTTCAGCTTCTGGACCGTTGTCGAAATCTGATCCCTGTGATCAGTATCGAGGGTGATCAAATCCTCACGGATTCACGTCGCGGAGAGGGCATATATGAAAAAATAATGAAAAATATGGAGCAATTACAGAAGCAGGGGCTTCTCTTCGGATGCTCAATTACGGTAACAACAGAGAATCTTAAGGAAGTACTGTCGGATAGGTTTGTAAAATCTCTTTCCGAACGTGGTTGTAAGGCAGTCTTCTACATTGAGTTTGTTCCCGTTACCGATGAAGCGAAGCACCTTGCTCCACATGATGCAGAGCGCGAGATCATTCGTACGGAGATCGACCGTCTGCGTACTGATCATCCGGAAACAGTGTTTGTATCCTTTCCGGGGGATGAAAAAAGCTCCGGCGGGTGTCTGGCTGCAGGCAGAGGCTTCTTCCATATTAATTCCCACGGCGGTGCGGAACCCTGCCCCTTCTCCCCGTATTCGGATATCAATGTGGCAGAGACGTCTTTGCGGGACGCTATGAATTCCAGTCTGTTCCTGTCTCTGCGTGATAACGGTCATTTGCTGGAGGATCACGCGGGTGGCTGTGTACTCTATGAGAAAAGAGCCCTCGTGGAAGAGCTCTCGAAGCAGATAAACTGATATCAGCAACAGAATAAGATCTGAGCTGATTGAATCGGGTTAAATCTATGTGGTTTATTATCATCGGCATGCTGATCGGAGTTTTCCTGCTCGGCATGCTTTATATCTCTTTCAGAGCTGTGCATTTCAGATTTATAAACAAAATCACAAACGGCAGAAAAACCTATGTACGGCTGCTTTGTTTTGTCGTCTTCACGGTGCTGACCGCTCTGCTGTGGTTATACTGGGATCTGATCAATGCAATGGTATGCATGGTGCATCTTGTGCTTTTCTGGCTGATCAGTGATTTCGTCTGGTTGCTGATCCGCAAAACACACAGGTATACTCCTGATTCTTACTTTGCAGGCGCTGCCGCAATAATTCTCTGCACAATCTATCTCGCATTCGGGTGGTACGGAGTCCATCATGTGCGCACAACACGATATGAGCTGGAATCATATAAGCTTGACACAGACCTCCGCATCATTCAGATTTCGGATTCGCACCTGGGCGCGACTTTTGATTCCTCCGGATTTGTGAAATATATCGAAGAGATCAACAGTCTTTCACCCGATGCAGTTGTTGTGACGGGAGACTTTGTAGATGACGACACCAGCCGAGAGGACATGGTGGGCGGGTGCGATGCGCTCGGCATGCTGAAGACGAAATACGGAGTCTTCTTTGTTTACGGCAATCACGACAAAGGATATTCCGGCGAGGCGGCAAAAGGATGGTCCAACGCTGAGCTGAAAAGCAGACTCATCCAGAATCATGTTGTTTTGCTGGAGGACGATTCTGCAGATTTGCCCGGATTTACAATTGTCGGACGAGAAGACCGTTCCGAGAACCGGAGAGGGCACGAGAGGAAATCTGCTGAACAGCTTCTCTCCGGTATTGACCGGGACCAATATATCATTCTGCTGGACCATCAGCCTTATGATTTTGACGCTGAAGGGGATGCCGGTGCTGACCTGGTGCTCTGCGGGCACACGCATGGCGGACAGTTGATCCCCATCCGGTACGTAGGGGAATGGATCGGTGAAAACGAGTTGCGCTATGGATATGAAAGACGTCTCGATACCGATTTCATCGTTTCATCCGGCATCAGTAACTGGAAGCTGCAGTTCAAAACCGGATGTTTTTCCGAGATCGTTGTAATAGATATCAGGAGTTTGAAGCCGAAAGAACAGACCCTTCAGCTGTTGCCGGACGGATTGAAGATCGCGGTAGCGACTGACCTGCATTTTGACCCGGATAACACGGATAAAAACAAGGAACTGTCAGCCGTTGTTTATAATCCGGAACTCGCAGATGCACTTCTCTGGGATGTCAGACAACAGGCTGCCGAGATTCTGCTGCTTACCGGGGATCTTGTCAACGGCGGAAAGATCCACCGTCACACAGCTCTGACGGAAAAGCTGAGACAGGCTGAGGAGACAGGGATCAGCATATATACTGTGCCGGGGAATCATGATCTCTCCCCTGTCAGCCAGTCGGAATTTGCCGAGCTGTATAGCGATTTCGGTTATAAAGAAGCTTTTTCCCGGGATACGGCTTCTCTCAGTTACTGCATCCTGCGTAAAGATATGATGCTGCTCATGATGGACACCGGTGGTTACAGTGTTTCTGCCATAGATCTTCCGGGCATTCCAGAGCGCACCGATGTCAGTGCTTTCCTCTCAGAAAAAACTTTGGAATGGGCAGAAGATATGCTCAAAGAAGCACAAAAGCGCCGCTTACCTGTTCTGTGCGCCGGTCATTATAATCTTTTACCTTCTGTCAGCCGTGAACCGGGTGGGTTTTATGTTGAAAACGGCACCATATTTGCTAACCTGCTGAGAAAGTACTCTGTACCCCTTTATCTGAGCGGACATATGCATATCCGAGCCGTTTATCAGGAAGACGGTCTAACCGAGCAGCTGACGGAATATCTGCTTGGTTATCCGTCCGGTTATACTTTGCTGAGCCTGATCGGGGATCTGCTGCAGGTTTTGCCGCACCGTATCGATGTTGACAGATGGGCTGCAGAAAACGGATTGAAAGATCCTGTGCTTCTCCACTATGCCTCCTGGCAGCAGGAAGAACTGAGAAAGTATAGTAAAAGCGTAGTGGAGTCTATGACACAACGGAATAATTCTTTGAAGGAACGGGAGATTTCACTTGCGTCTGACTTTTTTTATCGAACAATGGATGCCTATTGGGCCGGAACACTCAGTCAGCAGTGGAAATCGTTGGAGGCACTTCTCGGATATGAGCTCTTTTTCCGGTGTGCGGAAGGATACAGCTTCGGTTGGTGGGTGAAAGACCTGTTTGAAACCGCTTCCCCTATGATGGCAGGCTTTACTCTGGATATTAAAAACTGATAAAACCATTTAAAAATTTGAACCTGAGGTTGGCCTCAGGTTCTTTCTTTATACTTCTTTCTTCAGGCTGTTTTGACATTTGCCCATGTATCGGAGAGGAGTTTCCATGCGGAAGGAACATCGGGATCCTGCATGAGTGCCTGCATTTCAGGCAGAACACCTGCATCCTCAAAGAGACCGGACAGCGCAGAAAAATCGACAAAGCATTTATCCAGAAGCGCTGCAAGGGAAGGATAGTTCTCACTAAAAAGCGCTTGCTCTTCTTCAGACAGACTGTTCCATGCATCAAGAAGCGCAGACTGAAGAGCATCCTGATCTACTGTATCATGAGACTGCTCTGAATCCCCGGGAGAAGAAATTGAAATGAGGAGTTTGTTTTCGGCAAACAAGAGTACCTTCATTGCTCCGTTGGCTTCCTTGAGGGATGACCCGGCAGTCCCCTTCTCCAGACCGCTTATAGGCAGGAAGAACCCTTCTTTGAGCTCTGACGCAGAAGGGCCGCTCACAGCAGGCTCAGTGACGGGTGCAGTTGTTTCTGCAGGAGATGATGTCTTTGAGGCAGAGCAGGAAGCTAAGAGAAGACAAAGAATAAGGAAAAATATCAAAAAAAGCTGTTTTTTCATTGGAATAATCTTCCGTTCGTGATTGTTATTGTTGATATTATTTCTGTACCATAGGATCCGGAAAGGAACTGAGGAAAGTATCACGGGACATGATGCGAGTGAGTGCTGAGGCAGCTGCTTTTGTCCCGAGACGTTCGGGAAGGCCTTGTTCTCGAAGAAAACGCATCCGTTTTTCTTTGCTGTCCGGATACCCGGTCAGGCCGACAGCGTACAGATCGGAAACTGTTATAGGAGACGAGGGATCACAAGATGGATCATTACCTGGTAATTCATGTTCGGAAAGATTTGAGAGGAAGGTAGCGCCGGCAGTGCGGAGTGCATGGAGAATCACCTCGCTGTTCATTCCTTCGACTCCAAGCTTTCCTTCTTTCCCAGGTGTGGACTTCCTCTTTTCTTTTCCATAGATATCCGGAATATAAGCGTGTTTGATCTGTTCTTTCGGGACAAAAGATTTGATGCAGGAACGGATCTGAAAGCCGGAAGCATCGGAATCCGTGAAGATTATAATCCCGGTACGCGCAGCAGCCTGCAGGATCGTGCGGCGTATAGAAGCATCATGGTATAACTGAAAGCCATTCGTTACAAGGATCAGAGCATCGACCAGCTGAGACAACGTATTCTTATCGTAGCGGCCTTCGACAACAATCGCTTCCCGTATGGTTAGTTTTGTCATAAAGCATCCCCCGAATCGGCAAGCATGAGATCAAGAAAAACCTGCGTAATGAGAGAAGATTCCTCCACAGCAGAGGTCTTCATACAATATTCTGCATTAACGCAGCTCTCCACAGCAGCTCGCAGCTGCGGAAACGTGAATCTGCCTGCAGCGGAGATCAGGCGATCAGCTACAAAATCCCAGGTGATAGAAAACAGATCTTTAATTTCCGGTTTCCTCTTGCCGGCCTGGAGTGCAAGTTTTACACCGTAGGTTCTGCGTAGCTGAGACGCAATGAGGGAGAGCATGGCAATGGGTTCATTATCTTTGTTCTTCAGGAGCTCAGCAAGAATATGGAGAGCACTGTCATACTTTTTTTCAGAAATCAGGTTGATCATCTCAAACACGTCCGCTTCCGGTATATGACTTGCAACGGCTTCCACATCGGATACAGAGACAACATTTCCTTTTGCATAGGCAGCTATTTTATCTATTTCCGGGATAAGACGGTTCATCAGATCCCCGCTTATGAGGACAAGGCGCTCCTTTGCGGAATTCTCTATGGTTTTACCGGAAGCAGCAAAACGTCTGTCCATCCATTTGAAGAGAGCCGTTCTGCCCTGAGCCGTAAACAACAAGGCACGCCCTTTCTCCTTCAGGAACTTCACAAATTTAAGACGCCGGTCAGGCTCATAAGAGGCGTCCTCGAAGAAGACGACAGTGCAATAATCCGGGATCGTCTGAAGGAGTTTGACTGCTTTGTCGGAATCGGGAAGCCTGTTGATATCGATGTTACGCAGTTCAATAAACGTCCTCTCCGACAGAAAAGGCATAGCGTCAAGAGCTTTGGCAACTAATCCAAGATCAAGGGATGGCCCGTCAAAGCGTTTGTAGCTGAAGCCGTCATCTCCGTCCGGCAGGCAGCTTTCACGCAGCCTGGTGAGGAAAAAATCACTGAGATAATCCTCACTGCCGTAAAGGAGATAAAGACGTTCCGGAGGTGCCGTTTTCAGCTTTGTCAGTTCTGCGTTGAAATCGCAGGAGTTATTCTGTTTGGCCATAATTCTTTCAGATTCAGTTTTTCAGATTACTTTAAATTGTCTCTTTTGCGTGAGGAACTCATGTAACTTCTGTTTTGGAGTATACCATAAAACAGGTCTTCATACCAGTTCTTTTCTGTTGTCTTAACCCTTGGACATAGATCAGCTTCCGTGAACAGTGAACTCCACAGTGCCATCCCGATCCGTTCGGTAGAACGGAATATGATGGTCATACAGTGCTTCCAGCGTTTCAGGGGAAGGATGGCCATAAGTGTTGTATCCGGTAGAAATCACAGCAGTAGATCCTTCAACGGCGGAAAGAAGCTCTTTAGAAGTCGATGTTTTGGAACCGTGGTGTCCTGCAACAAAAAGATCAATTTTCGGTAGAGTTTGAGTGGAGAGAAAGCGTCGTTCCGCTTCCTTCGGAGCATCCCCGGTAATAAGGAGGTCATACTCCCCTACCGATACAACGGTAAAAAGACACAGGTCATTGGCATCACCATGATCCAGCGGTGTCGTCATTTTCACGGAGATTTTACCGAGAGATGCTTCAGCCTCTCTCCCCACAGCCGTGACCTTTGTGCCGTGTGATTCTGCAGCGGAGAGAACAGAATCCAATTGAGCGTCTTCATCGGGCGCATAGGCATAGAATACGATTTCTCTGACGGGAATATATTCAAGAAGTACCGGGATTCCGTTGACATGGTCGTCATGCAGATGTGTCAGGACAAGGAGATCAACTTTCTTTCTGCCACGGGAAAGCAAATAACGTCCTACAGCATCACCGGCGTTTTCAGAGGAAAAGATTCCCCCGCAGTCAATGAGGAGCGTATCCTCTCCCGAGAACACAGTAACAGACTGCCCCTGCCCTACATCGATAACGGAGAAGACTCCTTCCTCCCGGTTATACTGCATTTGTGTCAGCATAAGAAGTGCCGCAAGCGAAACAACTGAGATCCCGGTCGGAATAAGTACCTTCTTTCCTGATCTGACCGGAAGAAGCAAAAATAGCAAAAAGAGAAAATATGTTCCTGCAACCCAGTATACTGCCGTATCACTGCAGGTATAAAGTGAAGCAAAGGAAATCGTGGAAACCGCTTTCGCTGTTACGAGGATATAACGAACCAGAGCACTGACCGGAAAGGAAAGAACTGTTGCTGCAGGCAGAAACACAAATGAAACCATCACGCACAACAGTGCTCCGCAGAAGCAGAGTGAAACCGCCCACATAATAATTAAATTTGTCAGCGGAGAAAGCACCTGAACACTGCTGAAATGCAGAGCTGTAACCGGAACGGAGAAAACCATCACACTCAAAGAACTTGATACAATCCCGATCATCGTTCTTACCGCCGTGTAAGACGAGAAATGTCCAAGGAGATCAGAGAAAAACTCTTGTATCCGCGGTGCAAGAATAAGAATGCCGGCAACTGCACAGAAAGATAGCTGAAGTCCCGCACTTCTGACAGAAAACGGATTGAAAAGGATCAGCAAAGCAAGAGCAGCTGAGAGAGAGGTAATAGGATCATTCTCCCGTCGAAAAAAAGGAGCGAGCAGGAACAGTGTCTGCATGACTCCTGCTCTGACGGCAGAAGGCGGAGAACTTGCCATAAATACGAAGAACCAGACGATCACCAGAGAGATCAGTGAGCTTTTTCGGGAATGACCAAAGATCAACCAGAGAAAACCTACCAGGAAACCAATATGCATACCCGACACCGCTACGATGTGCATAATGCCGGAGCGTGACATGGAGACAGCCAGATCCGGTCGGCCATAAAGATCCGTTTTATCGCCGAGAAGCAGAGATTTGATAAACGATCTGTCTGCGGAAGCGAAAATACGATCGATCTGCTGTAAGACGAGGTGCGATGCATAGGCAGGAACCGTACGAAGAAGGAAAGTCTTTTCTCCCAGTATGGGGGCTTCCTTTCCGGATGCCGTGAGATAAACTCCGGAAGAAATATCCCCTTCATATTCCTTCCCGTAACGCACGTCAGTAGATCTCAAACGTGCAGTAACAAATACATACTGCCCTGGAACTGCTTTACTGATAGAATAGGTTGTGTCATAAATCCTTATGCCGAGTGAAGGGAGACCCTCCATAGCAAGAACGCCTTCAGCTGAAGCAAAGGATGCTCCGGTGTGTGGATATTCTGTCAGAACAACAGCGATCGGAATCGTTTGTCCGTCGAGTTCACGGGCCTTTTCCACTGTTTTGCTGTTATATATAGTAAACCAGATCAGCCCGAATGCTGCTGCAAAAGCCGCACAACGGATCTGCGTTCTGTATGGTATTCGCCGCAAAATGCCGCACAGTATACCGATAAAGAAAAAGGCAATTGCGAAAACTTCACCCGCTGCCGTGTCGGACAGGCAGGAGCCGCACAACACAGCTGCAGAAAATGAAATAGACGCAATTGCCAAATATCTCATGTGCCTTTATTGAATGAAACTCAGAATGATTCCGAGAGTTTTTTGCCGCCGAGGATATGGAAATGGAGATGGAAAACAGTCTGACCGCCGTCTTCTCCGCAGCAGTTGAGCACTCTGTAACCGTTGGTTAGTCCCTCGGCTGCAGCGATCTTCGGGATCGCTTCAAAAATCTTTGCAACAGCACCGGAATTCTCCGCATTGATCTCGTCAGCGCAGGCAATATGTTCCTTCGGAACAACGAGCACATGTACCGGAGCCTGGGGATTGATATCCCGAAAAGCGTAGACAAATTCATCTTCATAGACTTTTGTGGAGGGAATCTCCCCCGCAATGATTTTGCAGAATAAACAGTCGTTCATGAGTGTTCTCCTTTCTATCAGTTCAGTTTAGAAGCGACAAACGGTTCAAGGGCTGCAAGGGATTCATCGAGCTTTGTGAGATCAGAGCCGCCGCCCATTGCAGAGTCCGGTTTTCCGCCGCCTTTTCCGTTTGTGATGGCTGTAACATGTCTGATTACGTCCCCTGCTTTTATTCCGGCTGCAACTGCTTCCGGACCGCAGACGCAGAGGTATGAAATCTTGTCCCCGTTGACAGAAGCCAGGAGAGCAACTACCGCTTTGTCCTTATCACGCAGAACGTCGCCTAGGCTGCGAAGCGCAGCTGCATCGGTGTCGGTAAGCTTTGCAGTGGTGACATGGAGAGAGCCAACGGTTTTTGCCTTTTCCAGATAGGTACCGGCATTACCGGAAGATTCTTTTGCCTTATACTGTTCAATGATCTTTTTCAGATCACGGATTTCAGCTGCCTGAGCATTGAGCCGTTCCGGCAGATCAGCGGGAACTGCCTTGAACATGGCGGAGATGGAAGAGAGCAGATCCGAGGTTTCCTGTAAGAGAGCAACCGTCTTTAATCCGGTAACAGCTTCTATCCTGCGGACACCGGATGCAACGGAAGCTTCCGAAACGATACGGAAAGAGCCAACTTTTGCTGTATTTGCAAGATGAGTACCGCCGCAGAGTTCTGCACTGAAGTCACCCATTTTGACAACACGCACAGTGCTGCTGTACTTTTCACCGAAGAGTGCTGTCGCCCCGGACTTTTTGGCATCTTCAAGAGACATGATATCAGTGTTCACATCACAACCGGAGAGAATGTAGGTATTGACAAGATTTTCAATCTTATGAAGATCCTCTCTGGAAACTGCAGCCATATTGGTAAAGTCAAATCGGAGAGAATCCTCCTGCACAAGAGAACCTGCCTGGTGGACATGGTCACCCAGAACGGCGCGAAGAGCACTCTGAAGCATATGTGTGGCGCTGTGGGCACGAGCTATCGCTTCACGGCGTATTTTGTCGTAGGAAGAAACCACTGTATCGCCAAGCTTTAAAGTTCCGCCGGAGAGTCTTCCGTAATGCATGTATTTTCCGCCCTTGTTGCGGATAACATTGCTGACGGTGAAAACTGCATCTCCGCAGATAATGGAGCCGTGGTCGGCTTCCTGGCCACCCATCTCCGCATAGAGAACCGTACGGTCCAGAACAAGAATACCGTCATCTCCGTCATACAGATCGGAAGCCTGTTCGCCTTCCGAGACGATAGCAAGGATTTTACCTTCTGCCGTTTCCGCGTCATAACCGACAAACTCGGTATCGGGAATTTCTTTACCGAACTCTATGCCTGCCCAGCCGAGATCGCCCAGAGCCTTACGCGCTTCTCTTGCACGGACGCGCTGCTCCTCCATTAAAGTATGGAAAGCGTCCTCGTCGACCGTCATGCCTTCGTCCGCGCACATCTCGATCGTGAGATCAAGCGGGAAGCCGAAAGTATCATAGAGTTTGAAGGCGTCGGCGCCGGAAAAGACAGTTTCATTCTTCTGCTTGTGATCATCCAGCAGATCTTTGAAAATCGCCATACCGGCATCAATGGTGCGGTTGAAGTTCTCTTCTTCGTGGCGGATTACAGAGATGATATAGTTCTCTTTTTCACGCAACTCCGGATACTGGCATTCATTTTCATGGACAACAGTGTCAACAATCTTCCAGAGAAATGCATCATTCACATTAAGCAGCTTACCATGACGTGCAGCACGGCGCATCAGGCGGCGCAGCACATAGCCTCTGCCTTCATTGGATGGCAGAATCCCGTCACTGATCATAAAGACGGAGGAACGGATATGGTCTGTAATAACGCGGAGAGAAACATCTGTTTTATGATCTTTTCCGTAATAGGCACCGGTAAGTTCGCTCACCTTGTTGGTGATATTCATCACCGTATCAACATCGAAGAGCGAATTAACATTCTGGCAGACACAGGCAAGACGTTCCAGGCCCATGCCGGTATCGATATTTTTCTGTTTGAGCTCAGTATAATTGTTGTGGCCGTCATTATCGAACTGGGAAAACACGTTGTTCCAGACTTCAATATACCGATCACAGTCACAGCCCACAGTACAGGTCGGTTTTCCGCAGCCGAATTCCTCTCCACGGTCATAATAAATCTCCGAGCACGGGCCACATGGGCCTGCTCCGTGTTCCCAGAAGTTATCTTCCTTTCCGAAACGGAAGATCCGCTCCGGTGCTATTCCGATCTCTTTATTCCATATGTCAAACGCTTCATCGTCATCCTGGAAAACAGACGGATACAGGCGATCAGGTTCTAATCCTACCCATTCAGGAGAAGTAAGAAATTCCCAGCTCCAGGCAATGGCTTCATGCTTGAAGTAATCACCGAAGGAGAAGTTGCCGAGCATTTCAAAATAGGTACCGTGCCGTGCCGTCTTGCCAACATTTTCGATATCGCCGGTGCGGATACACTTCTGGCAGGTGCAGATCCTGTGCCGGGGTGGCTCCTCTTCGCCTCTGAAATAAGGCTTCATGGGCGTCATACCGGCATTGATCAGAAGGACGCTGGCGTCATTCTGCGGAACAAGAGAAAAGCTGGGAAGGCGAAGATGGCCTTTGGTTTCGAAAAAACTCAGGAACATCTCACGCAGTTCATTCAGGCCGTGATAAGGATGCATATTTTTACCTCCGGGAAATAGTCAATAAATATAAATTATAAATTACAAATGAAAGCTTACTCTATGGAAACACTCTTTCAATTTGCAATTTCTAATTTGCTCTGTTTTTGCGGATAATGGTATATCGGGGAACAGATATCGGCAAACGCATACGAAAACGCATCATTGCGCGGTGAGTATCCGGGATTTCCGTGCCGTCTTCACCGGTGATCCGGTCGGCAACAAAACGGACAGGAAGTGTTTCCGGATTCATAAGTTCCAGCTCATCTCCCACAAAAAAGCGGTTTCGCTGTGTGAGAAGTGCGTTACCTTCAACATCACACTCTTCAACTACTGCAACGATATCCGCCGTCTGTGAATAAGAAGAAGAGCCGTAATGCTGACCGGGATATCCATAAAAGAAGCCTGTACAATATGTGCGGTGACTGACCTTTTCCGTTTCGTCAATCCAGAGAGGGTCGAGCGATTCTCCGCGCACTGCTGCATCAATCGCATGCCTGTAGGCATTGGTCACAATAGCAGTATAGTACGCACTTTTCATCCTGCCCTCAATTTTGAAACTTTCAATACCGGCTTCGATCAGCTCGGGAATATGTTCGATCATACGAAGATCATTGGAGTTCAGAATAAAGGTGCCGTTATCTTCTGTAATCTCAAAATACTCTCCAGGCCTGGTCTCCTCCACGAGATGATACTTCCAGCGGCAGGGCTGGGCACATTGTCCGCGATTGGCATCTCTGTCAGCAAGATAATTGGAAAGCAGACACCGACCGGAAAAGGAAACACACATCGCCCCGTGGACAAAAGCTTCCAGCCGAAGTCCAGCAGGCGTATGGGCACGGATTTTACGGATTTCTTCCAGAGAGAGCTCCCTGGCCAGCACAACGGTATCAGCTCCCTGATCATACAGGTAGTTGGCCGTGCCGCTGTTTACTACTCCGAGCTGAGTGCTTACATGCCGTTTGACATGGGGTGCATAACGGGCAGCAAGAGAAAGCACACCGAGATCTGCGATGATCAGCCCGTCTACCCCTGCTGACTCAAGAAAGGTCAGATAATCCGGCAGGCGTTCCAGCTCATCCTCCCGGGGAAGCGTATTACAGGTGACGTATACTTTCGTACCAGATGCATGAGCTGCCTGCACACCTTTCAGCAGCGTATCATTGTCAAAATTAGCGGCAGCTGCACGCATACCGAATTCACGCCCTGCCAGATAGACAGCATCCGCCCCATACCGTACCGCCATAATCAGGCGTTCATAATCTCCCGCCGGGGATAGAAGTTCAGGCTGCATTATGGGGGTGTGTGGTAGCATAGTAGGAAAACTCCTCATAGCTGGTAAAGAAGATGAGTTTATCGCTGTCCGGTTCGGCATAGAAATAATAATAATTGCTCTCAGCCGGATTCAGAGCTGCCGTAATGGAAGCAAGACCCGGATTGCAGATCGGAGTGGGAGGCAGACCCACATTCAAATGCGTATTGTACGGAGAATTATCGGCAAGCATCTCGGCTGTCGGCTCTCCCTCATGATCCTGGTAAAGGTAGAGAATGGTGGAGTCCATCCCGAGAGACATCCCGTTGACAAGACGGTTATAGATAACGGATGCAACGTAGGCACGATCTTCCTCAAGTTTTGCTTCCTTTTCTATAATAGAAGCAACCGTAACAATATCCTGAACGGTAAGCCCCATTTTCTCGGTCTGGGAAATCATATCATTATTATACTTGAGGTAAAAATTGTTCAGCAGCTTGTTGATAGCTGAGGAAGCCTCCATACTGACATAGAACTGATAAGTATCCGGGAAAAGATACCCTTCGAGACGGGCGGCTCCTGCATAGGAAGAGGCTTCCACAAAGTCGTACTTGAAGTTATACTCCGCAGCGGCTTTTAAAAACGCATCATACGAGGCGACTTTGTTTTCTTCCAGGCGACGGAATATATCCTGCATGGTAAAACCTTCCGGAATTGTTACATCCACTGTTACCATCGCGCCGGCGCCCTCTCGCATGTTCTGAACGAGCGCTCGGTAATCATAGGAAGATTTCAGTTCATATTCTCCGGGATCAAATTTTACATCGGCGTTGGAGATCTTGCAGAAAAATTCAAAAAGCCACGGGTAATGTACAAGTCCCGCCTGATGAAGTGCCTCACTCACATACGCAAGGTCGGCATGTGTTACCGTCTTTTCTTCAACAGTACCGTCTTCCTTCTCAACCGTAACAGTCTCAGAAGAAAAGGCAGACGTGGGAAGACTGACATTTGCCGTAAAAGTACGCTTGTTGAGCGCCATGACGTCACTTGCGGCCATCCATGCAAAAAAAGCAAGCGCAATGGAAAGGCACAGAATAAACAAAAAATACATAAGCCCGCCGAGACATCCGGAACGCTGTTCACGCCTGCGAACTTTGGAAGGAGGCGTCTGCGGAACGGACTTATCCTTCTTCACGTTGATCGGTACAGGTTCACGCACTTTTCGACGGCTGACACGGCCGGATTGGGGTTTCGGCACATTGTTTTGCCGAAGCTCCCCTGATGGAACCGCTTCCATCAGCCGCGTATTGTGCAGGTCGTCCCACTGCGTTTCGCTAGTGTCATTCAAGCGCGTAGGATCCTGGGATGGGATATTCAGTTTTTCTCTTTCATCGGGCATGAAGTTCCTCCGTCAGAGCACACTTCGAACCAGGGCATAGATTTCATCATTTTTTTCATCGAGAGCACGCTCGTTGCCGTCTCCGTCCAGACAGGAAATCCGGTGCCACCCAAAATATTCACACGCCAGATCAGCAGTATGAAGGCATTTTTCAAGATAAGATGGGTCTTTTTCATGGATATCGGCATGTGTACCTGTTCTGTCCTGGCGGCGTTTCATCCGTGCCAGTGAAATCTCAACCGTCGTATCCAGATAGATTACGAGATCCGGTCTGGGAAGGAGCATCTTGTTGAATTCCAGATCACCGAGCCAGGCGAAAAAAACAGGCAGCTCCTCATCCGGGAGTTTTGAGCCCTGATGAATCACATTGGATGTTGTATATCGGTCGGAGAGGATCAGACCGCCGTTGTGATATGTCTCTCCCCAGTCGTCCCGGTAAGAGGCGAAACGGTCAACTGCATAGAAAGTTGAGGCCGTATAGGCATTTACATCGCCCGGTTTCGATCCGAAAGCTCCGCCAAGATAAAGGCGCACCAATGCACTGCTCTCTTTATCATAACGCGGAAATACGATGTGGGAAAAACCGATCCCATCCTCATCAAGCCGTTCACAGACACGACGGTACTGGCTGCTCTTTCCGCTTCCGTCGATTCCTTCCAATACGATTAACTTACCCAACTTTTTCCTCCGGGAGAAGACAGGAAATCTGATCCTGCCAACAGATTTTTAATTTTCCGAAAACTCACGTAACCTCAGGGATGGGTTTTTATCCAATGCCCATGTTACACACCAGGGAGAAGTAAACAGCAGCAGATTGTTGCCTTTAAAATCCTGCACCCAGCGGGTGTCACTGGTAAGATTGAGAGATGAGATATCAAGATCTTCATTCTCAACCCAGCGGATGACTTCGAAAGGCAGATCTCGACGTCGGATTTCAACACTATATTCCGTCTTGAGTCTGTATTCCAGCACTTCAAACTGCAGCACACCGACGACACCAACGATTACTTCTTCAAACCCGGTATGGGGGGCGTGGAATATCTGGATAGCACCCTCCTGGGCAATTTGTTCAATTCCTTTTTCGAACTGCTTGCGCTTCATGGTATCAATCCGTTCCACAGCAGCAAAATGCTCGGGAGCAAAGGTCGGGATTCCGGCAAAGGCTATGTTCATGCCCTTTTCGCAAATGGTATCCCCAATAGAGAAAATACCCGGGTCAAATACACCGATAATATCACCGGCAAACGCCTCATTGATGATCGCCCGATCAGACGCCATCAGCTGCTGTGGCTGTGCCAGACGAAGCGCCTTACCACCCTGTACGTGGAAGTATTCCTTATCCCGTTCAAATCTGCCGGAACAGATGCGCATAAAGGCTATTCTGTCACGGTGGGCTTTGTTCATATTAGCCTGAATCTTAAAAACGAATGCCGAAAAATACGGATCAAACGGATCCACTGCCGTATCCCCCGCTGTACGCGGAAGCGGAGAAAGCGTCATTTTCAGGAAGTGCTCCAGGAACTCTTCCACGCCGAAGTTGTTCAGGGCAGAACCGAAAAACACCGGGCTCAGCTTACCGCCGTGAACCAGTTCCAGATCAAACTCATATCCGGCGCCGTCAATCAGTTCGACATCGTCAAACAGAGTTTTCCTCAGCCTCGGTCCGATAAAAGAATCAACGGTTTCTACATCATCAGCCGGGATCGCGGTGGCGCGGATGCGGTTCTGGCCCCTGTGGGCTTCGGTGAAGGCAAGAATCTTGCGGGTCTCCCGGTCATATACACCTTTGAACTGCTGTCCGCAGCCAATCGGCCAGTTGATGGGATAGGTACCGATGCCGAATTCATTCTCCAGCTCCTCCATCAGCTCGTATGGGTCACGTGCTTCTCGGTCCATCTTGTTGATAAAGGTAAAAATCGGGATATGCCGCATGGCACATACCTTGAATAGTTTGCGCGTCTGCGGTTCGATACCCTTTGCAGCATCGAGCACCATAACGGCAGAATCTGCAGCCATAAGCGTCCGGTAGGTGTCCTCAGAAAAGTCCTGATGGCCGGGAGTGTCGAGGATGTTAATGCAGTAACCTTCATATTCAAACTGGAGGACGGAGCTTGTAATGGAGATTCCTCTCTGTTTTTCGAGATCCATCCAGTCAGACACGGCATGTCGGCTTGTAGCCTTTCCTTTGACCGATCCGGCTGTCTGAATGGCTCCGCCATAAAGCAAAAGCTTTTCTGTCAGAGTTGTTTTACCGGCGTCAGGATGCGAAATAATGGCAAATGTTCTTCTTCTTTGGATTTCTTCTCTCAGGTCAGGCATAACATTCTCTCCAAAAATTCTTTAACCGTGTTATCATATCATTTTGCTGCTGATGTGTCAATTGCCTGAATTGACAGCCGCAACAAGAGAGGCAGTCTCTGCTGCATTTTCCTGCACAACTGGTGCTGCCGTCTGTTTCGGAGATGACTTGGAAGTGCTCCTCTTCTGTGCAGGAGCTGCTGCCGGAAGAAGCGGACGCATGATATTATAAAGCTCAAGGCCTTCCTTCTGGCCAAATAGCTTGATCATTTCACGATAGGCTGACTGACGGAAATTTCTGCTGCCGTAAAGCTTCATGACCGTCGCGGTGGCTTTTCCGATTTTCTCGCTTTCAACTTTTCTGTCACGAAGTGCAACCGTGATTTTATTGTTCATCTGTGTCTTTTCCGTTGCGCCGCGAACAGGATGGCTGCTCTGTACTTCTGAAGGCCGTGCAGATCCGCTTTCTTCTATCGAAGCTGCGGCAGGTCCGGGTTCGGAAGCAGTCGTTGTATTTGCCGCCATTGAATTTGCAGGAGCGGGCACGGGTTCAGCAGGAGCTGAAACAGGAGTACTCTGCGGAGCAGAAGAAACAGGAAGCTTGCTGGCAGGTGCATTAGCCTGGGCAGCACGCATACGATAGGGAGATTTTGCTGAAGCAGTTCGTACAGGCTGCTGAGAAACATGAGAAGCATCTTCCACTTTCTCAGCCTTCATTGACTTCATCTGGGAAATCTTGGTATCTTTCTCTCCCCAGAAAGCAAGCGTATTGTGAAAACCGGCATCATTGCTGACTATGATATATTCCGGTTCTTTCCCTACGGTACCGATCAGAAATCCCAGATAACTCACAAGCTGCATATCCAGGGATTGTTTTCCGACATTCACCTTATGAAACCGAAGCTTTGCCTGAATCTCGCTGAGAATATCAAGGCTGATCTTGCTGGCATTTTTTGTATAGAAGAGATGCACGGTATCTTCCGGTTTTAGGCTGCCAATACCCTCAAGCCCCTTTTCGTGCACATTTTCAAAATCTATGAGAAAAATCTTCTCGGTAACAGGCTTCGCCTGTGCGGAACATTCCAAAAGTATACCCTCCAAATAAGAATTATTCGTGGATTATAGCACGAATAGAAGAATTTCGCAATCTTTCTGTGTAAAAAAAGAACATCTTCGGTGTTTCCACACCGAAGATGCTCAATGAAATTATTCGTAATCAACTACATTTGCCCAGCGGAGCAGGAAATCACGTTCTTCCAGATTGCCCTTGACGGACTGAGAAGCTGCTACGATCGGCATCCATTTCTGCACGTAGCGCTTATCCGTTCCGCTCTTTTCGCAGAAGAGATCCAGATACCTGTCGCCGGTTTCCGCATCACCGGAAAGATTGAATGTCAGGAAGGTGCGAGCTGCATCTGCAGAAGCATTGCCCTGTGTGGCATGCGCCCAGTCAATGATATAGAGGTCACCGGAGTTTGTCATTATCACATTGGACGGGCAGAAATCACCGTGGCAGAGCTTATCGTGGGTTGGCAAGCCTTCCAGACGGATCAGAAGCTCATAGCGGGTAACCGGATCGAGATCGGCAGAAAGGATTTTCCGGTTCATCTTGTCTTTCAGGCGATTGAGCAACGGGCAACGGCGGGAATGGATCAGCATCTGTGTTTCAACCAGAATATCGAGATACTTCTCTTTATTTTCCGGGTCATCGCGCATCAGATGGGAAAGTGTAGTTCCTTCAATAAACTCGGAAACAATAGCCCACTTTCCGTCAACAGTGGTGACCTCGAGAATTTTCGGTACATTCAACCCAACGCTCTCTACGCGTGCCTGGTTGAGCGCTTCATTGAGAATGTCCGCCTTGGAGAAGCTGTGGTTGAAAACCTTTATACAGGCATCCCCGTCGCGATAAATAGTTTTGGTCTTTCTTTCAGCAATAATGTTATCCAGTTTCATGTTTTATCTCCTCTCCAGCTGTTTTTCATCCGGTTTGGGTGTCTCGGTAAAGGTTTTCCCGTAATAGGCATTCAGATACATCTGTTTGATTTCACTCATCAGCGGGTAACGCGGGTTTGCCCCGGTGCACTGATCATCAAATGCCTGCTCTACCATCTCATCAAGTGTGCTGAGGAAGGCCTCCTCATCCGGAACATAATCCCGGATCGTCGGCTTAATGCCGATCTGTGCTTTGAGTTCATCAATCTTTTTGATCAGGTTCTCAACCTTTTTCTGGTCGGTACGTCCGCCGCAACCCAAATAATCTGCAATTTCAGCATAACGGGCAAGTGCATGCGGATGATCATACTGCGGGAAGGTGCCCATCTTGGTCGGCGCTTCAGAAGAATTGAAGCGGATCACCTCATCCATCATCAATGCATTGGCAAGACCGTGAGCAATATGATGGAAAGCACCGAGCTTGTGTGCCATAGAGTGCATAACGCCGAGGAAAGCGTTGGCAAATGCCATACCGGCCATTGTCGCAGCATTTGCAACTTTTTCGCGTGCTTCCACATCCTGACCGTCTTCATAGGCACGGGGCAGATAGGTAAAGAGATTCTTAAGAGCACGAAGCGCAATCCCGTCGGTATAGTCCGTCGCCATAACGGAAGCATAGGCTTCCAATGCGTGTGAAACTGCATCGATGCCGGAAGAAGCCGTGAGCCCTTTCGGAGCCGTCATATGATAATCAACATCTACGATTGCCATATTCGGCATAAGTTCATAATCCGCAAGAGGATATTTGATGTTGGTCTTCTCATCCGTGATGACAGCAAAGGGAGTTACCTCGCTGCCGGTACCGGCAGAAGTCGGGACACAAATGAAGTATGCCTTCTCACCCATCTTCGGGAATTTATAAATGCGTTTGCGGATATCGGAGAAGCGCATTGCCATATCAGCAAAATCTGCTTCCGGATGCTCATAAAGCACCCACATAATCTTTGCAGCATCCATCGGGCTGCCGCCGCCGATTGCAATAATGGTATCTGGCTTAAAGGATGCCATCTGTTCAGCGCCTCGTTTTGCACAGGCAAGCGTGGGATCATTCGGTACATCAAAGAAGCAGGTATACTGAATGCCGAGCTCTGTGAGCTTCGCAAAAACAGGCTCTGCTGCACCGGTTTTATAGAGATGCGGACCGGTTACGATAAAGGCACGCTTCTTCCCCATTTCTCGAAGTTCATTCAATGCAACGGGCAGGCAGCCTTTCTTGATATAAATCTTCTCCGGAGAACGGAACCAGAGCATATTCTCCCTTCTTTCCACAACCGTTTTGATATTTAGCAGATGCTTCACACCGACGTTCTCGGAAACAGAATTCCCACCCCAGGAACCGCATCCAAGCGTAAGGGACGGAGCAAGGGCAAAGTTATAAAGATCACCGATGCCGCCGTGAGAAGACGGTGTGTTCACGACTATACGGCAGGTCTTCATCCTTGCCTGGAACTCAGCAAGCTTTTCCTGCTCTGTAGCAACATTCAGATAGATCGAAGAGGTATGACCAAGTCCGCCGTCATCAATCAGCTTTTCCGCTTTTGCAAAAGCGTCCTGGATGTCTGCAGCACGGTACATTGCAAGCACGGGAGAAAGCTTTTCATGTGCGAATTCCTCAGAGAGTTCAACAGACTCCACTTCGCCGATCAGAATCTTGGTTCCTTCCGGAACCGTAACTCCGGCAAGAGATGCAATCGTTGCTGCACTCTGGCCGACAATACCGGCATTCAGAGCGCCGTTGATGATCATCGTCTTGCGGACCTTTTCGGTCTCTTCCGGATTAAGGAAGTAGCAGCCGCGGGAAGCGAATTCACGGCGGACCTGATCATAAACCTTATCCAGAACAATGACGGACTGTTCCGATGCACAGATCATACCGTTATCAAATGTTTTGGAATGAATGATGGAATTGACTGCCAGAAGAATATCAGCCGTATCATCGATGATGGCCGGAGTATTGCCTGCCCCGACGCCGAGAGCCGGCGTACCGGAGGAGTAGGCAGCGTTGACCATGCTCGGACCGCCGGTGGCAAGAATGATATCGGATTCCTTCATCAGAAGACGCGTCATTTCACGGGAGGGTGCATCGATCCAGCCGATGATATCTTCCGGAGCCCCTGCCTGAACGGCAGCTTCCAGAACAACTTTTGCAGCTAATACAGTGCTTTCTTTTGCACGGTGGTGCGGGGAGATGATAATGCCGTTACGCGTTTTCAGTGCAAGAAGTGTTTTGAAGATTGCTGTGGAGGTCGGATTCGTCGTAGGAATAATTGCACAGATCAGGCCGAGAGGCTCGGCAATTTTCCGGATACCGTATGCTTTGTCTTCTTCAATGACACCGCATGTTATTGTATCACGGTAGGCATTGTAAATGTATTCTGAAGCAAAGTGGTTTTTGATCACCTTGTCTTCCACAATACCCATATGAGTTTCGTTTACGGCAGCGCGGGCCAGCGGAATGCGGGCTTTATTCGCAGCGGTGGCAGCAGCAAGAAAGATTTTATCCACCTGTTCCTGCGTGTAGTGTGCATATTCTTTCTGGGCAGCCTTAACACGGGCAATTTCGGCTTCCAGCGCTTCAATGGAATCAATAACGGGATATTCTTTGTTCATCTTCTGTACCCTCCTTTGTTACGAAGTTATTTTACCAAAAAAAAGCCAATTTGTGAAGACTGCAAATTTGTACAAATTGTTTAGTTTTTCCTTTTTTTGGCAACGTTTGCTTGTACTTACTATACAAAAACCGCACCCGAGTGGGTGCGGTTTCCGAATTTAGTTGCTATTGTCTCATCAATCAGTGCATTCCTTTGCTCTTTTTGAACTGCGGAACAACAATCACAACAATTGCCGTTGCCGAAAGAGCCAGAATGACAAGCCAGAGGGTGATGTTGCTGTTATCACCCGTGGCCGGGTTGTTGGAAGCCTGTGTTGCAGAGATAACACGGAAGGTCGTCGTGGTGTAGTTATATCCGTTATTGCCGTTATAGACATACGCGGAGATATAGTACGTACCGAGAGCGAGCCTGTTAAGGAAGGCAGGATTAAGTGTGAAGCCGTTCGTGCCGTTCCAGGTGTAAGCCGAAGGATCAAGCCTTGTCGGGTTGGAGGATCCGATCCAGATGCCGCCGTCCTGATTGATCCGGTCGGAAGCCTGGAAGTTCACAACCCTGTTGCCGCCGTAGACATGGTAGTCAATGCCGTTAGCCTTCAGGCCCATGCCGGTCTTAACCGTTGCACTTGCCTTGCCGAGGCCTGTGACGACTTCAAGTGTGTGATCCTTGGAATCCAGCGGAGCAAAGTAGGTGCCCTTGATGGAGAGTGCCTTAGTCGCAGCATCGTAGGTCCAGTATCCGCTCGGAACGAGTTCGCCGTCAACATATACTGCCTGCGGAGCCGGGTGAACCGTGAAGTTCACAAAGTTGTCGATCTTGCTCCAGTCAACCTTCGTCGGGCTGATAGACACGTAGTCGTTCTTAATCGTAAGCGGGAGGTTCTTCAGCGCACCGTCGAAACCGTTCCAGTTCAGGAAGACCCAGTTCTGTCCTGCAGCGAGGTTATTCAGATCTGCATAGGAGATGATGTAGAAGTAGTAATCCTTGTACGGACCGGAAGGTACAACACCCCATGTGGTACGATCTTCCACGTTAGGTCCGTTCATACCGACATAACCTGTACCACCTTCATAGATGTAATTCTCAAGCAGGATAGAGTTGGTGTTATCTGCTGCATTACCAATCGTCACTTTATCGGGTAACTCGCTGGTAACAACCGCAACATTCCAGTTAAATGCGCCGATCGGATAAGCAGTCTTTGTCTTGATAAGATCAAAGTTATCGTTGAGATACTTCACAATTTCACCGTTGAAAAGTTCCTGATTAATTACATAAGTTGACGGTGCACCACCAACGGTTACTGTTACTTCAGCATTGTTCGGGCTGATAATCTGTGAAGTAGGATCTCCTTCAACGAGGCCGTTTGGAACTGCAAACAAACCTGCATACTTCGGGAAGACATAGAGACGAAGCTTATCCTCCATTACATAGCCATTCTTGAAGGTGAAGCGGAGATCATAACGTCCAGCCGGGAGATCTTCCAAAACAGCTCTGTCAGGAATCCGAATCGTACCGGTCTTTCCGTTTTCTGCTGTAAAGATCGGATAGATAATCTTATTAGGAACCTGAACTACCTTGTTGTCCAGAGTGATAATAGGAACAGCATCGATTTGTACGAGCGCCGGTGCTACTTCCTTGAACACCAGAGGATCAGGATTACTCTTATCATATACTATATACGGAATATTTGTTCCATTCGGCTGCTTCTCATTGCCGTAACGTTTGGTAATCGTTGTATCGATCTCAACATTCGGCGTGTCGTTGTAAAGGACTTCGTAGTAGTTGTCTTTTTCAACAAACTTTACATATGAAAAGTCCGGATCTACATAAGTAGCTACTTTATAGTCGGGATCTCCAGGATACTGCACAGATTCTTTGTATGCAAACCAACCACCATCAATTCTGAGAAAATCTGGAGCAGATAGTGAGGAACCATCAACAGGTGTTTGGGAATCATTCTTTACAAAGTGTACAGTCGTTTTACCACCATCTGCAAAGATGCCCACGTCATTATGTGCTTCAATATTCAAACCGTTTACTTCCACTGTACCACTTGAAACATGAAGTCCATTTTCAAAGTGCTCCACTGTTACATTGGGACCAATGTGTACATTTCCGGCTCCAGAAGCGATGTAGATACCTTCATTTCCACTGTGATTACCTGAATTACTAAGCACAATGTTCTTAATCGTAACAGGCGCATTAGATCCTTCTACTGTAATTATTGGGGCTCCAATATCAATTCCTTTTATCCCATATCCGTTGCCATCAATAATGTATGAAGTAGTTCCCGAAGCAGGTTTAACAGTATTCGTTAAACTTGTTCCTATTGTTTCACCCTTTGGATCAATCAACTGGATCGTAACGGCACCCGTCAAAGAATTAGCAGCTGCTATTGCTTCATCAAGAGTTGCATACCCAGAAGTAATAACTCCAGTACCATTATTTCCTGTAACCAGATATTTTGATTTCGCGTAGTCACTGTCGTTTGTTTCCTGGATGGTAACATTAATGTCATCAACGGCGATACGCTTGATATTCGGTCTTTCAGATGCAGGAATTCTTGAATATCCACCTAATCCATCACTAATAAGATTAACAACACCTGCAGATCTTTCACTACGTAATGTGCCACCATTAATGAATACAATTGGGCTATCGCCTTCATTTGTTATAACATCAGGTCCTGTCACACTAGGTGTTTTTTTATAGGTCGACCCTATCACCTCAATTGCAGCACCGGATGCATGATAAGGTGCAGCACTATTATAAGAAGCAAAACCAGTAATTGAACCACCATTTACAGAAAGACGTGTAGAAGAATCTTCAACAGCTATACCCACAGGACCATAGATATAACCATTATGAATATCGATCTGCGCGCCATTGTGACCCCAGATAGCAGGTGATCCGATATTCCGGCTCTTTACTTCTGCAACACTGCTGGAAATCTCAAGGCGACCACCATTCGCTTCGATGGCATAATTAGAAGTGGATACTGGAGTCCCATCGACACTGCATGCTTCAACTAAACCACCGGTCATTTTTACTGTACCGCCAACAATCTTTACAACAGGCTCGCTACTGCAGTGCATATATTTAGTCGCATCTGCCTTATAATACCAGGAATTAAAATCTTCTCCTGGAATACCACCGACGAGAGTAGTACCCTGTCCAATTACTGCAGTACCGTTAGCATCAACATAAACAGCATTTTTCAGTGCAAAAACAGTAATATCAACATAATTGCCGTTAACAAGACCGCCAAGATTCAGCACGCCGCCGCTCGTTACATAGAAACCATCACCCACGATAGTACCGTTGGTAAAGGTAACTGTTCCGCCGTAAACACCCTGACGAATCGTAAAAGCAGCAGGGCAAGCTCTTGCATCAATGGTAGCCGCATGAAGGTCGACCGTTATACGATAGTCCGTTGAGTTGCAGATATCAAAGGATTTTCCGGTAAAGGTCAGTACCTTGTTATAATTGGAACCGGCAACAGCACTTGCCAGGCTCGAATATCCCGGACATACTTCTCCAAAGTGGGAAGTAATTTGTGTTTCACTGGTAGGTGCAGCCATGAGAGAAACAGAACCATCAAGAACACGGTCAAGAACCTCGTCCTCTGTCTCCAGATTATCTTCTTCTTCCCTCATTGTTTCGAACTGGTCCAGAATCTGATTATACTCTGCATCATTGTCAAGAGCAGCATAATATTCATCTGTACCGTCAGCAAACTGTTCTTTATAACTATTCTCAATAGCAGTTAGCTGGTTTGACAAATCTTCGAGTGTCGGAGCAATCTCTGTTTTCCGTTCCTGAATTTCTTCCTTACGTGCTTCTACAGCCTCTTCATCTACTTCAGCTTTTGTGCCGTAAACTACATCGTCACCAAAAAGGTTAACAGCCGTCTGAAGTGTGGCTTCATCGATAGAATCAATGTGATCACGCACATACATCAGGAAGTCCTGGTTTTCCTGAATCAGTGAATTGTCAGAATCCGTGATTCCGCTGTAGTCACCATCAGCCTGTTTCATATATTTTGCAATTGCTTCCTGCTCATACATCTCTGCTGAAGTCAAATTGGAAGCCCTTGCTGCGTTCTTACGCTGTTCATACGTATTAGCAGACGATTCATCAACTCGTACTCCTGTAAAGGGTGAATCATCTTCCGGACGCTGATCACCGCCAATGACCAGGCCACTGCCTGAATTAACCGAAACATTGCCGCCACCGCCAAAAACGATGCCACCGCCATTTACTCCGGCTGTGTCATCACTGACGATTGCAGATGCACTTGAAGCCATCAGGCTGAACAGCATGGTGACCAGAAGTACAAAGCTCAAAAACTTGACCGTCTTTTTCATAATAAGGTCTCCTTTTCTTTCCCTCCGGGAATTGATCATATAATAATAGCATTATATGCATTTGCCTGTGCCAATATGGTACGACAAAATCAGCCGTAATACGGCACATGCATACTGTAACACAGAAGCAATGGAATTGCAAGCGGATTTTTTCTGATTTTGAAAAATATTTTTACTATTTTGTAATCATTCTATGAATTACTTCTATTTTTGTTATTGTATAGTAATATAATCCACTTTTTTATAATATTCAAGTCTCAAAATAAAAAAACAAAAACCCCACCATATGGTGGGGTTAGAACGAAAAATTTCTATTAAATTGTTTGTTCTGAATTCTAGTTTAAGAAATCAACCTTCAGATCCGCCTTCACTTGTTTCCGCTGCTTCAGGTGCTAAAGCGCCTACGGCTTCCACATACTTAGTATATTCGTCTCCATCCATTGTGTTAGGCGGACGGACACCTTGATATGAATCATCTTCTTCCGGTCTGATTTCGCCGCCGACAGTCATATAGCCTCTTACACTCTTTGTCGGTCCATTTTTTTCAGCATAAATAATACCTTGCTCATTTACATTATTCTGGTCTTCGCAAAGAATTGCAGATGCGCTCACAGCCAGAAGGCTGAAAAGCATAACGAAAACGAGAATAAAGGATAAAAGCTTTGCAAGTTTCATTGTAGTCTTCCTTTCTTCATTTAAGTAAAATCAGTCAATTTTGCGGAGTCTGATCTGTAACTTGTGTTATGTCACCTATCATTTTGCAATATCTTGTGCTGTATTGGCATTATACCACACAGGTATTGCTATTGCAAGAAGAAATTCATGCCAGAAACTCTGCTATTCTTTGCGCTTCTCTCTGAAAACTGAAGACCGACATGGTGTAGGAGGCGGAGCCTTCTTTTTCCGGCACCTGCATCTGCTGCAGCTTTGCGCCAACGAAGAACGGTGCATGGAGGAAAATACGGGAAAGTGTGACTTTCGGCAGATTGGTATGTACCAGGGGCAGGATCTTATTTGCTGCATGGTTCAGACGAAACAGAGGAAGCCTTCGAATCTGATTGATCATCGCCTGAATCACGGTTCTCTGCCGCTGCTGGCGGCCGAAATTGTCGTCTACGGAGCGGAGACGGGCATATTCCAACGTATCATGCCCGTTGAGATGGTTCCGGCCCGGAGTAACATAAGCCTGCGTTGTCACTCCCGAATAAATATATCCTTCATTATTCAGCGCTGTAACTTCCACATCCGTAAGATCTATGTCTACTCCGCCGATCGCATCCACAATCTGGGCAAAAGTATCGAAATTCACCTGTATATATCCGTCAATATCTACTCCAAAGCTGTTTTCAATGGCCGAAACCATCCCCAAAGCGCCTTCATAGGAATAGGCATGCGTAAGGAGATCATACCTTCCTACTTTTTTTACAAATACGTTGATTCCTCTTTCAAAGGATATTGCTTTTATTTTTCCGGTGAGCAGATTCAGGGAAAGCAGCGTGGTGCTGTCACAGCGGCCGAGATCTCCGGTACCTGGCAAAGGAAGATCCGTCCCAAGGACAAGGATATTGACAATATTCCTGCTGTGCGGAGTCAGCTCTTTCGTTGTCTCTACTATATTAATATCTTCAGCAGGTTCCGGTTTGTCGAAGGACAACCGGGCAATCTTCAACCATACAAACAGCTCCAGGAAACAGACAAGCAGCAGGATACATCCGATAACGGAGAGTATTTTTCTCTTCTTCCCGCTGAATGAACTCCATTTTTCTTTCAATTTCATAAATGCTTCTCCAGAAAGACGTCAATTCTCTTTGCAGAATTCTATCACTTTGCTCCTTTATCTGCAATTGGAAATTTGATTTTTGATAAATCAACCGCCAGATTTTTCATTTTATTCATCTTATTCGTTCCGCTTTCTCTTGACTACTTTCATAAAGTAGAATAAAATATGTCGGAAGTTCAAACTCGGAGGATAATCTGCATGGGCAGCAAAAAGAAAAAGTCTTCCCTTTCAGCCCCGGCCATTGCTTTTATCTCCTGTTTTGCCATAATGAGCGGATTTCTGGCCTCCCCTTTTACACTAGGTGGCCTCGCATTGATACTCGCAGTCAGCGGTTGTACTGCCTTTCTGACAAACATTATTCAGAAAATCCTCAAAAGGAAAGAAAAGCCGCAACATACTGAAAGCGAAAAGAAAGAAGAAAATGTTGCCAACACCAAGAAAACCAGCGAGCGCGTCGGGGATCCCGGTGTAACATCTAAAACGACGACAGGGAAAAGAATTCGCAGAAAAAGTTACGGGGAAAAGATCGATCCGATCCTGGAAGAGGGTGACCGTGCACTTGATGAAATGCGAAGGTTAAAATCCACCATCAGGGATCCTGAAGTACAGAATAAGATCGATCAGATCATGGAGATCACGGAAAAAATCTCTGAAGATGCAATTGAAGACCCATCAGATATCCCGCAAATCAAAAAATTCTTCCGTTATTATCTCCCGACGACGATCAAACTCCTCAACGCCTACGACAGAATGTCTTCCCAAGGAATTGAAGGAGAAAACATCGACAAGAGCATTGCCAACATCAATGAAATGCTCGACGTTGCAATCGCCGCCTATAAAAAACGTCTGGATTCCCTGTTTGAGAACCAGGCGCTCGATATAGAAACAGACATCGACGTGATGAACCAGATGCTGGAGCGGGAAGGCCTCTCCGACAGAAAAGATTTTACCGGTATACAGGCTGCAGCAGGTGCAGCACAACAGAGCAGTGCCCTGGCGGCACAGCAGAAAGGATAAAACATTATGGCAGAAAACACCTCCATCCCTACCCTTACGCTTGATCCAAACGGTGCTCAGGTTGCTGCACAGGCAGTATCCCTTGAGGAAGAGATCAAACAGGCCGCTGAAACCACGGAACCCGCGGTTGAAAAAATCGAACTGGAGAAGCTCTCTCCGGAAGAACAGGCAGCCGTCAAGGAATTTTCTTCCCAGATTGACGTAATGAACACTGAACAGGTGATGAATTACGGCGCCGCTGCACAGAAAAATATTTCCGAATTCTCTGATGCCGCTCTCAGCACCGTAAAGACAAAGGATCTCGGTGAAGTCGGCAACATGCTTTCCGAGCTCGTTGTAGAACTCAAGGGCATGAAGTTTGAGGAAAAGGAAAAGGGTCTGAAAGCGCTTTTCAAAAAGGGACAGAATAATCTGGAATCTCTGAAGGCACAGTACAACGTTGCCGAGGCAAATGTTGACAAAATCGTCGAAGCACTTGAAAATCATGAGATCGTCCTGATGAAGGACATTTCTCTGATGGATAAAATGTATGACAAGAATGCGGAATACATGAAAGAGCTGACGATGTATATCATTGCCGGCAAGCTTAAAATTGAGCAGCTGCGGAATGTTGAGCTTCCTGCCATGCAGAAAAAAGCGCAGGAGTCCGGCCTTCCCGAAGATGCACAGGCGGCAAGCGATTTTGCCAACATGATCGGGCGCTTTGAAAAGAAGATTCATGATCTGGAGCTCACGCGCATGATTTCCGTGCAGATGGGGCCGCAGATCCGTATGATTCAGAACAACGACTCGCTGATGACAGAGAAAATCCGCACTTCCATCAACAACACCATTCCTCTCTGGAAGAACCAGATGGTGCTGGCATTGACCATGTATCACTCCGATGAGGCCATGAAAGCCCAGCATGAAGTCAGTGAAGTTACCAATGAACTTCTGCAGAAGAATGCCGAAAAGCTCCATCAGGGAAGTGTTGCTGTTGCAAAAGAGGCGGAACGCGGCGTAGTGGATATCGAGACACTCCAGAAAACCAACCTTGAGCTGATCAGCACTCTGGAAGAAGTCCGCCAGATTCAGGATGATGGCCGTACCCGCCGTGCTGCTGCAGAGAAAGAGCTGGAGAAAATTGAGGGCGAGCTGAAACAGAAGCTTCTTGAAATCAAGGGCTAAAGCTGCAACAAACCATTTTTAAAGCAAATTTATTTATTACGGAGAACAAATCGTGTCAATAGAAAACGGCAGAGCATATTTCAGGGCACTCGGTATGGAAGACCGGGTAAGAGAATTTGACGTATCTTCCGCTACGGTAGAACTTGCCGCACAGGCACTCGGTGTTGAAGGATCAAGAATAGCCAAAACACTCTCTTTCAAACTTCCGGAAGAGAAACCAATTCTGATTCTGGCAGCCGGTGACGCCAGAATTGACAATCATAAGTTTAAAGAGAAGTTTCACACCAAGGCAAAAATGCTGACACCCGATGAGGTAATGGAATTTATCGGTCATCCGGTCGGAGGGGTCTGTCCCTTTGGAATCAAAGACGGTGTTGATGTCTATCTCGACGAAAGCCTGAAGCGCTTTGTAACGGTTTTTCCGGCTGTCGGGAGCGCATCCAGCGCGATCGAACTGAATCTGGATGAGTTATATGAAACTTCCAAGGCTCTGGAATGGATTGATGTCTGTAAGCTTCCTGAATAAGATGCTAAAAAATTGCTTCCCTTTCGGGAAGCAATTTTTTATGTCCTTTTTATCTGGTTACAATCTCAACCGGGACGTTGAGAACCTTGGCTACCTTTATGATTGTGTCAATATGACGTCCGGTGGCCTCGGCAAAATGATGCGTCGGCCCGGCGAGGCTCCAGCGGTTGACAAACTCTCTCGCACCGCAGCTAAATTTGACACGGTTGTTGGTATCTCCGATGGAGAGCACCTTGCCGTCTATATTCTCGGCTTCCGCTGCGATAAACTTGAAGTTGCCGTCCCCATCCTGCGTTATGGCAAGATAGGTAACGGGTCCGAGCCTCGGATAGAACTGGGTAAGATATCCGCCGCCCGTCTTCCCGTGGAAGACCTTGACGATCTTCATCGTCGGCTTCTTTCCGGAAATTCTGAAATCACCTGAGCCGCTGTGCCCGATAATAGCTGTGTCATCATTGAAGTCAATGGAGTACATTTCTGCGAGCTGGCCTTCCCCGGCAATCGTGCTGAGAATGCTCATTCCCATAGCGACCTTCATATCACCTTCAACGGCACATGCAGTCCCCTGTTTGATCAGCATAGAGAAAGCGGGAATCAGCATGCTGTCGAGCACACCGGCTTTCCCCTGTGCAAAACCGTCATAATGGGAAGCGATCAGGCCGAGTTTTTCTTCCTTTACCCACTGTTCAAAGGCAACCACATATTTTGCCATCTCCCAGACCTCTTCAATGCTTCCGCCGCCTTCGACATCAAAGGTATTCAGAATATCTTCCGCCTTGGCACGGATTGCAGCTTCATCGGTAACATTGTCGGCAATAGCCCACATCTTTTCCCAATCAAACTGCTTGGTATAAAGGAACATGCGGCGGTAAAGGTTTGTCTCATCAATATAAAGATCCATCATGCCCGGATACGGTCTGCCGATCTGGGCAATATTGGTATCACGGAAGCGTCTCCGGACCTGTGCTGCTTTGCACCAGTCTTCAATCTCATGCTGAACCGAAGGATCTCCGCCTTCCACAACGCCTGTAATCACATCAAAGCGTTTTCCGAAACGCTGAAGATCTGCAGCGCTCTCTCCTACTGCACCACATGCATATCCTTCGCCGAGCCAGGAGGCAATATCCGTGTGGTCATAATCAAGTGCCTTAAGCTTCTGCACATTTACGAGTATCACCGGAACGTCCAGATCCCGGATCGCAGGAAGCATATTATAGGATGTGGCATAGGTCAGCAGCTGCATAAACACAAGATCAACATCCGCTGCACGGAACTTATCCCCTGCAGCCTGTGACTGTTCTTTTGTGGTGATAAGCCCGCCGTCGATCACATCAACCGTATCGGGAATCGTCTTTTTAAATGCCTCATACTGTGCCTCGAATTCCGGCACAAGGGACGGGAACTGGGGCAGGTAAGCACCCAGCGCAATGGAAAAAACACCGACTCTTGCTTTGGTATTGACTAACATGGAGTACCTCCTCATAAAGAAATGTGATATCTGGAAGGCTGAAACGCAGCCGTCTATACAGTAAAAAAGATGATCAGTTACCGCTTTTTGTTACACGGAAGAAGTTTTTCTTGCCGCGTTTTACCAGAATGCCGGTTTTGAGTTCTTCATCCGTAAAGGTCTTTTTGAAATCCGTCACTTTCTCATCGTTGACGGTGACTCCGCCCTGCTGGATGTTCCTGCGTGCATCTCCGTTGGAAGAGCATAGCCCCGTTTTGACCAGAATCGTAACGATATCGGATGCATCATCCGCTGATAATTCATAGGAAGGAATGTTATCCAGATCACCGGCTCCGCCGAACAGCGCCTTTGCACCGGCTTCTGCTTTTTTCGCTTCTTCTTCCCCATGGACGAGGGAGGTAAGCTCGTAAGCAAGTATCTCCTTGGCCCGGTTCAGCTCACTGCCTTCCCACTTGTCCATCTCATCAATCTGTTCAAGCGGAAGGAACGTCAGCATCCGAATGCATTTGAGCACATCGGCATCTGCGACGTTGCGCCAGTACTGATAAAAATCAAAAGGTGAAGTCTTTTCCGGATCAAGCCATACAGCGCCGGACTGGGTCTTGCCCATCTTTTTCCCTTCGGAGTTGAGAAGCAGCGTGATCGTCATAGCCTGTGCTTTCGCATCCTGCTCCTCCAGGCCGAACTTCTTGCGGATCAGTTCGCGTCCGGCCAGCATGTTGGACCACTGGTCATCTCCGCCGAACTGAAGGTTGCAGCCGTATTTCTGGTAGAGCACATAAAAATCATATGCCTGCATGATCATGTAGTTAAATTCGAAGAAGCTGAGACCTTTTTCCATACGCTGTTTGTAGCACTCTGCACGCAGCATATTGTTCACGGAAAAGTAAGCTCCGACCTCACGCAGCAGTTCCACATAGTTCAGATCCAGCAGCCAATCGGCATTATTTACCATAATGGCCTTCCCGTCAGAGAAGTCAATAAACCGGCTCATCTGTACCTTGAAGCAGTCAATGTTATGCTGGATGATTTCTTTCGTCATCATCGGGCGCATATCGGTTCTGCCGGACGGATCTCCAACCATGCCAGTTCCGCCCCCAAGCAATGCGATCGGTTTGTTGCCTGCTTCCTGCAGACGCTTCATCAGACAAAGTGCCATAAAATGCCCCACATGAAGGCTGTCAGCGGTAGGATCAAAACCGATATAAAAAGTCGCTTCGCCGTTATTGATCAGATCTCTTACCTTCGCTTCATCGGTGATCTGTGCGATCAGCCCTCTTGCACGGAGTTCTTCAAAAATACCCATTGTTTTTTACCTCATCCTTTTGCTTTCTTTTTAAACTGTTCAGCCGCAGCAAGCTGTTCGGATGCCGCAGCAAGTGTAACATCTGTGATATGTTCACCGCCGAAAAGGCGGGCGATCTCCCCTTTTCTTCCGTCCTCGTCGAGAGCTGTGACCTGCGTAAAGGTTCTTCCGGAAGATTCAGATTTTGAAACGAGATACTGTGTATCGGCCATAGCGGCAATCTGTGGGAGATGCGTCACACACATGACCTGCCGGTTTCGGGAAACCGTATAGAGTTTCTCAGCAACCCGCTGCGCGGCAATTCCGGAAACGCCGGTATCAATCTCGTCAAAAATCATAGTCTGCACGGGATCATGCTCTGCAAAGACATTTTTCAATGCAAGCATAATACGGCTCAACTCACCGCCTGAAGCAATCCGGCTGATCCGGCCGGGATCTTCGCCCGCATTGGCTGACATCAGGAACCGTACCACATCCGATCCATCCGGACCAAAACCCGAAGCGGTGTCAACCGGTGCAAACTCAACCACAAAACGCACGGAAGGCATATTGAGCTCTCTCAGCTCTGTAATAATCCGCCTCTCCAGCTCCTCGGCCGCTGCATGACGGACTCTCGAAAGTTCTCCTCCCGCTTTTACACAGGCTTCTTTCTGTGCTTTCAGGTCACGCTTCAGGTGTTCAATTCTATCCTCCGAATACTCGATTTCCTCAAGCTTTCGGCGAGATTCCTCCAAAAGAGCAATAAGCCCTTTCTCTTCCCTGTTATATTTGCGGGAAAGCCTGTCAAGCTGAGCAACACGATTCTCCAGCAGATCATACTCTTCCGGAGAAAAATCCAGGGATTCCCGAAAATCTGAAAGGGTTTCCGCTGCGTCAGAGAGAAGAAACGAGGCATCCTTCAACGATTTCGAGGCATCTTCCAGCTCGGGAGCAAGGCGTGCGACACGTTCTGCAAAATACTGCCCATTCTGCAAAAAGCTTTCGGCGTTTTCTTCTCCTTCATGGAGAAAGCCAAGCGCACTGTCGAGAGATTCCCGCAGCTTTTCGGAATTGCGGAGCAGATCACGCCTTGCCGTAACCGTTTCATACTCCCCTTCCTTCAAATCAGCCTTCTCAAGTTCTTCAATCCGAAAATGCAATGCATCACTCATGCGCTGCTTCTCCTCGTCATTCAGAGAGAGCTGTTTGAGTTCCTTGCGGATAGAAGAATACTTTTCATACTCCGAACGAAACACCTGAAACGGCACATCGGTTTCACCGAAGCTGTCCAGAAATCCGAGATGGCTCTTCTCATCGAGAAGGCGGAGCCCGTCATTCTGCCCGTGAATATCAACAAGCTGTGACGCAAGTTCCCGGAGCTGTGAAGCTGCAACCGGAATGCCGCATACTCTGGAAGAAGACTTACCTTCCGGTGTGATTTTCCGCTGGAGGATCAGCTCTTCTTCATAAGGGATGTCATTTTCCGAAAACCAGGGAAGTTCCTGATCCAAGGCAAATACTGCCGTGACCAGTGCGCTGGATGCCCCTTTCCGAACGAGTTCCCTGCTGGTGCGGTTTCCGAGGACAGCATTGATGGCATCGATTACAATCGATTTTCCCGCGCCGGTTTCTCCTCCGAGGACATTTAACCCCCTGTCGAAAAGAATATCTGCATGCTCAATTACAGCGATATTTTCGATATGAAGTTCATTCAACATAGCACTTCACCAGATTTCCGTTCACGTCCTCTTTCCGTAAATCAGGCAAGGAGTTCCCGCAGTTTTTCCAGAAGAGCATTTGCAGCAGCTTCGTCCTTCATAGCGAGGAATGCAGTGTCATCACCGGCAAGGGTGCCTACCAGACCCTCAAAGTGCATGCTATCGATCGCTGAACAGGCACCGGAAGCCAGCCCGGAGAGCGTCTTCATTACCAGAATATTCTGTGCGAGATCAAAAGAAAGCACACTTTCTTTCAAAATCTTATGCAGGCGTGAACTGTTGGAACGATCATCCGCTTCAGGGGGCTTTACATAGCGCACCACACCGTCCGGCCCGGTTTCCTTTATGAGGCGCATGTCCTTCATGTCCCGGGAAAGAGTTGCCTGCGTGCTTTTAATCCCACGCTCTGCCAGTGCTTCCAGAAGCTGGTTCTGCGTACCGATACTCTGCTTCGAGATAATCTCCAAAATGGTGCTTTGTCTTCCGGGTTTCAATTGTTTTCCCTCCAGATCTTTTTAATGATAATTCTATATGGTTCAACCTGTCACTCAGGTTAATTTTTCATAGGTATTCTCATAAAAGCTCTTTGCACCGAGATCGGCAAACAGTACTTTTTTCTCCGATTTTCTGACCGTCAGGAGATCGTCTT
The DNA here is from genome assembly GCA_045117135.1 of Candidatus Limivicinus sp. Lineage (GTDB taxonomy): Bacteria > Bacillota > Clostridia > Oscillospirales > Oscillospiraceae > Limivicinus. Next base: position 21,854 of record JBGUNA010000044.1, on the reverse strand, counting down.
TCCTGATATCGGCTGAGACATATCCGTCGACCGACAGATAGGCTCGCCTGTCGTGCAGCCTCGTAGCCGTCACCGAAGCAACACGCTCCGGACCCAGGACAAACGATCTTGAAACCATGGTATGAGCACAGATCGGGGTAACGATGATGTTTTCCGTCTCCGGTTCCACAACAGGCCCGCCGGCCGAAAGCGAATAGCCGGTCGATCCGGTTGGTGTGGAGAAAATGATCCCGTCTCCGCTGAAGCTGGTGATCGTTTGCCCGTCACACATGGCATGAAGAATAATGGAATCCCCATATCCGTGTATATAGGCATCATTGAGGGCAGACCCTTCAAAAACCACTTCTTCTCCCCGGGAGAGGGAGATGTCAATCATCATGCGTCGACTCAGACGATACTCCCCTTTTGCCGCATTTACGATAAGCCCGATATCTTCCGGTTCCAGAGACGTCATAAATCCCATCGTACCGAGATTGACACCGAGAAGCGGAATGGCGCGGGAATTCAAATCCCGAACAACATTGAGAACCGTACCGTCCCCGCCTATCACGATAGCAAGTGTAATCGGCTGATCGACATCCCGCAGTTTTTGAACGTCCAGATCAGGAGGCAGCACCTCATCACCGGGATCTGCAAAAACAGGGCATATAACTGCAGGATATCCGGCATCGGCAAGAAGTGAAATACACCTGCGCGTCAGAACAAGATCGTTATCTCTGTATGGATTCGGGCAAACAGCAATCATTTTTTCAACTCCGAATGCGCCTGCTGGACAAGCGCTGCCACATCGATCTCTGCCGGTGTAAGCAGAGCGTTTTTCATATACAGCAAAAACTCAACATTTCCTTCCGGCCCTGTGATCGGAGAATAGTCCAGAGCGCAGACCGAAAAACCAATGGAAGGCATAAAGGAAACAATATCGCGGATAACCTGCTCATGTACTTTCGGATCACGCACAACACCCCTTTTCCCCACAAGCTCTCTGCCGGCTTCAAACTGCGGTTTGATCAGACACATGATATCCGCACCGTTCTTCAGAAGCGGGGCAACGGCTGGCATCACAAGCTTCAGGGAAATAAAGGAGACATCACACACCGCAAGATCCAGCTCTTCCGGAATCTGTTCCCTGGTAATATAGCGCAGATTGGTACGCTCCAGGCTCACAACGTGGGGATCCGTGCGAAGCTTCCAGGCAAGCTGCCCGTATCCGACATCCACCGCATACACCTTTTCGGCGCCGTGCTGCAGCAGCACATCAGTAAATCCTCCGGTCGATGCTCCGCAATCTATGCAGAGCTTTCCGACAGGGTCAATCGGGAAGACACGAAGTGCCTTATCCAGCTTATATCCTCCCCGGCTCACAAACGGGAGCTCTTTCAGACGCACATCCGGTTCCGTCTCCGGGGGAACCTGCTGACCGGGTTTATCGGCACGCTGCCCGTCCAGAAAAACACAGCCACTCATAATCAGTGCACGTGCCTTCTCACGGCTAGGTGCAAATCCCCTGTCAAAAAGCAGCTGGTCAAGCCTGACTTTACTCATGTTTTTCTTTTTCCTCACCGAGCAGACGCAGTGCTGAGCGCACAAGCCCTGCTTCGTCAAGCCCGCTTGCCTGCAGGAGCTCTTTTACGGATCCCTGAGGAAGAATCCCTTCCCCGAGATTCAAAAGCCTGCTTCCCTTAAGAACAATTCCCTGCTGCTCAGCACGCGCAAGAATCTTTTCTCCAAGGCAGCCCGGTGCACAGACATCTTCAGCCATCAGGAAATATCCTGTTTTTCGAAGAGACGTCATAATCCGCTCAGTTTTCAGCGGAGCTGCAGCACCGAGCTTCAGCACCTCGCAACAGATCCCTTTCTTTGCAAGAGAATCAGCTGCCGCAAGCGCATGATTGATCATCGTGCCGTAAGAGACGAGGGTAAGCGCGTCACCCTCTCGAAGAACCGTCTCCGGTGCAGTGTTCTCATCCGTATAGAAACCTTCTCCGCCCCGGGGATATCGGATAGCTACAGGACCTTCCACCTCATAAATTGCAGTTTTAAGCATGGAACGCAGCTCCGCAAAGGAAGCCGGACATAAGACGGTCATTCCGGGAACCGTTGAAAGAAATGCAATGTCGAAAACACCGTTATGCGTTTCACCGTCACTGCCAACGATTCCGGCACGGTCGATACAGAAAATCACGTGCAGCTTCTGCAAAGCAACATCGTGCAGAAGCATGTCATATGCTCTTTGCAGAAAGCTGGAATAAACAGCAAAAACCGGCAGAAGACCCTGCTTTGCCATGCCGGATGCCATGGAAACCGCATGACCCTCTGCAATCCCGACGTCGAAGAAACGGTTCGGAAAATGCTGAGAAAAGTCAAACAGGCCGGTGCCGTCAGACATTGCGGCAGTTATGGCAGTAATCCGCCTGTCTGCAGCGGCAAGCATGCAAAGTTCTCTTCCCATACAGTCACCAAATCCCTCGGTGACGGAAAGCGGTTTACCGCTGACTTTGTTGAAGGGGCCGATCCCGTGATAAATGTCCGGGTGAGCTTCGGCATAGCTGCACCCTTTTCCTTTGACCGTTACCACATGCAGCAGCACCGGCATACGAAGTGACCTGGCAAGGCGAATCGCACTTTCCAGTTCCCGGATATCATGGCCGTCAATCGGACCCAGATAATTTAAACCGAGAGCCGAGAACATGTTCCCGGCAAAAAGCTTCTTCTTCAGCTCCTCCTTGACACGGTGCCCGAACCGATAAAGATCGGAATCAATCCCCACAACAGCCCGGTAACGCTTCTTAAATCCGGCATAGCCTTCACTCAGGCGCATCCGGCTGAGCACTTTTGTCATGCCGCCGACGTTTCCGTTGATGGACATGGCATTGTCATTGAGGATAATGACAATCGGTTCCAGGCTTGCCGCTACATTTTCGATTCCTTCATAAGCGAGGCCGCCTGTAAGCGCCCCGTCCCCTATGACGGCACAGACGTCATAGTCTTCCTGCAGAAGGGTCCTCGCTTTAGCCATACCGAGGGCGACTGAAACGGAATCGGATGCATGCCCGGCGATAAACGCATCTGCCTCACTCTCGTAAGGTTTCGGGAAACCTGATATGCCTCCGAACTGGCGCAGTGTATGGAACTGTTCCAGCCTTCCGTTTAATATTTTATGCGTATAGCACTGATGCCCGACATCGTATAATATCCGGTCTTTGGATGCATCATACACACGATTCAGAGCAATAGAAAGCTCAACGGTACCGAGATTGGACGCCAGATGCCCTCCTGTCACGGAGACGGTATCCACCAGGAGCTCACGAATCTCCCGGCTCAGTTCCTCAAGCTGGACAGCATTCAGTTTTAGGAGATCTTCGCGGGAATGAATTTCTTCCAGCATGACAAATCCTCAGTGATTTCTTTTTGCCAGAGTTTCGGCCAGACCGGCCAGAAATTCTGTCTGTGAAAAATGCTCTTTGAGTACGGAAACCGCAGAAGCAGTCAGTGCTTCAATTTCAGCGTTGCAGCCTTCCGGCCCTAAAAGAGCCATATAAGTGTTTTTCTTTTCCTCCGCATCAGAACCGACTGTTTTTCCAAGTTCCGCGTCAGTTGAGATGACATCCAGCACATCGTCACGAATCTGAAAGGCAAGCCCTATCAGCTCACCAAACTGAGACGCGGCATGGATCTGTGTTTCGCTGCCACCCGCTGCAACCGTACCAATTGCACAGGCTGCAGAAAGCAGGGCACCTGTTTTACAGTTGTTGATCTCTGTAAGCTGCTCTGCTGAAAGGACGCAGCCCTCCCCTGCCATATCCAGGAACTGACCTCGGCACATGCCTTGATAACCTGCTGCCTCAGCCAGAATCTTCGCACAGCGCACCAGGCGCTCCGGGGAAAGATCAGAAGACAGCAGCGTATCGAAAGCCAGAGCCTGCAATGCGTCTCCTGCCAGCGTAGCGGTGCATTCCCCATATACGACGTGGTTGGTTGGTTTGCCACGGCGAAGAACATCATCATCCATGCAGGGCAGATCATCATGGATCAGGCTGTAGGTATGGATCAGCTCCAGGGCACATGCAGCCGGGAGAACAGAACGCAGATCTCCCCCAAGCGCATCGCAGAAAGCCAGCACAAGCACCGGGCGAATACGTTTCCCTCCTGCAAGGAGGCTGTACCGCATGGCTTCTGCAAGCCCGGCTCCGGCTTCTTCCGAAACCGGCAGTATCTGCTGCAGATACTCTTCCGTCAGTTCTCTGTATTCATTCAGGGATTTCATGTTTTATTCTCCGGAAAATGGTTCTTCTGTCAACGTCCCGTCTTTCCCGACGCGAAGAATCGAAACCTTCTGCTCTGCTTCCTCCAGCATGGCGTTGCAGGAAGCAACCAGAGCCGTTCCTTCTTCAAAAAAAGCAAGAGATTCCTCAAGAGGAAGATCTCCGGATTCCAGATGTTTCACGATCTCATCCAGTCGCCTGACAGAATCTTCAAAACTCAATTTTTTCTTTGCCATGATGAATCCTTCCGAATCATTCCGTTATCACAAGACCGTTCCCGGGCTGACTGTATTCACAGTACATCCTGCACGTCCGTCCGAAAAAAGGAGATCCACCGTATCACCGGCAGTAAGATCGGAAACAGAACGGACGACTCTTCCGTTCCCATTAAAAGCTGCTGTATAGCCGCGTGTAAGGACTTTCAACGGGCTCAGTGCATCAAGAGACGCCGTCAGCATTGAGAAGCGGTGCTTTTTTATGGACAGAATCTTCGTTTGGGAGGAAAGCAGCTTTTCCCGGAGGAGATCCAGGTCCATCCGCCTGAGGTTCAAAAACTCACTCGCATCCGTGAGGACACGGCGAGAAGCATAGGCATTCACAAGTCCCCGACATGCATCCAGCTTCTTTTGCATCGCGTGGCAGGCCCTTGCCCGATAGCCTTCAACAGCGGCCCTTACCTCTGCCCGGTCAGGCACGGCTATCTCGGCCGCATTGGAAGGTGTGGATGCACGGGCATCCGCAACAAAGTCAGCAATCGTCACATCCGGCTCATGACCAACTGCAGAAATTACCGGAATACGGGAAGCAAAAATAGTTCTTGCCAGCGTTTCATCGTTAAAAGCCCAGAGGTCTTCTGCAGATCCGCCGCCCCTTCCGGTAATGATCAGATCTGCAAGGGAATGTTCATTGACAAGGCGTATCGCCGAGCAGATCTCCCCGGCAGCTTCCGATCCCTGGACACGAACAGGAACGATCAGGATTTTCGCCGACTGCCAGCGGACACCGAGAATCCGGATCATATCCCGTACGGCAGCACCGGCCGGTGAAGTAATAAGCGCAATCCTTCCGGGAAATAGAGGAAGCGGCTTTTTATGAGACGGTGAAAAGAGACCTTCGGCATCCAGCTTTGCCTTCAGCTGCTCAAAAGCAGCCTGCAGATCGCCGGCTCCGGAAGGCATCATAGCATTGATATAGAACTGGACTTTCCCGTCCCGCGGGTAAAAAGAAACCCTTCCGACAGCAAGGACCTGCATCCCGTTATCCGGACGAAACCGCAGCATGCGGGCGCTTCCTTTAAAAAGGACACAACTTAACGTGCTTTCGGCATCCTTCAGTGAAAAATAGTGATGCCCGGAGGGATACAGTTTATAGTTTGAAATCTCCCCAATGACACAGATATTACTGAAAACCGGTTCCGATTCGATACAGTCTCTCAGCAGATTGTTCAGGCGGGAAACGGTATAGACTTCTTTTTCCATATTCCTTATTCGTTCTGCAGGAACATAAAACGTCAGATGAGATTTTCACCACGTACAAATCCGCCGAGCACTCCGTTGACGAAAGCAACCGTGTCGGCGTCATCATATTTTTTATCAATTTCCACAGCGCTGTTGATGGCAGTGGCCAGGGAAACATCTTCCCGATAGAGGATTTCGGCAATTGCGACCCGCAGCACAGCAAGGGCTGTACCTGAAATCCGTTTCACACTCCAGGATCTGGAATACTTCTGGATCAAAGCATCGATTTCTTCCAAATGCTCAAAGACAGATCCCACAACAGACCGGATATAGTCCAGAAAAGACCCCTGCGGAAGCTCAATGAAAATCTCATTTTCCTCAGAGAGCGTGCTGAAATGATCTTCCGAGAAAAAACGCTCGAGGAAAGCTTCCGGATCCTCTTCTGCATGAGAAGCACCGAAAACAATCTGAATGGCAATTTCGCGAGCCGTATCTCTTGTCATACCCTGCCTACCTCAAAAAGCAACGCCTGCAACATGTACGTTGACGGATGCATCTTCAAACCCTGTAGAAGTCTGGATAGCAGCGAGAGCATTCTCCTGCACTTTTTTTGCGATATCGAGAATGTTGCCACCGTATTTCACCGTGATTGCCGTATCAGCCAGGATCACATCATCTTTAAAGCGGACTTTTACGCCTCGGATGCTTTTTCTCGCCCCGGCTTCGACATCTTCACTGGTGACAGCTGTCGCAAGTTCCGCAACACCATCTGTCTCCACAACAGCGCTGCGGACCAGAGATGCTACAACATCTTCAGAAATATTGATTGTTCCCTTATCCATCTTTCGGGAAATATACGTATCTGCCATGAGGTACCTCCGGAGAATGACAATTTACAGCCCAAATAACCCGGCCGAAGCCGGCCGATGAATATTTGCTCAACTGAACCTAAAAATATTCATGTTATTGTATCATGTTATGCAAAAAAAAGAAAGAGGGACTTTGAAGTTTTTCCTGCAGAACTTCTCTTGCAACTGTTGTTAAGTTGTGATAAGATACAAAACACCTTTGAAAACGGAGGCGTTTCTCTCATGGCAATGAAGATTATATGGTCTGCAGTTCTTTTTTTTGTCGGCTGGATCGGATACTATCTGTTCGGTCGGCAGCTTATCTTTAACTTTAAGACAGCTTTTCCCCTGATCCGGCAGATGCAGGAAACACAGGAAGATCTGATTGCTCCAGGTGCAAAACGGTACACCGTCACTTCCACTGTTGTGATGGGGCTTCTGTGCCTGATCATCTGCGGTGTCGTCCTGTTCTTTTGCCCGCTGTATCTGAAGATCAGCTTTCTGGTAGGCGTTATCGTCTGTGCATTTATGCTGGTCGGGAAAATTACCCCGGATAACCGCGACATGTTTGATTCCTTCTGTTCCACATACTACAAATTTGTTCCGGATGATGAGCTGCGCACGGCGATGTACAACAAAAAGCCGAGCCGCATGAAGCTTCGCCTGCACGACATGGAGCTCAGCACAGCTTTTATCCCGGACTTTAAAAAAGACCGGAACGACTGATCAGTTTCACAGTTTTCCGATACTGTCAAGACGGAAGCAGCAGGACCCGGATCCGGAATAAAGAATCCATTATGAAAAAACCCGGTGCAATTCATTTTGCACCGGGAATTTTATATGCATTATCGCTTATTTGAGCAAACCCATCAGCAGGGATGCAATGCCACCTCCGGAGTTGTCCCCCTCATCAGAAGAAGAGGCATTACCCGTCCCGGATGCCATGCCGGACAGAAGTGAGCCTAAAAGGCTTCCCCCGTTTCCGTCAGGAGTACCGGAAGCCCCTCCAGCATTGGCTAGAAGCGTGCCGAGCAAGCTCCCCTCACTTTCTGAAGCAGATGAGGATTGTGCCTGAGGGTTCTGCGCACCCGCCAAGGCGGAAAGAAGAGAAACAAGCGGGCTGCCGGCTTCTTCCTGCGCCGGGATAAGAATTGCCATCGCAGCATCCCTTGCCTTCTGATCGGCAGCGCGGTAGGCTTCGAGCAGCTTCTTTTCAGCCGCAGTGAGCTTCACGGAAGAGCCTGCAGAAGAGGTTTTTTCAGCAGTTGCCGGCCTTGCGGATGCAGATGCGGCAGGCTTCTTTGCAGTTGCGGAAGAAGCAGTCTTTTTTGCCGCCGAAGTGGAAGCAGAGGTTTTTTTCTCCGCAGTGGATGCTGCGGTTTTTTTTGCAGCAGCGGAAGTTGCTGTCGTTTTTTTTGCGGCAGTTTTGGTCTCAGTCTTTTTTGCAGCAGAGGCGGCAGGCTTTTTCTCCGCTGCAGCAGTTGTCTTTTTAGCAATAGCCATCTCTTTTCTCCTTATGATCAGATTAAAATTTAAACAGAATACCGATGACGGCAGAAGCCAGAATAAAGAAAATCGGATGGAGTTTTTTTACCTGCTTCACGCCCCGGGTCAGAACCAAAAGCACAGCGGCAAGCAGGATCGCCTTAAGGTTCAGCGCATCGAGAAAAGCATGGGTTTCGGCATAGCGGTCCAGTGTAAAGAGGGCAATCTTCACAACGAGAAGACCAGCCGCGGCAATCAGCCCCACAGAACAGGGGCGCAGACCGTAGAAAGCTGCATCTACCGTTTTATTGCTGCGAAACTTCTGTAAAATGCGGGCAATAATCAGGATGACGATAATGCTCGGCGTAACCAGGCCAATGGTGGCAATCAGAGAGCCCGGGATTCCAGCCGTAGTAAAGCCTACATATGTCGCCATATTTACGCCGATGGGCCCCGGTGTAGACTCGGAAACGGCAACCATATCCGCAAGCTGTGCCGCCGTAAACCAGCCTTTCGTTTCAGACATACGGTAAAGGAAGGGCAGGGTAGCCATTCCTCCGCCTGTCGCAAAGAGACCCGTTTTGAAAAATTCCCAGAAAAGTGAGAGATAGATCATTTACCGCGCACCCCCCACTTCGTAAGCAGAATGCCGAGAACGGCGCTGATCACGACGAGAATGACCGGAGAAACCTTGAAGAAGAAAGAGCATACCAGCACAGCGGCAAAAATCACAAGAGCTGCCTTGTCCACTACAGCACTTTTATAGAGCTTCAGCACAGAGTTGAAGATCAGCACACAGACGCATACACGGATGCCCGCAAAGGCGCTCTTGACGGCCGGGATGTCGGCAAAGCTGGTAAGGATACCAGCAATTAACGTTATGATAACGACAGAAGGAAACACAACGCCGAGTGATGCGACAATCCCCCCAATCGGCCCCGCGAGCTTGTTCCCGAGAAATGTTGCTGTGTTGACCGCTATAACCCCCGGAGTGCATTGGCCCACCGCGTAGTAATCCATCAGCTCCTCATTTGTCGCCCAGCCACGTTTTTCAATCAGTTCTCTGTCGAGAATGGGGAGCATAGCATATCCCCCGCCGAACGTCATCACGCCAACTTTCGCAAAGGTCAGAAAAAGCTCCAGAAGACTCACTCGGGATTTGCTCATTTTCCGAGTGCCTCCGCAAAGCCCTCATACCGAGCGATCTTTTCCTCGCAGACAGCCCGGTTGGCTCCGCGGGCAAGGATGTAAATTTTTATCTTCGGTTCGGTGCCGGAAGGACGAATGATAAAGGTGCAGCCGTCCGCCAACTCAAAATAGAGGACATTGGAGCCCTTTATCGGTGTATAGTCCACCTTGCCGAGGCCTGCGACGTAGATGCTGCCGTCCAGATAATCCCGTGTGCGTATGACGGTTTCATCGGCAATTCTTTCGGGAAGCTTAGCGCGCAGGTCCGCCATCAGGGCGCGCATCTTTTCAAGGCCGTCAACACCGGGCATGACGAGATTCAGCGTTTTCTCCATAAACCAGCCGTACTTTTCATAAAGGGCATTCATGGCGTCCAGAAGCGTCATCCCCTGTTTATAGTAGAATGCCGCCATTTCGGAAACCAGCATGGATGCCGTAACTGCATCCTTATCTCGGACATAGTCTCCGGCCATATAACCGTAACTCTCTTCATAGGCAAAGATGTACTTCCAGGTTCCGGCTGCTTCCCAGGCAGCGACGCGCTCCGCCATGAATTTAAAACCGGTGAAGGTATCTTCAAAATGGACGTTATTTTCCTCGCAGACAACCCTTGCCATGCCGGTGGTAACGATGCTCGCTACGGCTCCGGCATTTTCCGGAAGGGTGCCTTCCTTTTTGCGTGCCTGAATAATATAATCCAGCAGAAGTACGCCGAGCTGATTGCCGGTAATGGTGACATAGTCCCCTTTCGCGTTGCGCACCATGGTGCCGATGCGGTCGGAATCTGGGTCGGTGCCGATAATCAGGTCGCTGCCGACCTTCTTGGCAAGGTCAACCGCCAAATAGAACCCTTCGGGATTCTCGGGGTTCGGGCTGACAACTGTGGGAAAATTGCCATCAATCACCATCTGCTCCTCAACCGGATAGAGGTGTTTGATGCCAAGGCGATGCAGAGCTTCGGGAACGAGCTTATAGCCGCATCCATGGAACGGCGTGTAGACTATTTTAAAATCGTCGGCCACTTCGGAAACGACCTGCTTGTCGATCGCCTGGGAGAGGACACGCTCCAGAAACAGCTCGTCGGTCTCCTCGCCAAGAAGTTCAATTTTCCCCTCAGACAGAGCCTCCTGATAGTCACAGGTCTTATAGCAGTTGAAAATATCTGTTTCTTCCATACGTTTTGCGATTGCTTCCGCTTTCTGGGGCGGGAGCTGTGCGCCATCAGACCAGTAGACCTTATACCCGTTATACTCTTTTGGGTTGTGACTCGCCGTGATATTCAGCCCGGCTGCCGTTCCGTAATGGATGACTGCAAAACTGAGCTCCGGAGTGGGACGGAGCGCATCAAACAGCCTTACATGGATCCCGTTTGCCGCCATAACGCAGGCTGCCTCCTCAGCGAAGAGTCGGCTGTTGAGACGGCAATCGTGCGCGATGGCAATGCCTTTGCGCATGGCTTCGGATCCTTCCGCACAGATCACGTCGGCAAAAGCCTGGGTTGCATGGCGGATGATATGTATATTCATGTTGTGAAGCCCGGTTTTCATCGTTCCGCGCAGTCCTGCAGTTCCAAATTCAAGGGGCGCAAAGAAACGGTTCTTGATTTCGCTTTCATCATCGGAAATCGCATTGAGCTCGCTCCACTCTTCTTCAGTAAGGGACGGGCTGTCAAGCCATCTCTGGTATTCTTCCATGTAATTTGCCATGGTTTCAGACCTCCTGATGTTTTTATGGTTGTATTAAATTTGTTTATTTATGGTAGGATGAACCTTCGTTTATTTTAAAACCGCGGTAAATCTGTTCGGCAAGCATGACACGGACCAGATGATGCGGAAACGTCATATCCGACATGGAAAGGCGGAGATCCGAACTGCCCTTGACCTTATCAGAAAGGCCATAAGATGAGCCGATGATAAAACACAGTTTCGGTTTTCCCGACCCCTCTCGCTGCCGAATGACGGAGGCAAGATCCTCACTGGATAGCTTTTTCCCCTCAACACAGAGCGCCACAAGATAACTGCCCTGTGGTATACTTTTTACCACAAGATCTGCTTCTTTGTCAAGAGCTGCGGTAATTTCCGCCTCGGATGGGCGGTCGGAAAGGCGCACTTCCGGGATTTCCAGACATTCAAAGCGGCAGTAAGGGTTCAGGCGCTTTGTATATTCACTGAATGCATCAATATAGAATTTTTCACGCAGACGACCGACACAGATGAGTTTTACCGATAACATATAAATTTCCTCATTAAAAAAAGGGTGCCGAAAGCACCCTGTAGTTTTCAGATTCAGTTTCAGCCGGCTATTGTGATTCTTTCGGGAGCATCATCCCGATCCGGGAACCACACCGCTGAAATATCGGCACCGAGCCGTTTTAATTTGCCGACAAAGTCTTCATAACCGCGCTCGATATAATGGACGTCTTCGATCACGGTTTCCCCTTCGGCACAGAGGCCTGCAATAACCATTGCTGCACCGGCACGCAGATCGCACGCCATAACAGGCGCACCCGTCAGCGTCTCAACCCCGGTAATAATGCAGACTTTTCCTTCGACATGAATGTCTGCGCCCATTTTCTGCAATTCCTGGGCATATTTGAAGCGATTATCATAAATGCCCTCCGTAATAACAGAGGTCCCGCTTGCCATTGTCAGCAGCACAGCCATCTGTGGCTGCATATCTGTCGGGAAGCCGGGATACGGCATCGTTTTGACATTGGTTTTGTGGAGATTCGAGGCACCTTTTACAAGGACAGCGTCTTCATACTTCTGAACAATCGTTCCGGTTTCACGCAGCTTGTCGCTGATGCACTCCAGATGCTTTGGGATAACATTTTTTATCAGCACTTCCCCGCCAGTTGCAGCTGCCGCCACCATGTACGTCCCGGCTTCAATCTGGTCGGGAATGACAGCATAAGTGCCTCCGTGGAGTTTTTCAACACCGTAGATTTTAATGGTATCTGTACCGGCTCCGCGCACATCCGCTCCCATGGAGTTCAGGAAGTTTGCAAGGTCAACGATATGAGGTTCGCGCGCAGCGTTTTCAATAATGGTCCTTCCGGAAGCAAGGACAGCTGCGAGAATAATATTGATCGTAGCACCGACGGAAACTTTATCCAGATACACCTTGTTCCCGTGCATCTTACCGTCCCGCGCGGAGGCATAAACGAAACCGTGCTGGATGGAAACATCAGCGCCCAGCGCTTCCATGCCTTTGATGTGCTGGTCAATCGGCCTTTCACCGAAGTTGCAGCCTCCGGGCATCGTCGTCTTCGAAACGCCGAATCTGCCGAGCATGGCGCCGATGAGATAATAGGACGCGCGGATCTTGCGCATCAGATCAAAAGGAGTATCACGGAAGGAGACATGCGTGCAGTCAATATCAACGGTTGAACGATTTACGAAACGAACTTTTGCTCCAAGCTCGGAAACGATTGTGAGGAGCATATCGGTATCACTGATGTGCGGCATATTCTCAATTCGGCAGACGCCGTCAACCAGGAGGGCTGCAGGGATCATTGCAACCGCGGCGTTTTTCGCTCCGCTGATTACGACCTCACCCTTCAATGGCGTTCCGCCGTTGATGACATATCCGTATCTTTCCAAAGGAAAACACCACCTAAGTACAATATAATTAAGTTAAAAATATTAGCGTTAACATAATTTATGGTTATTATAGCACAGTGGGTTCCCGAAAGCTATAACTTTGTTTTTCCATTATTTTGTTAAGGAATTGTAAACGTATTAAAGAACCAGCCGCTCGTTTTGGGAGCGGCTGATTCTCATTGGAACAATCAGACAGCTGCCTTGAGGCTTGTCGTGTGGAGGTTTGCTCCTTCATACCAGTAGAGGAAGCCTTCGAGATCGACCACATCGCCGACCTTCAGTGCTTCGACTGCTTTGTATACGTCGGTATCCTTTCCGCACAGATAGAACTCTACGCAGAACTCGTATGTTGCACCGTCTTTAGAGACTTTGAAGTAGAGGTCGTCCGTCTTTTCCGTCTCATTCTTGTAGGCAAAAGCTGCGCCTGCATCATCATAAGCTTCGACCGTCATGCCCTTGAGGGAGACGAACTGGTTCTGGTGTGCGAGCAGATCATCGGTGCCGAGGAGTGCGGTAACATCAGCAGGTTCCGCGACAAAGGAATCCCCTTCCACAAACTCGAATGTTGCATCGACGATTTCAACCTCGCCGGACCACTCGGCCTTATAACCCGTAACCTTGATTTTTGTTCCCGGTACAAGCTTTGCGGCATCTTCTTCCGAGCAGGCCATGTTGTAAACGAAGTAAGCACCATCGGCATCCTGGGTGTAGACAGTGACTTTCCCGTCCCACCAGGCCTGGTGAGCCTGGACGTAGGTTTCAACACAGACAGGCGTATCGACATCTGCAGCTGCATATTCCGCATAAGTCATGAGAGCGGGTGCGGCAGCTTCTTCAGCCGGTGCCTCTTCTGCAGGAGCTTCAGTGGGCTCAGGAGTGGGTTCGGGGGTCGGTTCCGGAGTAGGCTCGGGAGTGGGTTCCGGAGTCGGTTCGGGAGTGGGCTCAGCTGTGGGAGCCGGAGTGGGCTCGGGAGTTGTTGCAGGCTTTGCCGTTCCGCATGCCGCTGAGGTAAGCATGAGAGCAAGCACAAGGATCAGGATCATAGTCTTTTTCATTGCTTTAATCTCCTTATCAGTAAAGAGTATCGTTTGCACGGGTGCAGATTACACCGACAACAAACGCCATTCATTATACCGCTTTTTGCCGACAAATCAAGAGTAAATTGATAAATTTTGTTTTTACTTCGTCATTTGTTTCTCAAAAGAGTGCGGGAGAATCTCTCCCGCACGGAAAAACTATCTGTTATTATCTGCCAGATCCGACAGAAGCTTTTTGACTTCCCGACAGACTGTGAGGATTTCCTCCTCCGTAATCTGCGTGCTGCAGGGCAGGTTGAGGATCCGGGAAGCGTAGTACGGCGCCTTTTCCAGATGGTAGGTCTCTTCCCCTTCATAGGGCTTCTGCTCGTTGATCAGGCCCCAGATCGCCCTGGTCTGGATTCCCTTCTCTCCAAGTGCCGTAATCATATCACGCATGGATGCCGACACCGCATCCCGGTCGATGCAGAGGGAATAGAACCACTTGTTGGATGAAATACCTTCCCGGAATGGCATCAGCGATGCGTAAGGGAATCCTTCAAATTCCCGGCGATACAGCTCATAGTTGCGCTGTTTGCGGCGGATAAACTCCGGGAGTTCTTCCATCTGCGCCACGCCGAGGGCAGCCTGCAGATTCGTCATACGGTAGTTATAGCCGATTTCGTCATGGATGTAATAATGGGGATCCGTCTTCGCCTGTGTGGAAAGGAAGCGAAGGTGTCTGACCGTCTCCGCCTTTTGTGCTGTGACCGCTCCCCCGCCTCCGGTGGTAATGATTTTATTCCCGTTAAAACTGAATGCTCCGAAATGGCCGATCGTACCGGCACAGCGCCCCGCAAACGGACCTTCGGTATAGCAGGTGCCGAGCGCTTCGGTAGCGTCTTCGATCACGGTCAGATGATAGGTTTCGGCAATTTCCATGATAGAAACCATGTCTGCCATATTCCCGAAGACATGGACGACGACCACTGCCCGCACCGGTTTCCCGTGCCAGCTCAGCACACTGCCGTCAAAGAGGCACTCCTGCTCACAGAACGAACGGAGCTTGACGGGGTCCATGCAGAAAGAATCGTCACAGTCAATAAAAATCGGTGTGGCATACTGATATTTGACCGGATTGACAGCCGCTATGAAGGTCAGGGGCGGAACGAGGACCACATCCCCCGGTTGGATCCCGGCTTCAACAAGGGAGAGATGGAGGGCAGCCGTGCCGCTCTGACAGGCAGCCACCTCTTCTGTATGCAGGAACGACGCAAGGTCCTTTTCCAGCCGGGTGATAAAAGCGCCGCCTGTGGAAACCCAGCCGAGATCAAGCGCCTCGTCTACATATTTTTTCTCATTCCCTTCAAAATTGGGGATGGAGAGCGGAATAAACTGGTTCATGAATGTTCAGCCTTTCTTTTTTTGAACTGTTTGAGGCAGAAATACAGGGCTATCAGCACCCAGGCACAGGCAAGGGATGAAAGGAGCACCACTGCGGTGTGCGGGAGCGGGCCGAGATCCTGACGGGCAGCGGCAGAGGCGCCTGTCCCGTCCAGATTCAGGTGGTAAAGCGAAACCATATCGGCATAGAGCTTTTCATAATACGCATCGTTGACGGCTTCTTTCCGACGGACGGATTTGGTGACGTTTTCGATCATCTGCCCGGCGGCATCCCGCAGAGAGGCGGAACCGTTGAAGACCGGCGTGACAAACGTATCCCCGGTATGGGAGAGAAGGAGCTGCGAGGCAAGGATCTTTACATCGTAATGGAGATCATTGTCCTCGCCAATGCGGGAGAGATAGTCCTGATACTCCTCCGACTGCTGTGCTTTCAGCGTGACCGGGACATAGCCCTCGGTTTCGGCGTAGGCGATCTGCACCTCGTTGGAGAGGAGATA
Source organism: Candidatus Limivicinus sp. (assembly GCA_045117135.1). GTDB lineage: Bacteria > Bacillota > Clostridia > Oscillospirales > Oscillospiraceae > Limivicinus. Next base: position 6,095 of record JBGUNA010000044.1, on the reverse strand, counting down.
CTGCAGGAAGAGCCAGGAGGCGAGGACCTCCTGCCTGTCCGGTTTGTTGAACATGCAGACGGACGGACCCTGGGAAATCATGCGCTGGCGGGCAGGATCAAACTGCGGGATCGTCATCACAACGGTTTCAAAGTCTACCACTTTATCGGCACTGATGTCAAGAAGCGGTGCTTTGGATCCCATCCAGGTGGATCCTGCCGTGGAATCCACTGCGAAGACGCACTGCCCCGCATTGAGGAAGTTCGCAGGGTAACTGGATATTTTAAAAGTAGAGAACGAACCCTGTTTGACATGGGCGGCAATCGTCTGCAGGAGGGATTTTGTTGTATCGTTGAAGATCTCTATTTTCCCGGTTGCATCGGAATACCCGCCATCCAGCTGGCGGAGCATCTGGATCATCATGTTGTCGGTGGATTTATAGAGGAACGGAATCATGGCCTTCTGCCCGTTGAGAAGATAGGTGCCGGAAGAATCCTTTTTGGCCGCCGCGTCGGAAACTTCCCAGACGAAATCCCAGGTCAGCACCTCCGGCAGGGTATATCCGAGCTTTTCCACAAAGGTTTTGTTTACGTAGCATGCCTCGGTGGAACGCATATACGGGAGGGCATAAATCTGCCCGCCGATACTGCATTCCTGCAGGAATTCCCGGACTACTTCATCTTTTTTGGGAGAATCAAACCGAAGCTCACTGCCTCCGAGCCCGTATTTCGGATCCGTCAGCAGATCGTCCAGCGGGACGACCACATCGCTGCCGGTGAGGTAGGTGGCGATATGGTCCGGATACGTGATGCAGACATTCGGCGTAGTATCCGTTGCGATGTTGGTAATCACATCATTATAAATACGGCCGTAATCGGTATAGAGACGCATGGTGACCGTGATGTTCGGATAGAGGGCTTCAAAGTCACGGATGGCCTTCTCGTAAATGGCTGTCTGCACCTTGTTGGTGTCGTTCTTTGCCCAGAAGGAAATGCTGACAGGGCGAGACTCGTCAAAGGCTTCCGGAAGGCGGAAGGCCGAGCGATTCCGGGAACCGTGGCACCCCGGAAGAACCAGGGCCGAGAACAGAAGCATTGCGAGCAGAAGCAGGGAGAGCCCTCTTCGTTTTGCGGAAGCTTTCATCCCTTTGTCCCCCCTCTCGAAACGCCTTCCATGATCCTTTTATGGAAAACCAGGAAGATCACAATCAGCGGAACGGAAATCACAACAACCGCCGCCATCATAGCCGGGATATTCTCGCGCCCGAAGCCGTTTTCGCGGATCTCCTGGATTCCGTTGGAAACGAGGAAATACTCTTCCCTGTCCGTAATCAGGCGGGGCCACACATAGGAATTCCAGCATTCGATCACCTTCAGGATGGTGATAGTGATAATCGTAGGCCGGCAGATCGGAATCATGACGCGGAGGAGATAATTGAGGTCGGACGTCCCGTCCACCTTGGCGGCTTTATAAAGTTCGTCCGGAATCTGTTCAAAATTCTCCTTCAGCAGATATATGTAAAAAACAGAGGTTACAGACGGGAGAATGAGGCCCCAGAAAGTATTGCGCATGCCCCAGTTGGTAATCGTCTGGAAGTTGGTGATGACAACCAGCTCGTTGGGAATCATCATCAGGGAAAGGAAAAGGGTAAAAACAAGGTTCTTTCCGCGGAAGTCGAGCCGTGAGAAGGCAAAAGCCGCGGGGATGATGACCAGCATCATCAGTGCCGTTGTGGAGAGTGTAAAGATGATGGTGTTGGTAAAGTAACGCGCCAGCGGGACGGTGGTAAAGGCGTCAATATAATTTTGAAGCGTCGGGGCAAGGGTGAAAAACTTCGGGATATACTCGGAATTATATGAGCTGTAGCTCTTCACCGATGTGAGGAGCATCCAGTAAAACGGAAACAGCACCATAACTGCCCAGATGCTGAGGAATAGATACAAAACCGTTTTGCCGGCTCTTTCCCGGGCTCTGGCAGAGCGGGCGATCCGTTCATAATCGACATTCGGATTCATGGCGGCACCTCAGGTTCTCACATTCCTGCCGCTCACAAGCAGATTGATGCAGGTGATGGTCAGGACGATGGCAAAAAGCAGGATGGCTGCAGCGGACGCATAAGAGGGATATCCCCCGCTGTTGCCGTACAGCATGTCATACACATAGCCGACTATGGTGTTCATGCCGGCGGAATTCAGATCCGTCCCGAAAAGGGCGACCTCGTCGCTGTAAGCCTTGAAGGCACCGATAAAGCCCGTAATGACAAGGTAAAAGATCATCGGAGAGATCATCGGCAGAGTGATGCGCGTAAAGATCCGCCAGCTCGGGGTGGCGTCAATCCGGGCGGCCCGGTAATAATCCTGATTGACGGAGGCAAGAGCACTGGTCAGAATCAGGATTTTGAACGGCATCACGACCCAGACGGTGTAGAAGCACATGACGAACATCTTGGCCCAGTAGGGGCCGTCGATGAAGTCAACGGTTTTTCCGCCGAAGAACCGGATCAGCAGGTTGATCAGGCCGTCGGAATAGGCGGTCTTTTTGAACAGGATCATAAACACAAGCCCGACTGCCAGCGTATTGGTGACATACGGGAGGAAAAACACCGTCTGATACAGCTCTCGCACCTTTCGGATGGAACTGAGGGCGAGGGAAATCAGGAGGGCGATCCCGGTGGACACCGGAACCGTGATGATCACAAGGATGAAGGTATTTTTGACTGCCTGCAGAAAATACGGATCGTGGAGCACATAGGAATAATTGTAAAGCCCGGTGCCGAAATACGTCTGCGAGGCGGAATTGTATCCCTCTTCAAAAGAATAGACAAACACATCGAACAGCGGATAAACCATGAAGAAGCCCAGAAATAGCACAGCCGGCAGCAGATAGAGCCAGGCTTTCGCATTGCGCCCGCCCATGATTATCTGCCCCCGTTCTGCGCATCGGAAACGCGAAGCCTCTCTTCGGATTCCGGATCGAACAGATGGACCTTTGACGGCTTCAGATCAAACCGCACCGTGCCGGCATCGGAAACCACGGTATTTTCCGCCGGGATGATCGAGCGCACGAAACTGCTGAGAGATTCTCTGTGCTGCGAGATCACGCTTGTGTCACGGCCCATCACTTCCACACGGTCAAGCCGGCAGGAAAAAGCTCCCTGCGGATTGAGAACAAAGCCCTCCGGACGGATCCCGACAATGACAGGGCCATCCCTCACACCATTCACGGGCAGAACCGCTTCTTCTCCGATCCGGAGCATCCCGCCCTGTACGGTACCGCTAAAGAGATTGATGGCAGGCGTGCCAAGGAACTTGGCAACGAACAGGTTGACCGGATCATTATATACTTCCTGCGGCTTCCCCACCTGATTGATCACACCGGCATTCATGATAACGATCAGATCAGAAATACTCATGGCCTCTTCCTGGTCATGGGTGACAAAAACAGTGGTAATACCCGTTTCACGCTGAATCCGACGGATCTCCTCCCGCGTCTGTAAACGGAGGCGTGCATCCAGGTTGGAAAGCGGTTCATCCAGGAGGAGAACACGCGGCATCTTGACCAGGGCACGGGCAATAGCAACCCGCTGCTGCTGCCCGCCGGACAGCTCATTCGGCCGGCGTTCCATCAGCCCGTCAATCTGCACCAGTTTCGCAGCTTCCAGCGCCCTCTTCTCCATCTCGGCTTTGGACGGCCTTTCAGCCCCTCTGAGGTTCTGCAGAGGGAAAAGGATGTTCTGGCGCACCGTGAGATGCGGATACAGCGCATAATTCTGGAAGACAAGGCCGACGCCCCTGTTTTCCGGCGGGAGATCGGTGACATCGTCGTCACCGAAAAAGATCTTCCCCGATGTGGGCTTTTCCAGACCGCTGATCAGGTTCAGACAAGTCGATTTCCCGCATCCCGATCCCCCGAGAAGCCCGATCAGCTTTCCGTCCGGGATTTCCAGGGAGAAATCGTTGACAGCAATCACGTCCTCCCCTTTTTTGTTTCGGCTGGGGAACTTTTTGGTCAGATTCTGAAGGACAACTTTCACAGCCCTCATCACTCCTTTCCGGATCTGCTGCATATCATGTTTTCATTATAAACTGAGTACCTGAAAAAGAAAAGAAAAAACTTCTTTTTCTGTTTTGTGTGATTGTTTTGTGACGATTCGTATGGTATCATAAGCCTGCAAAGCAAAAGAACAAAGGAGGTAACTGATATGAAAACCAAAATAAATGACGAAGTGCTCGAAAAAGTATCCGGAGGAGCCGGAAAATCTGCTCCGAACGGCCTTCTCAGGAATGACACGGATGACGTGAACTTTCCGGCACATGTCATGAGCGGAACCGCCGTTTGTCCTGTTTGCGGGAAAAGGTATGATCCGCAGTATCCTCACATCTGCAACGTCAAATAAACCTTATCCATCTAAAACAAGCCACCCAGGGACATCTATTGTCCTTTGGGTGGCTTGCTTATTCTGTCAATGTCTTATGCCCGGAAAGCGTCAGCTTTTCTTGCAGCATCACAGATCAGCTGTACGGCTGCATCGTAACCCAGAAAACCGGTATCCAGAGAAAGGGTATAATTCCGGCAGTCTCCCCACTTCTTGCCCGTAAACTGTTCATAATAGATTCTCCGGGCAGAATCCGTCTTCTGCATCTTCTTCTGGATTTCCGTAGGATTGTCACTGCCGATCAGAGTGCTGACCCGTGCAGCGCGATGAACATCGCTGGCATAGAGGAAAACATTCAGGCTCGGGATGCCGGCTTTTTCCATAATATCGTCCGCACAGCGGCCGAGGATGACGCACGGGCCTTTCAAAGCCAGGTCAACGATGACATGCTGCTCGATAGTGCGGATATAATACTGCTGATCCGAGTAGGCAGCCGGAGGAGCAATCATGCGCAGGAAGATCCCGGTACGGGTGATTTCCTCTTCCGCCTTTTCCACTTCCTCTATATCCAGGCCGCTTTCTTTTACGGTAGCCTTTATAATATCCCTATCATAAAATTCGATCCCGAGTTCCTTCGCCACGCTTTTCCCTATGGAATGCCCGCCGGCCCCGTATTCTCTGCTTATTGTAATAATCATTTCTGATGCCTCCTGTTTCCTGAATAACCGTTACCGATTAAATATTGCTGTTGGAAACAGTATAACACAAAATAATACATCTGAAAAGACAGGAAAATTGCTACGCATATCGCCAGTGATATCCACCGGAAGTGTGACGTATCCCAGCACAGACTTTATGAAATCCACTGTAACCGGTAGCTATCTCAGCTGCCATCTGGGAAGGAAAATATTCACCTGTCTTCACACAGATCACCGGTTTCGGATGGCTGTCCGAATCCAAGAATTTTCGATTCTCCGGTTTTGAAAGATATTCTTTCACATTTTGGCCGATCTCCTCCTTCTTTTCCGGATGTTCTCTGTAATACGATTTCATCTTAACGCTGCCTTTGCGTGCTACCTCCAGATTTTCCCGCGATTTACGAATAGCAGCAGTAACCTTTTCTCTGTATTCGATATCCTGCCATTTCCTCGTACCATTTTCGATGAGTTTTCTCCTGATATCAGGATTGTTGGCAAATGCAGCACGCACCCCTTTGCTGACTCTCTCCCGATAATCCGGGTCATTTTCATATGCTGACTTTACACCTTTCCTTACCCGTTCCCGATAACCCGGATCTTTTTCATAAAGCAGGCATTTTATCTTCCTGCACTCTTCTTTGGTCGCCTGGCTCATGCCAAATCCTTTCCCCAGCCCGCCAAGCGCACGATTATAACCTTTCTTAGGATTAGCACTGTCGTAATAGGCGATAAACCATTTTTCCAGCTTACTCCCGCCTTCTTTTGTCAGATGCTCACAAAGAATCTCCTTTTTGAAATTCGCCCATCCGATTTTTCTGATCGCCTTAAAAATATGGCTCCTGGAATTATATTGCCAGCCCTTACACCATCTCTTTTCTACGGTTTTCCCGGTGCAGCCGATATAAACCTTCCCCTCCGGATCTGTAAGCTTGTATACAGTATAATGCGCCTCCGGCGGCGGAGAGGGTAATTGATAATTGACAGATGATAATTGACAATTGTAAGTATTTAACTCTTTTTCCATGATTCCTCCTGATTGTTGG
>JBGUNA010000043.1:0-6758 GCA_045117135.1 Candidatus Limivicinus sp. | reverse complement strand
TCCTTTATACACGCGGGTCAAAGCTCTGACGGGCAGGAAAAAGGTGTTTGAGAGACAGCGCTTGAAATTTTTACCGTCCTCTGTCAGCCCGCCGCCAGTCAGGAGCATGTGCACGCTATGTAAAGCTTTACATAGTGTTCATTATGGAAAGCAAGTAACTATGTTAAGTGATCTGCAAATATGCATCCGTTAGTGAACGATACAGCCATATTTCTTTACATAGCTTTCCGTTGTCTGTTGTCTTCAGATGTTTCCAGTTTTCTGCCATATCTTTCATACTATACTCATCATTTATATAAAGGAGGATACGATGATGAGTAAAGAAGTATCTGTAGCTATGTTGTGTGCTTCTGTTCAGGAAGCAATGAAGAAGAAGGGGTTTAGCACCGAATCAATCCGAAGGTTCGAACCGGTATTTAACGATTTTATCCTGTATTCGGGCGACGGATTGTACTCTCAGTCGCTTGGGGCAGCGTTTCTTGCTGAAAGGCTGAAAGAGCTTGGGGGTATTGCCAAAACAGATGAAGGCTCTCGCTTGACCAGGACTTATAGTCAGGGAATGCGAAACTTAGCTGAGTATTACAACTTTGGAATCCTTTACCGCCGCCAGGACTGTATGGGTGAAATCGTTTGGCCGGAACCATTCAGGGAATGTACAGAGAAGTACTTTGATGAAGTGGTATCGTCCGGCTTAAGCCCGAGGTACTACACGCACTCCAGAACAACGATTCATGATCTGATCCTGTTTCTGGATACCCGGAATATTCATGCTCCTGGAGAGATCGAAGCATCTGACAATGACGCATTCATTGCCGGCCTGGCGGGATTAGCACAAAAAAGTATTGAACGTCGGATTTGTAATCTCAGGAGATATTACCGATACTTGTATCTCCATGAATATATAGCTGTTCCTCTGGGGGAACGTCTTCCAAAAATATGTACCCGAGGACGCACGAAACTTCCGACTGTGTGGTCACAGGAGGATATAGCAAAAATCAAGATGTCCGCCGATCGGATAAGTCCGGAAGGAAAGCGTAGCTATGCGATGATCATGCTTGCAGCGGAGCTGGGACTCCGAATAGGCGATATCCGTAACCTTACATTTGCCGACATTGACTGGGAACGGAAGATAATCATTATCATCCAGCATAAAACAAAGCAGGAATTATGTCTGCCTTTAACGGATACTGTTGGATGGGCTCTGATCGACTATATTAAAAACGGTCGCCCTATTACAAACAGTCGCTATGTTTTTGTTAAGCATCGTCCGCCATATGATGAGTTTTCCCCTACTGCGACCCTGAACTATCTACTGACAAAGGTCCTTATCAGGGCAGATATTCCTGCTGACAAGAAGAAGCAGTTTGGATGGCATACCTTTCGAAGGTCGCTTGCAACAAATCTTTTACAAAACAATGTTCCGATGAACACGATCACCGAGATTCTAGGGCATAACGATCCTGAGACCGCAGGTCAGTACTACGTACAGATCAGCACCGCCTCCCTCAAGCCATGTATTCTGGAAGTGGAGGTGAAAGATTATGTGCAAAACTGAAAAAGATTACATGGGTCCGTTCTCACTCCAACTAAAGGAATACATAGATGAAAAACGGCGCCTTGGCTGTAAATATACGACAGAAGAAGAAATAGCCCTTAAGTTTGATGAATTCAGCATGAGTTACGACTGCACCAACGGAATCAGCCGTCAGTTGGCAAATGATTTTACGAAACTGCAGCCCAACTGGAAGGTAGCAACTCAAAAACGAAGAATCAGCTTTATGATGAACTTCGGAAGATACCTTCTCAATCATGATATTAGAGCAGCGCTCCCTGACAAGGCCTGTCTCCATTCAGCGTATGAATCGTTCAAACCATATATCTTTACGCATGAACAGGTACAACAGCTTTTTGAACTTGCAGATGAGATCCATCCGAACTACAAAAATTCGCATATTTTTTACCCCGTCCTGTTCAGAGTTCTCTACTGTACAGGAATCCGTCTTGGAGAAGCTTTGTCCATGACGATGTCAGATGTAGATCTTGAGCATTTGACGATAACAATCCGTAATCCCAAGAACCATAGGGACCGCAGGCTTCCAATAGGAGAATCACTCAAGCTGTACCTTGAATGGTATATAGAGGAAGTACATTCTGTATATCACGAAGATGACCTGTTCTTTATGACAAGGAGTAACGGGGCTTACCATGGCGGAAACTGTAACGTGTTTTTTGTATCTCTAATAAAAAAGATGGGCATCCCGTACGGAGGGTATAAAAACCGGGGGCCCAGCATTCACTGTCTCCGACACACTTTTTGTGTTCATAGCCTTAACAGGATGCTTTCTGAGGGCATTCCAAACGGAGTTGCTTTAAAACTTCTTAGTAGTTACATGGGGCATCAGTCGTTGTCTGCCACCGGGCAGTATCTACAACTAACTGCCGAAACGTTCCCGGACTTAACTGAGCGTATAGAATCAATGTATGGAGACGTCTTCCCTGAAGTTATATTCCTGGGAAAGGAAGGTCATAATTAATCATGAAAATGACAACCGATTTTGCTCTGCTTATCCGTGATTTCATGACCAGATACCTTGTTGCAACCAGGAATGTCAGCCAGAATACTGTGTTATCATACAGGGATTCCTATGTTCTTCTTCTGCACTGTCTGAATGAGTGCTACGGTCTTAAGCCGGAAAACCTGAAGGTCCAGGATGTCAGTCCCGACCGGGTCAAATCTTTTCTTGAATGGCTTGAAGAAAAGAGGGGATGCTCTATAAGAACCCGTAATCTAAGGCTTGTTGCGATACATTCACTGTTCCGCTATATAGCTGTTCAACAGCCGGAGTATCTGTTTCAGGCTCAGCAGATCTTGTCTATTCCGGAGAAGAAAACGGTACAGACAATAGTCAGCTATCTGCCTGCGGCAGATATAGAAGCCCTTTTGGCTGCACCAAATCCATTGACTACTCAGGGATTAAGAGATCAGGCAATGCTTTGTCTGCTGTATGACAGTGGCTGCAGGGTTCAGGAACTTGCCGACCTGAAAGTATATAATCTTCGATTATCATCACCAGAGCAGGTGACGCTTACAGGAAAAGGCAGGAAAACGCGGATTGTTCCGATCTTGAAAAAAACAGCAGCGATACTGAGCAGGTACATTGAGGTATACAACCTGGACTGTCCTTCCAAAAGGGGTGGACCTCTATTTTTTAATGTACGCGGTGATAAACTCACACGTCAGGGCATCTCTTATATAATAAAAAAGTATGCAGATACAGTAAACCTGGATCATGTCACCCCTCATATCATAAGAAATCCAAACTTTAATAAAATCCAAACTTTCTATCGGAACTCCGTATAATTACAAGATTTCACCAACAGAAAGTTGAGATTTTATTTCATCTTTCTGCCAGATATGATTTTGGCAGGAGGTGAAAAAATGAACTTTGAAAACTTGTTCCAAAACCACGATAAGCTCATTCAGCACATGAACGATGCCGGTTATGCAGAAAGTTACATCCGCCTTTTGAAGACAGAAATCAACTGGCTCCAAAAGAACGGGGATTCTGTAGACTCATATGAAACTGCCTGTCAGATAAGGCAGGGCCAGACAAAGTCTCCCGAGATGCAGCGAAGATACCGGCTGGAGTATGGAATCCTTAAGCGCTTCGACATCAGCAACATTTACCCTGATTACCGGAAAAAAGATCCGCTCATTAAACGAGGTGCATACCATAAACTCAATGCCGAATTTATGGAAGTGGCTGATGCCTGCCAGAAATCAGGCCTTTCCAGAAATCTTAAGCTCCATACTGTGAAGGGGGAACTTTCAGCCCTGTCCTGTTTTCTGCTCTCCATGCAGGAAAAAGGTCTCGAACGCCTGTCTGAAATCGGTGAAGAAGATGCGATGTCGTTTTTCACCGATGCTACAGGAAATGTATCTCTTTCAGACGGATACAGGAAGCAGATATCCCTGGCCCTAAAAGAAGACCTTGGGAGGTTTTCGGAAGATGCAAAAAAGATCCAGTCCTATCTCCCCAAAACCAGGCCCCGCCGCAAAAATATCCCGTACTTGCAGCCCGAGGAAGTGGAGTGTGTGCATGAAGTCCTGGACCCGGAGAATCCTGCCCCACTCACGCTTCGCAACAGGGCGATTGCTGCATTGCTCTTCTTTACAGGACTCAGGGCATGCGATATCTCCTCTTTGACCCTGGATGAGATCGATTGGGAAAACGACGAGATCCGGCTTATCCAGGACAAAACAGATGTTCCGGTGACACTTCCGTTGTCTGCTATGATCGGAAACGCCCTTTATGATTACCTGGTCTCGGAACGGCCGGAAAGTGAAGACCAACACATTTTTCTTGGAGAAAACCGCCCCCATGACCCGATTACTACAGGCGCTGTTTTCTATATTGCGTCCAAAATCTATGACGCAGCCGCTATCAGAATGGAAAAGGGAATGCGCAGGGGTTCGCATCTCTTCAGATATAATGCGGCAACTACTTTTATCAGTAACGGAATCCCCCGCCCGGTCGCCAGCGCTGCATTAGGACACGAAGATCCAAGTTCCCTGGACTATTATACATTTGCTGATATCAAACACCTTCGCGAATGCGCATTAAGCATCGCGAGATTTCCTGTACGGAAGGGGGTGTTTGAAGTATGAACACCTTCTGTTCGGGCTTTGCTGATGACCTGGAAAAGTTTGTCCAATACCGCAGAGCTTCCGGTTCCTGGAACGAGTATGCCAGCCACCAGAACCTGGTCTATTTCGATCATTACTGTGTGGACAACTATGGTGGGGCGCCCACGCTTACCCAGGAGATGATCGATAGCTGGTGCGTAAAAAGAGATACCGAAACCAGCGGTTCCTGCTACACAAGAACCCTGCCCGCAAGGCAGTTCGTTGAGTATCTTTCCTGTAGGGAACGTACAACTGTGAAATCTCCAGATGCTCCGCAGCTCGACAAAAGAAAATATATCCCACATGCGTTTTCTGACGAAGAGCTTTCAGGTTTCTTTAACGCTTGTGACAACATCATTCCTTATAAAAACAGACCGGCTTCCGTACTTAGAAAGATTCAGTGCCCGGCATTTTTCCGGCTCCTGTACAGCAGTGGGATCAGAACAACAGAAGCAAGATACCTGAGAAGGACTGATGTCGACCTGATCCACGGCGTGCTCAATATACAAAAGTCAAAGGGATATGACCAGCATTATGTGGCGCTGCATGAAACCATGACAGAAGTCCTGAAAAGTTACGATACAGCGGCCAACAAACTCCAGCCAGACCGCACATGGTTCTTCCAGTCTTTGAAAGGATCCTTCTATGGCAGGGACTGGGTTAATGACAACTTCAAGAAGATCTGGGCTTCGGCCAATGGCGATCCAAAGGGGATGATCCCGTATGACCTCAGGCACCATTATGCCATAGAAAACATCAGCTCATGGGAGGATGACAGTTTTACTTTCAGCGAGAAGCTCCATTACCTTTCGAAATCCATGGGGCATCGTTGGATCCAGTCTACATTGTACTATTACTCCATTGTTCCCCGGCTTGCAGACAAGCTGCAGGAAAAGACCGAAGCCGGGTTTAACGAGATCGTGCCGGAGGTGTGGGATGAAGAAGGCTGACGACGCCCCGGTAATTGCAAGAAGGATCTCTGAGTTTCTCTATGAGTATGCGCCGCAGTTCCTTACTAACAGCGAACATACAATAAAGGGTTATAATGATGCGCTGACGTTATATTTCCAGTTTTTGGAGGAAAACGGGGTCTCTCCGTCAAGCCTTGACAGGCATCATCTGGAAAAGGATTGGATTGAAAAATGGATCCTCTGGCTGAAAGAAAACCGGAATAATTCACCTGAAACCTGCAATAACCGGCTCGCTTCCATAAGGCGTTTTCTGGAATACGTTGCCAGCAAGGATATCCGAATGGAATATCTGTATCAGGAAGCAAAACATGTCAGGCGCCAGAAGTGCCCAAAACGCAAAGTAACCGGGCTTACCCGGGAAGCAGTCACAGCCATGCTGGAGGCACCCGATACAACGACAGCCATCGGGCGCAGGGATCTGGTCTTCCTTACAGTTCTGTATGCAACAGCCGCACGTATGGATGAGGTGTTATCCATAAAAATAGGACATCTCCATCTTGATGCTGCAAAGCCACATGTCAATCTATATGGCAAAGGAGAAAAGCTCAGGACTTCCTATCTTCTCCCAAGAGCAGTTTCTCTGCTCCGACAGTATATAAAAGAAGTGCATGGCAGCTCGCCGGATAAAGAACGCCTGCTGTTTTACAGCCGTGTAGGTGGAAACTATAAAAAACTGACCGAAGCGGCAATGGATAAGCGTATAAAAAAATATGCTTCCATCGCCCATCATAAATGCAACGATGTGCCATTAAACGCCCACGCGCATCTTTTTCGTCACGCAAAAGCTTCCCACTGGATCGAGGACGGTCTTAGTATTGTTGAAGTTCAGTTCCTTCTTGGACATGAACAGATTGAAACGACCATGAAATATCTGGATATAACAACTGCGGAAAAAATCAAAGCACTTGCAACCCTTGAAAATGAAAAAGAGCAGAAAGTCACGAAAAAGTGGAAATCCAAAGACTGCTCTCTGACGGCTTTCTGTGGATTGAAGCGGAAGTGATTCCTCAAAATAAAATCTCAACTTTCTGTTGGTGAAACCCTGCAATCATGCGGAGAATCAATAGAAAGTTTGGATTTTATTAAAGTTTGGATTTCGG
>JBGUNA010000042.1:0-39435 GCA_045117135.1 Candidatus Limivicinus sp. | reverse complement strand
ATTGGGATTATGAAGAATACCTTCCAAACGGGACAGAACTTGTTTTTTACAAACACAATTAGATATATCAGCGCCTCTTCCTTTTTCGGAAGAGGCGCTCTTTTTCTGCCTGTATGCATTATCGTGTGATTGTATCAATTTGCCTCGGAAGGGGGAGGTCCTGCTGACCATCATGTCGAGCCTCGCGCAGGAAGAAAGCCGGTCCATTTCGGAGAACTGCACATGGGGCCAGAGAAAGCGCTTTGCAGACGGCAAGGTCACGGTTCCCTTCAAACGGTTCCTTGGCTACGACCGAGGTGAGAATGGAAATCTGGTGCTCAACCCGGAGCAGGCCGAAGTGGTCAAGCGCATCTACGGCATGTTTCTCAAAGGGATGACGCCTCACGGCATCGCCAAGACGCTGACCGATGAAGGCGTTCCGACACCGGCAGGCAAGCACCAGTGGGGCCAGACCACTATCAAGAGCATCCTCTCGAACGAGAAGTACAAGGGAGATGCCCTGCTGCAGAAGACCTTCTGCGAGGACTTCCTGACAAAGAAGATGAAGACCAATCAGGGTGAGGTCCCACAGTAATATCCTGAAGTCTCTTAATCAAAGAAGCTAAACTCATTGTCGATTTCTCCTTCTAATAATAGGATGAGCAAATCATCAAATATCGTCGTATTTGTAGAAGAAAATGTTGCAGGTTTAAGCATATTCTGCTATAATATTGATGTAGTTATCATCAGCATTTTATGCCTCAACAATCCCTTCAGGAAGGAGGGTGACATGAAAATAAGCTATAAGCCGCTGTGGAAGCAACTGATTGATCAAGATCTTACCAAGACGCAACTTCAGGAAAAAACAGGCCTGTCAGCTGGTACAATGACCAAGCTGAGGCACGCAGAACCCGTTTCAATGGAAGTGCTTTGGAAGATCTGTTTTTTTCTCCATTGCAACATCCAGGACATTATGCAATTCGAAATTGATTGATGAGGAGGTGCGCCGCGAAAATGCGGGAAAACGCGGAAGAAAAACGCGACAACAAAAAAGCTGCTTATGATTATTCGCAGATGCGGTCCGTCTACCCGGTGCCGCATCTTAATCTCCCAGATATTATTGAATCAGAATGCCTGGAGCCGGAGGACGGCTCAGATTACCGTGTATTTATTTGCTATGGGAAACAGCCGTGGTATAACAGGGTGTGCCCATATTGCGGTTCCATCAATGCTGATGATAAGGGTGACACAGATGACCCGAGAACCATCCACGATGTTAATGTTGGATGTACTCAAATTGATATTATTCTGCATGTTGATCGGGCTGAATGTAAGGACTGTGGGAAATCGTATTCACGTCAGTTCGAGGGTGTAGTTCCCGGAAGGCAAATGACAGAACGTCTTTTCAACCAAATCAAACGCGATTCTATTCGGCGGCCTTTCAAAGATGTTGGTGATATGTTCGGTTATTCCGATACAACCATTGGCAACATCTTTGACGAATACATAGCCGAACTGGAAGAGAAACGTGGCCCGATTGTAGCGCCATATGCACTCGGAATTGATGAGAAGCATATCGTTCATGCAATGCGTGCTATTTTTGTCAGTCTTGACACCGGTGAGCTTCTTGAAATGCGTCCAAACAACAAGCGCGAAGATATTATCTCGACGATAGAGAGCATGGTGGATTACGACAAAAACATCAAGATCGTCACCATGGATATGTCAAACGGGTACCGGTCCTATATCGAAGAGTGTCTTCCCTATGCGAAAATTATCGTGGATAAATACCATGTTTATCAGGACTTGTATCAGAAGGTAACGAAGTGCAGAACAAAGATCTTGGAAGAGATTGGGGCTCAGATCGGAGCTGAAAAAGATCCGGCAAAGAAAAAGCATCTCTCAGATGTCCGTGACCTGGCCAATAAATACATTTACCTTTTCAAATTCAGCATCGACAAACTTGAAGAGAAGAGCTTTCGAGTTAATGCCATGGCCGACCTCTGCACGACTTTCCCCGAATTCAACCACTTGCGCCTGTTAAAAGAGGGGTTTGAGCGAATTTACGATTGCTTTACGCGGGCTGAAGCCGAGAAGATCTTCGATGAATGGGTAAACATGGTCCCTCCGGCTGGCTCGAAACAAGCAGCAGTGTGGGAAGCGAAATATGGGGTGAAAGCGGAGCTGTTTGCCGACTTCCGCGTTTTTCGTAATGCCATGAAGAATTGGCGCAAAGAAGTATTCAATTACTTTGATGATGACTGCGGATATACGAATGCTGCTGCCGAAGGCACGAACAAACTGATTCAAAATATAAATGACCAAGGCAACGGCTACTCATTTGAACGACTTCGCGGTAAAGCGCTTTACTGGAGCAAAGCTGCTCCTCGCATGTCATATTCCTTTGACAAGAAGTCCATTCAGAAGACCAGGGTGAAGGAAACAAAACCTCCAATGCTCGGTTATACTGCTTTCTGGACTCCTCAGAGAACAAACGCAACCGGGATCCAGTATGAAACATATTACGAAGATGTTTTTGAACTTACTGGTACAGAAGAGCAGAAAAAATACAGGCCTATTTCCGTCTTTGATTATTATCGTATTGCTCGCAAAGAAAACCCTGAAGGATATATCGACTAAGCAAATACGCTCCATGCGAAATCGGAGGCACATGCTTCCGAAGCTCGCACGGAGCGTATTTCTCTTTGCAGGAAAGTCCCCACTATTATTTGATGCTATAGAAAAGAAATTTAATGGGGTAACAGACTATGTTTTATGTTTTCTATCTGCAGTTAACAGCAATGTTATATGCCGTAAATAACGCATATTGCCAGTTCATCTGTTCAAAGTCAAACTCATATACTTCATCGTCCACTGCAATAATCCACCAACGATGCCGGCTGACACGTTCCTTCGTTTTCTTGTCGTATCTGATGACGCTTACCTCATATAAGCCATTTATCAGGTATACAGCACAGGAATAACCAGTCCGTCCCCGTCGCATCTCCGGGAATTCAAAATAGCGGTTCAGTATGTACTGTGGGTGGCTTCCGGCGATTTTTGCTACATAGGTTTTGACTGTACTCCCGGGTTCTTTTTTTATGTAATACGTGTATTCAGTCATTCTCATCACCCCAATTGATTTTCCATGGAGTCAGGCTTTGCAGAATTGCTCTTGCTTCCGCTACAGTGTGCTGCGGGTAATAACCGTCTGGATTCATCTTCTTGTTGAATAGAGCTGAGGCAACCTCATACGTTTCAATATCTCCCAACCGCTCAGCTTTCCTGATTATGAATGCGATTTCGTTGCCTCGAACGTCTTGCAGTGGAATGGTGCTGTCAAGAATATCTCGCTGCCGCTTGGTATATGATTTTTCGTATTTCACAGAACTATCAAAATCATCTTGGCTCATTATTGGCGTCGTATTCTTAACGGGGCTGTGTGCAGACATAACATCACCTCCTATGTCTAGCACATAAGAGTCTATCCTTGGCCTGGATTTCCTGCTTGCAGCTGTTGGGGTTCCGTCATTTCATTTGCTCCAGTCAATTTTCCATGGCGTCAGCGCTTGGAGGGTGTTCTTTGCTTCGTCATGGTTCATGCTGAATTGATACTTTCCTTCATTCAATTTCATTTCATACAGATTTCTGGCAATGGCGGCATTTTCTTCATCGCCCATAGCTTCCGCTTTGTGAATGATGAGGCTAATCTCATTTCGGCGAATTTGATTTATTGGAATTTCCTGATTCAATATCATTCTTTGCCTTGCAGTAAACTGATTGCCATAGGAGGGTTTGTAATCCGGGCTGTCCTTGTTATTGAAGACCCTTGTGTCCATCCCATAATAGTGTATCGCGTATTTTACTTTTTTCAGACCCATGCCATATTTGGTCGCTGGAGAACTCCAATTTGCTGTTTTTCCAAGCATTTTTTCATCACCTCACGGCTATAATGGTATAGGAAAAAAGCCAATTTTTGTACCACAGCAAATATAAAAAGTGGAGAACCATTTTTTCGATGGTTCCCCACATTATTTGTGTTTTTCACACTTTGTTTTTTAATTTAGTTTCCGATGGTTTTTCTCTGATCCCCCATTATATTTCTGATAGCCAACCAGCCTGGAAAAAGCCTGCACGATTCGGATCGAACCATACAGGCTTTTTCAGTTATCTCATACCGAACTCTTCACACAGCAAAGCAAACCTTTCCTTCTCATGTTCCTTGACTTCTTTGGTTGGATCGGCAAGAGAATGATGGATCACATCAGCATCTTTCAGGACTTCATCCATTGGCGCGTTCACTTCTGCTTTGTTGTCATGATGCCAGATAGCAGAGCAGATAATATCAGTCTCTTCCTGTGTGGTGAGTTCCAGTTTTACAAGCAGTTTCCTGGCATACTCCGCGCCGAGATGGGCATGATCATCATAGCTGCCGGATTTGTATGCGTGCAGATCATGCAGCAGGCCTGCCATTGCCGCCAGTTCCGGATTCTCTCCGCGTTTCTTGGCAATCATTACCGCAGCGAGAGAAACACCATGAAGATGCGCTATAGCCTTCGCCCGTTTATCATTATCATCCATCTTTTCCAGAATCCGATGAACCTGCTTCTGCAATTCTTTAATTCTACTCATTCTTTCCCAACCTCTCTATAATAATCATTTCCAAACACTTTCTGACGAAATTCTCTGTTTTCTTCAAAATCCATGACATCAAGAGCAGACTGCAAGTATTCAGGTTTTGCAATGAACACATTCCATACCTTATCTGCTTCTTCTGCTGTCTTGCCTGCCGCAATAAGCTGTGCGCGGACCGTATCTGCTTCCGGGATACACGCTGCGTTGGAAAGCATATAATCCTTCATGATTTCTTCCCTGGTGACGCCAAGAGCAGCAAGGACATATGCGGTAATCAAGCCGCTTCGGTCCTTCCCTGCTGTGCAGTGCCACAGAACCCCGCCTGAAGAATAGTCATGCGAAAAAACAATAGAGAGAACAGACTGTATGGCCGACTGACAGGATATAACCATTTTCCGGTAAAGGCTGACCATATCCGGGATACTGTCCAACGACGCATCCTGAGTAATTCCGGCAGTCGCCTCGTCAACAATTGGGATAGCATGGTATGTGATATGCTCTGGGATCTGATCTGGTGCCCGTTCTCTGCCTGTGGCAGTCCGAAGGTCAATCACCTCAGATATCCCGGTGAGATCGTCGGGAGTTGCATCACTCAGGTTAGCAGAACGGTAAAACATGCGGCATGGAATTACCTCCCCATGGCAGTTGATGATACCGCCCAAATCTCTGAGATTCCTGATCATGCATTTCTCCTTCAAAAGGCAACTTGTTCTTTATCAGTGCTTGTCTCTTTCCCGTCTTGCGCATTATAAAGGAAAAAGTCAGAAACATCAAGGTTCTTGTTTCTGCCTGGAATCAAATAGCTTTACCTCTTTGGAGGTATGTCTCCTTGTTTTTTTATCGTTTTGGCACTTTGGTGATTAGAAAAAAAGAGACCTGCAGTTGCGGGCTGATCAGACTCGCAATTACAGGTCTCCTGTGGCCATTCTCCCCGAGTGGCATTTGACAGAATGCTTTTCTAAGGACCGCAGGCTCCGCGGTTGGGACTTCATCGGCGTGCTTTCTGTTCTGTCACGCAGAAGCACTGTGCCTGATAACCACCCCAAAGCATCCAATGGAATATTGGCTGCCGTTTAGATAGCTCTTTTCCTTTTACAGTCGCCACACTGCAAAAGGTCACCGATGGAATACCTTCGGCGGTGATCCGAATGGATACCGGTCTGGAAGTGCAAAGCCTGTGACAGCTTTTGCTATTGCGCCGGCCCTTTCCTCAGATGTAGGGCTTGTTTGCCCAGAATCTGGTGTCATTTTTCTTTTGAAGGACATACCGGTGCACTTCAGGAGGCGCTTTTGCTAACCACTTTTCTGAGGAGCCCTTAGTGTGTTTTTCAGAAACAGTCGATACGGCCATCTCCGCCTTCATTGGGAGTACACTTCAGATTTTCATCCTGGACATTTCGGCTGCGAGGCTTTGCTCACAATCGAATTCCGGAAAATCTGTAAACCTCATCTTTCAAGGAATACTCTTACGCATCGGCACTCTTGGCCAAGCATAAAACTAATTCCGATACTTTGTTTATATTGTATATCTTGTTTTCTCAAATGTCAATTTCTGACTCTGACGTCAGAAAAACCAAAGTCGAAGATCTGATAAACCGATCCTCGACTCTTTTCTTAAAAGACAGTGACTGTTACTGAAACGCTTTCCGCTCCCTTGCTGATGAGAATCACGCAGTTTCCCGGTGAAAGGCCAGTAAGTAGGAATCCGTCAGCTTGATTGATACTGATAATGCCACCAGGGCTCGGAATTGCTGTAAGATAGCCGCCCTCAATTCCGTCCAGATAGTCCCCCAACCGGAATGTCTCACCTACTGTCAGCTCAATTTGCCCGATTGAACAGGATAATGGAAGGATCGGCTCTGGCGTATAAATCGGTGCCGGAGTTGTTTCCGGTATTGTTTCAACCGGGTCCACTGTTGTAGATGGCTCCGTGCCGCCGCTACTGTCGCCCCCTGTATACCCGCCGGGATAGGTCTGGGTATAAGGATCCACCCATGGTGTAGGGGTTGGGGTCGATTCCGGTTCGGGAGATGGCGTCATTTCCGGTTCGAGTGTTGGTAATGGCGTAGGTGTCGGTCTTGGTGGAGGGCTCTCCTTTGAATAATCCCCTGGTGGGGCAAATGTCATTTGGATTCTTTTGTTCAGGCTCCCGTCTTCAGACTCTATCCGGATCAGGTACTTCCCTTCTGTGTTTCCAACAACAAAAAATGAAACTTCCCCATTGTCTTTTTTACTGAGCCGGATTGATTTTGTTTTGCTTTCCTTTCCCGTAGCATCGGAAACGACAAAGTACATATGCTCAGGATCCTCGCTGATCAGCGTAATCCTGCTGTTTATTGCATTCTCCGGCTCGATAGAGACATCAACTTTGTTACGCCATTCCCCTTGAACCTTATAAATGAGAGCATCAGACAGATACTGAACCTCCTGTACAGGACGCGTAGGCTCCGTGTCGATTTCATCTCCAGTGTCTCCCGAAACTGTAGAACTATCGCCCTCCCATTCGTCGGTGGCATTGCTCATATCCACCAGCATAACAACGGCATAGCTTTGAGGATCTTCTGGATCGTTGCTGATGAGGATCAGGGAATCAGCTTGGATCCCCTGCTTTTCAATTACTGACTCCGGGATTTCGTTCACAGCGTCTGCCGCGTAACTGTAGAAAAGATCTTGCATATTACGAAGATCGACTACCTCTTCTCTGAGCTCCGGTTCCAGCTCAGATCCTGTCCATACACTTGAGAAGTGTTTTTCTACTATCGCGAGTTTGACGTTTTCCACGAAAATGTAATCGGACACATATTCTTTTGGAAAAAGGATGGATTCAGGTTCCGCGATTTTGACGATATTTCCATCCTCATCCAGGGTATAGGCTGAATAGATTTGAAGTTTGTCGTTAACTACCTTTCCGTTAGCCGAATATACATTGATTGCACTGCTCATGCTGTAGTGGACAGGATGCAGTATATTGTGAATTCCATCTGCTCCCAGCAGCAGATACACCGTTGTCGCGCTGAGAAGCAGTAGTGAAATCACTGCAATTAAAATGCCCGCAATCCTCGGCTTTTTCTTTTTATCAGTCTTTTGGACACCTTCCGTTTCTTTCTTCTCCGAAACTTCTTCCGGCTCCTCCTCTTCGGTGTCTTTCCTGAGTGTCGGCAGCGGTCGTTGTAAATATGATGGTGTCTCAAATGGAATAAATGTATTGGGGATTTCCCCGGCTGCAATCCGTTTGTTCACCTGCCGGATATCCGTCTGAAGCTGGCGCATGGCATCTGCGCCTCGGGTTATTCCTTCGACCAGAAGAGAGGAAATCTCGGCCGGAGCATAACGGGGAAGCATATTGGCAGGACCGCTTTGCGTCGCCCCAGAATAAAACTTCATCACTGTCCAGGCATTCAGATTTGGCTCAGTATAGTGCTTCCCATCGAGCATAGTCCAGATGTAGGCGCATATTGTGCGCACATCAGAATCCAGACTTTGTTTTTCATCTCCGTTGGAAATCGTCTCCGGAACAAAAGATCGCACATCTTCCGTATATATTTCCGGACTGATGCCAGGACCTGTGCTATAGAAGCAATATCCCAGCTTTAGATATTTTTTCCCAAATTCATCCGGAACATAAAAACAGGAGTCTAGGTCAATCGCTCCAAGCGAAACCCCGTTCTCGCTCAGTGTCTTTGCTGTCTGAAGCAGTCGAACCGCCAAATTGTTGATATCCTGGAGATATGCTCCCCGCTGTGTAATAATATCTGTTCCCACGAAAGTCTCCATGGGAGCTGAGATAAAATAGAAATCCTGCCCGATCTGCCGTCCATCTTTATTGATACGTGGATAGTATTGGACAGTTCGGTACTCGATGACACTCTTCTTTATGGCTGGGATTCCGGACTCATTGAGAGCTCTAATCAAGTTAATATGCCTGACCACAGCTTTTTCAAAGTTTCCATAAAATGACGCCAGATCATCCCTCTCCAGTCCAAACCTTCTCATCAGTTCGGCCTCTTTCTGCGGAGAAAACGGAATCCCGATATGAAAAATATCCCACTCGGACTTCTCTCCGTTCAACGTGAACGAAGCACGATGAGAAGATCCGTAGTAGGTCTCTTTGATAACATTCGCATCTGAGCAAAGCTTCTTCAGCGCATTATTCAAATTCGGCACTTTAACCCACCTTTGCCTGTTCTGCTTCAATGGCCGCTAAGATTTCACCATAATCCGGGTTTTCCCGAATATACTGACCGGGTTTTATTTCTTTCAGTTTACGCAGTTTTTCTTTTTGCCGCTGCCGATATTCCTGCTGATATTGCCGTCTGTCCAACACAACAACCTTCCTTTCAAGAAAACTCAAGCCTTCGGCATAAATAATGAAACCTGATTATCGCAGGCAGTATCCGCCAGTCGGTTACATCTTTTCCTGATACGAACATCGTTCAACGGCAGTTTTGCCGGCCTGATTCCACGAAACGGGATATTGAAAAGCCCACAGGCTCTTTCTGCGCCATTCCAGGGAATATCGCTGCTGAAAGCGATGCACACCTTGGTCTGCTCTGTCCGATTTTTCCGCTGTCTGTTGCAGCAGTCATAACACTCTTCACAAGAGTGCTCGCCATATTCTTTACGCATTAGCATTGCCGCTGCCTTACATTTGATTTGAGACATGAAAATCCCCTTCCTATAAAAGTGTCCGCCCACCTTTTCGGCAGGCGGACATCGCCAGTTACTTGCCTAATCTTGCCTTCTTGCCGGCCTTGATCTTCTTGTTGCTGGCAACCACGACCCCAAGCGCCAAAACGATCAGGATCACTCCTACCACCAGAGCAAGAATGGGTCCAGATAGACCGGAGACATTATTTTCCTCCTGTGACTGGATGCTGGTTGCGGAAACATCTTTTATATTATCCTCCGTCGTCTTCACATCCATATCAACCACGTCATTTACCTTTGCCGCCTCCGCTTCCGCCTCCGCTGCAGCTGCGGCAATGGCCGCTTCCTTCTCGGCTACCGCGTCCACGATCTCTTCTGCCTCGGCAGCATCATCGCCGTCGGCAAATGCAGGAAGGCAGAGACTGAAAAGCATAAGCAAAGCCAAAATGGAACTGAGCACAATTTTGATCTTTTTCACAATCGTCCAGAGCATCACATTCTGAATCGGCATCTTGTGATGCAAACCTTTCTTTGTATTTGCCGATAACAAATTATATATCGTATTTTTCTTTTTGTCAAGTTTCCTATGTCTTCTTACCGGCTAAGAAGGCCTTAATCAGAATGCAAGAACAAGAGATCCCGAGTCTCCGTTGTACAAAACCGCAGTCAGACGTCCACCATGGAGATACGTCTTTGTTGAGTACTCTCCTTCGATGAAGATAATCTGGAAGATAATCTCCGGGAATTCTGCGGAAAGCGTCTGCATATCTTCCATCATCGCTTTCCAGGGCCAGTCAGTATTCCGAATATGGTATGAAACAGTCGAATCAAAACCACAATCCTCGCACTGGTCTTCAGCCCATTCGATCAGGTTATCTTCCCCGCATTTCTCTTCAATCCTCTTCCAAATAGATGCCGGCAGCATGAAGAAATCCTCATCCTCATTCTTCTCCGCTTCGTTATACATAGGCAGCCAATTGAGCCATGTGATTTTAGTTTCTCTATCCATAGACATGATTATACTCCTTCTGATACACAAGGTATATAGAAATTATATGTTTGTATTTTCTAATTGTCAATTTTTCGGGTATTGCTGCAATTTTTCAATTGCAGCAATACTTACCTGAACAAAATATGCTTTTCGCCTCACCTCCATCTTTTTTGGGCCCAAATTCTGGGCATAGTATACTATCTTAATATACGAATTACAAATCTATAATATCTTAATAAGATATTATAAAATATAGTTTTTTGCCTTTTTATGGGCTTTTCCCGGGATATTCTCCGGAAATAAGGCAAAAAAATGGCAGCCCCTAAGGACTGCCTCATGTTGAGAATTAGCGATTCATTTCTCTTGCATTTTCGGATGATAGATATTGGGTGCAAACTGCTTCATTCCACATTTTCGACATTCATCCCAATATGCGTTCTCTGCAGCTTCACCGTCCATGTCGGAGTCAAAATCGCAGACTGTGACTTTTATTCCTGTGTCCGTTGTGAAGCCTCCCTCTATCACACCATTATGCAAGAAAAGAGCAATGGCATCATCTCTCCTGCTTGTATCTTTATCGTTGTCAAGCTTATCCAGCATCATCCGGATATTCCATGTACAGTCGTACACGCCCATATCTTGAAATTCATACTGGTACAGCTTGGCAAAATCATCCACGCGGGAGACTTCCCTTCTAATCTCCTCCAGATAATATGCCAGCCCGCTTTTTTTGTTTTCAGGGAGAAGATACATGGTCTGATATTTTTCTCCACTGGAGTCCTCGACCTCAAACGTCTCTTTTTCTGCATCCAGATATGCGCAATCTATGGAGTCTTCACCACCAAGATCCTTTAAAATCGTGGTGTATTCATCATATAACACTCGCATAGCTTCTTCATGCTTCATCAGTTTGGAATCCCCTGTCTTCTGGGTTCCAACAGCGCGCACAAAGTAATTGTCGGACATGTCATTTCTCCTGTTCTGATGTTTTTGTTTTTTACTTGATCAATTGAGTATCTTGATCCACCGCATAATCTTTGCGGTATTTCTGATTGAATTCCCGATAAGCAATCCAATTGGGATTATCAAAGATTCGGCTGGAGTGAAGCTCCAAAGCGTACAGATAGATCTCACTCATGCCGCGAAGCCAAGGGCAGCTATCCGATGCCCATTCTATGAGTGACATCAGAAGTTTTTCTTCTCCGGAGCGTTTTATCAGATCTTTAATCAGGATTTCCCATTCTGACAACTCAAGATCGCCGATTCTGGTCATGACCCCTTGACGGTATCCGGTCGCTTTGTTTCCTGTATCGCTTGCTCTTTTGATAGCTCTTCCGGTAGCATAGCGAAACTGAAGATCTGAGAAACTGAGCTCATTAACTTGATAGCTTCTCCCTTCAACTAAGACGGTCTCTGGAATAACTGATGAATCAGACATTGTTCAACATCTCGCTTTCTTCTGGAAACACAAGCCGGAAAAGTTCTGAGTATCTTCGGAAGCCGGGTTCGTTGAGCGGGGCACGCAGCGAAGCCTCAGACCAGCAGATCAGTTCCTCCTCAGGAAGAAGATATTGATCAGAGACAAAACGGACGCCGTCATAATGTGGAGCTTTGGGATGAAGGATCTTATCCAACTCTGTTTTGCTGGATGCCGTCATGATCATGGTACCTTTCTTTTTCCCGATGCCGTAGAGCAACCTCGCATCATAGCCGCGTCTCTCGTATCGGTTGAGTAGGCCCTGGAGGTTTTTGAGTGCACCAAAACGAAGTCCAAAGAGCTTTTCAGATATGCTTTCCGAGCAGATCAGCTCGGCAAAGAATGGGAGCAGCGTGACTTCCGGACTCAAATCCTGGATGGAGATATTTTCAGCCGTCCCTATTTCTTTGTCCTGATCGAGTCCCAGTTTTATAGTCTCATCCACTGAGGACAAATCAAAGCTTTCATCTATGCTTTTTTCTGTATCGATAGACATTTTTCACCTTCTGTTTACGTGGCTCCTTCCTCTTCTCTTGGAAAGGGCTATTTCGTCAGATTGTTATGTTCTGCTATTAGGCATTTTTTGCTTCACACCATATACGGCTGCCAGAAACGCATCCGCATGCTCGATGCTTGGCTCTTTTCTGTATGCCGATCCCGTCAGTTCGATCTCCCGCCACAAACTGGCATGATGCTGAATCAATTCTTTATCCCTCTGATACTCGAAGATATCCCTCTGGAACTGCATCAAAGCTGCTTTCTTTTCCTTATCGCCTTGTTCCGCAGTGATTTTCTTCTCGCGAAACTGATCATAAAGATTTTTCAGCGTATGATACAGGCATCGCTCTGGGCATGACAGTTCTCTATCCTCCGGTAGCGATCCCGCTTTTGCGAGCCTTGAGATTTCGTCAGTTGTCATTCATTCCCCTCCCTGGCCTTTTTTAACCAGACGGCCGAGAACTTCACCAACCGCCGAATACCACTGATCGTTTTCTGCAATACCACAGTCGAAATGATCCGAGAATTGCTCCAAGATACTCTCCAGCAGATATCTTTCGGAACCGCAGTCTGCCGCTTCATCTATAGAAAAACCATATTTGTCGCGGAAATCTTTTTCGTTGGCCAGATTATAGGCGGAATCACTTTTCGGGTCGAAATCCGCGTAAGCATAAAGCTGTCGTTTTGCATCTTCCAGTAGGAACTCATGATTCTGAACATAATACAGATTCAGAATTTCTGTCTGAGACAGATCAATAGTCTGCTCCTCAATAGTTGCACGAGCAGACTCAATGTAGTCCCACCAGAGAGACCAGCCCCATTCCGAAGAGCTGATTTCCACACCGGATGCACTGTGAGCAATAAACCCGTTTTCGTCAATGTGTTCCGGAGGAATGAGATAGTCTTTCCCCAGAGACTTGGAGATAGTCTCTTTCAAACGTTGGGCTGCATGAGCCGTGGCCTCTTCCTTCGTTGAAAAGGCTATAACAGAGATCGCCCGCTCTGCATCCTGCTCAATATAGAGATATCGCTTGATGTTCATCTTATTCCTTTCTGATCATGCGGCATCAGCCTGTGCCTTGATCGCAATTAGCGTGTCTCTCCATGCCGAGGAGCACATGCCATAGACCTCCGCGATAGAAGCCGCTCCATCACATCCGTCCGGCATAGCGGATCGAACAATGCGCAACGGGATCTCCACGTCCTTTTCCAGCTCGATCTCAAACACGCTGCCTCCGCCGCCCCAGGGATCGTAGAGGCCTGTCATGGTGTTTTTTCCAATCCTGATTGTCGGATTTTCCGCTTTTAGGTAGTCCGACCTCATGCAGTCCGCAATTCCCAGCACCTTTTCCAGGGTTGTTTCGACAAGGAATGTCAGCACCGCCATATGAGAAGGCATGTTGATGAGCTCCTGACCAAGCGTACCGAGAAAGCCGGTCTTATCAAGCCCGTCCTTATAGCTGTCCAAAGCTGCCTGAAGTTCCGCTTTAGTGATTCCCTGGGTTTCTGCCAGCCATACAATGCTTGCCGTATCAGAGATCTTTTCTCCCTGGGTTCCATCCCAGTGAGGATAAACCGCATTCTCGACATAGTCCCGATTCCCGTCACCGGTATCGATCATAATGTCAAGCTGGACTCTCTGCTTATAGAAATGCTTATAGGGAAGATCGCAGCAGAAAATACCACTGTCGAACAAATCCTGATACAGTTCCTCCGTGTCATCATCTACGAAGAACCCGTCTTCATCAACTGCGAACACGCCTCCGCGCTCGCCGAGCTTTTTTCTGACAACAGAAGAAATCTGGTCTCGGACCTCATAATCCGCGTTGCCGTACCATTTCTCCATCGTCTCATAGAACTTCATGTGAGGATCGACTGAGCTGAAGATCTCGTGCAGATCGGCGAAACAGAGTTCATCTCGATAATCGGCATAGAGTTCTGTATGCCACTCCATCCCGTCTTTCCGCCAGAATGGCTCATCGCTCATAATCCTGTCGATTTCCGCTCTCATGATATCTTCACTGACCGGCGCGTCCGGAGACATTTTTTCTTCGTCAATGAGTTCCATGATGCTGAGAATGTCATGAGCGAGCTCTTCCGGATCCTGATCATGATACACTGTATGCCCGGAAAAATTATAACCGTTCCAGCCCCGGCCATTCACTTCGTTCCGGAACTTGATAGCCGTACCGCCCGCGTTTGACCATTCGACCAGGTTTTTACTGTAATCATCAAGAAGGTAATCATTCTCTGTCAGTCCCGTGTTTTCAAACAGGGATCCGACGAATTCCGCTTTATTCGTGTCCACTCCGACAAAAAACGCAGGGATGTCATCCCCCATGATTCTTCCGAGCCATTTCTGCTTGTCAACCCTGGCCTCGGCATCATATACCGCGGACAGGATATAAACGCAGAAGTTTTCCTTGGTATCCAGCTCAGAATTTCTTATAATTTCAAGTGCTTTTACCAGGTTTTCATATGGCCTGAGTCTCAGGAAAAATCCCGGTTCCCGGCATTTTTCCATGCAAAAGGCCTGTTCATAGAATCGGCAAAGTGTGCCGTCCATGTCGATGTAAAGTCTTTTCAAGGTATCATTCCTCCTTCTGAATTCTTTAACTCTTCATCGCTCCTGACCCTTCTGGAACATCTCCACCGTAACCTGAAGGCAGAAATCCGCAACTTCATAACGGTCTTTGTCATTCCCCAGAAAGATCCTCTCCGCATCATAAAAATGCGCATACCGGTTTAATGCTCGTACACTCGCGATAACGCACTCATGAGCACGACGACGACTGGTGTCATACAGCATAATTGCGTCACGAAGTTCCGGTCCCTCCAGGCGGGCATAGGCAATGTGAATTCTGGTTTCCGTCTGATCCACGGTATTAACGTAGTTATAGAACGAATCCATGATTTTCTTGACATCGTCGATGTCCATCTCTGCATCCGCATCACCTGTTTTTGCCTTCACTGTCATGTTTGCAACCATGCGATTGTACTGTTCGTAATTGAAAAGATGCTTATTGGTTGTGAATTCCATTTTGTGTTTTCCTTTCTGTCATTCGTTGTGATTTTCTTCTGAAAATAAAAAAAGAGCCTGGGCCCATCGCTTTGGATGTCTCAGACTCGTCAAAAAGAGTAACTTTATATAAAATTGGCCAGTTCGCGACGTGGATATCTCATCGTGAACTAATTCCAATAGATTGTAATAATTATATGTTTTATTTTTATAAATGTCAATTTTCGCCTATAACCTAAAAAAGAGGGGACCACCGAAGCAGTCTCCCCCATACGTGTGAAGGTATTTCAAGTTCTATTTTATTTGGTTCGGATTGTTAGTTAATCCAAGGATATAATCAGTGGACACATGATAGAGCTCCGATAACTTGATGAGAATATCCGTGGGGATATCTCTCTGACCAAGTTCATAATTGCTGTAGACCTGTTGGGAGCAACGGAGATAGTCAGCCACTTCTCTCTGCTTCATATCATGATCTTCCCGCAAATCGCGCACTCGACAATACATGCTACCACCTCCGAATGTGGAAATGATAGCATACCGCGTTTTGTTGTATTGCTTTTTACTGCAAATCGCAGTAAAATAGCTTCAAATTCCCTGAACAGAGGGAATATCACACCTATGAGCAGCCTTCCGTCTGGCCATCTATCTGATGAAACATCTCGGTTGAAAAGCTATTCCGGAATATCAAAAGTCCCCTGAAATACGATCTTTCCGGTTGCGTTATCAGTTACAACAATCCGGTCATGGGTTGTGTGCTTTGCTCTGTCGGGCAGATACCGCTGCAGATTTTCCCATGAATCATAGCACGTCATGCTGCGTTTGACTTCACCGCCCAGCAAAAAGTCAACGTCATACCCGGTCCAGGTGAAATCATCCAGCCTGTCCCAGATCCACCAATTGGTTTCCAGGGCAAAATTTGCCCCTAAAATCGCCATCTGGCGGAAGGTCTCGTCATCCCTGCTCAGCGTTTTATAGGTTCCGATCAGGCAAGCAGCGCTTTTGCCGCTGCTGTCCAACTCGCCGTCAAGGAACAGATTCAGGTATATTCCCTCACTTCCTCCGAAGCGGACTGTGAATACCACATCCCAGAAATGAGTGCGAATTTCCGTGTCCTCTCTCCCGGAGGCAATCCCGTAATCCAGAAAGTCCGGCAAGAGTTCCTTTCCCTTCAGCAAGGAATCAATTTCATGAAACAACTCATGAGTGGTGTAGGGCTTTTTCCTGTTTTTCATTGCGCATCATCTCCTCCCGCTGTATCATTGAGGCGGAACACATATTTGCGTCCGCTGCTGTTAAAGAATCTCTGTTTTGCCTCTGCCACGGCATTTTCCAATGCAAGAAAGATCTTCTCTACCTGCTCTGGAGAATACTCGTAAATTCGAACATCAGCACAATCCCCGATCCTTTCGATCGCGTCAATCGCCTTGTTTGTTCGGGTCTCCACGACCCGGATAAATCGTTCACCATTAGTTTCTTTGGGCATGATTGGTTTCCCCCTCATTGTTTTTTCTTCCGATCAGCTGACGATAAATGGCTGAGGGATCCTCAAACCAAAAATTCGGCCATGTAGTTGTAGAATTCATCGTAAGAATCAAAGATTTCATCTGCTCCACACATATTCTGCCATATCTGCATGAGCTCATTATCGTAACTGAAAGTATCGACCTCCATATCCTGATGGAAGCAATACGCTGTCCATAGGCATCGAAGCTGATATAACTGGAGATGATCCGTCCTGCTTTCTACGCCTCTGGCAAAACTTCTAACATAGTCCAGTTCCCTTGCGGAAATTCCACACCAGAATTCCATCTGTTCCTCCTGTTTCAGCTTTCCTCTTCGTACTCACATGACTCATAATCCGGTGCATATTCGTCAGCATCCCATTTCCCGCCGGTTGAGAGAAACGCGGCAACCAGATTGTCAACTGTGAAGTTCTCATCGTCAGCGGCTTCTTCCGTTTCATAGAAGTCCTTTTCGACGTCCAGCTCACAGAAAGGATGGTCGTCTTCCGTGATATCCCATCCGCGATAAAGGTCGAGGCCGACCTGCTCCGGAATAAAATATGTGCCGTCTTCCAATGTTTGAAGGATAGCTTCTTTCTGCTCTTCGGTTATGGTGCCAGCCACAATCACCTGATTCGGACTCTTATAGTTACTCGCATCCCGGTAAAGATACTCCATTCGTGTGTTCATTCTTTAACCTCCAAATCCCTGTAGTCGAGTTCATTTCCGCATATGGGGCACCGTTCCGGCATATCCCCGCATTCATTACACAGGATTTCAGCCCCGCAGCAGTCGCAAACCAAGAGGCCATTATCAAGATAAATCACATCCACAATCATGTCTCGATCCTCCCTCTTTAATCCCAGTCTACAAGGGTCCGGCCTTCATCATCAACAACAGCGTAGTCATAATCTGCGCCGTCATCTCCCGGAAAACCTGCTTCTTTATAGACATCGAAGGGCAGTTCATCACCGAGCATCATCGCTTCATATTCTGCAGGGGTGAACATCTTTTCATAGCCTACGCGCCCCGTACGCTCTACGGTGAAATAGAGTGTTCGCATTTCCGCTTCTTTAACCTGAACATCCACCAACTCGTCCAGTGTGTCCGAGCCGCAGATGTATTCGCCCTCCGTTGGGATGGGAATCTCGTCCCAATGCTCCTGCAGATAAGAGGAAACCGCGTCCGGATCCTTCGGATCGATACAATCCGGAATCTCAATTGTCTGTGTTCCGGACATCTGCCAGGTCATTCCAAATTGTATTGTGTTTGCCATAGTTGGTCACCTCCGTCAATGCATGCAGTAAGCATGCGCCAGATAGTATTTTTCATTGATTGCCGCTGACCGAATCCACTGATCCATGGTACAGAATCCATAGTCATACGAGTAGGCTGCATCCGAGTAGGTGTTATCCACCATCCATCGCAGGTCATACGGATCGTCCAGGGCAAACTCGTCCAAAGAGATTTCAGCTGCCCTTTTTTTGAAGGCGATCAGCCGCTCCACAAAATAATGTCTCTTTGTTTCTTCATCAATGATGATGAAATAAACGCCCTCTTCCTTTCCG
Source organism: Candidatus Limivicinus sp. (assembly GCA_045117135.1). Lineage (GTDB taxonomy): Bacteria > Bacillota > Clostridia > Oscillospirales > Oscillospiraceae > Limivicinus. Next base: position 21,116 of record JBGUNA010000042.1, on the reverse strand, counting down.
ATTTCAGCCCCCAGGCTCTCCAGCCTTTCAACCAGGCTGACAACGCATTCCGGACTGTCGCCGTCGTTGATGTAATCAAAATCATGTCCTGCATGATCATATACATCTACCGGCGAAAAGCACTCTGCATCCTCCCTGTTACAAGAAATGCCATAAAGGGTTCCTCTTGCCATTTGATTCATTCCTCCTGTTCCTTTTATACTTTTATTTCCGTTGTTTCTGAGACCGGTGTATTCAATATCTCTGCTATTCCTTGCGCCAATTCATCCAATGTATCCGCCCAGCGATTGCGATATCCCCGATAGTCATAGACCGCATCTGCATAACGGTACATATAATTCTCCAGTGCGCAATAAACTGGCCGTTCTGTGTTAACGTACACAACCGCATTATTCGCTGGATTTCTGATAAATCCGGAGCATCCGCGTTTGTCTCCGTTCACGGTGATTGTTCGTAAAAGAAACTCCAGATTCTCTCTCTGCGGCGGAGAACATACTCGTATCACCGCATTTTTCAGCTTTGTTGGCAAAACTATCAAACTTTTCTCCCTCCATTTCTTTAAGAATACAAAAAAAGAGCCTGGGCGCATCACCTTGGATGTCTCAGACTCGTTAAAAAGAATAGCTTTGTATGCAATTGGCCAGTTTGCGAGGCAGAATAAGCATCGTAAACTAATTCCAACTGTTTGCCATCATTATATATTCAGTTTTATAAAAAGTCAATTTTCAGCCCTTCATTGAAATTACGGCAAGAATTCCTCGGCCTTTATAGGTGGGGGAGGTTTGATTTCAACACAAATCGGAACGAATAGCCGTTGCGTCTCTCACATTATAAAGGAATGGTACTCTCTGGCGCCAAATTCCTCTGCAATCGTTGTTTTTCCTACGCGCCGAGCTCCTTTTATGAAAAGAGCATAGCCGGGAGCATAGTCGCGTTTCCAATCAAGGATCTTGCTGTAATACTTCCGCCGGAGAACCGGTTTTTCTGTCATGGCAAACCCCTCCATCACGAAATCTCTAACTCTGCAGCCATGCTTTATCACGAAATCGCAGTAATTATAAACGGCATATATCACGAAATCTCTTGTATTTTTGCATTAAATAAACCGAATTATCTAATTAAGCGATTTTTATTGATAGATTATCTTGATCGTGTTATAATCCCTAAAAGCATAATTTTGAAAGGCGTGATCCAATGGAGAAATTCAAAAATCTTGGGGAAACATTCACCAAACTGCGCAAAGAAAAAAACTTACTTCAAAGTGAAGTCGCAGCGTTGTTGGAAGAGCGTGGAATATCCGTGACAAATCAGGGTGTCAGCAAGTGGGAGACAAATAAGGTCGTTCCCAACGCCATACAGTTTTTAAATCTTTGTGATATTCTGGGAATTGAGGATGTCATGTCCACCTTCTCGGACGGATATACAGGATTTCAATCAGGATTGAATGCGGATGGTAGAAAGATGGTCACTGAACTGATTCACTTTCTGAGTGAAAACCCGAAATTCTCTAACAATCCTGTATCTGAGTAAGCAATGTTCTGTATCTCTGATAATAGAGCGGCGTCCAAAATAAGACGCCGCTATTCTTTTTTCTCCGAATGCATAACAGTTGCTTTCCTATGATTCTCTTCCTTTCCCTTTTCTTTCCTTATGTTGCGTTACGTCTTTCTGGAGAAGCTCTTCCGGTATTTTCGCATCCTGGCCTTGCCAGCCGCAAACACGTAGATATGCGTCAAGAATGCAATCTGACCAGCATTGTCCTTCCCCATATACTGTGAGGATAATCTTTTCTCCCTTTTCGGAAACCACAAACAATGTGAAATGACGCATCTTGCGGCCGTCAAACGGTTCCGGATCTGTTTTATCAACTTTCAGTGCTTGAATCAAGGCCTCTCTGATTGCGTCTGAAACTGTGCGAACGTCAACCTCATAGGTTTTCTCATCTGACTCATCTCGAAAAGACAGTTTTCCCACTAAACGATATCTCATTCTGCTTTTATCCCTCGTATTATGATAGAATATATTATATATCATTTTATATTTTCTGTCAATTCTTGTCAAACAATCTTCTCCCTTTTGCGCCCATGAAAAAACCGTCAGGTGCTGTTCACCCAACGGTTTTCCCGTAACGATTTTGAGGAGGAAAATGAATCAGATTCATGCACATAACACACAAAAGCACATGATCTTTGATGCAGCATGCCGATCACTCCGGCAGCAATTCTGAAGCTCATTGGCGTGGAACAAGCGCCGTGCTTCTATAATGTATTATATACTATATTTGCATTTATGTCAATATCATTGTTCGACCGTTCCACAGGAATTATATAGATGTTGAATGCTTTTGTTTTTCCCCGGAAAACTGTCCCACATTTAGTTTGGTCACCAGTATTTTGGGCAAAACGGCACTAAATCGAATTTACTGCCAAAATTTCCATTGACTCTGCTTTCCAAAAGATATATAATCTGTATAGATAAAACGGCAGTAAATTCAGAATACTGCCGAAATATCGGAAAGGCGGGGAAGCATGACCGATACATCAGCCATTCTGGACACGATTGGGAGTAAGAACTCATTCACGAGGTCTGATCTGCAGGCTGTGATGGAAGAATGCGGCTATCGCACATCAGGGAGTATCACGAACCATATGATCACGAAGATGTTAGCTGCGGGTGAGATTGCCAGGATCGGGCGTAACAGATACTGTGTCTCAGATTCTCTGAGAACGTACCAATTTCCCCATTCTGGGTTTGCCATCTCAGTAGCAGACGAAATCATTAATGCTCACCCATACTTGGATTTCCGTATATTTGAACTGGTACAGCTGAACGAGTTCGTTAACCATCAAATAGCCCATAATATTGTGTTTGTATCTGTGGAAGGTGAACTGGAAGCGGATGTTTTTAATACTCTCTGGGAAAAACATAAGGGTTCAGTTCTTCTTAAACCCGATGCGGATGAACTGTTCCGCTACATGAATGAAGATATGGTGGTGATCATAAAGCTTCCGACGGAAAGTCCGAAAGGAACATCGGTTTTCTGGGATACGCGACTTGAAAAAATGCTTGTCGATATAGCCGTTGACAAGTTGCTCAGGAAAGTAATCTATTCAGGTGAGTACCCGACAATCTATCAGAATGCATTCCATAAATACGCAATAGATACGAATGCAATGGTACGGTATGCAAGACGCAGGGGAGCTATTAAGAAATACCGAGATTTCCTTGTAAATGAAGCAGGCTTAAGGCAGGAGGATTTCAGAATATGATTATCAGGGAAAACTATGGGGAAGAACACATCCGGGAGTTACAAAACATAAGTCGCAAGGATCCACAACTCATAGAGCGCGCATTATATGCTCTGGGACTCCTGGAAGCACTCACGCAGACCGGAATGAGATTTATTTTCAAAGGGGGCAGCTGCCTGATGCTCTTGCTGCCGCGTCTTATGCGACTGTCCACAGATATCGACATCATCGTTGATCCCGGAACAGATGTGATCGAGTATATTAAGAAAGCAGCTGAGATTTTTCCTTTCGTGTCTTATGAGGAGCAAGTGCGCGTTGGAAAGAACAACATAGAGAAGAGGCACTTTAAGTTCACTTACTTCTCACCGGTCAGGCAAGAGAATTTTTATATCCTGCTGGATATTCTTTTTGAAGAAAACCATTACGTGGCACTGATCGAAAAGGAGATTCGGAATGAACTGCTACTGACAGAGGGAAACAATCTTACTGTACGTGTTCCCTCCATCGACTGTATTCTTGGTGATAAATTTACGGCGTTTGCCCCATATACGACTGGCGTTCCCCTCCGGGCGAAAAAGGATCTGGAGGTAATGAAACAGTTTTACGACATTGGTACTCTGATCAATGAGCACAAGAATTTCAGCCATGTGCTGGCAACATATAAAAATGTCGTTGTATCAGAAATCAGTTATCGCGGGATGGATATCACTGCAAGAGATGTCCTTGAAGACACAATAGCTGCAGCCATTGTTGTCGGTTCGCGGGGAAAAGTCGGAAACGATGACTATTCTGTCTATATCGATGGAATTCGCGGGGTTGCAACGCATGTTTTTGCGGAGCGATTTTCAGGCGAGATTGCCTCATACCGGGCAGCAAACTTGATCTACATGGCGGCTTGCTTATTAACAGAAACGTCATATGAAATGGTAGACCGTTTCGAAGAATATGCAGACGAGTCGCTTACACAGACTGATCTGAAAGTTCTATCCAAACTGCGTAAGGCACAGCCCACACAATATGCTTATCTGGTTAAGGCAGACAGGTTGCTGAAGGAATACAGAAAACAGAGATAGCATTTCGAACTTATTTATCCCGCTGGAAATAATCTATCTTTCAATATTGCTTTGTTATGAGAGCTCTTTCCTCATTTTTTCCATGTACTCAGCATAGAATTCGCGATGCTCCTCTCCCATTCGGCTGCAAATTGTATCCAGGAACTCTCTGCATTTTTGATCGAACTCTTCTTCTGATCCGCAGGTCCTCCTGATCTGCTTTATGGCAGCCATATAAATGAGATTAAGTATTTGGATGTTGCCACCAGCTTTTTTATCGATCTTCTGCGTGATTTTTCCTATCTGATCCATTACATGCTCTCTCCTTTTCCCCTGATCAAAGTGTTTTCCTGATAACGTGATAAATCTCCATAGCCCTGGGCTGACCATACTTCTGAACAATTGCCGTGTGGATCTGTTCCTTGCGATTACCTGTTCCCAGGTGATGCGCAACAATTGACGCAACAGATCCGACTATTTCCGGCTTATATCCCGCCTTGCTCAACGCTCTCATCACAGACGCGTTGAGCAATTCTTTTTCCTTGGGAGCCATTTTTGCTGTTGCTGCCGGTTTCGCGTTTTTCATTTTCCCATTTGCAGCTTGCTTCTTTTTGGGCTGCGCGATGGTCAAGGATCGCTTAACATGCACGTCCGCCGCTTTTTCCCAAAACGAAATGACATTATCATAGTCTGTGTCTTCACTGACAATCGTGATGCTCTTCTCTCCCTGTCCGATCAGATATCCCAAATAGGACACGAGATGCATATCGACCGACTGCTTTCGCTGGGGTACGTTATGATAGGTTATGCTTTTCCCATTCAGTCTGGATAATGTCTTCACATCGAGTTTTGTTCCTTTATTTGTCGAGAACAGATGGATACTGTCAGTGCCGCCAACAGTTTCGATGCCGCGAAGACCATTAACGCCGACATTCTCGAAATCTATCAGGTAAAAGACTTGCATTTGTTTTCCTTCCGGCTCAACCAATCAGCGTAATTCTGGCATATCCATCGTTTCCGCCATCCGGAACAGCGGTTGAGCCGCCATTCTGTACCGTTGACCCGCTAACCACATTACTTCCGGTTCCAACATATCCGGATCCCCCTCCGGCTACAGCGCTGTTGGGAGATATCGAACCTCCGTACAGGCCACCGCCACCGCCGGGGCGTCCCTCATCCATTCCGTCTACATACAGGCTGTATCGCACCGTGTTGGTTGGCGTGATGTATTTTGTTTCCACTGTCAGAAGCGGCTGATAATCACTTCCTGCTGTCCAGATCGTAGGTGCGATTATTCTTGTCACCGGCCCGGAGCCCGAAATGTATCCTGATGTATAGGCCGGGCACCCATTATAGGTACCGGACCACCCCGAGATATCGCCTGCCGGGACAGAAAAAGTGATATAGTTTCCGCTCCGAGTCGCGTATCCGCTCCAGCTGTAATACTGCGCATTGGCACCGGCATTCACCGTCGCTACAAAACAATCTGTTGAGCTGTTGTATGCCAGATGGACATTTGTGATGTTCTGAGGAACTCCCAATGTCGCACTTGTCGAAGGCATCGTATACGACGAAGCCGCTGACCACAGCGCGGACAGCGCAAATTTAAAGGTTCCACCGCTGAACATGACATCATACCAGTGATTTGCCTTATACGGCGGCGCGTAATCTGTCCCCATCTGCGAGGTGTCAAATATGGCCAGCTGGACAGCCATCTTGCGTTGCTGGTCTGTGTATCCCTGAGGATACCCGTCGTTGTACATGGCGACATACTTGAGCGCGAGCGAATAATCCGCGCCGTAGCCCTGGCTGTAACTACCTTCAGAGTAAGTCGAGCCGTAATTGAGATAAGGGTTCAGGCAGAACGCATCATGGGCAGTTCCATTGTAAGTCAGGAAGTGATTCGATACAGCCGGTCCAAATCTTGTGTTTTGTCCATAGTAGTAGTTCCAGACAGTGCAATAGTCAGCACCTCCGGCTCCGTTCCCAAGACTGTGACTGGCACTTGTAGCATATGCATTCTGAGCAGTAAGAGGAACTGCCAGCGCGATGGCAAGCACTATGCTGAGCAGCCTGTTAAAGAGCTTTTTTGCTTTCATCGGATCCTCCTGGAGCTTGTAGCGCTCTCCCCTCTTCCAAAGGCATAGCCGGTGCTTTGTGTCCCGGCGTAGCTTCCGTTTCCGCCGGATGTTCCGCCGCCATAACCGTCTGTTCCAGTGTAATTTGCTCCGGCTCCTCCGCCGGCCACTCCAAGGATGTTCCCCATCCTTCCGGAGTAGTTCACAAGCTGCCCGTCTCCAACACTGGCCGTATAGGCTGCGGTCGCGCCTCCGCCACCGCCTGAGCCTTCTCTTGTATTGTTGGAGAAGATACCACCTTCATCCACCGCTGCATCGGTAAACCCGTTGCCCCCTCCGTTCCATCCGCCCGGGTTAGCGGCAGCAGCGGTTCTGCTGCGGGAGAAGTCGTTGTCCGAACCATGACCACCCACAGCAAAGAAAATCGTCTGTCCTCTTGTCAGTCTGACGTTAACGTATGTGTATCCGCCATTTGGCCTGTTCGTATTGACAACGCCCTCGCTGCAGCTTCTTCCGCCTTTCGCTCCCCACAGCTGGATCTGATAGGTTCCATCTACCGGCGCGGTGAAGCTCTGGATACTTCCATCTGTTCCGTCAGTACCGTTATATGGGAACTCGGTCGGCATATAAACAGCATAGAGGTCAACGTTATGATTCGGCATCTCAAAAGTACTGCCGATCGGATTATCCACCAGCGAGCTTCCACTGTTCTCGCTCCATCCGGCAAACTGGCAGTTGGTCTTGGTAAGCTGCGCATTCTGAATCGTTACTGTGCTACCGGCCGAGTACTGAGCTGATGCGGGCGGTGTGCCGCTACCCCCGTTGGCATGGTAATTCACTGTAAACGCTTCTGGAGCCCATATTGCGTAGAAATTAGCGTTTCGGTTATCATAAAACGGGCTTCCGCCCTGATATGTCGCGATTGTAGAAGTGCTCGTCTCATTCCAGCCGACAAATGTATATCCAACGCAAATCGGGACATCGCTGATAATCGTGGTTGCGACATCGTGATATTTGGTCCTTGTGATAGGAGAAGCGCTGCTCTGAAAATATGCAGTTGACCCGGACGATGAGTTAACATAATACCGAAGCGTATATTGGACTCCCTGCGTTACCCAGGAAGCATAAAGAGTCAGGTTGGCATTTGCCGTATACAGATCTCCGGGACTGTAATCGATGATATGGCTGTTAGCTCTTGAGAGGCTTGTGGACCATCCGGTAAATGTATGATTGCTGTAGATCGGGAGTTCTGAGGAAAGATCCAGATCCACATTATGCTGCTTTATCTGCAGAGCCGGTGCATTCGTTCCGCCATTTGCGTTATATGTTACGGTATAATCTGTTACTCCCGGAGAAGAAGATGGGATCGGGATCGATGGCGTCGGAGGTTCGTCCTCTGTTACCTTGTTTTCCGTATTGATATATGCCGTGCCAACAGCGTCCTCAAAACTCGGGATAGCGACCAACAGCAATGCGGCAAACACGGCCAGAATAATGACATATTCGATTAAGGCCTGGCCTGCACTTTTCACGCGTAGCTTATTAAAGAGTCTTCGTAACAGGTTCATGTTTGCCTTCCCTCCTCATTGAATAGAAATGTGGTCTCCAACTCGAATTTCCCACTCTCCAGCCTTTCCCGCCGGAAGCTCGATCACGGAATATGCATATGAATCTTCAGTTCCTATGCATGGAATCCATGGTTCAACGTTCTCTTCGATCATTATGACCTGTCTCATTTTATCGATGCACAGAACATCAATCGGATAAGCCATGAACAGGGTATGGATCTCTGAGCACGGCTCGATGAGCAGCGCGTCAAACTGGTCAAAGTCTCGACCAAGCATTCCCCGCAGCCGCAGCAGGAATCGGTCCGCTATCGCGATTGATCCCATTTCAAGGCCGTTAATTACCAGTTTCTTGATTTTCATCAGAAATACCTCATAAAATTGATCACTGCAGGTCCGATCAGAATGACCAGCATCGTCGGAAAAACAAAGAGAACCAGCGGCAGAAGCATTTTAACCGGCGCTTTCTGGATTTCCTTCTCTGCCCTTCTGCGCCGAGCTACACGAAGCGCATCCGCCTGCGTCTTCAGGACATTGACGATCGGAATACCCATCGCGTCCGCCTGTGCCATGTTATTGGCGAACAGGGACATTTCATCCACGTCACAGCGCGCGGCCAGCGACTGATAGGCATCATGGCGGCTCATACCATAGTTGATGTCCTCGATGGTGCGGATCAGTTCCTGCATGGCCGGAGATTTATTCTTTTGCCAGATATTCATAATCGCTGCATCATAGCCCAGGCCTGCCTCCACGCTGATCGCGATCAGGTCGATGGTATCCGTCAGAGAGGCGACTATAGCAGCCCTCCGTTTATTGGCACTGGAGCGCAGAATTGCCTTTGGAAGCAGTGTTCCCCCAAGAAAGCCGGCAAAAGTCGCAAACAGCAGCTGCGTCGCGGTCACATAGTCTCCCAGAAGAAGCTTACCGATCCCGAAGAAAACAGCAGCCATCAGGATTCCGATTGCCAGCCTGAAAAAAGTGAAAGTTGCCATGGAAATGTTGATATTCGCCACAGCCAACAGCTTTTTAATTTCCAGATCTGTTTTATTCAGCGGCTGGTTGCGGCTGCCTGGCCTGATGAAACCGTTGACCGTTTCTGCCACCAACGCCGTCCAGGAGACAGGCATACTGCCGTCCTCAGGCCTTGAAAGCAGTTTTTTCAGCCTGCTCTGCTTTGGCGGCCGACGGACACCGCGCCTTATTTCATCCAGTCTCGCGTTGGCTTCCTCATCTGCACGGCTCATAGGTTTGAGAAGCAGAACAACAGCAAAAAACACCAGAATAACAATGATGATGATTTGGATGATTGGACTCACGTTGCTCCCCCTGCATCAGAATTTCACGCTCAGAATCTTTCGGATGATCAAAAAACCTATCAGCTCCCAAAGGGCACAGAAGATCAGCATATATTGCCCGATTGCCTCTTCAAAGAAGATAGAGATGTAATCCGGATTCATAAAGTTCAACACGACCAGAAGCAAAATCGGCAGAACCGCCAGCATAATTCCCGTGATCTTCCCGCTGGCCGTTTTCACCTTGATATCTTCTTCCAGATCATGTTTGGCGGTCAGTGTCGACGAAATATTCTCCAGAATTTCAATCATGTTACCACCAACATTGGTCTGAACCGAGACAGCGATATCAAGAAGTTCTATGTCCTTTGATGATGTTCTTCTGGCCATATTCCGCAATGCGTCACTGAGGGTGGCGCCATACTGGGTTTCCCGAAACGCCATCAGGAATTCCTCAGAAATCGGGGCATCCAGTTCCTTCGCCACATTGTTCATAGAATACTGGAAGGTGTATCCTGCCTTGAGAGCATTGCAGATGATGTCAATGGCATGCGGAAGCTGCTTTTCAAACTTTTCCATCCGTTTGCTCTTTTTCAACTGAAGGAAAAGAACCGGGCCGATGGTGGATACAAGAATCGTTCCAAAGATGACCGTTAGATTCAAACCCATCAGGTTCTCGATCATAGGCAGTACAACAGCGATAATGATCCACGCAAACAGGACACGAATGGGATCATCCCCCAGGCCTGCCGAAGTCAGCTCGTTGGTTATCGTGGCAGTCAGGTGTTTTACCCGATCATTGGATGCCAGCTTCGTCTTTTCGAAATTCTCGGAAGAAATGATGCCTTTCCTCTGCCGAGGTTCGCTGTCTGCTTTGGAAGTGCCGGAATCCCGAATTTCGCTCAGGCGTTTCTGCGTTGAATGATTTCGGCGCAAGATGAGCATCAGTGAAACCGCTATCACAATCACGGCCGCAGCAAGAACAGCAAGAATGATAAAAGGGCTCATATTCCCTGCTCCTCTCTCAGCGGCGGTTTCCGGTCCGAAACCACTCCTGGCGAATTACAGCTCCGTTGTCCTGCATTTTCTGACAGCAGTTTGGCTGCACACCGGTTGCTTCAAAGTGACCCAGCACTATCTTCTTCCCGGTCTCCCGATCAACACTCTCTCCGTCATGAACAAAGCGAAAGATCTCCTGAAGCGATACAATTTCGCCAACCATGGTTCCAACCTCCGTGATGCTCATGATCTTTCGCGTCCCATCCCGCAAGCGTTCGGTATGCACGATCAGATCAAAGGCTCCGACACACTGCTGCCGGATTGCCGAGACAGGGAGTTCCATTCCGGACATGAGCACGGTCGTCTCCACACGGGAAAGCGCCTCTCTTGGAGAGTTTGCGTGAATTGTCGTCAGGGAACCGTCATGGCCGGTATTCATTGCCTGGAGCATATCCAGAGACTCACCGCTTCTAACTTCGCCGACGATGATCCGGTCCGGGCGCATACGAAGAGCATTGACAACCAGCCGCTGGATTGTAATGGCTCCGCGGCCTTCAACGTTGGCCGGTCTCGCCTCCATGCGGCGTACACGCGGCTGTTTCAGTTGAAGCTCCGCGGCGTCCTCGATTGTGATGATTTCTTCCGTATCCGGAATAAATTCGGACAACACGTTCAGCAGCGTCGTTTTACCGCTGCCGGTTCCTCCGCTGACCAGAACGTTCAACCGGCCACGGCCAATCGCGGCTTCCAGAAACTCGGCCATCGGCTCGTTCATCGTTCCAAAGGAGAGTAGGTCCTTGATCCGAAACGGTATGGCTGCGAACTTCCGGATTGTCAGATACGAGCCTCCCAGGGCAATCGGCGGAATCACGGCATTTACGCGGGAGCCGTCGCTCAGCTTACAGTCCAGCATGGGGTTGGCGTCATCGATATGCCGGTTGGACCAAGCGGCAATGCGGTCAATGATTTTCCGCAGATGTTCCTCATCATCAAACGCAACATCGGTATCCATGATTTCACCGCGTCGCTCGACCTCAACATGCTTTGCGCCTCGGACGATGATTTCGTTGAGCCCGGTATCCTCCACAAGACACTGAATCGGCCCATAGCCATAAATTTCATCCTTGAGTTCCTTCAGGAGCTTCAGCTTGTCCCCTTTTTGCATGTCCTCGGTATCCAGGCGGTCAATCGCTGAAAGGATAATTGTGTCAATCTGGGTTTTGTTTTCCGGATCATTTGCGGTTCTGGCCAGAGTTGAGGCAACCTCATTCAGAACCAGATTCCGGATTGTTTTAATATACTCAGGCCGGATCTGAGCGGAGTATTTCGTCTTTGCTGTCTGATAAAAGTCGTGTCTGCTTTCTTCCACTGCTCATCTCCCTTTCTCAGCAGGCTTTGACAACTTTCTCCGTCAACGCTTCATATGCCTTCACAATCGGGCGGCGGAACAGCGCCGGAGTCTTATTAACAGATGCCGTCGTCATGAATGGGACTCCTGTGTTCAGCGTCTGGACGACGGTGCCGTAATCATCCGGAATGGAAGCAAAGACAGGTTGTCCGAGCGTGTTCGCGATCTCCGAACCGGTGATCGTTGACGCAGAGCCTGCTTTATTGACTACAAGCCGGATCTTATCTACAATCCCCTGAGAGCGGTTCAGATACTTGTGAATCATGTCATAGGCGCCGTTGATCGTAGGAACCTCCGGCGTGACAATGAACAGGATGAGATCAGCCGCTTTCATCGCTTCACTGTTGCAGGCTGCAATGTTGCCGTCTACAAGCTGCTGATCGCAGTCTATGATGACGTAATCGTTCTCAGAGCGCAGCGTCGTAATCACTTTGGAAATCAGATCCGGTTTTACAACGCTCGCGTGCTGAGGCGCGGAAGGAGCGCAGACAACCCCGATCTTGCTGGAGGACGGATGAACATACGCCTTGATGGTTGTCGGCGTGATGGGCTGGGGCTCCTCCGCGAGCTCCGCAATTGACTCCGCATTATTGACTCCCAGGAAGGAATGAACATCCCCGGAAGCAAGGTCAAGGTCTACTACAACAACCTTTTTTCCTCTTTGCGTAAGGGCTGACGCGAGATTAACCGCGACCGTGGTCTTTCCAACTCCGCCTTTGGAGGAATACGTCAAAACGACTCTTGAGCTATAAGACAGAACCTCCGCAGACTCGTTCCGGCTTAGATTCTTTGATGCCTCTTTCCAGATGACATCACAGACTTTGCTTTTGTCCAGATCCGTTGCGTAGACCACATTGTTGATCCCACTGGCCATCGCTGCCTGGAGCAGATCCACGTCAATGGTCGAATCTGTCACAAGAACGGATGCTACACCAGATCTGTTCTTCCCGTATTCCTGCATGAAAGTCTGAAAGTCGTTATCAAAAACGGAGGCAAGGAGGACAAGAACATCAATCGGCATCGCAGCAACCTTGTCCACAGTATCTTCCACGCTTTGGACGGAACTTCTTGGCGGCAGGACACCCATACAGTTGATGTCCGGCGTATCCAGAAACCAGGCAAGAGAGTCCAGATGCTCTCTGTCCGCGATCCCAAAAACGCGCAGCTGGCTCAGCTTTTTCGCGTTCTCTTTCGGGGTTTCCTTTTCAACCGTGTTTTTTGAAGGGCCGAAATTATTCCTTACTGGCATATTCAAATCTTCTTTCCTTATATTTTCAGTCTCAGTTGGCTTTTCGAAGCTCCGCCTCTGTCAGATAAGTAAATTCCTGGGGAACAGGAACGAGTTCAGGCATTGTCACTTCATGGATCCCGTAGTTACGATGCTGCAGCGCAAATGTGAGCTTTGAGGACTGCATGGTTTCCACCACAAGCTGTGCCGAAAAATCGTCCAGAGCAATGATGACGCAGTCGTAGGAGATTTCTCCACTTTCTTCACCGTCCTCATCTTCCCTGGACGCAGCCTCTTCCTTTGCCTCTCGGAGCGCCAGTGCATCAGTGGCCATCATCTCGTCATACGCCTTATCTCCAACGGCAAGAACCGTAACGTTTTTTACGAGATATGCCTTGGTCAGCGGGAGAACATCGCCCTCAATGTAAGGGACGCCGTTCATTGCAGCCTTCACCGCCTTGGCATCGGCAAGGATGTTGATTACATCACCGGGTATCAGATAACCGGCGAGGCCTTCCAGATCCGCGGCCGGGATTGCCAGACCCACAAACCCTTCTGGGATTTCATAGGACAATCCCTGCCCATCGGCAATGTAAACACGAGGAAGATCAATCATGGAGGAAAGAAGAACCGTCTCCTCCTCGATTACAACATTCGCTGTTGCGCCGATTGCTTCGTTCGCGTTGTTAAGGGCAAAGAACGGCTTCTCTGTGACAGGAATTGCCTTTGTCCTCAGCATGGAAGGCGTAATCTCCGTATTTGCCGGAATACGTTCGTTTGCCACAATGACTTCAACCATCTCAATCGGAGCCGGAGTCTCCAGCAGTTCCGTATTCAGCTCCGGCTGCTCAACAGTCTGGCTCCTGAGCATCAGAAACAGTCCGCAAGCCAGGCCAATCGCAATCACTGCGGCAATGATATAAACAAAGGTTCTCTTCATTATTTCTTGATGTCCTTTCCGGAAAGTTCCATATCGGATATATTGTTTGCAGGAAGTCTCTTTCCTGCTTTCTTCATTGTTAAGGGAATGGAGTCCGCTCAATCTCAACTGTCAAGAACGGTTATCGTGTACCCTGAACTGCTCGCTTCGTCCGCGGTTACATAAACCAGATCCCCGACGCGGATCGTACTGAAGCTATTCAGATATAGCTGCGCAAAATAGTGACTCACCTCATTCTGCAGGATGACTCTCGCGGCATAGATCTGTCCGCTGTCCTGCAGGATCTCACAGGTCATGGTTACTTCTGTCAGATCAACTCCATTCTGCTGTACGATAGTCTCCGCCGTTGACCGCAGAGATTCCATCTTCCCGTCGGAATATGAGGCTGGCAGCTGAACGCCGATAGCCGTTGCCGCCAGATCCACCGCGTCTCGCATTCGAAGGTGAGTCAAATAGGTATTTCCGAGATCTGCTGTCAGAGCCAGGCAAAGGATCAGAATCACCATGTAGCAGGCGAGAAAAACAGCTATTTCTCCCTCTTCTTCTCTCTTAAACTGCCTGATAACATTCCTCATAAGTTTTCACACCACATTTCAGCTTACCTGCGCGAAGAACGCGTTTTGCACAGTTATCGGGAATGTCGATCCGAAGAAAGTCATCCCGACAAACGTCAGCATATGTACTGGGTTTGTCACGGTAACTTTGGCGATTCCATCCGATGCCGGCCAGTCAAAGGAAACAGAGAGGGACGAATCCTTGTGGGTCAGATTCTCATTAATCAGGACTCTCATATTGTTTTCCAGGATTGCCGTCGTCATGCCCTCATCGTCAACGTGGATGGAAGCATACCGGGCAGCCTCGTAGGCGGCATGGTTGACCTCGTATTCATTCATATAGACCCAGCCGAAGTCCAAGATCCCGCATAGGATGAGAATCAGCAGAGGGAGGCAAATTGCGAACTCTGCCAGCGCCTGTCCGGATTCTTTTTGTTTTTTTCGCTTCAGAAAATTCTTCATCGGGTTTCTCCATTTTTAGGATAGCCGGGAACACTTGAGTATCCCCGGCTGTTTTCGGTGATGTCAGACGCTCGCTCGTACGAACTCAGCGCCACAATGCTCGCATTCCGTTTCCTGCCAGGGTCATGCCGCATTGAGCTGAGTGCCCATGTCGTTCAGCTTGTTGCTGGTTGCGGTGCCGAGAATACGAAGCGCTGCAATAACAACGATTGCAATCAGGGCCAGAATCAGAGCATACTCAGCCAGGCCCTGGCCGCTTTCGTCTCTGACAAAGTTCTTCAGCATTTGTGCTCTCCTTTCTTTGGTCTGGTTTGTGCGGCTACCATGCTGAAGGAGGACAGTGCTATTCCCCTCTATGCTCTTCAGCATGGCAACCGCGTGGGTTCCCGGTCGATCAGGTAGTGCCGTTGATCGTGGTTCCGATGGTGTTCAGCTTGTTCTTGGCCGCATTGCCGATGAGAGTCAGCGCGGCGATAACAACGATCGCGATCAGAGCCAGAATCAGAGCGTATTCGGCCAGTCCCTGGCCGCTCTCGTCCTTGACGAAGTTCTTCAGCATGGTGCTTCTCCTTTCTTCGAAGATGTTTTATCTTAAAAAAAGATTTAAGATAACATAGTCAGCAGCAGTTCAAAACTGCAGAAACCTTGCCAGCGGAGTAAATCCCGCGACAAGTACAAGCAAGGCGGCAAGGCTGAACGGAGGCCCGAACGGAACCATTTGCTTGAATCGTTCCTTTATATTCATACCGGGCCGCGTAAACACGAACGGGATCATCAGCAGCCCGGAGAGCGCAATCGCTATTAGCACTTTCCTCCATCCGAGCATAAACCCGATCGCCATGGAGAGTTTTACATCTCCCATCCCGACTTTTCCGCCCGTAATCATGGTTCCCCCGAAGAAAACCGCAAAGCAAAGCAGCATTCCCAGAGCATACTCTCTCAGATTGAACCAGATTTCCGGCTCTACTCCGTGCAAATACGGAGCAAACATCCACACTGCCTGCACTCCGATCACTCCCAAAACAAGCCAGTTGGGGATCAGCCGATACTTGATGTCGAGAACAGCGATGGCAAGAAAAAGCGTAAGCATGAGGAAGACATAGGCCATCTGGATTCCAAATCCGTAATAGTACGCCATCGGTGCCATCAGGAGAGTGGAGATAGCCACATACACCCAGGGCAACCTTGTCGGAACTGTCTCAATGGTTTTCCCACATTGGTCTGTCCAGGTAATCGGTTTCCCGCTTCTGTGCCTTACAAGGAGATTCTGCAGCAGTTTGGCCAGAAAACAGGCCGCGAAACCGGAAACGATGCTCAAAGAAACTACGATAATAATGCTCTTAATCTCCATCATCGGGATCCATCCTCTCTTTAGGGCTTGGTGTCTTTCAGGGTAATGGTACTTGCCGCCGGGGTTCCGCTGGAACCGCCATGAATTCCCCCGCGGGTGTCTCGTGGATAAGTCGCGCTTGTTCCCCATGACCAGTAGCCGTAAATGGTGACGGTCGCGTTTCCGCTACTGTCGTGGGCCACGCTGTAGCCGCCGCTGGAATAGGTGCTTCCGCCGTAAGTCAGGTAGCAGGACGAGCTGCCGTTAAATGGCAGCGCATAGGTCGTTGAGCCGACAGAGGCATAAAGAAGCTGATTTGCTGATCCATTGTTCACCTTGATTTGCGCCAGCGAGTAGCTTGCCCAAGTGTTATGCGATCCGTCGCCGCCTGTTCCTCCGCTCGTCTGCGGATAGCCATTGCTCGCCGAAGTATAATAGTTGAATCGGATGCTCTGAACGTAGACCGTTGACGAATTTGTGATGTAACTCCAGTCCTCACGGACGCTGTAGGTTACACTCATGGAATTGCCCAGACGGTCATTGCCGTATTGTGTGGCGGTATAATAGGAAGTCCCTGTTCCGGATGCGATCTTCCAGGACACTGATTTTGCCGCTGTTGTTCCGTCACTCCAGGTATAGTTTCCTTTTGGCGTGAAGGTTGCGGTATATGTCCCTATATTTACGGCCGATGTGGTTCCGCCGATTGTCAGTTTTGAGGAATCGTAGTTTGACCAGGTCGGCGTTACAGTGCTGCCGGTATACCACCAGGTTGCCGCCGTACTTGGGACGGTCGTAATTTTTGCCTTGCTGATGCTTATCGAGAAGGATCCTGTGTAATCCGTATAATTGTTTGCGGTAACCTTGAAATATACGGTCTGGGAACCGGCATTCGTCCGATAAATCGGCGATGTGGAATTGCAGCTGGAGGCAGACGATCCGTAATATACCGTAGCTCCGGAAGACGGAACCGTTACGGTAACTGTTCCGGTATGTGCTTTGCCATCATAGGTTCCGGAGTATCCGCTCGATGAAACAGTCATGCTCCGGGAAATGATCTGGAATGTCTTCGTCGCATATCCGGAATAGTTCCCGTTTGTTGCGGCAGTAACAGTGACCGTTGCCGTTCCCGGACTTACGTTGTTGTTGTAACTGTAGGTGAAATCCGTAGTCTTAGTGAGCGTTCTACCGTTGCAGGTAACAGCTGGCTCCGGCTTGATCGCACTCCCTGTCCAGGTTTGATCCGCGATATTCGCAATCGTCGCAGTGTTCAGATTTCGTTTCGCGATCGTCCACGAATAGGATTTCGGAGCTGTGGTTCCGTCGCTCCACTTCATGAACGTATCATTCTTCAGCGTGAAGGTTACGGTATATGTCCCTGCATTAACAGCCGAGGTTGTCCCGCTACGGGTACAATACGTACTGTCATAGCCGTCTATTGTCGCTGTTTTTGTCGTGCCGTCATAAGTAAAACTGCCATAGGCGGAGGGAATCGAAACATATCTCGGATTGATCGCAACTGAGAAATGCCCCTCGTAGCTATGATACCCGTCAGCAGTTACCTTGAAATACACTGTCCAGCTTCCGGGATCGGAATATGCCGGAGCCGTGGACGACGTGTAGCTTCCGGCCGCTGTCCCATAGCAAATGCTGTATCCGCTTCCGGGAACAGATACCGTAACCGTCCCGGTATGGGAGTTCCCGTCATAGCCTCCGGTATAGTCTTCCGCCGTTACGGTCATGTGCTGCAGCACTTCAACGGCAATATATGACTCATCCGATCCGATATTGGTGTTGGCAATTCTCTGCTCGGCATGATCCATCGTCGTATTGACGTTATTCTTTAAAGAGTGAAGGGCGCCGGCACTGGCCGCTGCAACCACAGTCAAAATCAGAACATAAACAATAATGGACTGTCCGCTTTCCCGCATAGTTGACAGCATTTGAACAAAAGATGCATATTGCTTTTCGAGCGCTTTTTTCATTCCGGCAATTCCCTCCCCTCTGCTATTTCACCTCAAAACGAGGCGCCGCGCCTGCATTAAGTATTTGTTTTGTTGTTATGTCAATTATCCGATTTTTAAAAACTCTTTCGGCAGGAAGATGTCTTTCAAGAGTGAATGTATCATATATTTGATTTGTAGATATGTCAACTTTTGGGGATTTAAGAACAATTTTCTTCTGTCTTCCTGTACAGCGCGTATCCCCCATCCTCATAGACCGCTTCCCAATCCGGATGGAGGGCAAGCCAGGCGTTCAGGCTGTTTTCCCGGGAAAGGAGAATCGTGTCGAATCCGAATTCCCGGGTATACTCTTCCAATTCATCAGAAGAAAAGTTCTTCATGGCAGCAAATTCTATTGCTCTGTTCAGCACTGGCCCCGGAAACAGGTCCGCTCTGGAGTCGATGAACGACTGGTATCCATGATAGATCAGATATCCTCCGTCATTGTAAGTCGTGTACATCCGCTCAGGCTGGAGCTCATCGATTGCCTCCAGCAGGCCTTGAGAGAGCGGATCTCCTGCTCGGCTTACATGGTTAACAAACTTGTCTGATGTTACAGCGGCAGAAAAGAAGATCATAGCAGCGGAAACTGTCGCAAGGAGTGCCGTTATCCCCTTTACCCGCACAGAGTTGAGTTTCTTTGGAATCCATGTCCCAAAAGCCGTGTGAAGCACGTGCCAGATCAGCATCAACGAGCAAAGGATCAGATAGGGTTCGATCCGGACGTATTTTCCTGTCATGAAAAGAGTTGCCAAAACCGGGAGAAGATAGCTCAGTTCGATCGGCTTTCGTTCCTCTCTCAGGAGTAGGGCCATGAGGAGAACCAGCAATGCGGCAAGGACCGCGAGGTTGAGCAGTTTTGCCGGATACCACTCCATAACGTATTTCTTGGTTGCTTCGCTGTTCGTATGGAAACAGTAAATCAGCAGCCTCCATCCATAAGGATTTATGAGAGCGGCAGCAGTATCGGCTATCCATAGGAGAGCAAACCGTCTGATACGCCCGGCTGTTCTCCGGGATGTCTGTCCAATTCCCTTCCACGAAAATGACGGCAGGGTGCTGAGCACAAGGAACAATCCATGAAACGCGAACAGAATCGGTACTGATCCGCCATGAAGGTTTGCCCACAACAGCGAAATGGCTGGAAGCCACCCGCATTTTCTGCTCTCTGGATTCTCAAATCCGTCATGCAGCAGGATCATGGCAAGGACGAAGAGAAGCAGGCCAAAATTCAGCGGTCTGGGTTGAACAGGGATCAGCACAATTGCCAAGCCAATGATAATGGAGAGAAGCGCGTTCAGAAAATCACATTTTGGATTCTCCTTGTCAAATGGGCTTCCGTAAACGCAGGCTATGACAAAGCTGATTGCCGCTGTAGTCAGGCCGGTAAATAGAGCCGCTCCATAGATCGGGTTTGATGAGACATTGGAAAACAAACAGATAATAACAGATCCTAACCAGGAATGAGCCGTCTCGACATATCCCCGCTCGACAGCGATCCAGGAAAAGATATCTTCTCTGAAAATACTTCGGTTCTCCAGGATGTACTTTCCAAGTGTGATATGCCAATAATAGTCGGAATCTCCAATCCCCCGTATTCCCGTCTGCGCCATTCGGACAGCCCCGGAAAGGATTCCGACAACAATGGCAAAAATCAGCCATTGAGTGCGCTTTCTCCCGTTTTCATTCGCTTTTTTCTCCATCTCAATCATAACTGGCTTCCATCGAGTCTCTATTCCGCTGGTTTTCCTCCTGATTACTCTTCATTGATCACCAGAGTGTAAGCGCAGCAAATTTCCGCTGTACCGGTTCCATCCTGCTCTCTGCAGACGCAGTTGAACACCGGCTTGACCGCAGGATCATTCCGGTATTGCGCCAGAACAAAGGACACCGTCTCGAAGCAGGCATTCTTTGCCATGCTTTCCGCCACATCCTGCTTTGCGTTCAGACTGATTGTCTTCCATTCAAGTGTGGTTGTCGCCTGTTCACTGATTTCCAATCCGTTATCCTGCAGCCATTTTCGTCCTGCTTCTGCAACCGCTTCCGGATCCAGTTTTGCCTCGTCTGTCAGCTCGATTGGAATCAGCGCCGGGATATAAAAGCCTCTGTAAGAGTCGCCACAGCGGCTGCATTGGAATTCGATATATCCTTCTCCCTCGGGCGTAGGACTGACGGTGTTCATTTCATAATCATGACCAAGCGCGTTCAGTGTCTCTCTGTCACGGGTATCCCCGCAGGTGCTGCAGACGTAAACAGTGAAGCCGTCTTCCGTGCAGGTCGGATCTTCCTGTGAAAGTTCATAATGGTGCTCATGGGTCAGAGGGTCGGTGAAATCGGTATGCTCCAGCTCGTATCCGCAAACAGAACAGTAATGCCTTGTATATCCGCCATCCGTCTCTGTCGGCTGGACAATCTCATCTATGATCGTGTGCGGAAGTGCCTCCAGCTCTTCCGTGCGTGTCTCTCCAGAGATCCTGCAGGTATAGGTTTTAATTCCGGCATATGAGCATGTTGGTTCTGCGGTTATAATACCGTCATCCCAATCATGGGCAAGGATCTGGAGTTCCTCTGTTCTGGTTGCTCCACAGTTCCGGCATGTAAAAGTCTTAACTCCGGAATCGGAACAAGTTGCAGGTTTCGTCACTTCACCATCGTTCCATGAATGGCCAAGAGCAAGAATCACTTCAGTTTTTATCTCGCCACAGCCCTGGCAGGTATAAGTCCTTACTCCGTTCTCCAGGCAGGTCGGCTGCTGCGTAATCGTTCCTTCTCCCCAGTCATGCCCCAAGGCTGGAGTTTCTTCATCCCGGTAGCTATAGTTTCGGCAGATCAGACATTCATGCAAAGTATATCCAGGGCTGGTGCAGGTTGCGGGAATCACCGTCTTTGAGCAAACATAGTGTCCGCATGCCTGAGTCCCGCCGGACGAGAGCTGCTGTTGAATGTCCCGTTTCTCC
>JBGUNA010000041.1:0-2186 GCA_045117135.1 Candidatus Limivicinus sp. | reverse complement strand
TATTCATTGCATATTTTCCAAGACGCTTCCAGTATTCCAGATCTGTGTTTTGTCCCTCCATAAAGCGGATCGCGGCATAAGGGCCGGGAAATGCACGAACTCCCACGGGGTATGTGCCTCGTGGGAGTTTTTTTTCGTCTTTTTTACTCGATTTCGAGAGTGATTGCTTCCTCCATGTGCGGCTGCTGGTTCTGGTAAACGGGCACTAAGGAGATGCCAGTCAAATCATTCATGGCATCAAATAATACTTCATATACAAGCTGGTTTTCTCCGCTTATTCCGACACCTTGCACTCCGTTCTCTGAAATTATTTCACCATTGACATATAGGTACCAATCCTCGATCATGTCAATATGATCCGGATTCTCCCATGTCTTCCAGACTTGAATCCACGCATCCGGGCAGGTGATCGTGATTTTTCCACGCAAATCGATATGTCCTGCCGTCAGTTCAGCCATAGCCGTATAATTCGAGCCACTTATGCTGCCTTTCAGCCGTGTCAGATCGGTGTTCTGATTCAAAGTGAATTCAAAGAAGGTGTTTTCGCCTCTCTCCGTCGACTGCCGATACGTGGTTCCGTCTTGATACATGATGCTGTGAATACGATAAAGTTTTGCCTGGAAAGTCAAGGTTTCCTCAAGACGATCATCAGGAATTTCACACTCTTTCCATCCGATGACGCTACCATCTTCCTGGACGATATTGTCCCCGCCAATAATATCAAGATAGGTTCCGTCCGCTAAACTCAGACCATCATGCAATCCTTTTTCTGTGCTTTCAATCCATCGCTGGCTTTGACCATCAAGCTGCAGGATTGCCTGCTGACGTTCAGGCTCGTCGCTGATCATAGTTTGGGAGACAATCATGTTTTCTTCAACCCAATCCCAATTGATTTCACCATCCGGGCTGCCTTCATGGAGAACGGTTGAAGTCCAGTCGCCGCTCATCCGATATGAAATAAACACTCGGTTTCCTTCATAATATGCCTGCTCGATACGGATGGTGATACCATCATCTGTTGTCCATTCACGTTCAATAGGATCGGCGACTTTATCTACTTCTGAAAGTCTGCTGTCCCCACGCGGATTCTGCGCCAGTTCGCCGAAGAGCCCAAGCCCGGCTGCAAGTGCGGCGGTCATGGAAATAATAACAAGAGCAATAACAAGAATGGCAGATGTAGAAAGCTTTT
The DNA here is from genome assembly GCA_045117135.1 of Candidatus Limivicinus sp. Classification (GTDB taxonomy): domain Bacteria; phylum Bacillota; class Clostridia; order Oscillospirales; family Oscillospiraceae; genus Limivicinus. The sequence continues at coordinate 997 of JBGUNA010000041.1, read as the reverse complement.
TGACCACAGGTTCTTCTCCTTTCGCTTTTCGTGCAATCTGGTAATGCAGCGAAGGCGCTTCGTCAATCCCGCGAGTACAATCGTCAATCGCAGCGCGGATGCTGTTCATGATTTCCTGATCAGTTTTCATCGTCTTCGCCTCCTTCCAGTTCGGTTCTCAGTTTCTGCTTTGCCTTATGGATTCTGCTGGAAACAGCTGCTTCCGTCAGGTTCAGCATTTTTGCGATTTCTTTGATGGGATAGCCCTCATAGAAATACAGCAGAACGACTTCCATGTATTTGGGCTTCAACTTCATGATCGCCATGGTCAGAGCAATATGATCATCGCTTGGTGGCGCAGATGACAGGAAGGGCAGCTGGTCGACGGAAACACGAAAATCAATGTATCGATACCATGCACTTCGTCTGTAATCCCGACAGCAATTGATTGCGATCCGGATCAGCCAGGTCTTTTCACTGCTTTCCCCACGAAAAGAATCCATGCTCCTGAAAGCCTTCAGAAAGGTTTCCTGTACCACATCCTCCGCAGCAGTACGATCTCTCAGGTATATGCAGCAGATTCGGAGCAGATCCTTTTCATATTGCTGCACCATTTGATCAAGTCGGTCTGCCGGGGTTTGATTCGGCGCCTGAATCATTCCCACCGTTGATCACCTCCTCAATCATTTAGACGATGGGCAAGCCCAAAACTTAAATTTTTCAGAAAATGTTTTTCGAGGTGGCTTTTTCGATGCCACCCCATTGTTATACACGATTTCCGGCCCTTAAGCCACACCGATTTCTGTTTTTATAGAAAGAGTGCCTGTCCGGCAAAACGTTCACATCGAGCAGTACATGCAGATCACAACATAAGAGCAGTTAAAGAGACTCCCGCAGGATGCTGGGCCTTGCATTTTCTATTATTACTCATCGTTATTCTATATGCCCTTGTCTTTCATTCTTTTCAGAGCCTCTTCCGCACCTTTGACTGCGGTCATCTCAACAAGCACATCCTTAA
>JBGUNA010000040.1:0-109396 GCA_045117135.1 Candidatus Limivicinus sp. | reverse complement strand
GTAGCTTTTCCTTGCACCTATTGTACCATAAAATAGCTGAATTGTCCCATACTACTTGACTTTTCAGCTGCTGCAGTAGCCACTATATTATATCTTATAATATAAAATAAAATGTATTGTTGTATTTTGAGCTTCAAAAATCATCATCTTCAAGATCATCGCTATTTTCATATTTCGAAACTAAAAACAGATAATATGCTTTTACTTTGTGATAAATCAATTTAGCACTTTCATTTTCATTATTCAAAATGTCGAGTAAAGGACCTGTGGAGGAAATGGAACCGATCTCCTTCTTCGTACATGAGGCATGCACTATGCAGAATATCAAATAAGAAGTTATCTACTGTAAAAATTTCTTGATCTAGATTGTCTTTACTATGGAGCAATGCATAATACTTCTCAAAACTTTGCCTATCAAAATCATAGTCTGCTTTTCGATAGGATTTAGCACAAAATTCTCTAAAAGCACGTGTGAAGTCGGAAGGAGATTTTACGCTGTGATAATCTCTACGCATAGTAAGCTTATTACCGTCATGTAGTTGCAGTAGGTTTCGTACGCTTCATGATAAAAATCGTATGGTTTTTCTGGTACACCGGAGAAACGTCTGTTATGAATAAGATAGTAGTTCCCTGAAAGTGTGTAGGTCGTGTAAGTCGTATCAGGAAGTTCGCTATAGGGATTTTTTTAAAGGTCATTTTTTCCTATATAGATTTTTATGAAATGACCTTCATGACCTACACACAGTTTAAATTACAAGGAGAAAAAGATGCAGTTTCACGCACATGATTATCAGAGATAAATGCATTGGTAGCGGCTGAAGAAAAATATTTGCATGAGAAATATTAATCCGAACTCTATCGAACGCAGCCGAACGAGACTGAACGCTTAAACAGTGATATTATTACAATAGCAAAATAGAAAATATCATCTGTCAATTATCAATTACCCTCTCCGCCGCCGGAGGCGCATTATACGGTTTACAAACTTACGGATCCGGAGGGGAAGGTTTATATCGGCTGCACCGGGAAGTCGGTTGAGGAGAGATGGAAAAAGGGAAATGGCTATCGGAGAAAAGATCCGATAGGCAGGGCGATTAAGGAAATCGGCTGGGAGAATTTTAAAACAGAGATTTTGTGCGAAAACCTGATTAAAGCCGGGGCTGAGAAGCTCGAGCGTTGGTTTATCGCTTTTTATGACAGTTCCGATCCGCAAAAGGGATATAACCGTTTCCTCGGCGGGCTGGGGAAAGGGGCTCATATGAGCGAAGTGACAAAAAAGCTGGCCAGAGAATCAAAAAACCGGCTGTATGAAGACCATCCGGAACTGAAGGACAAAATCAGAAATACCGTGAATGAGCTGTATGGAAGAGATCCCACGTATCGGGAGAGAATCGGAAAGGGAGTTCTTGCCGCTTATGAAAATGACCCCACCATCAAGTTGAGGCTGAGTAAAATCTCAAAAGAGCTGTGGCAGGATCCGGGTTACAGAGAAAAGTGTTCTTCCGCCCGGAGGGCAGCGAGCGAAGATCCTCTCCTGGCCGACAGGCAGAGCATCAGCCGAAAACAGTTTTATGAAGAACATCCGGAAAGAAGAGAGAAAATCAGAAAGCAGATGCAGGAGTATCTGTCGAAACCGGAGAACAGGAAGTTTGTTAACTGCTGCAGCCGGCCGAAGCCTGTGATCTGTGTGGAGACAGGGGAGGTCTATCCTTCACAGCTTGCAGCAGAAAAAAGTACAGGCTATGCCGGTATCCACAAAGCCTGTTCCGGGTTGCAGAACACCTCGGGCGGATATCACTGGCGTTTTCTGATGGATTAACGTTGCATTCTGCGGGAATTATGTTAGAATTAGGACATTCTTTTTCGTAGAATGGATACCGGAAAATATGAAAAAGCGTGCTGTGATATCGGTTAATATTGCTGTGCTGCTGTTCGGGCTGGCGGGGTTGTTTGCCAAGTGGATTCATCAGCCGGCAATTGTCATCACATTCGGGCGTGTTTTCTTTTCTTCTGTTTCACTTGGCATCTATATGATAATCAGAAAGCAGTCCTTTCGCCTTTCCGACAGGAAGGATTTGTATTTGATGATGATTGCGGGTGCTGTGCTGGCTGTGCACTGGTGGACCTTTCTGGAGTCGATCCAGCTTTCCACGGTTGCCATCGGGACGATCACTTTTTCATCCTTCCCGCTGTTTGTGACCTTTCTGGAACCGATGGTGTTTCGACAGCCGCTGAAGCCTCACAACGTCCTGTTTGCCGTTCTTCTGGTGATTGGCGTTCTGGTTACAATCCCTGAATTTTCGGTGGAGAACAATATATTTCTCGGGATTCTTGTCGGTATGGTTTCAGCGCTGGCATACGCGGTCCTGACTGTAATGAACAAAAGGTTTGCCGGCAGATACAGCGGGACTCTGACAGCCTTTTATGAACAGGCGACGGCAACAGTCCTGCTGCTTCCGTTTGTGTTGAAGATGGGGATTCATCTGTCACTCTCCGATTTTTACCTGCTGCTGTTTCTGGGCATTGTCACGACAGCGTTGGCTCACACGCTGTTCATTTCGAGCTTGAAAGAGATTCCTGCCCAGCTTGCGGGGGTTTGCTCGTCTATGGAGACGGTTTACGGGATTCTGTTTGCCCTGCTGCTGTTGGGAGAAGTACCTTCGATACGTGAAATCGTCGGGGCTGTAATCATTGTTGCTGTTGTTATCACAGCGCAGATCATGTAAAGTATGAGGGAGTATCACTATGAATACATTCAAAGAAAAACTGCAATCCGGGCAGCACCTGATCGGCTTTGAGGTCGATCTTTGTGATCCGTGCATCTCGGAGATGGTGGGGATGCTTGGCTATGACTACATCTGGGTTGACACTGAGCATGAAGCAATGGACTATCACACGGTGCTCATGCAGATAATCGCCTGCAGGGCGGGAGACACGGCATCGGTGGTGCGGATCCCATTCAATGAGCCGTATCTTGCCAAACGTGTGCTGGAGATGGGACCGGATGGGATCATCTTCCCGATGGTGAGCTCTGCTGCCGAAGCGAAAGCCGCCATGGACGCCTGTCTTTACCCGCCGATGGGCAAACGCGGATTCGGCCCGAGGCGTGCCTGCCGGTATGGTGCGGAGGATCTTTTTGATTATATCAGGGAAGCACCGGACCGCACCTGCAGGTTCATTCAGCTGGAGCACGTCGACGCTATCCGGGATCTGGACAACATTCTTGAAGTGCCCTATATCGACGGAATGATTGTTGGGCCTTGTGATCTGTCCGGATCGATCGGACATCTGAATGAAATCTTCCATCCGGAGGTTCTTGCGCTGATTGATATCGCCATTTCAAAGTGCAGAAAGGCAGGCATGCCGATCGGTGTGGCGGTAGGTGCAAACAGCGAGAAGGATGTACAGTTCTGGTTTGACCGCGGATTCCAGTTTATTTCAGCCGGCAGTGATATCAGCGCAATTGTTGCGGTTGCCAGGGAACAGCAGGCCATGATGCGGAAGATATTCCGCGATTAAGAATAGATTGGCTGACCCTGATCCTGACCTGCAGTGATCCGGAGAGAGTCAGAAGGGACTTCGGATACGTTTAAATTGACAAAATGTCTGTTCTGTGCTACAGTTCGTTTCCAGAAAACAGCAGGCGGTGCTGTGAAACCGCTTTCGGACAGAAAGTGTGAACGTGTGTATAACAAGAGTGCAGGATCTCTTTTCAGAAACGGACAGACAGGTTTACTGAGCTCACAAAACGCATTGAGGGAGAATCGTACACCCGGTGCGATCCTTCTGAATATGCTGATCGCAGCTGTGAGCCTGTTTGTGAATGGTTTTGGAATCTATCTGACCATACAGGCCAACATCGGTGCAGCACCATGGGATGTGCTGAACCTGGGGATGTCAAAAAGTTTGGGGATTCTGTACGGGAGCGCTTCCATTGCAGTGTCGGTTTCCATCCTGATCATTGACATCCTGATGAAGGAACCGATCGGCATTGCCATGTTTATTGATGCTGTGGTTGTCGGGAAGGCAGTGGACTTCTTCAACTGGCTTCATGTCATTCCGCCATGCAGATCCCTTCTGACCGCGATCCCTGTCATGACCCTCGGCCTTTTTGTGCTGGCTTATACGCAGTACACGTATATGATGGCGTCTCTGGGCTGCGGCCCACGGGACACCCTTATGGTCGGACTTGCAAAGCGCGTCAGGAGGATTCCCATCGGGCTGGTCAGCATAGCGCTCCTGAGCGCCTCCACCCTGATCGGATGGCTGCTCGGAGGCCCTGTCGGCATCGGCACAATCATCTGCGCCTTCTGCGCCGGACCGATCATGCAGTTTGCTTTTCATACGGTTCGGTTTGATGCAACCGGGATCCGGCATCAGCGGCTGAAAGAGACGTTCGGAGTATTCCTGCAGGGCAGAGGAAGCATCGGAACTCTTTAAAAATAAGACTTGACAGGTGATTTTTCGTTCTCTATAATAAGTGAACGGAAGATCACTTTGTTTATGGAGGTCATGATGGCGAACGATACAAAAGAAAGAATACTGGATGCGGCACTGGAGATGTTTTCCCGAAATGGCTATGCCGGTACGAATATCCGTGAGCTTTCCGCCTCTCTCGGGCTTGTCAAATCCGGAGTCTATAAGCATTATGAAAGCAAGGAAGCAATCTGGAATGCCCTGCTGGATAAAATGATCGCCTATTACGAAGAGCACTTCGGTTCTGCCGAACATCTGCCTCCTGTGCCGGATACCCTGGAAGAACTTGTTCGGATGACGATGCAGATGGTGAATGTAACAGTTCACGATGAAAGAATCGTGATGACGAGAAAGCTGCTCTCCATCGAGCAGTTCCGCGATGAACGCGCACGGAACCTGGCAACAAAACATTTTCTGACCGGTCTTACAGATATGTTCACGCGTATCTTCATGGGCATGATGGACAAGGGGCTGCTCCGGAATGACGATCCGAAGATGCTTGCCTTTGCCTACATTGCGCCGATCTCGGCTCTTATACATCTTTGCGACCGTGAGCCGGAGAAGACGGAGGAGACGCTGGAGCAGGTGGAAGCATTCAGCCGGCATTTTGTCAGGACATACGGCTGTTAGGAAATTAAGCCGGTCAGAATGAGCAGGACGGATTTTAAAAAAGTGAAGCCACTCTTTTTAACTTCATAAAAAACAAACACACGAAAAACCCGGCTGCCTGATTTCGGCATCCGGATTCATCGTGTGTTTGTTTCTGTTATTTCGAATGGGGAGAGAATGAACCGGAAATTACTCTTCCTCCGGGAATTCCGTCAGGATGAATTCTTCCGGGAGGCTGATGATCAGCCTGGCCCCTGCATCAATAAAGGAAAACAGATCGTTGCTTCCCAATTCCAGAGTGCCCTCTGCACTTCCGTCCTCATGGATAGAAAAAGCCCGGTTTGTGAAGTCTTCCTCGTCTCCTCCCGGTGAGAAGAGGTCACGGGAACGGGAAACCTCAACCTGATGACGATCCATCCGGAAAGAATAGAAAGTACCCTCATTGCCGTAGGGGACTTCAAAGGAAAACAGGAACCCGCCCTGGCGCTGATGATCGGCAAATCCGCTGAAGCAGTCCTGGACATAACCGACAAACGCTTCAACATCCTCATCAGGATGCTGCTCCTGGTAATAGACCAGTGCGTTTTTTACATTCAGGAAAAGTGTATAATATTTTTCGTCCTCCCAGAGATCGACCGTCTCTTCCGGCGGTTCGTCATCCGTTTCATCAAAGAGGGTCCGTTCGTCAAAAGCACCCCAGATCCCTTCTTCTTCAAACAGCTGATAGAGCCTGTCCGACCGAAGTTCCAGCGGCTTTTTCAGATACGCCAGAGTGGCAAGCAGAGAATAATGAAGCCCCTGGTCCGCATCGGAAGCAAGATCTGCGTTGGAAAACAGATCCTGCAGGATAACACGGAGCGAAGTCAGTCGGTCTGAAATTTCCTTCACCAGCGTTTCGGCGGAAGACAGCAGATTTTCGGCAGGCTCTTCTTTCCCGGAGAATCTTACCAGAGAAGCCATTTTCTCCTGAACCTCAGCCAGATCAGGAAATTCATAACGCAGGAAATAGTATTCTTCTTTTTTGTCAGCGGAAGGAAAGCCGTGGTCAAGCAGCTGCCGGATCATGTCCAGACCGATTCTCGCATCATAAACGGTCCTTCGAACGATTGAATACATTTCATCACGATTTTCTGAATTCATATGCGCCTCCGTATCTTAGAATTCTTCCGAAAAGGGTTATGCTTTTCTGAAAGTATTATACGGTGTCGGGAACAATCTGGCAAGGTGTTTTTCAACTTTCAGGAGCTTCTTTTCTTGCCTTTTTTACCATAGCAATGATATAATCTTCCCAATTCTTTTACTATGCGGAGGAGGGATTCTTTTGCAGTTCAGTGTTAACCATCCTGTGCTTTTTCTGCTTGCCGGGATTGTTGTCCTGGCGGTACTGGCACAGTCGTTCTTCTTTTTGAGAAAAGCATGGCGCCACGGGAAGGAAATCGGGATGCCTATGGACAAGCTGAAGCGGGTGGCGATCGGCACGGCTATCTTTACGGTTGCTCCGGCGCTTGCCATCGTCATCAGTGTGATCAGCCTGTCAAAAAAACTGGGGGTCCCTCTCCCGTGGATGCGGCTGAGCGTTGTCGGTGCGATTACCTATGAAACTCCGGCAGCCGCAAACGCCCTGAGCGCGATGGGCCTTGAGTGGGCACAGATTACCGGCCTCTCAGCCACGCAGTATGTCACGGTTGCAGCTGTTATGACAATGGGGATCATGGTGGGGATCTGGCTTGTTCCGGTTGTCGGGAAAAAGCTGATCGGAGGAATGATCAACCTGGAAAAGCGGGACAAGAAATGGGGCGATATTTTTTCGGCATCTCTTTTCCTCGGGATGATTTCCGCTTTCCTGGGATATGTTTTTGATGATTTCACGGATATTTTCCATGGGGATCTGGCGGGGCTGATCCCGCCGCTGGTCATGCTTGTTTCTGCCTGCATGATGGGGATCTGCGCTCTTGCCCTGAAAAAGCTCAGATGGCGCTGGATGAACGACTATGCTTTGCCCATCAGTCTCCTGGTCGGGATGATTTCCGCTATCCCAATCACGGCATGGCTCGGATGAGGAGGAGAGAAAATGAAAAAACAGCTTTCTTATATTGACTCCGTCCACCGGGATGGCCGAATCTGGAACCTCTCCATGGTTGTGATTCTGCTGCTCTTTCCTGTTCTGGTGGGGATCCTTTTTCATGCTAAGATTGACTGGCGCGGCTTTGCGCTGGGTATGTTGTCTACCGCCCCCATGTATTGGGCGGTCGGTGTTATTGAGACCTTTACCTATGTCCCGATGCTGGGAGCCGGTGGTTCCTATCTTGCCTTTGTGACTGGCAATATCACAAATCTGAAAGCCCCGGCGGCTCTCAATGCGCTGGAACTGGTAGGGGCTGACGTGAAAACCGAAGAGGGCGAAGTTGTGTCCACCATAGCGATTGCGGTTTCGAGTATTGTTACCACTCTGATTATCGTCCTCGGGGTCGTGCTCATCACACCCTTGACGCCGCTTCTGAATTCTCCCGTCCTCGCTCCGGCGTTTGACCAGATCCTGCCTGCACTTTTCGGCGGGCTCGGCGTGGTCTACATTGCCCGTAACTGGAAAATTGCCGTGGCACCCGTTCTCCTGATGCTGATTCTCTTTATCTCTATCCCGGGTCTCGGGTCCTACGTCGGGATTCTTGTGCCGGTGGGTGTTCTCGTCGCGCTGGGTGTATCACACATTCTCTATAAGAAAGGACTGCTGTAAATGGTTATTCTGTTCATCCTGATTGCTCTGGCTGCTGTGATCCTTGTGCGCACCTTCCGGTTTTCTCCGAAGCCGGAGGAGAAGAAGGAGTTTGAACCGGTTGAGCTGGACCGTGAAGCGTGCGTCACCAATCTCTCGGCACTCGTCAGATGTAAAACAGTTTCTTATGTGGATTCTTCTCTGGAAGAGGATGCGGAATTTGAAAAGCTGATTTCCCTTCTGCCGACGCTTTATCCGCAGGTGTGGAAAACCTGCACTCTGCAGCGTTTTCCGGGCAGGGCACTCCTGTTCCGCTGGAAAGGGAAAACCGGCGGTGATCCGGCTGTCCTGATGGCGCATTATGATGTGGTTCCGGTTGAGGAGGACAACTGGCTGAAACCTCCGTTTGAGGCGGTTGTGGAAGACGGACTCATGTGGGGCCGCGGTACGCTGGACACCAAAGTCACGTTTAACGGGATCCTCTCCGCGGCAGAAAACCTGATCTGTCAGGGATTTCAGCCGGAAAACGATATCTATTTTGCCTTCTCCGGAGGAGAGGAAATAAACGGGCCCGGAGCTGAGAACATTGTGCAGTGGTTTCATGAGCAGGGGATCAACCTCAAGCTTGTTCTGGATGAGGGAGGAGCCGTTGTCGAGGATGTTTTTCCCGGTGTGAAAGGGCAGTGTGCACTGATCGGAATAGCGGAAAAAGGAGTGCTGAATCTGGAATACTCCATTACCGGCGCAGGCGGACATGCATCGGCTCCGAAACCCCATACACCGGTGGGAGAGCTTGCGAGGGCATGCGCAAAAGTGGAAGCGCATCCTTTTCAGATGCATTTTACAAAACCTGTTCTGGAGATGTTTGATACGCTCGGGAGGCATTCCGGCTTTGTCTATCGCATGATCTTTGCCAATCTCTGGGCTTTCGGCTGGGTTCTGAATCTTATTACAAAAAAATCCGGCGGAGAGCTGAATGCCCTTCTCCGTACAACGGTTGCCTTTACCCAGATGCGCGGCAGCAAAGCGCCGAATGTCATTCCGCCATTTGCTTCTATGGTATCCGACCTTCGCATTAACCCGGCCGACTCGGTAGATTCGGCAGTGACCTATATCAAAAAAGTGATCGGAAATGATAACATCACGCTGACAAAGCTTAAAGCGATAGAGCCCAGCCCGATCTCACGGACGGATTGCGAAGGATGGGAGATTGTTTCCGATGCGTGCTCAGGGACCTGGAAGGGCTGCATTGTCTCTCCCTATCTGATGGTACAGTGCTCCGACAGCCGCCATTACGGGCCGATCTCCAACAAAGTTTACCGTTTTTCCGCGATGGACCTGACGGCTGAGGAAAGAAGCCTCATCCACGGGAACAATGAACGGATCCGGCTGGAATCCATTCCCCGCGCAGCAGAGTTCTTCATCCGTGTGATGAAGCGGCTTTAATGGGCAGAAGTCGCTGCACGGCAAACGGAGGGTGATGATGGCAGCCAGGAAAAACATCCCAAAAGAAGCGCCTGTACGCTTCGATACGGATTACGGCACAATTCAGATCGAAGATACCATAGTCAGCGGAGAACCTGTGCGTTATTACCGCCATAACAGAGCATTTTCCTCCGGTACTTTTTTGAGGGACGAGAAAAAATACGAGATTTTATTCGATTATCCGAAAAAATATGAAGAAGCGTTCCGTTTTTCGGAAATCCAATCGGCTCTGATGATCGGCGGGGCAGCCTATCAGTATCCCAAATATTATATCAGCCACCATACGGGCAGGTTGGATGTTGTCGAAATCGACCCTGCAGCAGAACAGATCGCAAAGGAATGGTTTTTCCTGGAAGATCTGTATCAGGATTTTGACCTGTACCGCAATGGACGCCTCCGCTGTATCACGGCAGATGCAAGGGATTATCTGGATACATCGGATAAGATTTACGATGCTGTTTTTAATGACGCCTTTTCCGGCTCTGTGCCGGTCCCGAAGCTTGCAACGCTGGAAGCAGCTGAAGCGATCAAAAACCATCTGATCGATGGCGGAATCTATATGTCCAACATCATCGGCAGCACCATTGGGCGGGAATCCGAATTTTTAAAGGCAATGATTGCCACAACGAAAAAGGTTTTTCGTTATGTGCATGTTCTGTATACCAAACCGGAAGACAGGAACGGGCTTTACACCAGTAATTACATGATTATGGCAACCGACCGAGAAATTGAACCGGAGGACAGAATACGGTATCATGTGAGTCGTTTTGACCCGATCCTGACGGATGCGACAATTTAATCAGCTCTTTCCCGTTTTTTGTTTTGATTCCGGCTATAAAATTATGTTGACATTTTTTACAATATTATGTTGACATTTTGTAATTTATATGTTATCATTTTTTCACGATCCGAGAGAGGCTTTCACACTTTCACGGAAAACACTACTCTCTTGTCGAGGGAGGGAGAAAAAATGAGCGTTGAGAAGCAGGCACAGAATCGCGGATTTAAGATCGTAGGGCGCCTTTGCAGGTACGAAGACCCTGTACAGTCAAAGCGTTTTATATGCTATATGGACGAAGCAGGAAATGAGTACATTATGTACCGCGGTGTTTTGACAATCATTTCCGCTAACGGGGAAGTCTTCTGAGGTACCGGAAAGACAGACGAAAAGCTCTCTATGTGCAATCATAGGGCAGATTCTGCCCATGGCCGCATATAGGGAGCTTTTGCAATTCTTTAACAGGAGATGACCATGAAGAATAACAGACGTATTTTGATGCTTTTTGCAGCATTTCTGCTCTCGGCGGTATCCTTTACCGCCTGTATAAACCCTTTCGCCCTGGCAGAGGCAGAACCGGAGCCGATTTCGGAACCTTTTTCGGGAGGGTTCGAACTTGGCGGTGTTTTTTATCCTATTGAGGCAGAAATAATTGACCTCTCAGCAGCTTCGGAGATCAGTGCGAACGATCTTGATATTCTGAGGCAGATAGCTCCGTATGCCAAAAATCTGAAGGAAGTCAATCTCGGGGATGAAAACAGCTCACCGTTATCATGGGAACTTATATCACGCATTCAGGAGGCTCTCCCCGGGAGACATTTCACCTACCGGTTCAGTCTTTACGGAGAACCGATGACCCTGGATACCGAATATATTGACCTCCGAAAAATCAAAGTGGAGGATGACGGTGCAGCGGTGGTGGCAGCCCTCCCTTGCATGAAAGCTTGTCGGGTTCTGGATATGGATCAGAGCGGCGTCAACAATGAGCATATGGCCATGATCCGGGATGCTTTTCCTAATATAAAAGTGATATGGCGGGTCCGCTTTACCAACATGGATTACAGCTGCCGGACAGATGTAAAGACGATCTTGTGCTCTCTGTGCGGCATCGGCCTGACAGATGAGGCAGGCTGCAAACCGCTTACCTATTTCACGGAACTGGTAAATCTGGATGCCGGCCACAACAACAATATGAGGACGCTCAGCTTCCTCCGGTATATGCCGAATCTGGAAGTCTTCATTACCTACAACAATTATCTGCGGGATGTGGATGATCTTGTTTACAGTAAGAAGCTGAAATACCTGGAGCTTTACGGAAGCTCCATGCATACCATTAATGCTATCGGAGAACTCTATGAACTGACAGATCTTCAGCTCGGCTATTGCTATAACCTGAATGATATATCTCCGATTGTCCCTGCTGACCGAGTGCCGAAGCTGCGGCGCCTTTGGCTGACGCCAGGGCAGATTCCGCAGGAGCAGATTGCGGAATTCAAACTGAATCATCCGAGCTGTGTCGTAAATGATACGGACAATTCCGTCGGGTATTACTGGCGCTTTCTTGATCCGATCTACGCGTACAATACACCTGAAAACAGGACTCCCGAGTATCAGAGGATCGTCGATATTTTCCATTACGGGACGGAGAACAATTTAAACTACAGTTTTTCCACAAGCGATCCCTATTATACGACGCCCCACGGGGAACCTGTTACAGGGGAGAGGGTTTCCTGGTTTTACGGGTCAGACAGCAGGTATTAAAGAAGATCCGAAAAAATTAAAAAGGAGCTGATTTCAGATGTATGAGCTGGTACGTTTCACGGAGAATTGCTGCTATATTGAAAGCCCGGCAAAAATCGGGCTTTTCCGGTTTGATAATTCCGATATCTGCCTGATTGACAGCGGAAATGATAAAGATGCCGGTCGTAAAATTCGGCAGATTCTGGATGCAAACAACTGGAAGCTGAAAGCGATTTATAATACGCATTCCAATGCCGACCATATCGGAGGGAACAGGTATCTGCAAAACCAGACAAACTGCAGGATCTTTGCTCCCGGTATTGACTGTGATTTCACCAGACATCCGCTTCTGGAACCGTCCTTCCTCTATGGCGGATACCCCTGCAAAGATCTCAGGCACAAGTTTCTGATGGCGCAGGAGAGCAATGCCGAGGTCCTGACAAACGAAGTCCTGCCGGAGGGTTTCCAGATCCTGTCCCTGCCGGGCCACTTCTTTGACATGGTCGGGTTTCGCACCCCGGACGATGTCGTTTTTCTGGCCGACTGCCTGTCGAGCCGAGAGACGCTGGAAAAATACCAGATCAGTTTTATCTACGATGTTGCTTCCTACCTTGAAACGCTGGAGAAGGTGAAAAAGCTGGAAGCCAGGATTTTTGTGCCTTCTCATGCCGCTGTCACAGAAGAAATAGCAAGCCTTGCCCAGGTTAATATAGAAAAGGTGCTGGAAATTGCAGAGAAAATCCTGGAGATCTGCAACGAGCCGCAGTGTTTTGAAACTATTCTGCAGAAGCTGTTCCTTGGGTATTCCCTTGTCATGAATTTTGAGCAATATGTGCTTGTAGGCAGTACGGTGCGCTCCTATCTTTCCTGGCTGAAGGACAGCGGAAAGGTGGAATGCATCTTTGAAAACGGACTGCTGCTTTGGCGCCATTGCAAATGACATAAATTTGAAAGAATTTTGATAAAAATTAAAGATATTACTTGACAATTCAGGACGACAGTAGTATATTTGGATAACAAAATAGCTACAATTATGTTTTAAGTTTCTTTGAGTTCAAAATTCTTTAAGGAGGCATCCCCATGGCGACTGCGGCGGCGAAGGATTTCCAGAAGGATATGAAAGAGTATTTTGATCGGGCCTGTAACGGGGAAGATGTTTGTGTACCGGGAAATGGGAAGGAAAATGTATTCATCATTTCCGAAAAAGTATATCATGAGCTGCAGGAAGCCAGGAAGACAAATGAGTTTTTGTCTGGGCTTGTGGATTCTTCCGAAAACAGCCGTAACAGGGAAGTCCTTGCAAGAAGCGTAGAAGAACTGAGACTTGTCTGAGCAGTTTCAAAAAATCAATCCCAGCCCGTGAGGAGCTGGGATCTTTTCTTATCGGAATCGGTTGCCTTCCGCATCATAAACGTATCCGATTGATGCAAGAGGCTCTGTGATTTGGGATTCTTCCACATCCAGCCCCTCACATAGTTCAGAGAGAGAAGCGTACTCATCCCGCAGTTTGGTATTGATATAGCTCAGCAGGATTACCGGATCTGACGGGAGTTTGGTATTCAACATGGCATTCAGGTCCTTTCTTTTTTCGAGAGTAATTATAGCAGGATGAAAAGCTTTCGTAAAGGAGAAAACCGAAACGGCTCTAAAAGCGGAGTAAGCGTAAATGAGTTATATTTCTTTTGACCAGGTTTGTAAAGACTATATTACCGGTGAAGTTGTTGTTCATGCCGCGGACCACGTGAACTTTTCGATTGAGAAAGGGGAACTCTGTGTGGTGGAAGGCCTTTCGGGTTCGGGAAAAACGACATGTCTGAACCTTCTTGGCGGGATGGATCGTGCTACATCAGGCAGAATCATTGTGGGTGACAAGGAGATTACCGCGCTCTCTGACAGCCAGCTTACGGAATATCGCAGGCTGGATGTGGGATTTGTATTTCAGTTTTATAACCTGATGCAGAATCTGACGGCACTGGAGAATGTGGAGCTTGCCCGCCAGGTTTGTAAAAATGCTCTCGATCCGCGCCATGTGCTGGAGCAGGTAGGTCTCGGGGGAAGAATAAACAACTTTCCGGCACAGCTGTCCGGCGGAGAGCAGCAGCGGGTTTCCATCGCCCGTGCTCTGTGTAAGAATCCCGTTCTGCTCCTCTGCGATGAGCCGACAGGTGCCCTTGACAGTGAGACAGGCGCACAGGTGCTTGAACTTCTCACGCGCCTTTGCCGTGATTACGGAACAACCGTTGTCATTATTACCCACAATACAGCCATAGGACCTCTCGGTGACAGAATCATCCGTCTGCATAACGGTTCTGTTCGGGAAGTCACTTTGAACCCGAATCCGATGCGTGTGGAGGATATTACATGGTAGGCAGGCAATCTTCTGCCGCCTCCGCACTCCGGCAGCACCCGCTGCGGACAAAGCTCCTGCGTGATTTAAAAGGGAACGCTATGCAGATCATTGCCATGATTCTGCTGTGTTTCCTCGGCACCTGGGTTTTTGCCGGGCTCGATGGCAGCTGGCGGCTGATTGACTATAATGTAGAAACCTATTTCTCTTCCTGTAATCTGACAGATTTCTGGGTGAATGCTGCAAGCTTTACCCGGCAGGATCTTACGGCAATCCAGCACATCAGCGGTGTCAAGGATATCCTGCCGCGTACCTCTGTAACAGTGGATGTGGAAGGACTGGGAGAAGATGTTGAAGCAGCCCTTGAAATCTATGAAGGTCCGATGGACATCAACAAACCCTATCTGCGCTCCGGCACTTTGCTTCAGGAAGGAGATACACGCGGCTGCCTGGTGGAGGAACAGTTTGCCGACGCTCATGATCTGCAACCGGGAGATTCTGTCACGCTTCTGGTCGCCGGGCAGCGCCTCCGCTTTACCGTGCGAGGTACGGTTCTTTCCGCTGAATATACGGTAACATCCAAAGAAACTGTTCCGGATCCGGAGCATTACGGCTTTATTCTGCTGAATCACTGTGCTGTGCCGGACCTGCCTTACACCACTGTTCTCGTAAAGCTGGAGGAGGGGGCTGACGAGAGTGCCGTTCAGACTGCCATAGAGCAGGCAATACCGACTGCGTTGGTTGTTACAACCAGGACGCACGGCAACGTCTCTACGGCGCGCGGTTATGCACAGATGTTCCACGGGCTTTCGTTTGTCTTCCCTATACTGGCTTTTTCCGTGGCTGCGATGATTGTTGTTTCTACGCTCAAGCGTATGATAGATAAGCAGCGTATGGAAATCGGTACGCTCAAGGAACTAGGCTATACAAATCGCCGGATTCGAAAGCATTATCTCTGGTATGCGTTCCTTCCTTCTGTTATCGGCTCCGTAATCGGGCTTTATGTGGGATGGTATACAATTCCAAAAGTAATTTGGGATATGATGATGCACAACTCCCGCTATCCTGACATGATGTGGCCGCCGATCAGCTCCATCGCCTATGGGATGACGGTGCTTTCCGTTGCATTATCGGTTCTAATCTGCCAGATCGCTCTGCGCTCCTCCATGAAAGAGTCTCCTGCTGAGCTTCTTCGACCGAAGCCGCCGAAAAGCGGTACCCGTGTCCTGCTTGAACGTTGGACGGGGTTGTGGAAACGCCTTTCTTTCAACAGCAAAATGATCATCCGCAATCTGATGCGCAACAAGGGGAGAACGGCCATCCTGCTGGCTGGGATTATATGCTGCAATATGCTGATCATCGCAACATTCGGCCTGCAGGATTCCATACAGTATTTTATGCGGCAGTATTACGGTGGAACGCTGACTTATGATATACGGGTAGACCTCAAACCGGATCAGGCAGGAACCCTGGAGAGCTATCGTTCAAGGCTTGATTCGGAATGTACCGAAGGCATCATGGAGATCGGTGTCTCACTCCACGGAGCGGGAAAAGCTCGCGCCTGTCTGCTCACCGTTATGGAGGATGACCAGTCCATCTGGCATCTCACGGCAGATCAGCAGATTCTCCCAATGCCCGAGAAGAACATAGTCATCAGCCGGAAGCTTGCAACCATTATGGGCATTTCTCTCGGGGATCCTGTTGAAATATATCTCCCCGGCGACAGTGATCCCATCCGCCTCACAGCCGAGGAATATGCCGACGTCAACGTCGGCCAGGGGATCTTTATGGGGAAGTCTGCCTGGGAAAAGTGTCGGAAAGGGCCCTTTTCCGTTACTGCGCTGCTGATCCGAAACCCGTCTGAGCTCGCGATGCATCTCATAGCGGAGAGTGAGGACACGGATACCGTAAAAATACTGGAAACGCAGTTCTCGGAGGGAATGACGATTCTGGATGCCACCGCTACTGCATTCTCCATTATGTCAGGTGCGGCGCTGGGGCTTGCTTTTGTCATCTGCTATAACATGGGGCTTATGAACTTCACCGAACGTATTCGAGACTATGCCACTCTCAAGGTGCTCGGCTATCATCAGCGGGAGATCCGTTCACTCATGCTGCGCGAAAGCAGCCTCACCGCATTTCTCGGTACGCTGCTCGGCATACCGCCGGGCATAGCACTTGTCAGCATCATTCTTAAAACCTGTGAATTTGATTCCATGGTCTTTGTGGGTCATGTGAAAGCACCGTCTGTGCTTCTGGCCTGTTGTATTACCTTTTGCTTTGCTGTATGTGTGGAATGGTTGCTTACACGCAAGGTAAGGGGAATTGACATGGTGGAAGCACTCAAGAGTGTGGAATAACCAGAAAGGAAAGACAGTATGAAAAAGTTGGTTTCTCTGTTGCTAGTTTTAACTGTTCTGGCAGGAATATCTGCGTCAGCCGCTCCTGCTGAACCGGATCTGACCGCTTATTCCGTTGCCAATGGTGTTGTCACGTCATCCGTTTTTGACGATATCACCGCGCCGTTCTCCGGAACGCTTTCTTTCTTTGATCTTGAACCGGGAGACACCGTTCAGCCTGGAGATACAATCTTCAGTATGCTGACGACACCTGTCTCTGCACCGGAAGACGGAACTATACGCTATCTCTTTGCAAAGGAAGGAGAAAGCGCGGATGCGGCCATGAGCACCTACGGAGCAGTTGTGGCTCTCCAGCCGCTTCGCCGGCAGCGTCTTTCCTGCACATATTCCGGAGCAGCTGATTATGACGACTGCCGCCATCTGCATATCGGTGATATCCTCTATTTCAAGGTAGACAAGGAAAAAGGCACGGGTGTCGTCATCGCCACGAGAGACGGTGCCTACGATGTTGAAGTGCTGACAGGGGAATACGACGCAGGTAAACAGCTTGATCTGTTTAAAGACAATGACTATGCCTATGACAATAAGGTCGGCAGCGGGAAGGTCATTCTCCGTGAAGATCTGACCATTGCCGGTTCCGGAATGATTGCCGAGATGATGGTTTCTCCCGGAGACGCAGTGAAAAAAGGTGACACACTTTTCACCCTGATGGGCCAGGACGCCTCTTTTGGTGCTTCACCAGAAGTAAAAGCTTCGGTGGAAGGCGTTGTTGCTTCCGTGCCGGTGGCTTCCGGCCAGCAGGTCTGGAAAGGCCAGCTTCTTGCACGGATTTATCATACTGATTCATTAGAAATTGTTGCCGAAGTAGATGAGATGGATCTGAAGGATCTGAAGGTCGATGATACCGTTCCTATTACACTGGATACAGATGAAGCCCATATCCTTTCCGGTACCGTTACTGAAATCTCCTCACTAGGCACGCAGCGGCAGAATGCAGCTTACTATACCGTCCACGTCACAGTCCAGCAGCCCGGTATGATGCTCGGCCAGAGTGCTTCAGTTTACCTTCCATAATATTCTTTTAAAGAAAGAAAACAGCTGTGTGCTATTCTTGGCACACAGCATTTTTTATGTGTATTCTGAATTGGGGAAAATAAACATTGATAATAATGCAAAATTAGTGTATAGTAATTTAACAAATTTCCATTAGAAATAAGGCTGGTGAACGGATGAGAGACGAATCACTGCTGGAACGCCTGACGCAGATCTGGGGCGTAGCCGGTTATGAAAACGCTGTGCGCGATGCTATTCGCGCAGAAGTAAAGCAGTCTGCGGATGAAATCCGGGAAGATGCTGTCGGCAATCTGATTGTCCTGAAGAAGGGTACGGGAGAGTATAGGAAAAAAATCATGTATGCTGCGCATATGGATCAGATTGGTTTTATGGTGAAAACGATTGAAGACAACGGTCTCCTCCGTATCTGCAACATGGGTTGGAACTGGGCTGGATCTGCTTACAACGAACGTGTGATTTTCCGGAATGGTACAGTCGGTGTGGTAGGGTGCTACGGCCCGATTGAAGAAGCCGGCAACAAGATTGAAAAGCTGTTTGTCGACATCGGAGCAAAAGACAAAGCTGATGCGGAAAAGATGATTAAAATAGGGGATTGTTGCGGATATCACGGCCCCTATACGCATCTGGCCGGTGGTCAGATTTGCTCCAAATCTCTGGATGACAGGCTCGGCTGCTATCAGCTGATTGAATCCCTGAAGGAAAATCCCGGAACGCTGCCGAACGATGTCTACTATTGTTTTGTTGTGCAGGAAGAGCTTGGCTGCCGGGGTTCTCAGGTTGCTGCGCAGCAGATTAATCCGGATATCGGGATAGCTGTGGATATTACCCCTGCACATGATTATCCGAATGATCTGACCGGTAGCAATAAAATCGGCGCGGGGATTGGGATTAAAATCTGTGATCCGTCTGTAGTTGCTGATGAGACGGTTGTTGCGATTATGGAGAGACTCTGTGGTGAAAACAAAATTCCATACCAGCGTGAGGTAATTGACCGAGGTGGAACAGATGCTTCCGGCATGAACCTTGTCGGTGCAGGAGTTCGTACGGGTGGAATCTGTGTTGTTACGCGCTACCCACATTCTCAAAGCAGTGTTGTTTCAGCAGATGATGTGGAAGCTGGCATTGATCTGATGAATGCATTCTCTGCCTATGATTTCTGTCAGGTATAAAATTGAAATATAAGGAGAAAAAACAATGAAAAAAATTCTGGCAATCCTCCTCGCAGCCTGCCTTATGGCAGGACTATCTGTTTCAGCGTTTGCAGCAGCTCCTGATCTTGTGATCGCTGTGGATGCAGATGTCGACACCCT
This sequence comes from Candidatus Limivicinus sp., assembly GCA_045117135.1. Classification (GTDB taxonomy): domain Bacteria; phylum Bacillota; class Clostridia; order Oscillospirales; family Oscillospiraceae; genus Limivicinus. The sequence goes on along the minus strand of JBGUNA010000040.1, from coordinate 90,504 downwards.
GCATTTCGCAGATCACTCTACGACGACTGAAGTAAATGTCCTCAACCAGATCTTTGATCCGCTCATCTATATGAATCCGGACGGGTCGGAAGAGCCGGAACCCCGTATTGCGGAGAGCTGGGAAATCAGTGATGATGGAATGGACTATACATTCCATATCCGTGAGGGTATCAAATTCCATGACGGCACTCCACTCACAGCGGAAGATGTAGCCTTCTCCCTGGAGAGTTACCTGGTTTCCGAATATCAGGGCGCTTTCGTGGAAGGGCTTGATACGGTGGAAGTTGTCGATGATTACACTGTTATCTGCCACCTTGCCAATCCGTTTTCACCCTTCATGCTCGGTCTGGGCTCCTGCTACATTGCTTCAAAAGCCTATCATGATGCTGTGTCGCCGGAAGAGTTTGCTTCTGCCCCCATCGGATGCGGCCCGTATCAGTTTGTCAATCGTGTTGCCGGGAGCAACATTGAACTGAAGGCATTTGAAGATTATTACGGAGGGGCCCCCTCAATCAAAAATGTTACCTTCAAAGTGATTCCTGATTCCACTACAAGTGCTATTGCTCTCCAGACCGGTGAAGTCGACTTTGCCGAAATCGATTCTTCCAACCTTGTGATGCTTGAGCGTAACCCCGCCGTCACAATTGCAGAAGCACCTACTTCCGGTTTCACCTTTGTTTCCATGAACACAGAGAAGGAACCGTTTAACAACATTGCTTTTCGTCAGGCAATCAACTATGCTATCAACCGCGAAGAGCTGATTGAGATCTGCTATGACGGCAAAGCGGAAGTCAACTCCAATATATGTGCTAAAACACGTTTCGGCTATTCAGACAGTCAGCTTCAGTATACCTATGACAAAGATAAAGCTATTGCTCTCCTTTCTGAAGCAGGGATTGAAACACCGTATGATCTCGGCACGATTCTGGTTGCAGAGAAATATCAGAATATTGCCGTCGTTTTGCAGGAAGATCTTGCTGATATCGGCCTGAATACCACCATCCGTACAGAAGAATTCAACACCTATATTAAATCCCTTACAAGCGGGAACTACGATCTTTGTGCCCTTGAAATGACGCTTGAAGGAGATACTCAGCAGCTTGCCCTTGCTTTTACGTCCGACTGGATCGGCATGGCAAACAACGCGCGGTATTCAGATGAGCAGATGGATACACTCTTCGCTGCTGCTGCAGTAGAAACCGATGTGGAAAAGCGTGCGGCAATCTTTAATGAGATCTTTACCAAGGCACAGGATGAAGCAATTTATGCTGTGATCTGCAACCCGGAGATTATCTATGCCTGCAATGCAAATCTCAAGGTTCCTGCCTTTGTCCTTGAGGGTTATTACTACGTCAATCAGTTTGCCTGGGCATAATCGAAAAGGAGGGAGGGGGTTCTTACCCCTCCCAAATCTTATTTTCTCCACTACATACAGCGGTGGATGAGGTGTCAAAATACCATGCAAAAATATATTCTGAAAAGAATTCTCTATATGATTCCGGTACTCCTCGGAGTGGCGTTTCTGGTGTTTGCCATTCTTGCCCTTACTCCGGGTGATCCCGGCTCTATTATTCTCGGTATCACGGCAAAGCAGGAAGATATTGCTGCGCTCAATGCACAGTTTGGCTATGACAAACCTTTCCTGATCCGCTTTTTCAACTACATTCGGGATTTGGTACTCCATTTTGACCTCGGCACATCCTATTCGCGCCGTCAGCCCGTTGTTAACGATATTATAGCGCGCTTTCCGAATACGCTTCGGTTGGCTCTGATGTCGATGGCACTTTCTGCTTTCATCGGGGTATCTCTGGGGGTTCTGTCAGCGGTCAGGCAATACACCACGCTTGACCATGTCCTTGTAGTGGTCGCGCTTGTTTTTGCCTCGATACCCGGCTTCTGGCTTGCTCTGATGCTGCTGTTGTTCTTTTCTTTGCATCTGAAGTGGCTTCCCTCCTTTGGCGCGGATACTTTCAAGCATTTTATCCTGCCGACGGTTACCGTGTCTCTCACATCTGCTGCGGGATTGCTGCGTCTAACGCGCGCCTCCATGCTTGAAACAGTGCGGCAGGAATATATCCGAACTGCCCGGGCAAAAGGAGCCGGTGAAAAGGTAATTATCTGGCGTCATGCGCTGCGCAATGCACTGATTCCCGTTATTACCACGATGGGGACGAGCTTCGGAGCTTCTCTGGGCGGAGCGATTATAGCAGAAACTGTTTTTGCGATGCCCGGTATGGGCACACTCTTGACGACAGCAATCCGACAAAAGGATGTGCCGGTTGTTATGGGCGCAACATTGTTCCTGGCTCTTCTGTTCAGTCTTGTTGTGCTGGTGGTGGATGTTCTCTATGCTTTTATCGATCCGCGCATCCGCGTAAAATACGAGAATGGAGGGAGAAGCCGTGAATAGACAGCGCAGCAGACGCCGTATGCAGATTGCCGAATTCTGGCGTCGTTTCTGCAAAAACAGAACGGCAGTAATTGGCCTGTGTATTATGGCCCTCATTCTTTTCATAGTCATTTTTGCTGATGTCATTACACCATATTCCCGGTGTATTACTCAGGTCGGATCTGAGCGACTGCAGGGACCAAGCAGAGAACATTTCTTTGGTACAGACGAATACGGGCGAGATCTTTTTGCTCGTGTCATCCATGGTTCCAGATACTCGCTGTTTATCGGTGTTGTCACGAGTCTGATGGCTTTAGTAATTGGTGCAGTTCTTGGAGCCAGTGCGGGGTACTTTGGTGGCGTGATTGATAATGCCATTATGCGTGTAGTCGATGTCTTTATGTGTGTTCCGCCCATTTTGCTGTCTCTCGCGGTTGTGGCTGCCCTTGGCACTAATCTTCGAAATCTCATCATAGCTATGACCATTTCCTGCATTCCCGGTAACGTCAGGCTGATTCGTTCCGTGGTACTTACCGTAGCCGAGCAGGATTATGTGGAAGCTGCCAAATCTTATGGTACCGGTAACGGCAGGATTATATTTCGTTATGTCATTCCCAATGCCATTGCTCCGATTGTCGTTAATACAACCATGATGATTTCGGATATGATCCTTTCTGCAGCAGGCCTGAGTTTCATTGGTATGGGAATTCAACCGCCTGCACCGGAATGGGGTTCGCTCCTCTCCAATGCGCAGACTTATCTTTTTGCAGCGCCTTATATGCTCATTTTCCCCGGTATTTTTATTGTCATAACCTCTCTGGCATTCAACCTTGTGGGAGATGGCCTCACGGATGCTCTCGATCCTAAACTAAAGGACTGAAACCATGAAAAGAACGATTTTGGAGATTAAGAATCTCTCTATCCAATATCATACGGATCTTGAGACAGTCTATGCGGTCAACGATATTTCCTTTTCGCTTGCTGATGGAGAAACACTTGGACTGGTCGGAGAAACGGGCGCGGGCAAAACGTCAGCTGCACTTGGAATTCTCGGCCTTCTCCCGAAGCGTACGGGCCGCATAACAAGCGGTGAAGTGCTCTTTGAGGGGGCGGATCTCCTAAAGCTTTCGGAAAAGGAGATGATGGGTGTTCGAGGTGTAAAGATCTCAATGATCTTTCAGGATCCTATGACGGCTCTTAATCCCGTGCTCCCAGTGGGAAGCCAGATTGCGGAAGCGATTGAACTGCATAATACGCAGAACCTCCCTAAAACAGAGATCGACCGCATTGTTGAAGAGACCCTGGAAATGGTTGGTATCCCAGCAGAGAGAAAAAAGGAATATCCGTATCAGTTCTCCGGTGGAATGCGCCAAAGGGTCGTAATCGCTATGGCGTTGATCTGTAATCCAAAGCTTCTGATAGCGGATGAGCCTACCACTGCTCTTGATGTTACCATTCAGGCTCAGATCCTTTCCATGATTTGTGACCTGCAGAGAAAGCTCGGTACTTCGGTTATCCTCATTACACATGACCTTGGTGTTGTGGCTGAAACATGTGATAAGGTTGCAATCATGTATGCTGGTGAGATTGTGGAATACGGCCGATTGGAGGATATATTTGCCGGGAAGCTGCATCATCCTTACACCGAGGGCTTGTTTGGCTCGATCCCCAATCTGAAGGAGAATAGCCGCCGCCTTCACCCAATTGATGGACTCATGCCGGATCCTACCCACCTGCCGGATGGGTGCCGCTTTGCTCCAAGGTGTAAATACTGTCAGGATATTTGTTTGAATTCCGTGCCTCCCATCTATACAGATGCAGAAGGTTCCGGGATTGCATCGCAGACGGAGGCTATGCATCTGATTCGGTGCCATTTTGCTGAAAAAGCGGAGAAATTGCAAAAATGAACGATGCACTTATACAGGTAAAAAACCTGAAAAAGTATTTCAAAACTGGCAGAGGATTTCTCCATGCAGTGGACGATGTCTCCTTCTCTATTGAAAAAGGGGAGACTATAGGCGTAGTCGGGGAATCGGGCTGTGGGAAATCCTCCTTGGGGCGTACAGTTCTTCGTCTCAATGAACCGACTGGAGGGGAAATTCTATACCGTGGGCAAAATCTTGTCACGATGTCTTCGAGGGAGATGAAGAAAATCCGCCCGAAGATGCAGATGATCTTTCAGGATCCCTATTCCAGCTTGAATGGACGCATGAATGTCCGCCAGTTGATAGCCGAGCCTCTAATCGTTAATAAGATTTGCAAAAACCGTCGTGAAATGGACGAACGGATCGACCATATCATGGAAATCGTCGGTCTTGCTTCCCGCCTTGATATGGCATATCCGCATGAGCTTGACGGCGGACGTCGACAACGTATTGGAATTGCCCGTACGCTGGTGCTCGAACCGGAATTTGTTGTCTGCGATGAACCGGTTTCCGCTCTCGACGTTTCCATTCAGGCTCAGATTCTGAATCTTTTGATGGATCTTCAGGAAGAACTCGGCCTGACTTATCTCTTTATCACACATGATCTCTCTGTTGTACGTCATATTTCCAGGCGGATTATGGTTATGTATCTCGGAAAATGTGTCGAGATAGCAGATGCTCAGCAAATCTTTGATAATCCGCTACATCCTTATACGAAAGCTCTTCTGAGCGCTATTCCGATCCCCAGTATTGAAAGCCTTCATAAACACCGTGAGCTTCTGCAGGGGGAGGTTACAAGCCCTGTAAATCCGAAGCCTGGCTGCCGTTTTGCTGCTCGCTGTCCTCACGCCTCTCCGACTTGCCTTCAGGGAGATATCTCCACGCTGGAAGTTGAACCAGGCCACTTTACAGCCTGCACGCTATATCAATAACCCATTCAAATGATTGATCGGAAAAGAAATGAGGAATCTGACCATGCACGCATATCCCTGGCCATATGAAAATGAAATCGGTAAAGTCGAAACCGTGGAAGCGGATGTACTTGTTCTGGGGGGTGGGCTTTCAGGATGCTTTGCTGCGATAGCCGCTGCCCGTCGTGGTCAGAGAGTTATCTTGGTGGAAAAAGGTGCTACCGAAAAATCCGGTTCTGCCGGCACCGGCTTTGATCACTGGGAAAATGCTTGCACTAATCCTTGTTCGGGTGTCACACCGGAAGAGATTGCCTGGGCATTCGTAGATGAGCAATGTGGCTATAGCAATGGTATCGTCAATTATATCGGTTGCAGAGAAGGGTACGACCGCCTTCTGGACATAGAGCGTTTCGGCGGGAAAATCCGTGATACGGAAGATAATTTTGCAGGTGCCGAATTCCGTGATGAAGAAACGAAATTCCTGTTTGCCTACGATTATAAAAACCGCTTTACTTTCCGTGTATGGGGTTCTACTTTTAAGCCTGCACTCGTCAGGGAGTTAAAGCAACTCGGAGTCCGTATCTTTGACCGTACGGAAGCTACAGCACTGCTTGTTTCTTCCAGGAAAGATAGATCAAGTTACGGAGCGGGTGCCGTGGGAATGAATGTTCACACCGGTAAAGTTATGGTATTTCGCGCCAAAGCTACTGTGCTCTGTATGTCCCGTCCAGCTCGTGTTTGGCTGTTTGATCCCGATCAGGTCGGTCTGTGCGAATTCAGACCGATGCAGAGCATTGGAAGCGGTCATGCGATGGGCTGGCGTGCCGGAATAGAGTTCACCATGATGGAAAAAACAGTGCGTGCAGAATTCTCAGCCTCCGGCCGCAGTTTTCCACCGTACGGAACCGGGAACAACCATAATACCTGGTATGCTGCTACGATGGTGGATTCTGCCGGGCGTGAAATCCCCTATGTCGATCGGGATGGAAATGAGTTGTCTTCGGTTTCTGCCCGCTATTATCCTGCAAAAGGGCAGAAGTTTTTCCTTAAGGGCGGTGTGATCGACAACCCTAAATATGAATATCGCGGGCCGGAAACTCTTCCTTTTGAGGAACTCCTTAAACGAGGGTATCAGCTTCCGTTCTATGCTGACCTAAGCCGTATGCCTGAAGCAGAAAGAAAAGCCATCTGGGGGTTGATGGTCGGGGAGGAAGGTAAAACCAAAATCCCCATTTTTGAAAACTATACGCTACGTGGATTCGATCCTTCCCGTCATATGCTCCAGAGTTACGGTACGGGCTGGCAGTCTGCGAACTTCCTGGAACAAGAGCGACAGTTCTTTGGCGCGCCAGGAGGCCTAATGCATGACTGGGATCTGATGACGAATCTTCCTGGAGTTTTCGCCGGTGGAGATCAGCTGTTCGCCACTGACTGTGCAGGATTTGCATGTTCTACCGGTTATTATGCGGGACGGAAAGCGGCAGCATTTGCCGAATCTCTAGCAGTGCTCCCTTCCTATGACCCCACTTTCGTCGAGAAGGAAGCAAAGCGTCTCCTTGCTCCGCTCTCTGTTCCGGAAGAAGAGGGCATACACTGGAAAGAACTCAACAAGGCGATTTCCAAAGCTATGCAAAATTACTGTGGCGGTGTCAAATGTGATGCGTTATTGAAGGAAGGCCTTGATCTTCTTGACACGTTTGAAAAAGAGTTCGTACCGCTGCTCTCTGCATCCAACCCCCATGACCTGATGCGTACGCACGAGGTGCTGGATATCCTTACTGTTGCCCAGTTGGTGCTTCATGCTTCATTGGCAAGGCGCTGCAGTGTTCCGTCTCTTTCCTTTGAACGCAGCGATGCGCCGGAAGAATCTCGTTCTGAGGCAAAACATCTTGTCATCTCTCAATGTGACGGCGAAGTTCATATTCGTGAAGTCCCTCTCAACTATTTCGGGGATCTTAAAACAGAGTACGAAGCTTGTAATCAGGACTATATCCTTCACGAATCTGACCTGATAAAGGATCCTCGACCAAAAGCCGCTTGGGGAAGAACACAAACTGCTGTTACTTCAATTGTTTCTGAAGCAATTCCGATAGCGGATTGTTCTCCAGTACCCTGTAGTGCGCGGCCAATCCGGTATGACAGTACTCTCTGTATTGGCTGCAACCGCTGTGCTTCTGTCTGCCAATGCGATATTCTGATTCCGTCCATGAAGAAAGGGGAACACCCAATCGTTATGTATCCCGGTGAATGTTATTACTGTGGAGCATGCGTTATGGTATGTCCGCAAAAAGGTGCCATACGCCTGGAGCATCCTCTGATGAACCGTGCTAAATTTGTACCTGTAAAAAAATAATAAAAAAGCGCCGCCTCTTTTCAGCCATCGACTGATATGAGACAGCGCTTTTATTTGAAGACTGCGACGAAATTATTCCCGGTTATGAATTACCAGCGAATTGTTTCATCAATAGAGTAACCATAGATTTCTACCGGGTTGCTGCCGTAATCCACATAGGTTCCGACGAAGTCCCACTTCACTTTCAGGGGGAAGCTAGCGCTCTCGCCCACATTGTACGGCATCGAGAATTCTCCTCTGCCGATTTCCGTACTCTGGGGGGTGTTTATGTAAGTCCTGATTTCTTTTGACTCATACTGCTGTACGGCATCACCCACGCTGATTGTCAGCCCGACAGGCCCGTAATCCAGAGAATAGTGGTCTGCATAAACAACTACTTCAATAACAGCAACACCGTTACCGATAGTCGTTGCCTGCCAGTCCGCATGCATGTTCAACAGTAAGGCTCTACCCGTTTCAAAGCTCCCGCTCCCTAATAACTGGGGTATCGGTTCCGGAGTGGGTACATAGGGGGTCGGCGTCGGTTCAGGAGTTGGCGTCGGTTCAGGAGTAGGCTGCGGAGTAGCAGGTACAGGATTCTGCACAACAGGTGCCTGATTTACAGCATCGGAGGGCTGTCCAACACCGTCCTGGTTTTCTTCCCGGATTGAGAAACCGGGGATATAGGAAAAGCCTTCCCGTTCGCTGGGAGTGCGCATGATAAAAAAGATTGCTCCGCCTACCAGCAGGAAAAGGAAAATCAGGAAAATGATTTTTATCGTCATGTGTCTCATAAGCAATACCCCTTCTAAGGTTCAGGATACAGAATAACATACTGCTGTCGTTCAGGCAAGCATTTTTTGCTTTCTTTCCATGGTTCCTGTCGACCCCTTGACAAAACTCTTGCCTCTGTGGTAGAAATAACTACATACAATCTATATACAATAAATTTCAAAGGAGGAACTGAAATGGAAAAACTTTCTTTGCGTAAAAACCTGACCGATGATCTCCTTGAGCGCTGGCCTAAGGATGCTGGAGGTGAACCGGAAGAAGCTGTTTTCCTCTGTAACTGCCGCGCGCAGGATATGAGTGATGAACTGAAAATCAATATGCTTGAAGCGTATGGCATTCCCTGTCTCAGAGTGTACCCGGGAGACGGCAGCTTCGGCCGTGTTGTTCTTGGTATGAGTGGACTTGGAACGGATATTTATGTTCCTGTCAGCAAAGCAGAAGAAGCTAAAGCTCTCTGCAATGCAGAACCTCCGGAAGACATTCCGGAAGAAGAATAAAAAAGAACAAAAAAAGTCAGGCGTCCCGACAGGGGCGCCTGAACCAATTTCATAGAGTAAATATCTTACTTGACGATATGCAGTGTGTATTCTCTTGTCCCCAGACCGATCTTTTCACCGTGCTCCAGGGTTTCCTTCCATTTGACGTTCGGGTTGCTGTCCAGGAAGCAGTCATGATGGTGGTGCCATTCTGGGTCAGCCAGGTGATCTCCAAGCTGACTGTTGCGAACAGGCGTGGCCTTCTGGCAAAGGTCAGCACATGCCTGGTCCAAAGCCACGGGGTCGAAGGATGCGAGCATCCCGATGTTGGGCAGAATGGGTGCATCATTCTCATCATGGCAGTCACAATTCGGTGAAACGTCCATAATCAGGCTGATATGGAAGGTCGGCCTCCCGTCACACAGAGCGCTGGCATATTCGGCCATCTTGCAACAAAGCATTTCGGTGGCGTCGTCATTTTCGTTTTCAATGGCGTGGAAAGCGCAAGCTCCGATGCAGCGGCCGCAGCCCTTGCACAGTTCCTCGTTGATGATTGCCTTACGATCAGCCCCATAGGAAATAGCATTGCTGCCGCATTCTCTGGCACATCTCTGACATCCGCGGCACACATCTTTATCAACCTGAGGCTTGCCTTCCTTGTGCTGCTGCATTTTGCCGGCCCGGCTGCCGCCACCCATGCCGATGTTCTTTAATGCTCCGCCGAAACCGGTCATTTCATGGCCTTTGAAGTGTGACAGAGAAATCAGAATGTCCGCATCGACAAGAGCTCTGCCAACCAGGGCAGTTTTGCAGTATTCACCGTTGGGAACGGGGATTTCAATATCATCCGTGCCGCGCAGGCCGTCTGCAATGATCACATGGCAGCCGGTCGTCACAGAGTTAAAGCCGTTCATTTCTGCATTGGTCAAATGATCCACAGCGTTGGTGCGAGAACCGGTATAAAGCGTATTGCAGTCCGTCAGGAAGGGGATACCGCCCAGTTCCTTGATTACGTCAGCAACGGCTTTCACATAATTCGGCCGGAGGTAGGAGCAATTGCCCAGTTCACCGAAATGCATTTTGATTGCGACAAACTTATGATCGAAATCGATTTTGTCAATGCCTGCTGCACGGCAAAGCTTCTGGAGCTTAACAGTCTGGCTGACACCGAGTTTGGTTCTGAAATCGGTAAAGAATACATCAGATTTTCCCATGGGATACCTCTTCTTTCAAAATAATATGAATCAATTATATACCATGCAGTATGCCAATTGTCAATTGTTTGCTGAAGGATTAGAAAAATATTGACAAGGCTGCAGGGATATGGTATGCAATTTGTTGTGAGAAAGTGGACTTATTCAGAGATGACAGTCCTGACTCTACAATAAGGAGACTATTTTGAAAACAGGCATTATTTTCGATATCAAGGAGTTTTCTATCTTTGACGGTCCCGGAATCCGGCAGACTGTTTTCCTGAAGGGTTGCCCGCTGCGCTGCAACTGGTGTCACAATCCGGAGGGATTAAGTCCTCTCCCGCAGATTATGGTCAGCAAAAATGCCTGTCTGCACTGCGGAAAGTGCGAAGCATCCTGTGAACATCCGGACGGGTGCGTTGTCTGCGGGAAGTGCGTGGAAATCTGTCCGGCGAATGCGCGCCGTATTGCGGGTACACGTATGACGAGCGATGAGCTGGCAGCCCGTATTCTGAAAGATACCGCCTATTACCGCACCTATAACGGGGGAGTTACATTTTCAGGCGGAGAACCGCTTCTGCAGGCGGATTTCCTTGTAGAGGTACTGCACAAACTGCCGGATGTCCACAAAGCAGTTGAGACGTCCGGATACTCCGATTCGGAAACATTTGAACGTGTTCTGCATGAGATGGATTATTTCATCATGGATATCAAGCTGATGGATGAGGCTCAACACCGCAGATATACCGGAGTTTCCAACAAAAGCATTCTGCAAAACGCGGAGATTCTTATGAAGAGCGGCAGGCCGCACAGGCTTCGTATCCCGTTGATTCCCGGTGTCAATGATACGGTGGAAAATCTGGACGCTTTTGCAGGGTTTGTATCTTCCGTCAATCCACTCACGCCGATTGAACTCCTGCCGTATCACAAAACGGCCGGTGCGAAATACGAAATGGTCGGCATGGAATACAAACCGATTTTTCAGACTGACACAAAGGTCAGTACCCATCCTGAAATCTTTGAAAAATATGGCCTGGAGGCTACAGTATTATGAACGAATCTGTTTTGAAACTGAAAAACTTTTTTATCAGAGACAAGGCGCATCATCCCTATCGGCAGCCGGCGACAGATCCTTTTCTGCTGGCAAAAGAGTTTGCAAAAAACAATACCCCGGCGCTGGAGCGTGCCGAAAAAAGGCTGCTGTACGTTCTTGAAAAAGAGAAGCCCGTTGTCTTCCCGGAGGAGAGAATTGCCTTCATGCGTACGGTGCCCGTTCTTCCGGAGCTTTATACGAAAGAAGAAATTGCCGGGCTGAAAAAGACGCATTGGCTTCATGAGCAGGGAGAAGTCTGCAACATCAATGTGGATTACAGCATGCTTCTTCTGTGCGGTTTTGATCGAAAGCGTGAAGAACTGAAAAAGCTTGCAGGTGAGCGTCAGGCTGCTGGAGAAGGGGAGAAAGCAGAATATCTTCTGTGTCAGGAGCGCCTGCTTGCCGCCGTGCAGGACCTTGCCGACAGGTATCGGGAGGAAGCTCTGCGTGTCGGAAATGAGACTGTTGCGCGTACGCTTTCCAAAGTGCCCGCAAATGCTCCCGAGTCATTTTTAGAGGCGCTGCAGATGTTCCGCATCATTCATTACACCATGTGGTGCGGGCATAACTACCACAATACCGTGGGCCGTTTTGACCGGTATATGCTTCCGTTCTTCAGGCATGATCTGGATGCAGGCATTTATACCGAAGCATCTGCGCTTGACCTGCTGGAAGAGTTCTTCCTTACCTTCAACCGTGACAGCGACCTCTATACCGGCATGCAGCAGGGAGACAACGGCCAGAGCATGGTGCTCGGCGGGCTTGATCCGGACGGGACGGACACCTACAATACCCTTTCCGAACTCTGCCTGAAAGCCAGCCTGGAGCTGAAGCTCATCGATCCGAAAATCAACCTCCGTGTGAACAAAAATACTCCGCTGTCTACCTATATTCTTGGCAGCCAGCTTACCAAACAGGGCCTCGGCTTTCCGCAGTATTCCAATGACGATGTTGTCATTCCCGGTCTGATGGATCTCGGTTACGCAAGGGAAGATGCTTACAATTATGTGGTCGCTGCCTGCTGGGAGTTCATTATTCCCGGTAAGGCGATGGATATTCCGAATATAGAAGCCGTCTCCTTCGCAAAGGCCGTTTCAGACGCGACGTTAAACGATTTGGTTTCCTGCAAAGATTACAATGCTTTCACAGATGCTGTAAAAAGGAATATTTCTTCCCAGATCGATGAGATCGAGAAGAAGGTGCGCAATCTCTTCATTTTCCCTGCACCGTTTCTTTCTCTGATGACGGAAGGCTGTGTGGAAAATGCATCGGATATCTCTCTCGGTGCCAGATATAACAATTACGGGATCCACGGCACAGGCATTGCAACGGCCGCGGATTCCCTCGAGGCGATTGACCGCTATGTCTTTACCGAGAAATCTCTTTCTGCCGAGCATCTTGTCTCCTGTATTCGGGATAATTTTGCCGGGGATGAAGCCCTCCAGACAAAACTCCGCTACCATACGCCCAAGATGGGCAACAACGAACCTTGCGTGGATGAGCGCGCCGTGTGGATTCTGGATACTTTTGCCGATGCTCTGAAAGGCAGGATCAATGAGCGGGGCGGTATCTTCCGAGGCGGCACGGGTTCAGCGATGTACTACATATGGCACGCTTCCGATCTGCCGGCTACGGCTGACGGCAGACGCAGTGAGGAAAACCTTGGCGCAAACTATTCACCAAGTCTGTTTATCCGTGCTAACGGGCCGGTTTCGATCCTGCAGTCTTTTGCTAAACCGCATCTTCGCCGCGTGATCAACGGTGGGCCTCTCACCATTGAGCTGCATGACACTGTTTTCCGGAATGACGAGGCGGTTGGAAAAGTTGCTGTTCTGGTTAAGAGTTTTATGGATCTCGGCGGGCACCAGCTGCAGCTCAATGCCGTCAACCGGGATACACTCGTGGATGCCCAGAAACACCCGGAAAACTATAAGAATCTGATTGTGCGCGTCTGGGGATGGAGCGGGTATTTTGTCGAGCTGGACAAAGAATACCAGGATCATATTATGGAACGTATGGAACTCATTGTCTGATGCCTTTTCTACCAATTTCCCGGCAGTCTGTATTTAAAGCAGGCTGCCTGTTTTTTTCTGAAAAACAGGTATTCTTCGCTGAAAAAATATTGACAAGTAAAAAGAAACGTTTTATAATTCCCCGCATCAGCGAATTAAATTGCTGAAAAACCGGAAAACGGAGGAGCAGGCAAGATGAAATACTATATTGCAATTGACTCGGGCGGATACAAAACCGAAAGCATTCTGTTTGAGGAAACCGGCAAAGTTATAGCATTTGAGCGTGGACGAGGCGCCAACGCTTTCGACGTCGGTGTGACTGAGGCAACGGATCGCCTTCGTTCGGCAGCCGAGAATATGAAAGCGCGTGTCCCGGAAGGCGGAGAGATTCGCGGGGTTTTCGGCAGCATTTCTGTCTCTCATTTCTATCCTGAAATTGAACAGCGTATTGCCCGCAGCTTCAAAGATGCCAAAGTCCATATGGATTCTGTTGTAAGCAGTGTTATGGCAGCCGATCTCGGCAAGGAAGACGGTGTCTGCCTGATTTCCGGCACCGGTTCTTATTGCTGTGTAAGGCGGAAGGGGCAGCATCGACACTATATCGGCAGCGGCGGATACATGCTCGATACCGGCGGCAGCGGATACTTCCTCGGCCAGCAGGCTCTGATGGCAGCCCAGCGTGACCGTGACGGCCGCGGCCCGACCACCATGCTGACAGATATGCTGGAAGCAGAAATGGGAGAGACAATTTTTGAGCATCTTCCGGTAATCTATGCCGGCGGCCGTGCCTATATTTCTTCCTTTACCCGGACGGTCTTTGCAGCTGCCCGTGAAGGGGATGCTGTTGCTGCTCGTATCGTTAAGGACGGCGTCAATTTCTTCGATGAGGCGCTTCAGACAGCCTACCGTATTATGGGCAGGCCGTTCCGCGGTGTGCTGGGCGGCGGTGTATTCCTCCATGTTCCCGAATATGCCGAAGCCGTTATTGCATGCGCTCCGGAAAACTGTATCCTCAAGGTGATGGAAACACCTACGCTGTACGGTGCAGCGCTTGAAGCCATGTGGCTCACCGGGGACCTGATCTCTGACGAATTCAAGAGCCGTTTCCTGTACTCTTATGCCCGCCAGGCAAATCCCGACTCCGGCTGGTAATTTTCAACCGTCAGATTCCTGATAATCTATCATTCCCGGGCTATGCTTAAAATGAAACTGTTCTCCTGAGCATTACACCTCGGGAGAACAGCATTTTTTTCAATACATTTCATAGCTCATGACAGAACTATTATTTATAACAAGTTAAGGAACAAATGCAATGAATAAGTTTAAAGAAATGCTTTTGGATGGACAGAAACCGCTGGGCACCTTCGTGGATACAGCAAGCACTTATGTGGTGGAATGCCTTGGCCGGACAGGGTTTGACTATATCATCATCGATAACGAGCACTCTCCGGTCGAAGCCGAAACCACTGCAGAGCTGGTCAGAGCGGCAGAACTGGCAGGCCTAACACCGTTTGCACGGGTACGGGATATCCAGAGGTCTGCAATTCTCAAGCTTCTCGATGTAGGTACACAGGGCCTCATTATTCCGAATGTTACCTCCGTGGAGGATGTGGAAAAAGTCGTATCCTACTGCAAGTATTCTCCCATCGGCAACCGCGGATTCTGCCCGAGCAGAAAAGACGGCTGGGGATACGATCTGGACATGAGCGTCATGCAGCTGATGAATCATTTCAACGATGAAGTGCTGTTGATTCCGCAGTGTGAAACTGTCGGAGCCCTTCGTTCAATCGGAGAAATCGTAAAAACTGACGGGGTAGACGGGATTTTCATTGGCCCGTTTGATCTGTCTATTTCCATGGGGATTCCTGGTGATTTTACTAACCCGGTATTTCAGAATGCAATAAAGAGAATTCTGGAAGTATGCCATGAAAACGGCAAATTCTGTGTTCTCTTTACAAATGATGAAGCAGGTGTGAATGATGGTTTTGCCAAAGGATTTGATTCTATGACATACGGTCTTGATGCCGGATTGATTATAGATTGCTTGCGGGAGCGGCTTGCCCGTATAAGAAAGGCCGCTGCGCCTCGTTAACGATCTTTCCTGTTTTTTGAAAAATAAACGATTCAGGCACCCATGTCGGGTGCCTGAATGATTTTAAGCTTCAGATGCGTTTCCATTTGGCGCCGTTGGGAATATCAGTCAATTCAATCCCGGCAGCTTTCAGTTCATCGCGGATCTGGTCGGCGAGAGCAAAATTCTTGGCTTTCTTCGCATCACGACGGGCATAGATTTTTGCCTCTACTTCGGAATCCGGGATGCCGTCTTCTGCAACGATGGTGAATTCACCGGCCGTGACAGCCTGTTTTTTGAGCTCTTCCCGTTTTGCGGAGGCTTTTTCCAGAAGGCCGAGAGAGAGTACGCGATCAAAATCACCGATGCAGAAGAGTTTGGTAGCATCATTTGTCTTAGCCTTCAGAACATCATAAAGGGCTGTGATTCCGAGTGAAGTGTTCAGATCGTTATCCAGGGCGGCGGTAAACTTCTGCTTAAGTGCTGCACAGACAGATTCATCAATCTCGCCGTCCTCCGGTTTGAGGGCAGCAATCTTCGCAATGAGCTTGTTATAGGCCAGCTGGGCATTATCGAGATTCTCCCATGTGAAGACAAGTGCCTTTCGATAATGGCTCTGCAGGCAGAAGAAGCGATATGCAATCGGATCGTAACCCTTTTCCTCAAGAAGGGAAACCGTCAGGAATTCTCCCTTGGATTTGGACATTTTTCCGTCCGTTGTGTTGAGATGGAGGACATGCATCCAATAGTTGCACCACTTGTGCCCAAGGTAGGATTCAGACTGTGCAATCTCGTTGGTATGATGCGGAAATGCGTTGTCGATTCCGCCGCAATGGATATCCAGATGCTCTCCGAGATGCTTCATAGAGATGCCGGAGCATTCTATGTGCCAGCCGGGATAGCCTGTCCCCCAGGGGGAATCCCATTTCAGAGCCTGATCTTCAAATTTGGATTTGGTGAACCAGAGAACAAAGTCATTCTTATTCCGTTTGTTGGTGTCTTCCTCTACGCCTTCCCGTACGCCGACGGCGAGATCCTCTTCATTGAAATCGTTGAAGATGTAATAGCGGTCAAGCTTTGAGGTATCGAAATAAACGTTGCCTCCGGCGATATAGGCATAGCCGGTGTCCAGGAGCTTTGTGATGATACGGATATAGTCGTCAATGCAGTTCGTGGCAGGCTCAACGACATCCGGCCTTTTGATATTGAGCTTTTCACAGTCGGAAAAGAAAGCATCTGTATAGAATTTTGCAATCTCCATGACCGATTTGTGCTCACGCTTTGCACCTTTGAGCATCTTGTCTTCACCTTCGTCGGCATCGGAAGTCAGATGTCCGACGTCGGTAATATTCATGACGCGCTTGACATTATAACCCGCATAGCGCAGGTATTTCTCCAGTATATCCTCCATAATATAGGAGCGCAGGTTGCCGATGTGAGCAAAGTGATAAACGGTAGGCCCGCAGGTATACATGCTGACGAGCTCCGGATTATTCGGAACGAATTCTTCGCGTTTTCTGGAAGCAGAGTTGTAAAGTATCATTTTTGACTCCTATAAGATTATTTTTCAGAAGAATCTCTGTCTGTTGTCAAAACATGAGAGTTTTTCTGAAAGTATTCAAAACCTGACCAAAGCGTCGTAATCACAATCACAAAGGTGCAGAGCAGATTAAGCCATACAGGGGACTTCTGGAAAAAGAGCAGCAAAATACAGAGACATACCATGGTGCTCGCTGTTTTGATTTTACCGGATTGAGCCGCTGCAATGACGATGTTCTGCTGAGCCGCTATCAGCCTGAGGCCGGAGACCGCAAACTCGCGGAAAAGCACCAGTGCCACAGCCCATCCCGGCATGATGTGTGCTTCAATGAGGAAGCACATGGCAGCCAGCACAAGAATCTTGTCCGCAAGGGGATCCATAAACTTCCCGAATACGGTAATCTGGTTGTACTTACGGGCAATATACCCGTCCAGCAGATCGGATAAAGAAGCGATCACGAAAAGGGCGAAGGCTATCCCCGGCTTTCCCAGATACTCAAAAAGAAGGAAGAAGGGAACCAGGATAATCCGAAGTACAGTGATCTTGTTGGCAGTTGTGTTCATGAACCTGCCTCCTCACCGTGAAGGATGCCGTCTTCGGCAGAGGTAATCAGCACATCAGCGAATTCCCCGGGTGGACAGAAACCTTCAAACAGGACATAACCGTCTATCTCCGGGGAGTCTGCAAAACTTCTTCCCATCAGGAAGCCGCTCTCCTCATCCCGCCCTTCACAAAGGACGCGGATTGTTTTTCCGATAAAACTCCTGTTAAAGTCATCCATGATGGGAGCCTGCAGCTCCATGATCAGATCAGCCCTTCGCTGTGCTTCCTCTGCAGAAACAGCAGGCATTTCTGCAGCCGGGGTTCCCTCTTCCGGGGAGAAGGGGAATACACCCGCACGCTCAATGCGTGCTTCCCGAAGAAAAGCACAAAGCTCCTCAAATTCCGCTTCGCCTTCACCGGGAAGTCCGGCAATCAGGCTTGTCCGCAGAACAAGACCGGGGATGCGTGTACGCAGTTTTGCAAACAGTGCCCGGATTTCATCTCCGGTTCCGCGGCGGTTCATTCTTTTAAGGATATCGTTGTTTATATGCTGGATCGGAATATCCAGGTACTTAACGATCTTGTCATTTTGGGCAATTTCATCGATTAATTCGTCATCAAACTGGTCGGGGTAAAGATAATGCAGGCGGATCCACTCGATGCCTTCAATTGCGGAGAGTTTTCTGCAAAGCTCTGCCAGACATCGGTGCCCATACAGATCCGTACCGTAGCGGGTGATATCCTGCGCGATCACAATCAATTCCTTTATGCCATGTGCCGCAAGGTCATTCGCCTCCTCAAGGATGTTTTCCATCTCACGGGAGCGGTATCGGCCGCGGATAAAGGGGATAGCACAAAAAGCACAGAAGTTGTTGCAGCCTTCGGCTATACGCAGGTACGTCCATGAAGGCCCTGTGGATACCACACGCGGAATCTCATCCACCGCAGCACTGTTGTCTGCAAAAGCACGGAAAGAGTTTTGCTCCAGCACAGCTTTGGAAGCTTCCACGATATCACCAAAACTTCCGACGCCAAGCACGGCATCTATTTCCGGCAGCTCTTCCTGAATGGAATCCTTATATCGTTCTGCCAGGCAGCCGGTAACTATGATTCCACCCAACGTGCCGTTTTTCTTGTAAGTGGCTGTCTCAAGGATGGTATCAATGGCTTCGCTTTTTGCGGAGTCAATAAAACCGCAGGTATTAATGATTGCGAGATCGGCTCCTTCCGGATCCGGTACAAGCCGAAAACCTGCCTCTGTCATCAGATAAAGCATCTGTTCACTGTTGACAAGGTTTTTCGGGCAGCCGAGAGAAATCAGCGCAAATGTATGTTCCATGGTTAATCCTCAAAGGTCTCAGAATACCGGGCTATAGCGGAACGAATTTCATCCCAGGAAAAACCCCTCCGAAACAAGGCGGCTGAAACCTTTCGTACCTGATCCCTGTCGTCTGGGTCTTTCAGTTTTGCCCGGACGAGACGGTCGATTTGTTCATCCGCTTGCGGAGCACTTTCCAGGGCTTCTTCCCAGAGGTCCCGTTCGATACCGCGGCGTGATAATTCAGCGCGGACTCTTCCCGTGCCGTATCCTTTCGCTGTATAGTGCCGTGCAACGGCTGCGGCATATTCCGCATCGTCCAGAAGCCGCAGATCCTGCAGTTTTTCTGTTACGGCGTCTGCAGTATCCGGATGAATGCCTTTGTGCACGAGCTTGCTGCGGAGCTCTTTTGCTGACATTCTGCTGTAGGAAAGCAGGCTGATTGCCTTTTCCAGCACCAGAGCACGTTCGGAAAGGTTGTGCAGCCTTTCCATTTCTGAATCATCGAGGTCTTTTCCGCTGAAAAGCATCATCTCCGTGATGACACCCAGCGTCGAAGGAACTTCGGTTCCTCCTTCAAAGCAAACCGTCACATGATCCGCAGCTGTACGGTGAAGAGAGGAAATGACCATTCCGGTCAATCCTCTTAAACGGGTTCATCGTCGAAGCTGTCTTCGTCGAATCCCTCAGCACTTACATCAACAGCTTTTTTCGGAGAAGATTCAATTCCTTTCCGCATTTCCTGCAACTTGAAGAAGTTTTCCCGGATCTGTTTTTCCACTTCTTCATACTTGTCCGGATTGTTGGCGAGGTAGTCTTTCACGGCGTCTTTTCCCTGTAACCGCTGACCGCAGCAGGTGAACCAGGCACCGGCTTTGTCAATGATGTCAAGCTTTACACCGATATCAACGATTTCACCCAGTCTTGAAATGCCTTCCCCGTACATAATATCGAATTCGGCTTCCCGGAAGGGAGGAGCAACTTTGTTTTTCACAACCTTGACTTTCGTCCGGTTACCGACCATCACTCCGTTGAGCTTCAGTGTTTCAGTGCGGCGCACGTCCAGGCGTACCGAAGCATAATACTTCAGAGCCAGACCGCCGGGTGTCGTCTCCGGATTTCCGTACATGACACCGATCTTCTGGCGGAGCTGGTTGATGAAGATTACCGTGCAGTTGTTTTTGGAAATGGCACCGGCCAGGCGACGCATTGCCTGTGACATCAGCCTTGCCAGTGCGCCGACCGTCACATCGCCGACTTCACCTTCCAGCTCGGCACGCGGGATCAGTGCCGCAACAGAGTCGACAACCACAAGATCAATGGCTCCGGAACGAACCAGAGATTCTGCAATATCCAACGCCTGTTCACCGGTATCCGGCTGGGAGATCAGCAGACTGTCAATGTCAACACCGAGTGCTTTGGCATAGGCAGGCTCAAGGGCATGTTCCACATCGATATAAGCCGCTTCGCCTCCCGCCTTCTGTGCGGAAGCAACCACGTGCAGTGCAAGGGTAGTTTTCCCTGACGCTTCCGGCCCGTAAATCTCAATAATGCGTCCTCTCGGCACACCGCCGATGCCGAGTGCCATATCCAGAGAGAGAGAGCCTGTGGAAAGGGCCTCCACATTGACGGAAATATCGTCACCAAGGCGCATGATAGTGCCTTTCCCGTAATCTTTTTCGATTTTTGCGATTGCAGTAGCAAGCGCTTTTTTCTTTTCTTCATCTGTACTCAGAACGACTTTGGTCTGAACAGGCTGTTTGGTATTTTTTTGTGCCATAACGAAAGAATCCTTTCTTTTTTTATGAAGCGGAAGACATCCTGCCGATGACGACGCGGTCTGTCCCAAGTGTATCTTTCCTGGTTTCTACAGAAGCGAACCCGGCAGAGAGAAGCATCTCTTTTACGTCTTCCGCCTGGCCTTCACCGACCTCAAAGAGCAGCATACCATCATTCCCCAGGAGAATCTTCCAGTTTTTTATAATTGCCTTATAGAATTTCAGGCCGTCCTCTCCGCCATCAAGAGCCCAGAGCGGCTCAAAATCCTTAACCGAGCTGTCAAGTGTGAAAAGATCATAAGTAGCAATATAGGGCGGATTGCAGACAATCATGTCGAAGGTGCCCAATCCGAGCGGCGGGGCAGACAAAGCATCAGCCTGCATACAGATTGCCCTGGTGTTGAGCCGATTGAGTGCAATATTTTTTCGACAGACTTCCAGAGCACTGGCACTGATGTCGACGGAAAGAAAATGAGTGGCCGGCATTTCATGGGCGATAGCACAGGTCAGGCATCCGCTGCCGCAACAGAGGTCAAGAATACGGGCATCCATTTTATGTCCGGTAAGCATCTCTTTTGCAGCATCTACCAGCACTTCACTGTCCATACGCGGAATCAGAACATCGGGTGTGACGATCATCGGCAGCCCGTAAAACTCCCAGGTGCCTGAGATATAGGCAACCGGCTCTCCACGAAGGCGACGGGCAGTATAATCTTCCACGCGGTCTTCAATATCTTCCGAGGTGTATAGGTTCAGATCCCGCATCAGAGCAGCGACGGTTTTGCCGGCAGCCTTGGAAACAATCAGTTTTGCTTCGAGATTGTATCCTTCTACCCCTCGCTGGCGCAGAATATTACGAGTCTGCAGATAGAGTTCATTGTACGTTTTCAAGTGTTATTTTCCCCACTCGTCGCTGCCCTTTTCCTCAGGGATGACAAGCTCAATTGCCCGGATGGCGCACTCGATCATCGAGTCATCCGGTTCAGCAGTGGTGATGCGCTGCAGCCACTTGCCGGGTGCCGAGAGAACGGCAGAGAGCAGGTTGTCGTGCAGGCCGCACCAGCGATTGATTTCATAACTGATACCCACGACGACAGGGAGCAGAAGAAGATGACAGCCGATTCTGCCGAAAGTATTCGTCACTTTCACAACAGAATTGACAAGCACACTGACAATGACAACCACCAGCAGAAAACTTGTGCCGCATCTGGGATGGAAGCGACTCTCCGGACGTACGTTTTCAACCGTCAGTTCCTTGCCGTGTTCATAACAGAAAATGGTTTTGTGTTCCGCCCCATGATACCGGAAAAGCCGATGAACATCCGGTACCTTACGCGTCAGCCCCATATAAAGAAGGAGCAGCGCAATACGTACAACGCCTTCAGACAGGTTACGGAGAAAGAAATTTGTATAGATCGGTTTAATGAACCCGACAAGAAAGGTCGGAAGAAAGACAAACAAAAAGAGCGAAAGCCCAATACCCAGCACTACAGCAGTATAAATAATCACCTGTTTCGCTTTTTCGGCGGAAAAATGAGCCTCGATCCATTTGTCCAGCGGGTCATCTTCCTGCATCTCTTCGGGTAGGAGCTCGGCGGAATACAGCAGAGCGCCCATACCTTTGATCATGGAATCCAGGAATATGACAACACCGCGTACAAGCGGCAGGCCAAAGAACGGATATTTGTCTTTCAGAAGCTTCAGATCTTCCACCTTTTCTACAAGCCCGTCAGCCGTCCTGCAGACGATAGCCTGCTTTTTCGGCCCACGCATAAGAATCCCTTCCATGAGAGCTTGTCCGCCGATGGAGGTTCTGAAACCACAGCTTTTATTCGGATTTTTTTCAGACATAGATTTATGCTCCTGTTTGAATGATACTTTGCTTTTACGGATACAGAGAGGAAAGCAGGGAATCACATCAGTCACTGCTCATCGGCAGAGTAATCGTCACGATGCACCCTCCACCCTCGGCATTGTTGATATCCAGGCTGCCGTTGTGCCTTGTGATGATTTCATCACAGACGGCAAGCCCGATGCCTGTTCCGCGATTTTTGGAACTGCCTTTGTAAAATTTTTCTTTCACATGAGGCAGCTCATCTTCCGGGATGCCGTTACCGTAATCCCGAAAAGAGATATGGACAAACTTTTTATCTTCCCAAAGCGAAACGTCGATCTTATCGCTCTGGCCATGTTTGGACGCATTGTCCAGCACATTGGTGAAAACCTGCTTGAGTCGTTCCGGATCTCCCGGAATCAGCGGAATCTCAGATTCCGGAGAAGAATAGTTGATCTCAATACCGGCCTGCTTCATAATTTCGCCGTAGGTAAAGAGGGCATCCTCCAGCTCAGCAGCGATGTCTATCAGCTCAATGCGCAGATTGAAGCGCCCGTCCTGAATTCTGGTGAACTCCAAAAGCTCTGCCACCATTCTCGTCAGGCGCTCCGATTCTTTTGTGATAATGTGGATACCGCGCAGGGAATCGCCCTGAACGGCCGGGTCATAAGCAATAGTCTCGCTCCACCCGGTAATGGCCGTAAGCGGGGTACGAAGCTCATGAGAGATCTGGGAGATGAACTCCGTGCGTGTCTTATCCGCCATGGCAATCTTTTTGGACATTTCGTTGATGGCACTCGTGAGATCTCCGATCTCGTTGTCAATGACGACTTCTTCCTGTGTGCCGTATTTCCCGTCGGCAATCTTCTCGGAAAAAACAGTGAGCTTATCCAGAGGATCTGCTACGAAAGTACGAAACCACAGGTTGATCAGGATCACATAAACACACATCACCAACAGAATGATGACGGCTGCCGTGATCGTGCCTCTAACAATCAGCCAGATGCCAAGCAACAGCAAAATCAGTGCGGCAGCTCCTGATATCAGGAGCTGATTCTTAAGATTGATCAAATGAATATACTTCCTTTAATATCCCCACTTGTAACCGTAGCCCCATACGGTGGTCAGGTATTCCGGCTCAGTTGGATCGTCCTCAATTTTCATACGGAGGCGGCGGATGTTTACATCGACGGTTTTCAGTTCACCAGTAAAGTCGGACCCCCAAACAGCAGAAAGAATATCCTCGCGGGACATGGCCTTGCCCGGGTTTTCCATGAACAGCTTCATCAGCAGGTACTCAATCTGCGTGAGTTTAAGGCGGTTGAAGTTCTTTTCAAGCGTGCGGTTTCTTGTATTGAGAACAAAGGGACCACTTTTGATTTCAATGGCAGCCTGTTCTTCTTCATCCACACCGAGTCTGCGAATGAGAGCATCCACACGGGCAGTCAGCTCTGCGGGGGAGAAGGGCTTGGTAATATAGTCATCCGCACCTGTCATCAGTCCGGTAACCTTATCAATTTCCTGGCTTTTTGCTGTGAGCATAATGATACCGATTTTGGAACCGGATGCACGGATCCGCCGACAGACTTCGAATCCGTCAATATCGGGAAGCATGACATCCAACAGGGCGAGACAGATATCCGGGTTGACTTTAAGCTTTTCCAAAGCTGTCATACCGTTTTCTGCCTCAATCGGTTCGAAGCCGCTGCGGCGCAGATTAATGACTACAAAACTGCGGATATTATCTTCATCTTCCAATACAAGTATTTTTTTCATGTTTGTGACCCCTTATAAAGATTATGTAAACTAAGATGACGCCTATTTTTCGTAATTATAACATATCTTTTCCATATTTGGTAGATTAAGTTTTCAAATTTCAAATATTTTTTCCACATATAGATTACGAAGAGCAACATTAGTTTTTTAAGAGAAAACAGCCTGTCCGGAAGGACAGGCTGCAGGAAAGAAAAAGACAGACTTGTAATTACGGTTATGCCAGATATACTTTTTCCCGTGTGATTTCTTTCAGGGAAGCCGCACCGCACATCGTCATGGTGGATTTGAGTTCACTGACAATTTTGTCCATATAAACCCGGAAGCCTTCTTCTCCGGCACCGTAGATGCTTGTAAGAACCGGCCGGCCGATCAACACGGCGTCGGCACCGAGAGCGAGAGCACGGAATACATCCACACCGGAACGGATACCGCCATCCACAAAGATAACGGTCTCACCCTTTACTGCTTCCGCAATGCCGGGCAGAACTTCACAGGTGGAAGGGGTCCCGCCCTGTACGCGCCCGCCGTGGTTGGATACCACAATACCTTTCGCGCCGGCTTCAACAGCTTTCTTTGCACCGGCGACCGTCATAATACCTTTTATAATGAAAGGCATCTTCGCATACCCGGTAATCTCTTTCATCTCTTCAACCGTCTTACTGCCGGCGTTGGGATTCATCGCCTTCAGGAAGGGAAGGCCTGCACCGTCCACATCCATTGCTGCGGCAAAAATGTTGTTAGCATTGAGAATATCCAGCTTGTCAAAAACAGCTTCCTTATTCCAGGGCTTGATTGTGGGGATGCCGATCCCGCCGAGGGGAAGCATATCCTTTACGGCATCTTTCATGATTTCCGGGTCAACCCCGTCTCCGGTAAATCCCGCTACACCGTACTCGGCCGCTGCTTTGAGCATGATGCGGTTGTAGGTCTGGTCGGTGTGCTTGTCGCCGTAATGCATCGGCAGGGCACCGAGCGGAGCTACAAATATCGGTGCGCTGAACTTCTTCCCAAAGAGTTCAAAGGAGACATCCGGATCCGCATTCGGACACAGTGTATCCATATTGACGCAGACTTCCTGCCATTTCTCAAAGTTTCTTGATGCCGTATT
This sequence comes from Candidatus Limivicinus sp., assembly GCA_045117135.1. Lineage (GTDB taxonomy): Bacteria > Bacillota > Clostridia > Oscillospirales > Oscillospiraceae > Limivicinus. The sequence continues at coordinate 65,413 of JBGUNA010000040.1, read as the reverse complement.
GCCCGGATATTTGCATCCGGGGCCGGGCATTGCATTTCCGCATGCTTTTCCGTTGCAGACAGGACAAGCCTTGCAGTAGGGCCCGATGCATCCTCTTGCATTTTCCAGTACTTCGTTGTAATTCATTTTTCCTTCTCCTTTAATAGTGAATCGGTACTTCGTACCGCAAAATTTATTCGCTTCTTATTCTTGTTTCATCATTTTTATTATCATAATCTATCGGGAAGACTTTGTCAATCAAGAATCATTCTTCAGAGGCCCGTCCCGTCGAAGGCAGGGATCATCTCTTCGTTGGCAGAGGATGGCTCCTGCCAGTACCCGGCATCGATCCCTCTTGTTTTCAGGTAGTGACAGAGCATCTCGTTGCTTTCCGGGGAAACTGTTCTGCAGAGTTCCGGGAAGCGGGTGGAGCCGGGCATCGGGGTATACTGACACATCAGGGAAAACAGTACGCTGCCGGGCGGAAAGGTATCCGCAACATAATCAATCACATCCATGGAGGCTTCTTCACTGCCCGGCAGAATCAGGTGACGGATCATTACTCCGCTTAGCAGGATACTGTTTTGATCCATACGGAAAGGGCCTGTCTGGCGGAACATCTCTGCAATGGCGGCGGATGCAACTTCAAAATAGTTCGGTGCTGCGCTGTACCGTTTTGCGAGATCGGATCTGGTATATTTCAGGTCCGGAAGATAGATCTGAACCAACCCTTCCAGCATGCGCAGCATTTCCACGGTCTCATAACCCGAGCTGTTCCATACTACGGGGATTCCGAGGTTCAGCCCCTGCAGTGCCTGGGCGATAATTCTGGTGTAATGAGTCGGTGTTACAAGATTAATGTTATGGACTCCTTTGTCACGCAGACGGAGCAGAATCTCACGAAGTTTCTCAACCGATACCTGTTTCCCGGTATTTCCCCGGCTGATCTCATGATTCTGACAGAAAACACATTTCAGATTGCACCCGGAAAAGAAAACGGCTCCTGAACCTCTTGTCCCGCTGATACACGGTTCTTCACCGAAATGCGGAGCTGCACGAACCAGAGAGGGAAGTGCAGTGCAGCCGCAAAATCCGTTTCCTGAAGCTTCGTCCCGCCATACACCGCATGCTCTCGGGCAATCTTTGCACAAATATCCAATTTTCATTCGTTCCTCCGTTGCCTTTATAGGCAATATTACCAATATAGCACCATCTTTTCCAAACTATTATAGCCCAGTTTTGGTAAAACTGCAAGAATCGATAAAAAGCATAAAAAAGTACATGATTTTTACATTTTTTGTGCTAAAATAGGGTGGAAATTGAAAGAGGGGTGCAGTTTTGCCGAAGGGAGCACAGTTTTGTGGTTGATATTGTTCTTGTTGAACCCGAGATCCCGCATAATACGGGAGCAATTGCCAGAACCTGCGCTGCGACAGGTGCCCGTCTGCACCTGATTCGGCCTCTCGGATTTGATATTTCCGATAAAATGGTACGCCGTTGCGGGCTGGATTACTGGTATCTGGTGGACATCCTGATATATGATAATCTGGAAGCTTATTTCGAAGCAAACGGAGATGAAGGTTTGTTCCTCGCTACGACAAAAGCGCCTTATGTTTACACAGAGGCTGACTTCAGCAGTGATGTCACACTGATGTTCGGCAAGGAGACGGCCGGCCTGCCGGAATGGCTGCGGGAAAAATACAGGGACAGATGCATCCGGATCCCGATGGTTTCGGAAGCACGCAGTTTAAATCTTTCCAATTCCGTCGCAATCATAGCTTACGAAGCACTGCGTCAGCAGGGCTTTGAAGGCCTGAAGAGCCTTGGCTCGATGGCAGATAAACAATTTTAAATTTTATTATGGAGGATATGCAAATGAACTACAACAAGAAAACCATTAACGACGTTGATGTACGCGGCAAAAAGGTTCTTCTTCGCTGCGATTTCAATGTTCCGCAGGACAAGGTGACTGGCGAAATTACCAGTGATAAGCGCATCAAGGCAGCCATCCCCACCATTAAGCAGCTTCTTGACAACGGCGCAGCTGTTATTGCCTGCTCCCATCTGGGAAAGCCTGTCGCTACCTTTGACGGCTTTGTGAAAAAGCAGGTAGAAAAAGGAAAGAAGGCGGAAGAAGTCACCAAGGAAAGCTGGGAAAAGTCCCTCCGTAAGCTTACGCTGGCTCCCGTAGCAAAGAGACTGAGCGAGCTCCTCGGCCAGGAAGTTATTTTTGCCACCGATACCATCGGTCCCGATGCAAAGGCAAAGGCAGAAGCTCTTCAGCCCGGCCAGATCCTTCTTCTCGAGAATCTCCGTTTTGCCAAGGGCGAGACAAAGAATGATCCTGAATTTGCCAAAGCACTTGCCGATATGGCTGAGATTTTTGTCTCCGATGCTTTTGGCACCGTGCACAGAGCACATGCCTCCACAGCAGGCGTAGCAGCATATCTTCCTGCATACTCCGGCCTCCTCGTTGCAAAAGAAATCGCAGTAATGGGCAAAGCTCTTGAAAATCCTGTTCGTCCGTTCGTTGCGATTCTCGGCGGTGCAAAAGTTTCAGACAAGATCGCTGTTATCAATAACCTCCTTGAGAAAGCCGATACCATTATTATCGGTGGTGGTATGGCTTACACCTTCAAGAAGGCTCAGGGATTTGAGATCGGTAAATCCCTTCTCGAAGCTGACCGTATTGACTATGCAAAAGAGATGATCGCCAAAGCAGAAGCAAATGGCGTAAAGCTTCTCCTCCCGGTTGACAATTATTGCGCAAAAGAGTTTTCTGCAGATGCCGAACCCGTTCTCTTTGAAGGCGATATTCCTGAAGATATGATGGGAATGGACATTGGTCCCAAGACGGTTGCTCTCTTCTCCGAAGCAGTCAAGGGCGCAGGCACCATCGTTTGGAACGGCCCCATGGGCGTATTTGAGTTTGAGAAATTTGCAAACGGCACAAAAGCTATGGCACAGGCACTTGCCGATTCCGGCGCAGTGACCATCGTAGGCGGCGGAGACAGTGCTGCTGCAGTTGAGAAGCTTGGCTTTGCTGACAAGATTACCCACATTTCCACCGGCGGCGGTGCTTCCCTTGAGTTCCTGGAAGGAAAAGAGCTCCCGGGCGTAGCATGCCTGCTGGATGCCTGATTTTTAGAAGGAGAAAAAAATGAACAGAAAGTACCGTAAAGCTGTTATTGCCGGCAACTGGAAGATGAACCAGACCGCTTCCGGCATCAAACCTTTCATGGATGCTCTGAAGGAAGAGCTTCCTCAGCCCAGACCGTGCGAAATCGTACTTTGCACACCGGCTGTTATGATCCCTGCTATGATCCGTGCCGGGAAGGACTGCAAGGTCGCTGCCGGCGGACAGGATGTTTCCAAGTATGAAAAAGGCGCATACACTGGTGAGATTTCTGCTGACCAGCTTGCCGATATCGGTGCAAAATACTGCATTGTCGGCCACTCGGAGCGCCGTCAGTATCATCACGAGGATGATATGCTGATCAATGCCAAGGCAAAAGCTCTCCTTGAAAAGGGGATTATCCCTATCATTTGTGTCGGTGAGAGCCTTGAGCAGCGCGAGATGGATCTTACCATTGAGTATATTGCCTATCAGGTAAAAGCTGCACTCTATGGCATTTCCGCTCAGCAGCTTCGCCGCTGCATTATCGCCTATGAACCGATCTGGGCCATTGGAACCGGCCGTACTGCTACCGCAGAACAGGCACAGGAAGTGTGCGAGGCTATCCGCGGTGTGATTCGCAAAATGTACGGTGCACGTCCTGCACGTGCTGTCAGCATCCTCTATGGCGGCAGCATGAACGCAAAGAATGCTGCAGAGCTTCTTGCACAGCCTGATATCGACGGCGGTCTGATCGGCGGAGCTTCTCTCAAGCCGGCAGATTTTGCAGCGATTGTAAAAGCAACCAACCAGTAAGCAGAGGCTTCTATGACGAACAAAGCTGTACTGATTATTATGGATGGATACGGCATTGCCCCGGCTACACCGGGCAATGCCATCACCACGGCAAACAAACCGAATCTCGATAAGCTGTTTGCAGAATATCCCCACTCCCAGCTTATCGCTTCCGGCCTTGATGTCGGTCTTCCGGAAGGCCAGATGGGCAACTCCGAAGTCGGCCACACGAATATCGGTGCCGGGCGCGTTGTCTTCCAGATCCTTCCGAAGATGACGAAGGAAATTGAAGACGGTGACTTCTTCAAAAATCCTGTGTATATAAAGTGCCTTGATGACGCGGTTTCTAATAATAGGCCTCTTCATGTTATGGGCCTCGTATCCACAGGCGGTGTTCACAGCCATCTGAAGCATATCTTCGGAATGCTGGATATGGCAAAGCAGCGCGGTGTGAAGCAGGTGTATGTGCACTGCTTCCTAGATGGGCGTGATGTTCCGCCTACCAGCGGTGCGGGTTTTGTTGGCCAGCTTCATGAGAAATGCAAGGAAGTTGGCAATGCAAAGATCGCTACGATTCAGGGCCGCTTCTGGGGTATGGACCGTGACAAACGCTGGGATCGTGTAGAAAGAGGATATAACTGCATCGTTTGCGGAGAGGGAAATCAGGATCCTGACCCTGTTCATGCGGTGGAAACCAGTTACCAGACATGGGATGAAGCTGGCGAGAAGTATTTGACCGACGAGTTCATGCTTCCCACTGTGATTGCTCCTGAAGGTGTTATAAACCAGGGCGACAGTGTCGTGTTTATGAATTTCCGTCCTGACCGTGCCCGCGAGATGACATGGGCGCTTAATCTTCCGGAATTTGATGGGTTTGAGCGCAAAAAGAAAGTTTTTCCTCTCAGCTATGTCTGCACGGCACAGTATGATGAAAACCTCACTCTTCCCATTGCCTATCCGCCTGAAGTAATTGAAAACACAATCGGTGATTTGATCAGCTCTATGGGGTTGAAACAATTCCGCGTTGCTGAGACGGAAAAGTATGCACATGTCACCTTCTTCTTCAACGGTGGTGTTGAAAAGCAGTGTGAAGGAGAAGATCGTTGCCTCGTGCCTTCCCCGAAAGAATTTGCTACCTATGACCTCGTTCCGCAGATGAGTGCCGAAAAGGTTGCTGACAAGGTAGTGGAAGCTATCGCCGGCGATCAGTACGATCTTATAGTCTGCAATTTCGCAAACTGTGATATGGTCGGCCATACTGGTGTGATGGATGCGGCTGTAAAGGCAGTTGAAACGGTAGATACGTGCATGGGCCGTATTGTGGAAGAGCTGAAAAAGCATCCCGATGTCATTCTGCTTGTAACGGCGGACCACGGAAATGCCGACTGTATGTTTGACGAAACCGGTAAAGTCAACACTGCTCATACAACGAACCCGGTTCCGTTCCTGGTAACAAAGAAGGGTATTACTCTTGAAAACGGACGCCTGGCTGATATCTCACCGACAATTCTGGATGTCATGGGTATTCCGCAGCCCAAAGAAATGACTGGCCGCAGCCTTATCGTCAAAGCTTAATCATTTTGGTAAAAGATACCGGGTAGAAAAGTTTCTTCCCGGTATTTTTCAAAGAAAGTAGATCTGTTTAAAACGTAAAATGAGTCCATTAAATGTTATTTCTCTCCTTGGAGGCCTTGCACTGTTCCTGTACGGCATGCGCCTGATGGGAGATTCTCTGAAAGAAAACTCCGGCGCCACCATGAGGCTTATCATGGAAAAGGTGACCGACAATCCCGTAAAGGCATTTCTGCTCGGTGTAGTCGTCACAGCTCTGATTCAGTCCTCCACAGCGACTATCGTAATCACTTCCGGTCTGGTGGGAGCCGGAATTCTGACGCTGCATCAGTCTCTCGGTATTATAATCGGAGCAAATGTGGGAACTACCGTAACGGGACAGATCATCCGGCTGCTTGATCTGGATGCTTCCGGCGGTTCTTTCCTGCGTTATCTGCAGCCTTCCACGCTGGCTCCGGTAGCTCTGATTGTAGGTATGCTGATCATTATGACTGGTTTCCTGAAGAATTCAAAATCCGTCGGAAGTATTGCGGTCGGTTTCGGAATTCTCTTTACCGGCCTGATGAATATGACAGGCGCTGTCAAGAGCCTGACAGAGTCCGGTATTGTGGAAAAGCTCTTCTCCGGGCTTGGGGATAACCCGTTTATCGGGTATCTGACCGGCGCAGGAGTAGCATTTGCGTTACAGAGCTCTTCTGCCACCATCGGTATCCTGCAGGCATTTTCTGCAGGCGGTGTGCTGACCTTCAAGGCAATCTATGCTGTCATCGTCGGCATTTATCTGGGAGACTGTGTAACTACGGCTATCGTCTGTTCCATCGGTGCACGGCCGGAGGCGAAACGTGTCGGCGTTGTGAATATCCTTTTTAACCTCAGTGAAACAGTCGTTGTCCTGGTCGGTGTTACAGTTCTGCATAAAATCGGTGTACTGGATACGCTGTGGAACAAAACCGTCAACTCCGGTATCATTGCAAACACCAACACGATTTTCAATCTCGCATGTGCAGTTCTGCTATTCCCAATGATCGGCATCTACGAAAAGCTGAGCTGCAAAATTATCCCGAGTGAGCCGGAACAGGAAGACAAATACAAGGAATTGCTGGAAGGCCTCAACCCCGCATTCTTTACCACGCCGATGCTTTCTCTGCGTTCATGCTATGAAGTCCTTCTTGCCATGTTCTCTGCAGCAAGAGAAAACCTTACCACAGGTTTTGCTCTTCTTTCGTCTTACAACGAAAAGAAATATAAAGATCTTTTGTCTCTTGAAAGTGATATTGACCGTATGACTGACCGTGTCAGCCATTATATGGTAGAGCTCCAGCCACACCTGCATCAGGAGATGCATGCAAGCATTCTGAACCAGTATTACAAGGTAAATACGGAGTTTGAGCGGCTTGGAGACCATGCAGTGAATATAGCAGACGCTGCCTCCGGAATGGCAAAAAACAACACTGCGTTTTCCAATGATGCGCTGCGGGAAATTGACATTCTGAAGCAGCTGATTGATGACATGCTCGATCATACACGAAATGCATTTGAGAAGCGAAACCTGAATGAGGCGGAGATGATCGAACCGCATGTCCGCGTCCTGAATGAGCTCCTCAACCAGCTACAGAGAAACCATTTCAAACGTATGGGAGAGGGAATCTGCTCACTGTATGCTGATGCCGCCTTTTCAAACCTGATGGGAGACTGTAAAAGAATCGGAGCAATCTGCTCCAATGTAGGTATTGCAACATTAGTACGTGCACATCCTGAACTTGCCGACCATGAACATCTTTACTTTGAAAATATCCAGAACAGCGGAGAAGGCTCTTTCAATCAGCTTTTTGAAGAAGCTCACAACAGGTATTTTTCCATGCTGAATAAGGCTGATGAAGCATAACAGATATCGCAAAAGGAAGGCAGCTGTTTATTACCGGGGACGATCCTATAAGTCGTTTCCGGTTATTTTTTTATAAAAGAAACTATATTATGTTGACATTTCGAGTAATTAAGAGTAATATAATATTATGTGAACCCCTATTTCTTTAATATCTGATGGAGGTTGTCAAAATGAACAGTCTGAAATCCTTTAAGACGCTGAATAAATGCATAGCGCTTCTGATGGTTGTTGTGATGCTTGCAGGTCTCAACGGTACAGCAGCTTTGGCAGAAGAAGCTCACGAACATACTTATGAACCGGCAAACGATTATAAAAAGGAGCCGACCTGCACGGAATATGGCTTCACGCCTTATGTATGCTCCGGATGCGGTGATATAAAATATGAGGATATCAGCGAACCGCTCGGACATGACTGGGATGAAGGAAAGGTTGTTGTAGAACCCTCGGCACAGACACAAGGTGCAACAGGCGTTGCATATACCTGTACACGCTGCGGCGAAGTGAGGGCCGAATGGGTTCTTCCGAAAACAGAGGGGAATACCGCGGATGGGCAGACGCAGACCAATGAGCAGCAGCCGCTGAATGAACCGACCAAGCCTCCTGTAGCTGATAAGACGGCTGATCTGGAAGGCGCTCCGATCTGGGAAAGAGTGTTATATTATGTTGAACTCACAGGTGACTGGGCAACAGATTTAATTTCTATTGCGAATACCCAGCTGGGGTATAAGGAAAGCAGCGACAACTTTGAAGCGGAATGGAATGAAAACACAAAATCCTATGATATTCATAACTATACCCGCTACGGTGCCTGGTGCGGGCATCCTTACGGGGAATGGTGTGCGATGTTTGTTTCCTTCTGCCTGCACTATGCCGGTATTCCGGAGGACGCATTTCCTCAGGATATAGAAGTAAGAAGCTGGATCGAAAAGCTCTCCGAGAGCGGACAGTATGAGCCGCGCTCCTATACTCCGAAAGCTGGCGATCTTGCCTTCTTCGATATGGATTTAAACGGAAAACCTGATCATGTCGGCATTGTGTTTGCCGTCGAAGTGGACGCGAATGTTTTCGCAACGGTAGAAGGAAACCACACCGAAGAAGTAGGTACATTCCCGTATACTTTGGATGACGAGCATATTGTCGGTTACGGTGTCCTCCCGAAGAACCCTGATCCTGATCCGAAACCGCATCCCGCTCTGTCTGCAGATACTGCTACACAGCAGCAGGCGGGTACTGCGGAAAATCCGGAATCCACATCCGCCCCTGCAGAGAATAATGCAGCAGAAACTCCTGCTACGGAGACGAACGTGCCGACAGTAACAGAAGGAACTTCCGACTACGGCAGTTTTGTAGCCGACAGTCCCGTTCCGGAAGGAACAGTACTTCATGCCGAATCTGCGGAACCATCCGTCGCTGTTTCAAACCTTATTCGGAACTATGTTGCAAAACCCATGGATGCAGATCCGGATGAGATCACTGTACTGACATATACAATATGGCTCGCCACTCCGCAGGGAGGAATCGCAGATACAGGTGCCAATGTGACTGTGAAGACGATGCTTCCTCTGCCCGTTCTGGATAATTCTACCGGTACTCCTGTTCTTGCGCAGGTGAAAGACTGCGCTGTGGTATATTCCTCGCAAGATGGAACGCTCCACTTCTATAATGCTGAGGTTAAAATCGAGAATGGCGCAGTCACGGGAATTTCCTTCCGCGCTCCGGAAGCTGCGGTCTACGCAATCTGCTTTGTGCTGAAATAAAAAGTAAAACAGGGTTATCACATTAAAAGAATGATAAAAAGATCTCCGTCGTTTCAGGCGGAGATCTTTTGAACAGCAGGAGTCAAAGTAATGAGAGAATTGTTTTTCCCAATGGATCTAACCTGGCAGATGATAGGAATTGTAGTGTTAGGCGTGTTTCTGGCTTCGTTTATAGACAGTATGGCGGGCGGCGGCGGAATCATATCTGTTCCGATTTATTTTCTGGCAGGGCTTCCTGCTCATCTTGCCCTGGGAACCAACAAACTCTCAGCAGGGATCGGTACAATGGTTTCAACTTCCAGATTTATCAAAAGCGGGTTCATTGACTGGAAGCTCGGGGTTCCGTCAGTTTTTCTGGCTTTGATAGGAGCTCATTTCGGAACTCGTATGCAGCTTGCCGTGGATGAAAAATATCTGAAAGCCATGCTATTGGTTGTTTTGCCTTTCGTCGCTTTTGCGGTGCTGCGGCAGCATTCTTTCCCCGAAGAAAGAGGAGAGATTGAAGAAAAGAAGCAGCTCAGTATCGTACTTTCAGCATCTCTGCTGATCGGAATGTATGACGGTTTTTACGGTCCCGGGACAGGAACGTTTCTGCTGCTGATATTCTGCAATCTGGCTAAGCTTGATCTGCGTACGGCATCCGGAAATGTAAAACTGGTAAATCTTTCAAGCAATATCGGGGCTTTGATAACATCTCTGCTGAACGGAAAGGTGTTTATCGCTCTCGGCCTGATTGCAGCAGTGGCTTCCGTAGCGGGGCATTATCTGGGCTCGGGACTTGTTTTGAAAGACGGATCAAAAATTGTCCGTCCCGCTGTAATCACTGTTATTATATTGCTGACGATAAAGGTTTTGACAGAACTGTTTTAATAATGAATAAGCACAATATAGAACAGAAGAGCTCTCCTTATAAATCGGAGGGCTTTTCTGTTTATGATTAATCTCTTCTGAAAATACGTGTTGATTTCTTGTTCACAGTTCATTATAATTCAGATATCGCATTGATTCAGCCGGATGCTGAAGGGTAAGGAAGGTTTATGATCGATAAAATCATTGAGGTGGAGAGAATAGAAGATGTGATTAACGTCTTCGGTTCCTTTGATCAGAATTTAAGAATTCTGGAAGCTGAGCTTGGCGTAAAAGTCCTCGATCGGGAAAATGCACTGCACATTTGCGGCGAGGCAGAAGATGTGATGCTGGCTGAGAAGGCAATTGCAGGTCTTCTCACGCTCGCAGCAAAAGGAGAGAACATCAGCGACCAGAATGTTCGCTATGTCCTGCGTCTGGTACAGCAGGGGAGAGAGGATAAAATTCAGGAACTTGTTGGCGATGTGATCTGTATTACCGCAAACGGGAAACCGATCAAACCGAAAACGATAGGCCAGAAGCTTTATTGTGATGCAATCGCCTCCAACACAATAACGGTAGGCGAAGGCCCTGCAGGGACGGGAAAATCGTATCTGGCCGTTGCGGCAGCGGTTGCTGCGTTTCGCGCAGAAGAAGTCAACCGCATTATTCTTACCCGGCCGGCTGTTGAAGCTGGTGAAAGGCTCGGATTCCTGCCGGGAGACCTGCAAAGCAAGGTCGATCCTTATCTGCGGCCGCTTTACGATGCGCTGTTTGATATGCTCGGGGTGGAAACTTATCAGAAGTATCTTGAACGCGGAAACATCGAGGTAGCTCCGCTGGCCTATATGCGTGGCAGAACCCTCGATGACAGCTTTATCATTCTGGATGAGGCGCAGAATACTTCCGGAGAGCAGATGAAGATGTTCCTTACCAGGCTTGGATTCGGGTCCAAGATGGTCATTACCGGAGATGTTTCACAGATTGACCTGCCGGAGGAAAAGACCAGCGGCCTGAAAGTTGCCATGAAGGTGCTGGAAGGGATTGATGATGTTGCCATCTGTACGCTTACCGGAGCAGATGTCGTGAGGCATCGTCTCGTGCAGAAAATAATAGAATCCTATGAGGAATATGAAAAGAAAACACCTGCCGGAAGTTCCTCCGGCAAGCCGAAACCGCCGCAGAAATTCAGGAGGAAGTTTGAGAAATGAATGAAGTTTATGTCAGCCGCGGAAAGAAAAATCTCGGCCATCCGCAGAGTACACGCCTGATCCGGAAAGCTGTTGAAAAAGTTCTGGAAGCCGAAAAAATACCGGCACATTGTGTCGTTTCCGTGCTGTTATGCGATGATGAAGAGATTCACAATGCAAACAGACAGTTCCGAAATGTGGACAGTGCTACGGATGTGCTCTCCTTTCCGCTGAACAATCTGACGCCCGGCGCTTTTTGCAAGGAAGACTGTGAATGTGAGATGGAAACCGGTGCCGTCCTCCTGGGGGACATTATGCTCAATCTGAAAAGGTGTGAGGAACAGGGAGAGGAATACGGACACGGCTTCAACCATGAAATTCAGTATCTTACCGTGCACTCTGTTCTACATCTTCTGGGTTATGATCATACAGATGAGGGAGAAATGAAAAAACAGATGCGTGCGCGGGAAAAAGCGATTATGGAGGAACTGGAACATGACTGAAACAGCAGTAGTCACTGTTTGCGGCAGGCCGAATGTTGGAAAATCAACGCTGACAAATGCTCTTGTAGGGGAGAAAATTGCCATCGTTTCCAACAAACCGCAGACAACACGCAACCGTATTATGGGGATTGTGACAAAAGGCGACACGCAGTATATTCTGCTTGATACTCCTGGTTTCATCAAACCCCGTAACCGCCTTGGGGATTATATGGTGAACGTGGTCAAAGAAAGCGTGACGGATGTTGACTGTGTCCTTTTCCTCATTGAGCCGGTTCCGGAAATCGGTCCGGGAGAAACGGCATTGCTGGACAGAATTCGGGAGAGCGGGGTTCCTGCCGTCCTGGTAATCAACAAGATTGATACGGTTGAAAAAGAAAGTCTTCTTCCCGTTATTGCAGCCTGGACGCAGGTATTTGATTTTGATTCCGTTGTACCCGTTTCTGCAAAGAACGGAGACGGGCTTGATATTCTCCTTGCGGAGATGCAGAAGTATGCTTCCGAAGGTCCGCATCTCTTCCCGGATGACAGCATAACCGATCAGCCGGAGCGCCAGATCTGTGCAGAACTGATCCGGGAAAAGATTCTCCGCTCAGTAGAGAAAGAAGTGCCTCACGGTACTGCAGTAGAGATCAGCAGATTTTCTGAACGGGATAACGGTATTCTGGATATCGAGGCCACTATCTACTGTGAGAAACCGAGCCACAAGGGAATTCTGATCGGGAAAAACGGTTCTATGTTGAGGCAGATCGGCGCCGAAGCGAGAGAAGAGATCGAAGCGTTTCTTGGTGCCAAAGTATTCCTGCAAACATGGGTAAAGGTGAAAGAGAATTGGCGTGACAGCGAAATTCAGCTTCGCAATTTCGGTTATCGGAACGACTGATGGCGTTTTTAAAAACGGACGCATTGGTTCTCCGTGAAGTGCGGTACAAAGAAGCGGACAGGATTCTCACTCTTTTTACGTTTGACCGCGGAATTGTGACTGCCAAAGCGCGCGGCGCCGTAAGAAAAAGCAGCAGGATCGCAGCTGCAACCCAGCAGCTTACGCTCTCCGAGATGAGTTTTTTTGAAAACAAGGGCCGGCTCACAGTGCAGGAAGCTGTGGTGAAAGAACCCTTTGAAGGGCTCAGGAAAAGTTTTGAGAATTTTGCACTCGGCTGCTATTTTGCCGAATGCATCGAAGCTTTTGTACAGGAGGATCAGCCGGACGCGGATTCCTTTCAGCTGATTCTGAATTCCCTCTATGCCATCAGCCACGATTTGTGCAGCCCGCTTTTGGTAAAGGCGGCATTTGAGGTTCGCCTGATGTGTTTGATGGGCTATGCTCCCGATCTCTCTGCCTGCTGTTTCTGTGGAAAGAAGGATCCTGTTTTGCCTGTTCTTGGGATACAATCCGGTCATATATGCTGCAGAGCCTGCAGAAAGAGTGAGCTTGGAGAGGGACTGTTTTTATGTGATGCCTCTTTAGGGGCAATGAGATATATTGCTTCCGCCCCCTCAAAGCGATTGTTTTCTTTTACTCTGCCGGAAGAAGCACTGAAGCGCCTGAGCCTTGCTTCTGAGAGCTATCTGGCTGCACAGGCAGGGCGACGTTTTGCAACGCTTGAATACTGGAAAAGAATCCTTTTCCAGTCTGATGCTTTAAAGGTGTAAGTTATGAGCTTTTTTGAAAAATCATTATCCACGCTGGAGCTGCCCGCTGTTCTGAAGATGCTCTCCGAGCAGGCTGTGAGCGCCCCTGCGAAAGAAGAATGCCTTTCCCTTAAGCCTTCAACGGAACCGGCTGAGGTAGCCTTACGTCTTGAGGAAACCAACTGTGCCTGCACCATGATGACAGTGCGGGGAAGCCCTTCCTTTTCCGGCGTAAAAGATATCAGGCCTTCTCTTGCGAGAGCGGATCTCGGCGGTGCACTGAATACTCGTGAGCTGCTGAATATTGCAGCGTTGCTGCGCTGTGCAAGGCTGGTTCGTTCCTATGTGGCGGACGACAGCGTGGGAAAAACGAAGATTGACCATCTATTCTCTGCGCTTCGTGCCAACAAATATCTGGAAGAAAAGATAACCTCCTCTATCTCCGGAGAGGATGAGATTTCGGACAGTGCATCCTCCGACCTGGCAGATCTCCGCAGAAAGATGCGTGCTGCAGCTGCAAGAGCCCGGGAAGCGCTGCAGAAGATTATTTCTTCACCGTCCTATGCAAAGGTCCTGCAGGAACCGATTATTACCATGCGCTCAGAGCGCTATGTCGTTCCGGTAAAAGCGGAATACAAGAACTCGGTTCCAGGCCTTGTACATGACATTTCAGCGACCGGTGCCACTCTGTTTATTGAGCCGATGGGTGCAGTCAAAGCAAATAATGAACTGCGGGAACTTGCAGCTAAAGAAAAGCTCGAAATCGAGCGGATTCTCGCCGAACTCTCCGCAGAATGTGCAGCACATCGCACAGATATGGAATCCGACTGGTTTTTGCTGGTTCGTCTGGATGTCATTTTTGCCAAGGCAAAGCTTTCCTATGCGCTGAACTGCTGTGCAGCCGCGGCAGGAGAGGAAGGGATTATTCTTCGAAAAGCCCGGCATCCACTCCTGAACCGGGATACCGCGGTGCCTATCGACGTCGAACTCGGCCGAGGGTTCGATACCATGGTGATTACAGGCTCCAACACGGGAGGAAAAACCGTTGCGCTGAAGACGATCGGCCTGCTCGCCGCTATGAATCAGTGCGGTCTTCATATCCCGGCGTCTGACGGGAGTGCGCTTCCGGTCTTCAGCCATATCCTTGCAGATATCGGAGACGAGCAGAGTATAGAGCAGAATCTTTCCACATTCTCCGCCCATATGACGAATATCGTCAGCATCCTGGCGGAATGTGATGAAAAGTCCCTCGTTCTTTTTGATGAGCCCGGAGCAGGAACAGATCCGGCGGAAGGAGCAGCTCTTGCAGTTTCAATCATTGAGCACGTGAGAGCAAAGGGTGCCCTGATTGCTGCAACCACGCATTATACTGAGCTGAAATTCTATGCTACGAATGAACCGGGTGTGATCAATGCCTCCTGTGAATTTGATATTGAAACCCTTCGGCCGACCTATCGCCTGCTGATGGGAATTCCCGGTAAATCCAATGCCTTTGCCATTTCAAAGCGCCTCGGGCTCCCCGATGAAATTATTGAAGATGCAAGAAACCGCGTTAGCACGGAGAATGCCAGTTTTGAAGCAACCGTTGAGAAGCTGGAACAGATGCGTGTTTTGCTGGAAAAGGACAGAGACAGCGAGCGCGTCAAACTGCGGGAAGCGGAAGAAAACGCCAAACAATCCGCAAGGCTGAAGGCTGAACTCGAAATCCGGCTGGAAAAGGCAGATATAAAAGCTAAGAGAGAGGCAGAACGTATCCTTGAGGAAGCACGGGATACCGCCGAGCAGGTTTTCGCCGAGCTCGACGAGATGAAAAAACGCCTCAATGAGGAAGATGATGTTCACCGCATCAACACAGCACGTAACGAACTGCGGCGCAGGATAAATGCGGCGCAGGACGGCCTTGATCCGGTATCTTCCAGACAGGAAGATACCAGGCAGTCTTCCCGGGAAATCCGGGCAGGGGATGTGGTGGAAATCCGCTCGATGGGGGTCCAGGCTGAGGTGGTTTCCGTTTCAGCTGACCGTACTCTTACCTTGAAAGCCGGAAGAATGACGGTAACAGCAAAAGAAAATGAGGTCTATCTCCTCGAAGGAAAGTCTGTCAAACCGAAAAAGAGCGTTTCCTCGTCCGGCGCCTCTCTGAGATCGTCCTCTTTCAAGCCTGAAATTGATCTTCGCGGTATGGAATCCATAGAAGCAGTGGCGACCGCCGAGCAGTTTATTGACGGTGCAGTGATGGCAAAAGTATCTCCCATTCGTATTATACACGGGAAAGGCACAGGTGCTCTCAGAACGGCGATCCATCAGATGCTGAAAAAGAACAAATCAGTCCGATCTTTTCGGTTGGGAATTTTTGGAGAAGGAGAAACCGGTGTTACAATCGTGGAGTTAAGATGATGGGGAAACGATAGGAATTCTTTGGCAACTATAGTCGAATTGATATAAAAAACAGACTTTTTTGAGCCGAAAAATGGTTAAATCTAACAAATATGAACTGCTTGTTGACGATTGCAAAAAAATCTGCTATTCTTACAATGTACTCTATGTATAAGGAGAGGGAACTATGGTCTCTAAAGAGGTAGTAATTAACAATCAGGTCGGTCTTCATGCAAGACCTGCGACTTTCTTTATCCAGAAAGCCAATGAGTTTAAGAGCAGCATCTGGGTCGAAAAGGACGAGCGCCGTGTCAATGCGAAGAGCCTTCTCGGTGTTCTTTCTCTTGGAATCGTGAAAGGTACGACGATCAATCTCATCGCTGACGGTCCTGATCAGGATGAGGCAATCGACACGCTTTCCGCACTGATCGATTCTGACTTCTCTGAGTAATCTCACATTGGGTAAAAGGGCGTGCTTAAAGGCACGCTTTTTTTATACGGAAAGGTCGATATGAAAAAGAGGAAAAAGGTTATGCCGGAAGCGGGGGACGACTCTTGAATCCTGAACTGGAAACGCTTCGGGCAAAGGCCAATAATCTGCCTCTGCTTCCCGGCGTCTATATCATGCTCGACTGTAAATCTGACGTGATTTACGTCGGCAAAGCGAAAAAACTGAAAAACCGTGTCAGCAGCTATTTTCACGGAGAACATCTCCCGAAGGTTGCTGCTATGATTGAAAAAATAGCTGACTTCAATGTAATTGTCGCAAACAGCGAATTTGAAGCACTCATTCTTGAGAACTCGCTCATCAAACGTCACAAACCGCACTATAACATTCTGCTGAAAGATGATAAAGGGTATCCTTTTATCCGGATTGATCTGAAGAAACCGTATCCTGTGATATCGGTTTCTTCAAAACGGTTTGATGACGGCGCTGCTTACTACGGGCCTTTCGGCGGACGCGGCATTTCCCACGAGATTATCCGCTCGATCTGCCATACGCTTCTTCTGCCTGACTGTACGCGTTCTTTCCCTTCAGATATCGGCAAGGAACGCCCCTGCCTGAACTACCATATCGGGACGTGTGACGGCTGGTGTCTTCCGGAAATGCAGGAAGAAGAATACAGGAACAGAATCCGCCAGGCAGCACTGATTCTGGAGGGCCGCAGTGATGATCTGATTCAGGAAATCAGAAACCGGATGGAGGCAGCCGCTGAAGAATACCGCTTTGAACTGGCTGCCCGTCTGCGTGACAGAATGCGTTCCGTTGAGGCTCTTGTAAACAAACAGCGCGTAATCTCCACTGCATTTACGGACACCGACGCTCTTGCTTTCTGTCGGGGTGCCATCTGCTGCTTTTCGGTCCTGCACTTTTCCGGGGGAGATCTTGCCGGGAAGGAAACTATTGTGATCGAAGAGCCGATTGAAGACGATCCGGAAGCAATTTCCGAAATTGTGAAGCAGTATTATCTTCCGCGGGAGGGAATGCGGCCCGGTTACATCCTGCTGCAGACCGAACCGGAAGACAGGGAAGATCTTGAACAGCTGCTTTCCGAAGGGAATCGCCGCAAGGTGCATCTCGAAGTTCCGCAGCGCGGAGAAAGGCGCCGCCTTCTGGAAATGGCTGAAATGAATGCATCGGAAGAGATCCTCCGCCGCACCACCGAAAACCGCAGACGTTCAAAAAACCTTGAGCTGCTGCAGAAAATGCTTTCGCTGGACCGCTTCCCCGAACGGATTGAATCCTTTGATATTTCAAATCTCGGGAATACAGGGATTGTAGCGGCAATGGTTGTTTTTCGAAACGGCAAACCTCTCAAAAAGGATTACCGTAAATTCCGTATGAAAGATATGGAAATGCAGGACGATTATGCATCCATGTATCAGGCAGTTCATCGCCGTTTCCACCGCGCAGCTGACGGGGATGAGAAGTTCTCAGATCTGCCGGATCTCCTGCTGATCGACGGCGGAGACGTGCATGCGGCGACCGCCTGCCGCGCTCTTGAAGACCTTGGCATCTCTCTTCCGGTTTTCGGAATGGTGAAGGATGACAGGCACCGTACCCGTGCCCTCATCACACCGGATGGGCTGGAAATCGGAATTCAGGGCACGCAGGCTGTCTTCTCCCTGATCGGACGGATTCAGGAAGAAACACACCGTTTTGCCATTGAATACCAGCGTTCTCTCCGGCTTGAGCATTACGGCTCCGAGCTTGACAGGATACCGGGTGTGGGAGAAAAAAGAAAAGCCGAGCTCCTCAAGACATTCAAAACCGTAAAAGCGGTTCGCTCCGCTGCATTTTCTGATTTATGTGCCGTTGTACCGAAAAATACGGCGGCTGCTGTTTACAACCATTTTCATGAGGAAGAGAATACGGAAACGAACTGGGAGGAATCTGAATCATGAGAGTCATCACCGGCACCTGCCGCGGGCGCAGGCTGAAAACCCCTGCGGGGGATGACGTACGCCCGACGACGGATAACGTCAAGGAAGCTGTTTTCAACATTATCGCTTCCGACGTGGAGGGCAGGCGGGTGCTCGATCTGTTTGCAGGTACCGGGCAGCTGGGAATTGAAGCACTCTCCAGGGGCGCGCGGGAAGCTGTTTTTGTTGACAATTCTCCCGCATCCCTGAACAATGTCAGGGAGAACTTGCAGCTATGCTCTATGGAAGCGACAGTGGTGCGTTCCGATGCTCTGGCTTACCTGAAACGGTGCGCTCCCTTTGACCTGATCTTTGTTGACCCGCCTTATGCTTCAGGACTGTACGAAAAAGTTCTGGAATCTATCAATTTATTTGACATCCTGTCGGAAGGTGGTATAATAATTGTAGAAGCTGATCGTGACTGCGCTCTTCCCGAGATGACATCGCCTTATCATCGCCTCCGGGAGTACCGTTACGGAAAAGTGAAAATCTGTACCTACACCAAGGAGAGCGCTGTATGAGTATAGCGATCTGCCCCGGAAGTTTCGATCCGATCACCCTGGGGCATCTCAACATTATCCGCCGCACAGCCAATATTTTTGACGAAGTGATCGTCTGCATCATGCACAACGCCTCGAAGCCTACGCATATGTTTACCGTAGAGGAAAGGCTTGATATGGTCCGCCGGGCGGTGTCGCGCTATCCCAATGTTCGGGTGGATGCACAATCCTGCCTGCTGGCAGAATATGCCAGGCAGTTTGAGGGAGCGGTGATTGTCAAAGGTCTTCGCGCAGCATCTGACTTTGAATATGAATTCCAGATGAACCTCATTAATAAAAATATCAATCCCGCCCTGGAAACGATGTTTCTTACTGCCGACGGAAAATATACCTTTCTCAGCTCCTCGGTCGTGCGGGAGATGGCAGCCTATGGGGCGGACATTACGGGGCTTGTGCCGAATGAACTGATCAAAGAAATTGAAAATAAAGCGAAACAACGGAGGAACTGAAACCTATGGATAATTCGAACGACATCATTGAACTGCTTGACATTCTGTACGGAATGGTAAACGAAGCCTGGGGTGTTCCCCTCGGCAATGACAAGTGCATTATCGAGCGTGAAAAGGCAATTGATATCATCAACGATATCAAAGCAGCGCTTCCTTCCTCCATCTCTGAATCCAAGCGTCTCGTTGCCGCTCGCGATGAATTCATCGGCAACGCCAAGAGGGAAGCTGAAGCTCTGCGGAAAAATGCCGAAGAACAGGCTGCCCGTATGGTAGATGAGCAGGAAATCGTCCGCGTGGCAAGAGAAAAAAGCGCCCAGATGGTGGAAGAGGCGGAGAGAAAAACCGGAGAACTCAAACGCGTCGCAAGTCAGTATGTGGATGAGATCATCCGCCGCGCAGAAGCAACACTCAATGATGCCCTGACAACTGTCCGTCAGACGCAGTCCGCTTTTCAGGGTTCCAATCCGCTTGCAGCACAGAGTGCACCTGCCGCTCAGGAAGCAGAAGAGCCTGAAGAAGAGGATGAGGAAGGCTGGGCCTGAGAGCGTAATACAAGGTTTTGTGCTTTGCTGAAACCATCGCCACCAAGTCCTGTGCCAGAGCAAAAAACAGCGCCGTAAAGGCGCTTTTTTTGTTCACAAAATCCCCCGTAATGGCAAAAAAATGGAATAAAAAAGACGAAATAATACAAAAAAATTCACTTGCAATTTTACAAGGCACCCCATATAATAGTGGTGGAAAATGGTTAAAAGTGGTGAAAAGTGGGGTGTATCACCGTGACAGGGGAGTATAAGCATTCGTTAGACAGCAAGGGTCGTATTTTTATTCCTGCCCGGCTCAGGGAAGAGCTTGGAGAAGTTTTTTATATTACGCTTTCAATGGACAAATGCCTGAATGCATACAGCAGTGCCAGCTGGCAGGAGCTTTCTGACAGGGTCAGTGCTATGCCGTATGTCAACCAGAGGAAAATGCGGCCGCTGTTTGCCTATGCCGCGCGGTGTGAGCTCGATGCACAGGGGCGTGCCCTGATTCCCGGTGCTCTGAGAGAGTATGCCGGGCTGAGTAAAAATGTCGTTGTGATCGGCTGCAACAATCATGCCGAGCTCTGGGATCCTGACCAGTGGGAAGCTGTCTGCGGGGCGGAAAAGAGCGCGGAAAACATTGCCGCCGTAATGCAGGAGCTCGGTTTCTGATGGATGAGAGGCAGCATATTCCCGTTCTCCTGCAGGAGTGTCTGGACGGGCTTGCGATCCGGCCTGACGGGATTTACCTTGACGGCACGCTTGGACTCGGGGGGCATTCGTATGAAATCGCGTCCCGCCTGACGTCCGGCCGTCTGATCTGTATTGATAAAGACGATTATGCGCTGCAGCATGCGTCCGAACGCCTTGCTCCGTTTGCAGACAGGATCACCTTCGTTCATTCCGATTTTCGCCGTGCTTCTGCCGTTGTCCGGGATCTTGGCATTGAGGGAGTGAATGGCATGCTGTTTGATCTCGGCGTTTCTTCACCACAGCTGGATGAAGCGGAACGGGGCTTTTCCTATATGCAGGATTCCCCACTTGACATGCGGATGGACAGGTCGTCTGCACTGACGGCTTATGACGTCGTGAATACCTACTCGCCGGAAGAACTTGCCAGGATCTTTTTTGAATACGGAGAAGAAAAGTATTCCCGGAGGATTGCCGGTGCGATAGAAAAAGCCAGAAGCGTCCGACCGCTGGAGACTACCGCAGAGCTTGTCAGCGTAATCAAAAGTGCGATGCCTGCCTCGGCCCTGCGCGAGAAGCAGCATCCGGCCAAACGGTGCTTTCAGGCTATTCGCATTGAGGTGAATGATGAGCTCGGTGCCGTGCGTGAGATGATGCACACCGCTCCCGATGCGCTGGTTCCGGGCGGTCGCCTTTGCGTTATCAGCTTCCATTCCCTGGAGGACAGGATCGTTAAAACCGAGATCCAGAAGCGGGAAAACGGATGTACGTGCCCACGCGAAGCGCCGATCTGTACCTGTGGCTTTGTCAGAACACTGCGCAGCGTCACGCGCAAACCGATAACCGCTACGGAAGCTGAACTACTTTCCAACCCACGCTCACGCAGCGCAAAACTCAGAATTGCGGAACGGGTATAAAAAATGAAACTGAGATCATTAACAGAAAACTTATCTATTATAAAAAGCACTGCAGATCCGGAATGCGAAATTTCCGGTATTGCATATGATTCCCGTGCTGTCTGTCCCGGGTATACCTTTGTGGCTATCCGAGGATTGCAGACGGACGGCCATAACTATATCCCAAATGCCGTGAAAGCAGGGGCTGTTGTCATTATCTGTGAGGAAGTGCCTGCAGAGGATATTCCTTTTATCCAGGTGGAGAACAGCCGCCTTGCACTCTCCCTGATCAGTGCAGCCTGGTTTCGGTATCCCGCTCGTGAGATGAAGCTGATCGGTGTCACAGGCACAAGCGGGAAAACCACTACGACGCATCTGATCAAGCATATACTGGAAGAAGCTGAAAATGCAAAAGTCGGCCTCGTGGGAACAAACGGAAACAGGATCGGCAGAGAACTGATCCATACCGAGTTCACAACCCCTGAGAGCCTTGAGCTTCAGGGCCTGTTCCGCCGTATGGCGGATGAAGGCTGCGACTACGCCGTGATGGAGGTTTCTTCCCATTCCCTGGCAATGGACCGTGTCGGCGGGCTTCGGTTTGATGTTGCGGCATTTACCAACTTGACGCAGGATCATCTTGATCTGCACAAAACCATGGAGGAATACGCCGCAGCCAAGCACAGGCTTTTCCTGATGTGTGATACCGCCTGCATGAATCTGGATGATCCGTATGTCTCCACAATGATGCAGGGCATCTCCTGCCCGTGCCTGACGACTTCGGTTGCAGACCCTGCTGCGGATCTGTTTGCCGATCAGATTTCCCTTACGGCGCAGGGCGTCTCTTTCCTGGCTGTTTACGGCGAGGAGCGTGTTCCCGTTACGCTTGCAATTCCGGGTATGTTCTCCGTCCACAATGCGCTGACGGCTCTCTCCGTGTGTATGGCGGCCGGCATCCCGCTTTCCAAAGCTGCTGCGGCACTTTCCACGGCAAAAGGTGTCAAGGGAAGGGTGGAAACCGTCCCCACCGGAAAGGATTATACCATCCTCATCGATTATTCCCACAAGCCGGACGCATTGGAAAATGTTCTCAGGACGCTGCGCCCTGTCACAAAGGGGCGGTTGATTACACTCTTTGGCTGCGGCGGGGACAGAGACCGGCAGAAGCGCCCCATTATGGGAAGGGTAGCTGCGGAGTTTTCCGATTTCGTGATAGTGACCAGCGATAACCCGCGTACGGAAGATCCAGATGCCATCATAGCTGAAATCGTGGAGGGGCTCAAAGATTCTCCCACACCTTACCATGTTTTGACGGACAGAATTGACGCAATCCATTATGCTATTGACAATGCGGGCCCCGGTGATGTAATATTACTTGCCGGTAAAGGGCACGAAGACTACCAGATTGTCGGGCATGAGAAGCATCATATGGATGAACGGGAAATTGTTGCAGACTATCTGAAAGAAAAGGGCAGCTTATGAGTATCAGGCTTATTACAGCATTTGTCATAGGGATTCTGTTTGCAACCGTTTTCGGGAAGTTTTATATTCCCTGGCTTCGGAAGCAGAGAGCGGGGCAGGAAATCCGTCAGGACGGTCCCAGCTGGCACAGTGCCAAAGCCGGTACACCGACGATGGGCGGAGTCATGTTTATCCTTGCCACTGCCCTCGGGATTCTGACGGTCGGATTTGAAGACATGCTGCATGGCCGTTTTCTGCATCTTTTTGTGTTTCTTTTTGCACTGGTGTTCGGTGCGATCGGTTTCCTGGACGACTGGGAAAAGCTAAAAAAACGGCAGAATCTCGGCCTGACTGCCAGAATGAAGTTCCTTCTCCAGCTCGCGGCAGCTCTCCTCTTTGTCATCCTGATGGAGCGGTTCCACATTATCAGCAGCAGAGTTTATCTGCCGTTTTTCAATGTTACCTTTACGGTGCCGCGCTGGTTTTACTATGTAGCATCCGCGTTTATCATCTGCGGTACGGTTAATGCCGTGAACATTACTGACGGGATTGACGGCCTGGCCGCAGGAACCTCTCTTCCGGTTTTCCTCTTCTTTGTCACAATCGTTTTTTATACGGGCAGGCATGTAGAGCTCGGCGTTTTGGCTTCTTCACTGCTTGGCGGATTACTCGGCTTCCTGTTCTATAACTTCAATCCGGCTCAGGTTTTCATGGGTGATACCGGGTCTCTGTTCCTTGGAGGTGCGCTGGCAGCGCTGGCCTTTGCGTTTGATATGCCTCTTATTCTGGTTACGCTCGGCTTCGTCTTCCTGGTAGAAACCCTTTCGGACATTATTCAGATTGTTTATTTCAAGCTGACGCACGGGAAGCGAATCTTCAAGATGGCTCCGTTCCATCATCATCTGGAAATGGGCGGATGGACGGGAAAAAAATGGAGAGAAAAAGAACTCTTCTTCCTCTTTACCGGCGTGTCATTCCTTTTTGCGGTCCTCTCGTTTCTCGGTGTTATCGGCCGAACTTTTTAAGAAAATGATAATAGTAAAACCTCCGGTTTTTTCCGGAGGTTTTTTGTCGCCTTGTATCAGTAATTCAATTATTGCAATTCCTTAAATGCCTTTGGCAGATAGCGGATCAGATCGGACGGAGAGAGAGAATACTCTCCTGTTTCTTCACAGGCCAGATCACCTGCACGCCCGTGCAGCCACGCGGCACGCTGTGCTGCAGAGAAAGGCTCAAATCCCTGTGCCAGCAGAGCGCAGAGGATTCCGCATAGCACATCTCCGCTACCGCCCTTTGCCATTGCCGCATTTCCGGTGGGATTCACGGAAACGGTTTTCCCATCACAGATCAGCGTTCCGTATCCCTTGAGAAGCAGAATGACGCCGGGGTGTTCTTCTGTAAAGGACAAAGTACCGTTGAGACGCCCCTGATCCGTTTTGCCGCCGATTCGGCAAAATTCTCCTTCGTGAGGTGTCAGGATCAGCCGGCTGCGGCATAGTGAGAAAAGCTCCGGCCTTTTCCCGAGAATGGTAATTGCATCTGCATCCAGGACAAGCGGGCACTCAGCTTCTTTCAGTATGCCGGACAGGATTTCCGAACTTCCGTCTCCGGTGCCGAATCCCGGCCCGACAGCGCAGGCATTTGCCCGTTTCAAAGCAGGCAGAATAATCTCCATCGCTTCCGGTGCAGCGCACCCTGCCACCGACGGAAGCGGCGTTACAACGGCACCGTCACAGCGGGCGGCAGCAATAGGGTAGATGTCCTGAGGCACCATCAATGTGGTGAGCCCGGCTCCGCTTTTTTCACAGGCATTCGCTGCAAGCACGGGTGCACCTGAAAACCCGACAGACCCGGCAACGACCAATGCCCGCCCGTAACTGTATTTATGGGTGTTGCGGTCTCGGCGGGGGAGAGCCAGATCTTTCTTTTCCGGCAGAAACACTTCTGAATGGTCGTAAGGGTTCATCCTGCTGTCAGGAAACAGTGCCAGGTACTCTTCAATTCGTAATCTTTTCATGTCAGAATTTTCTTCTCAGTGCTCTTTGCCCTGTCTCCGATCGGTTAAAGCAAAAGGTATTGTGATCAGCAGCATATATACACCGAGAATCACAATAGCCGGAGCGAGATACAGACAGGGTATGGGAATCCAGCGGTAAAAGAGCCCCAGCAGAGCGTTACCCTCGGTTTCCACGGAATAAAAGTAATTGGCATTCGGATAAACACCGGTCAGACGCAGCAACATGTTGAAGCCGAAGAGACAGACCATGAGCACCCATGCCGTCAGGACAGCACGCGGCAGATCCCGGAATTTCGGCCTGTAAAGGCCGAAGGTGACCAGTGCCAGCCCTTCTATGATGATCATAAAGTGCGTTCCGAAGTATCCCATCATCCGCGGCAGGAAGATGGAATAGCCGTCAAATCCCGCCCCGGGCATACACACGGCCATCAGCGCACCGAGAGGAGCAAGGAAGAAGCAGAAGCACATCAACGGCTTGTATTTCTTCAGTACGGCAATCGGAATCAGGATCATATTGATGTTGCAGAGGTGCAGCGGCAGCTCTCCCCACCAGTTGAAGCCGCCGTAATCTCCCCGGAGAACATTGTAATTGCTGTCGAGAGAGAGAGAATACTTGTAGAAAAAGAAACCGATCAGCGTGACGATGCAGGCAGTAACAAGCACAGTCTGCTTTGTTTTTTCGCTTTTTCCTCTCAGCAGCAGGCTTGCCACAGCAAGCAGCAGAAGAAAGAACCCTAACACCAGCCAGAACAGGGTGTTGAACGGTCTCAATATCCAGAAATCGTCAGCCAGAGCCATGTTGATAATCCTCCGAAAGAGTAATGTGTCAGTTTACGAAGCAAAGGGGTTCCAGAACCGCCCGCCGTTTCGTGCGTTCAGCCAGAGTGCTGCGAGGAGAAGCAGAGCACAGAAAGCCATTGCCAGGAAGTCCTGCGTGCAAAACGGCCTTCCCATATACCAGGTGCGCTTTTTCTTTTTTCCGAAGCCCCGCAGCAGCATTGCATTGGAAATCACTTCGATCCGATCCATGCTGGAGAGAATCAGCGGGATCAGGATTGCGCTGGCACTGATCAGGCGTTTCAGCAGCGTTTGCTTCTTGCTCATTTCAATGCCGCGGGCCTGCTGCGCCTGAGAAATATCGTGGTATTCACGCTGGATATCGGGGATATACCGGAGCGCGAGAGAAACCGAATAGGCAATCGTATATTTCACACCGAGCCTGTTCAGAGAAGCTGCAAACTCACTGGGCTGTGTGGTACAGACAAACAGCAGGACAATCGGGATCGAAGCGAAATACTTGAGCATCAGATTCAGGTGATAAAAAAGCTGTTCTTTCGTGACGACATATCTGCCGCCGAGAGTGAAGAGCACATGCTTTGTCCCGTACAGGGTTACACCGTGCTGCGGTGAAAATAGAAACACAAGTACATTGTTCAGCACCATGAACACCAGTGTAAACACAAGCATAAAGCGCACATCGCGTAAACGGATACGGGAAACGGCAAACAGCAGTACGCTGAGAACAGGCAGCACCGCAAGCAAACGCGTGTCGTAGGTCATCATAGCGGCAAAGCTCCATAAAAGAAGGCAGACGAGCTTGGTTGCGCCGGTAAGGCGGTGAATGGGGGAATCCCGGTCGATGTAGTTAAACAGGTTCGTCATCCGCGCTTCTCCCTTTTCTCGAAGTCGATAAACCCCTGAACAAATCCCTGCGCATCTGGTATTTCGCAGAGAACTGCCAGGTCATAGAGGCTTGTCTCCTTCAGGTTTGCCCGGCTGACAGTCTCACGGTCAGTCAGGATGGCGGAACTGCTGTCGTCTGCAATCAGCTGGCCGTCCAGAAACACAAGTGCCCTCTCGGCGTATTCCAGCATCAGGTGCATGTCGTGCGTGATCATCAGCACCGTGATCCCGCGCCGGTTCAGCTCAGTAAGGAACTCCATGATTTCCGTATAATGGCGGTAATCCTGCCCGGCTGTGGGTTCATCCAGGATGATCAGGCGGGGTTCCAGCACCAGAATAGAAGCAATCGTCACGCGTTTTTTCTGCCCGTAGCTCAGCGCCGAAATGGGCCAGCTTCGAAACGGCCACAGCCCGCAGATCTTTAGCGTCTCTTCGACGCGGCGTTTTACTTCCTCCTCAGCCACATTTCGGGAACGCAAACCCAGAGCAACCTCGTCGAAAATCATGGTTTTGGAAATCATCTGGTTCGGATTCTGCATCACATAGCCGATCCGGTCAGCCCGTTCCTTGATGCTTGCCGCTTCCAGATCTTCACCGGCGAAAAGAATCTTACCTTTCTGCTGGTGCTCAAACCCGCACAGCACCTTTGCAAAGGTTGATTTTCCTGCGCCGTTTTTTCCCGCAATTGCAGTGAGTTCTCCCTCCCGGATCTGTACCGAGAAATTTTTCAGCGTAAGGTGATCCTTATTCTGGTAGGCAAAATCGAGATCCCGCACCTCCAGTAAAACCGGCTGATCTGTTTTCTGCCCGGTTTTCGGTGTGGTGCCGCTCCAGGCACGCATGGTTTCTTTTTCCTCCCCGGAAAGCTGAAGAGTCCGTATGCTGTGCACCTTCTGCTCAGGGCGCGGTTTCACGCCGGCGTACTTCATAGCACTCAGATAGAGCGGTTCTCGGATTCCGTGCTCTTCCAGCAAACCGCTGCAGAGAAGCTCATCGGGCGCCAGATCCGCTACAATTCTTCCGCCTGACATCAGTACAATCCGATCCACATCCCGGTGAAGCACATCTTCCAGGCGGTGCTCAATGATAAGCACTGCAGCACCGGTCTTTTTCCGGATCTCATCGATCAGCTCAATGGCATACTTTCCGGTTGCCGGGTCTAGATTGGCAAGCGGCTCATCGAAAAGGAAAATATCCACATCGTTTACCATGATGCCCGCAAGAGAAACGCGCTGTTTCTGCCCACCCGAAAGATCAAAAGGAGAGTTGGTGAGTCGGGTGTCAACGTCAACAAGCTTTGCAGTCTTCAGGACGCGTTCGTGTAGATCCGGGTCTTCCACACAGTCGTTTTCCAGTGTAAAAGCAATATCTTCTGCCACAGTCAGGCCGATGAACTGCCCGTCGGAATCCTGCAGCACCGTGCCGACATGCTGGGAGACCTGGAACAGATCAAGCTCACGGGTCTCTTTGCCGCATATTTTTAAGCTGCCCTGCATTTCACCGCGATAGGAAAAAGGGATCAGCCCGTTGATACAGTGGGCCAGTGTGCTTTTCCCGCAGCCTGAAATCCCACAAATCAGCACTTTTTCCCCGCGGCAGATCGAGAGGTTAATGTCATAGAGCGTGGGTTCCGCCTGTGCGTTATATCGGAAGCCGAAATTTTCAAATTGGATAAGCGGTTCGTCCATGCGTTTCTCCTGAATAAATAAGGGTGGCCGGAGCCACCCCGCAAGTGTTGTATTATTCTTCTTCCTTCAGGCTTCCGGTCTTGGGCTTTGTCGCAGCATAGGCGATGCAAAGCAGCGTTCCGATGATGGCCGTGGTAACAATGTTGGCAACTCCACCCACAAGCCCCTGGAGAAATACCTTATTGGCCGGCTCGGCATACATCACAATGTCAAGCACCGGAGCAATCAACCCCCACGCGATGATGTGGGCCCCGATCTGGAACAGGTTGAACACAAGAATGTCCTTCTTCCCGAATTCACCGTCTGCAAGGCGGAGACGTTTGGAAACCAGCCCCATCAGTACGCCGAAGCAGGCGGACGCAATGACCCAGCTCCACCAGATGCCCCAGCCGTAGCTGAAATCAATCAGCGCATGGCCGATCAGGCCGATCAGCAGCCCGGCTACAGGGCCGAACAGCGCAGCCATAAAAGCGAGCAGGCCGTACTGGCTGGAGATATTGGTGTTGGGAACCGGGCTCGGGATTGCCACAAAACGGCCCAGCACAAAGAAGAGTGCCGCACCGATGCCGATCGCCACAATGGTTTTTACAGAATTGTTTTTCATTTTCTTTTCTCCCTATTCATTAGTTTTCAGTACAATTCTGTCAATCTTACTGAAATAGTTCGCGACAGAGCACTGAAACCTCTTGAAAAATAACAAAATTTAGTATAACACACCCATTGCCTAAATTCAATCATCCATTTATAATAGGTCAGGTAATTCATTGCACGCGAGGTTTTTAAAATATGCAGTACCGCTATGTTTTTTTTGATCTGGACGGAACGCTCCTTGACACCCTTGCCGACCTGCAGGATTCCGTCAACACCGTTATAGCAAGATATGACCTTCCTCCGATTACGCGCAGCGAGGCGGCGCACTTTCTCGGCAACGGGGCAAAGCATCTGGTGCACTGTTCCCTGAAAGGTCAGGTTTCACCCGAACAGGAAGAGGTCATCCTGGACGAGTACAAAGCCTGGTACCAGGACCACTGCCGGATTAAAACTGCACCCTATCCCGGCATCATGGAGCTTCTGGCCAACCTGAAGGCAGCCGGCTGCCGGATGGCGGTGGTCTCCAACAAGCCGGATCCGGCCGTCAGAGAGCTCAACGCAACCTTTTTCGGTGATCTGCTCGAAACCGCTATCGGTGAGAAAAAAGAAATCCGCCGCAAGCCTGCGCCGGATACGCTCCTCGAGGCCATGCGCCTTCTGGGAGCAGACAGGGAAGAGTGTGTCTATATCGGGGATACGGAGGTCGACCTGCAGACGGCTGCAAACGCCGGATTGAGATGTATCTGTGTTGCCTGGGGTTTCCGCAGTGTGGAAGAGCTTCGTGCAGCGGGTGCCGGGACCATCGTCACCAACGCCTACGAGTTGGAGCGCTGCATTTTATAACGGGTTCTTTTTGATCTGTGCCCATCTGCGCGGATACTTTTCCGCCGTTTTCCCGATCTTGCGGATGATCAGTGCGCTGTGCTGGATCTCCGTTCCGGGCACGGTGTAGAGCACACATTTTTCCGTTTTCCCGCCAAGAGCCTTTATGGCGGGTTTGGCCTGTTCCAGCTCCTCCTCAAAGGCGGGCCCCTTCATGGCAATGAACAGGCCCCCTTCTTTCACAAACGGCAGGCAGAGTTCCGCCAGCACGTTGAGGCCTGCCACCGCGCGGGAGGTCACAATGTCCGCTGTTTCCCGGTTGTCAGAGGCAGCTTCCTCTGCGCGGGCATGGAGGCATGTTACATCTTCAAACCCGAGCGCACTGCAGGTTTCCATGAGAAAGGCAACGCGCTTGTCCAGGCTGTCGAGCAGTGTCAGGTTCATTTCCGGGCAGGCGATTTTCAGTGCCAGCCCCGGAAAGCCTGCACCCGTTCCGATATCCCAGACGGTTTTTCCGCGCATCTCCGCAAAACAGAGCAGCGCCGCACAGTCGAGAAAGTGCAGCTGCGCAACGTCTTTTTCCCCGGTGATGGCCGTGAGGTTCATCACCTTGTTTTTTTCTTCGAGTGTATTGTAATACAGGCGGTATCGGCCAAGCGCTTCGGCCGTAAGCGGCAGGTTCAGTGCCTCAAAACCTGTCTGCAATACTTCTTCCAGCGTATTCACTCTTCTTTTTCCGTTTTCGCCTTGATCTGCTTGAGAGCCTGTGCAAGCTGATCGGGGCAGGAGGTATTTTTGAAGCCGCAGCGGATACCGTCCATCTTCCCTATGGCCGTGTCAAGATCCATGCCCTCCACCAGGCGTGCAACACCCTGGCCGTTACCTGAGCAGCCGCCGATGATGCGCACAGATTTGATAAGATTGCCCTCAGTCTCGATTTCCATCTGCTGGGAGCAGACGCCCCTCGGCCTGTAAGTATATTCCATATTTGATCCCTTTCTGCTGATGCAAGTTGCAATTTCTGCAGTCAAACTATACCATGCCTTCGCTGTTCTTTCAACACGAAAGTTTCTCTTTACAAATATCCGGAGTTATGTCATAATGCGTTCGACAGAACATTTTGTTAAAAACTGTAAAAACAATTTTATTAAAAGGAGATATCATTATGAAAAAATGGGTTTGCCCGGTATGCGGCTATGTTCACGAGGGAGATACGCCTCCTGAGAAGTGCCCCGTCTGCAAGGTTGACGGTTCTAAATTTACAGAAGTCGTCGGTGAGATGACCTGGGCTGCCGAGCACGTTGTCGGTGTTGGCAAGCAGTTTGGGGCAGATGTCCCTGAAGAAGTCAAAGCTGAGATCATTGCCGGTCTGCACGCTAATTTCGAGGGTGAGTGCTCCGAAGTCGGTATGTATCTCGCTATGGCACGCGTCGCCTTCCGTGAAGGCTATCCCGAAGTCGGTATGTACTGGGAGAAGGCCGGTCTCGAAGAGGCAGAGCATGCAGCCAAGTTCGCCGAGCTCCTCGGTGAAGTGGTGACGGATAGCACCAAGAAGAATCTTCAGATGCGTGTGGATGCCGAGAACGGCGCCACCCAGGGCAAGACGGACCTTGCAAAGCTCTGCAAAAAGTACAACCTCGATGCTCTGCATGACACCATTCATGAAATGGCACGTGACGAGGCCCGTCACGGCAAGGCATTCAAAGGCCTTCTGGAGCGTTACTTCAAGTAATTAAGGTCAGAAAGCATTCCATTTCAGCAAGAAAGGAGCACAAATCATGGTATACGTTTGCAATGTCTGCGGCTGGGAATATGACGAAGACGAGCATGGCACCAAGTGGGAAGATCTTCCTGATGATTTCGTTTGTGAAGTCTGCGGTGTCGGCAAGGAAGATTTTTCTCCCGCCGAATAAGTTCTGACAAAGAATAGAAAAGGAATCAGGGCGCCGGTTCAAACCGGTACCCTGATTTTTTGTCCCCATAGATGTTACATCAGCGGAGCGACGAACTTCATCAGCCTTCCCATGACTTTGTAAAACCGCTTTTCGTGGGCGATGGTTTCAGGCGTCACTTCCCGGCATTTGCCAAGCGTATCCTGAAAGTCCTTTTCAATGTCGCTGATGCACTTGCAGCGGTAGAGATAGGCCGCGCATTCAAAATGGTGGTAGAGGCTGCGGTAGTCCAGGTTAATGGTGCCTACCACCGCCTTGCACCCGTCACTGACGAAAACCTTCCCGTGTACAAACCCGGGTGTATATTCATAGATGTGAACGCCCGAATCGATCAGTGCCTGGTAATGGGATTTGGCAAGGGCGTAGGCCATCTTCTTGTCCGGGATGCCAGGCAGAATCAGCTTTACATCCACGCCTCGTTTGGCAGCATATTCCAGCGAAGCCTGCATTTCCCCGTCCAGAATCAGGTAGGGGGTCATGATATGTACGTAATCCGTAGCCCGGTTCAGGATATCCATATACACGGTTTCGCCCACTTTTTCGGAATCCAGCGGGCAGTCGCTGTAGGGGATTACATATCCGTCGGCAGCATCCGCTGTGTCGTCCGGTTCTTCAAGAAAGGGGAGAAAATCAGACTTCTTTTCTCCTTCTTCATCCACCGACCACATCTGCAGAAACATCAGCGTAAAGCTTTTTACTGCGCTTCCGCGTATCAGCACCGAGGTGTCTTTCCAGTGGCCGAAGCGGACGATCCTGTTGATGTATTCATCCGCCAGGTTGAACCCGCCGGTAAAGGCGGTTTTTCCGTCAATAACAACGATTTTGCGGTGATCTCTGTAATTATACCGGGAAGAGACAAAGGGATAGATCGGCGCAAAAGCCTTCGCCTTGATGCCGTGCTGTTCCAGCAGTCGGTAATAATTCTTCGGCAGCGTGAAAAACTCGCTGAGTCCGTCGTACAGCACGCGCACGTCTACTCCCGCCTGTGCTTTCTCAATCAGGATTTTCAGCACTTCGCTCCACATATATCCTTCTTCGATCAGGAAGAATTCCAGAAAGATATAATGCTCCGCTTTTCTCAGTTCCTCCAGCAGTGCCGTAAAGGCATCTTCCCCCTCCGGGAAGTAAACCGTCTCCGCATTCATGTAAATCGGAAAGCTCCCGCTGAGTTTCAGGTAAGTCCCGATATCGTCTGTCCCGGAACCGTCCTGTTCCAGTTCTTCCCGCACGCCCTCAGGCTGCACGAGCAGGCTCTTCGTCTCGGCAATCAGCTCCTCCACGCGCCGTTTCAGCACCCGGTGCCCGATATCCGTCTGGGTAAAGAGCAGAAATGCCGCACCGGGGATCGGCATAAGCGCAATCAGGAACATCCAGGTCAGCTTGGCGGTAGAATCCATGGAATTGTTGAAAAGATAGATCACCATAGCTGCGGTGAACAGCACCCGGAAAATATGCAGATACGGCACGTATTCCGTAATCCACCAGAAGAACCCCAGCCCGATGCCGACCTGCAGCAAAAGCAGGAAAAGGATGATCAGAAAACGGCTGAAGATCAGACGCAGAAAGCCCTTTTTCATCGGCTTTGCCAAGCGGATTATCTCGGCCCCGCCTTTCTTGTTGCCCAATCTCCCGCCTCCTTTCTGAAGAAACGTCTTTCAGATCTGTTGTTTGATTATACTAACACAAAGCGTTCCGCTTGGCAACTGTTTTGCATAAGCGGGGCAGCTTTGCGGTTGCATTCCTCCCCGCAGCTTGGTAAAATACTGTTACTTTCTTAATGAAAGGACGCGATGCATCTTATGGCGCAGGAAGTTCTTTTTCATATCAGGCCGTCCTTTGGCGATGCTTTTTCCTGCAAGGCAGGGGAGTGCAGGCACAGCTGCTGCAAAGGCTGGGAAATCGATATTGATGACCGTTCACTCTCCCTCTATCGTCAGCTCCCCGGCACCTGGCGGGAACGGATGAATGCTGCCGTCTCTGTAGACGAAAGCGGAGCGCATTTTGTCCTCACCGCGCAGGATGCCTGCCCCTTCCTCCGGCAGGACGGCCTGTGTGACCTGATCCTTGCCTTCGGGGAGGACGCGCTGTGTGACATCTGTGCCCTGCATCCTCGCTTTTATGAGCTGATCGGGTCCTATGAGCTTTCAGGCCTCGGCTTAAGCTGCGAAGCGGTCTGTGAGCTGCTGCTTGCCGAAGGGGGAGAACTGCAGTTTCTCTGTGAGGAGACGGGGGAATCCTTCTCCCTGCCTGTTCTGCTTTCCCGCCTAGGCTTCCTGCCGGAGGGTTGTGCTCTTTCCTTCGTCCCGCTGGAAGATCCTGCTCCGATGCTTGCCCGCCTGGAGGGCACCGAAGCCATTGACGATTCCTGGCCTCTCGAGCTTTCCCGCATCCGGAAGGACTTTGCCGGGCGTCCTGTCACGCTGCCATCAGGTCCGATTTACGACAGGATCTTCTCCTATGTCCTTTACCGTGTGCTGGAAGAGGTTCCCGCCCGCGGCTTTGATGCGGTGCTCTCTTATGCGCGTGACGCCGTAAGTTTCATTGCCCTGCAGGACGTTCTTTACGGCTGTGATCCCGAAGCGCTGCGCCGCTGGTCCGAACAGATCGAATACAGCACGGAAAATATCCCGTACCTGCTTTCCTGCTTCTGAATCTGCTGAAAGCCCCGCCTTTTTCACCTTGAATAAAAAGGAATTCTGTGGTATGATATAGTATCCCGAATTAGGTTTAATTGCGAGGTCGTTTTTAATATGAAAAACCGGCATATAAGATATACATTCGATCGGAAAAGCTTTTTCGGCAAGGCTGCCATCTTCTGCCTCATTCTCTCAATGGTGCTGCGTGGCATCGGCGGCCTGTTGAACAGGACGATTTTTGAAGACTGGTTTACAATCGTCGAGTTTGGTCTGCCCATTCTGTGCGCGCTGCTCTATCTGCTCTGCCTGCTCATTTTCGGCAGAAAATGGTTCAAGGTCACGGTTTTCCCCTTCGTGCTGGGTGTCATGGCCTGTGTGGTCCGCCTCTTTTCCTTTGACAATCTGATGCAGCAGGAGATGTCTGTAGAGCGCATCCTCGTCAGCGTCTTCTTCTATCTGGTGGTTACGGCGCTCTATTCCGCCATCGCTTTCGGCGGGCTGCGTGCCAGAATTCTCCTCTTCCTGCTCTTTCTTGTGCCGCTGGGCTATCACGCTGTGTTTGAAATCTATCCGACGGTCGTTTCCGGCTTCGGGCTCAATCTCTCCCTGATTCTGATGGAGCTGAGCGTCCTTGCCGTGATTGTTGCCATGATTTTCGTCTCACTTGCTCTCAACAGTAAACCGCGTGTGTCTCCCGTAGATCCGGAAAGCGGCAAAAACGTTGTTCCGCCTCTCCCCGGCGACAGGCTGGACGAGAAGCCTCCCGTCGTTACCACGGAAGCGCCTGCTGAAAAGCCTGAAAAGCCCTCTGAACCCGCCCCGGCGGAACCGCAGACTGTTGCTGAAAAGCCGGAGCCCGTTATCGAAAAGCCGGAACCGGCAGCCGAAAAGCCGGAACTCGCCCCTGCTTCTTACGAGAGCACACCGGTTTCTTCCTGGTCTGCTCCCGCTGAGAAGGAAGATCCTGACTATGATCCCTTTGCCCCCTCTTCCGGGCCTATTAAACTGACGCTGAATCCCGATCTCGGGGATTTGTCCGATAAAGGAGAAGATGCCTGATGAGACAGGCAAAAGTCCCACCTCCCTCGCTGGAAGTCCTGGACAGCTATGTCACCAGGAAGCGGGAAGAGGATGACAGGGTCTCTCTCCGGGTTTACCGGCGAGAACTGACGCCTGCTGTGAAAAGGCGGCGCAGAAGGATACTTCTCTCCGTTCTTGTCATTGCAGCTGTCCTTGTCCTGTCCCTTGCCTTCCTGATTCGCAGTGTTCAGGACAGTCGTGCCTATGACCGCTATATCGAGGAAGCACAGATCAGCACCCTCGACGGTGATTATGACAGTGCCCTCTCTCTGCTGCGAAAAGCCGGTATGATTGACCTCTCCGACGAGTGCCTTCTCATGATGGCCCAATGCTATGAGGCCCTGGGCAATTACGATCGTGCGATCGAGGCCCTGCGGATGATGAAGTCCACCGAATCGGCCATTACCTCCAAGATAGCTTCTATTGAGGCAAAAAAGAAGATCAAAGCAAATGCCGGCCTTGTTTCAATCAACGGGAAGTCTCACAGCATCACCGAGACCAGCCTTGTTCTGGATAATCAGAATCTTGGGAACGGTGTCCTGTCTGAAGTCTCCAAAATGTATGCGCTGAGCAACCTGTCCCTTGCCGGAAACGGCATTTCGGATCTGACTGCCGTCTCGGCTCTCGGCGGGCTCACCACGCTAAACCTCAGCAATAATTCTGTGAGCGATCTGACACCCCTTTCTTCGCTGCCCGCCCTACGCACGCTCTATCTTGACAACAATCCCATTCGTGATTTTTCTCCGCTCTATTCCATGCCGTCTCTCACGACGCTGAGCATCAAAGGGGTTCCCATCACGGATGACGCTTTGAAAGCACTTTCCAATGCGCTTCCGAACTGTGCCATCAACGGTGCTGCCTCGGAAGAGAAAGACCAGCTGATTGCCCTCGGCGGCGAGACGTTCCAGGCGGATGTCACCACGCTGGATCTCAGCGGCAGGGGACTGACGGATATTTCAGCTCTTTCCGCCTGCCAGAATCTTACCACGCTGAATCTGAGCGGCAATGCCATTACCGATCTGACTCCTCTGATGGATATTCCCGCCCTGCAGAGCCTTACCCTTGCCTATAACCACGTGTCCGACCTGCGTCCGCTGATGGGGCTTACCTCTATCCGCACGCTGGATGTCTCTTATAATTCGGTTTCATCCACGGTTCCCCTCGGCTCTCTCTCCTCCCTGCAGGAGCTGAACCTTGCCGGCAACAGCGTGAGCAATTATTCCGGATTGAGTAAGCTTTCCTCTCTCACCACGCTCAACCTCTCTTCCACCGGCTTTTCGGATGCGGACATAGATCAGCTGATCACTTTGATGCAGCTTCGCACCCTTAATGTGGAAAATAACGCTGGCTTCACGGGTACCGGTTATGACAGGCTTCGCCAGTATCTGCCGGGCTGCAACATCGTGCATTCCGACCTGGTATATTCCATCCCTGCCCAGACCTTTACCATCCAGACGGATACGACCGACCTGGATCTCTCCGACCGCGGCGTGAGTGATCTTTCCTTCCTCATGCAAATGAACAACCTGAATACGCTCCGTATGGCCGGAAACGGTATATCTTCCATTTCTCCCTTCCAGTATACGGAGTCCTGGCGTACCCTCACCGTGCTGGATCTCAGCCGCAACAGCATTATTGATCCGACGCCTCTCACAGGCCTGGTGAATCTCACATCCCTTGATCTGTCCTATAACCAGATCAACAACATCATGCCACTGTATGTCCTGCGGAACCTTCGGGAGCTGAATCTGACAGGCAACCCTGTTTCTGACGATCAGATTCGCGACCTCAATTCCATCCTGCCTTACTGCTTCATCATCCACTGAAGATTGATCCTTAAAAAATATACATTTCCTTATATTACCTTCCCCGTTTCCCAAATCTTCTCCGGGAACACTTCTGTTTTTCCCGGAAATGTGTTATAATGAAAATCACCTGATGGTGTTTTCTGTTTTTCCCGGCATAGTCCCGCAAACACGATACGCAAAAAAGAAAGGAGCAACCACCATGAAGTTCACATTTACCGAAAAAAGAATGGGCTCGTCCGAAGAGCTGAGAGAGTATACCCGCCGTAAAGTCGGCAAGCTGGATCGGTTTTTCAAGACGGAAGCCGAAGCTTTTGTGACGTTCAGCCTTGAAAGAGGCAGATACCTTGCTGAAATCACAATCCACAACAACGGCATGTACTACAGGGCAAGCGAGCTTACATCCGATATGTATGCCTCTGTTGATTCCGGTGTAGCCGCCATCGAAAGGCAGATCCGCCGCAACAAGACCCGTCTGGAGAAACGCCTGAGAGAAGGCGCCTTCGAGAAGGAAAGCAACTACGTCCCGGCCTTTGTTCCTGCAGAAGAGGAGAAGGAAGACGAGGAATTCAAAATCGTCCGCAGCAAGCATTTCTCCATTAAGCCCATGTCCCCGGAAGAGGCTATCCTGCAGATGAACCTGCTCGGCCATGAGTTCTTTGTGTTCAAGAACATGCAGGAAGACGAAGCTGTTTCTGTTGTCTACAAGCGCAAACAGGGCGGCTACGGCATGATCTGTGACGATGGGACCCAGGAGGCCTGATCCGCAGAGAATCTTTTTCCTGCGCTAACTACAAAATATAGCAAACCTATTGCAGTTTCTGCGTATTTATTGTATAATCTTTTATCCCTGAAAGTTTATAAGCAGGAGAGTAATTGACTTATGGCAGAAAAAGAGAAGAAGTCTGCTTCCGCCGGGAAGACGGACTATACAAAAATCTTTGCGATCGCTCTTGCCGTTTGTGCCGTCATTGCGCTGATTCTCGGCGTCAATCTCGGCAATGTTTCCGGAAAACTCAAAAAGAGCGTCAATGAAGCCACCGAGCTTCAGGAAACCGTAACCCAGAAGGAAGAAGAAATCAAGACCATCACCGCCGAGAAGGAAGAAGCCGTCGCTGCCGTTGTAGCTGAGAAGGAAGAAGCCGTCGCCGCTGTCGTCGCGGAGAAGGAAGAAGCCGTTGCAGCCGTAGTAGCCGAGAAGGAAGAAGCCGTTAAAGCTGTTGTGGCAGAGAAGGAAGAAGCTGTCGCTGCCGCCGTTGCTGAAAAGGATGAAGCCATCGCCCAGAAGGATGAGGCTGTTTCCACCCTGAAGATGTACAATGAGGAACCCGATAACTACGTCTCCAGAAAAGTGGAAGAGCAGATGGCCGAAAAGGAAGCTGCTTTCCAGGCTGAAATCGAATCCATGAAGGCCGAGGCGAAGGAAGCCGCAGCCGAAGCGGAGAAGAAGCTCACTGACCTCGCTTACGATAAAGGTATCGAGCTGAACAACGCACTTGCCGAGCATGAGGAAGCTCTTACCGTCGCTTTCGCAGCCGACAAGCAGGAAGCCCTTGATGCTGCCGCAGCCGACAAGGCAGAAGCCCTGGAGGCCGCTGCTGCTGAAAAGGAAGAAGCCGTCGCTGCCGTCGTAGCGGAGAAGGATGAGGCTCTCGAAGCCGCCGCAGCCGATAAAGCTCAGGCTCTCGAAGCTGCAGCTGCTGAGAAAGAAGAGGCTGTTGCCACTCTTACCGCTGAGAAGGAAGAAGCTGTTGCCGCTCTCACTGCCGAGAAGGAAGAAGCCGTTGCAGCTATCACCGCTGAGAAGGACGAAGCCCTCGAGGCTGCTGCCGCCGATAAGGCTCAGGCTCTGGAAGAAGCCGCAGCTGATAAAGCCGAGGCTCTAAAAGAAGCCGCAACTGACAAGGCTCAGGCTCTGGAAGAAGCTGCCGCCGATAAGGCCGAAGCTTTGAAGACTGCTGCTGAAGAAGCAGCCGCTGATAAGGCGGAAGCTTTGAAGTCCGCTGCAGAAGAAGCCGCTGCCGATAAGGCACAGGCTCTCGAAGAAGCTGCCGCCGACAAGGCCAAAGCTCTGGAAGAAGCCGCTGCCGATAAAGCTCAGGCTCTGGAAGAAGCCGCAGCTGACAAGGCAAAAGCTCTTGACGAAGCCGCCGCTGATAAAGCTCAGGCTCTCGAAGCTGCCGAGAATCAGCGTCTGGAAGACCTTGAAGCCGCTGAGAACCAGCGTCTTGAAGATCTGGAAGCTGCCGAAAATCAGCGTCTTGCGGATCTCGAAGCTGCCGAGAACAAGCGTCTCCAGGATCTGGAAGACCTTGCTCAGAAGCATGACATCGAAATCAAGAGCATTAAGAAGGCGCACCGTGCTGACCTCCTCAAGCTGAAGAAGATTCTTGAAGCGGATCTTGAAAAGCTCCAGGATGAGTACGAAATCACCGAGGCAGAGCTCAACAATGCTTCCGAGGATGATGAGGTCCTCATCACCGAACTGAAAGAAAAGATTGTCGGCATCAAGGAAAAGATAGCCGAGCAGGCTGCCCTGATTGAAGAGCTGAATTTGCTCCTCGGCAACCGTGGCTATGAGTACACCGAAGACGGTGACGTGGTTTACACCGTTACCAGAGGCGATACGCTTGCTATCATCTGCACCAAGTGCGGTGTGGACTACTGGAAGAACCGTGACGATATCCTCGAGATCAACGGCCTTGACAATGAGAACCAGATCATGGTCGGCCAGATCCTGAAGATCCCCGGCTGGTCTTTCGACTGATAGCCTTAATCAAAACCAAAAAAATCCAGCCCTCCCCGGGCTGGATTTTTCTATGCCGTAAATTGTATTATTTGTTCGCGAGCCAGTGAGCAATATTCTGCCACAACTTCCCGTAATACTTCCAGTTGCAAAGCGTCAGCGGAGCCCAATGCGGCGCGCAGTCACAGGTATATGCCATGGTCCTGCCTTTGCCGTATGTCGCCGTGGCAATAATCGGGTCTCCGTCATTCTCTGCAAGCAAGCAACTCCCGGATTTCAGAATTGTCCGGTTGTACCCCAGCATATCGGGGATCTTTTCATCAATGCCTTCAAATACAGGGTGATCCGGAGCAACAATAGTCGGAGAAAAACCTTCCGGATGTTCTGCCCGGTCGTCCGATTCGTAGAATTCCACCGGCATGATTTCCTCAATCGGTGTTCTTTTGTATCGTCCTTTTCCTTCAAACCCCATAAAGGTCAGATATCCGCCGATCATGCAGAAGCTGCCGCCCTCCGCAACGTAATCCCGTACAAGAGCCAGCTTGTTGACGGATGGATTTCC
The DNA here is from genome assembly GCA_045117135.1 of Candidatus Limivicinus sp. Lineage (GTDB taxonomy): Bacteria > Bacillota > Clostridia > Oscillospirales > Oscillospiraceae > Limivicinus. The sequence continues at coordinate 25,186 of JBGUNA010000040.1, read as the reverse complement.
CTGGATAAAAGTCTTTGTGGGGAGCAGGAAGGTGTTTGCGCCGCAATCACTGAACATTACAATGTCATATTTCTTAAGGTCCTCTAAAGTCTCAGGAAAATCAAATTCGACCCTGTGGCTCGGAATGTGCGTAAAATCGATTCCTCCGGCCTCAAAAAGGTCTTTCATGATATAGGCGCATTCTTCATAGCGGTAGGTGGTAAAGTAATCTACCCCTTTCGTCTCCGTCGTCTGGATGAACCATGATTCACCGACAAACAATACATGAATCTTATCCATTGCTACCTCCTTATTTTATTATAAATAGTTTATTTTTTGTTCTGTTTTAATTGCTGGTACTGACAAGTCCGTTTCATTTTGCATAGCCTATCAAATCATGATAATAGTTCCAGCGATCAAAAATGATCTGATAGCATTCCTCGCTGCCGGAATCAGGCTTGATGCTCAAAAACTCTTGTGTTGTCAGAGTATTGATTGCAGATTCTTTATCCATGCCGCTGGCAATTGCTGCGAGAATTCCGGCACTTCTGGCTGTAATTCTATCCTGGTTGGAAAAGAGTATTTCTCGTCCGAGTATATTTGCATATTGCTGCCTGATAAAGGGATTCTTTTCAACAATTCCACCGCAGAGGATGATCTGGTCAAATTCGATTTCGTTTTCTTTAAAATGCAGAAGTATTTTTTTCGTCCCGCATGCCATTCCCTGTATCATGGCGCAGTACAGTTCTTCAGGTTTTGTGTCCATTGAGAGCCCGAACATGCATCCACGGAGAGAGGCATCATTCAAAATGCTTCTGTTACCGTTGAACCAGTCCAGCACGGTCAGCTTAGATAGGTCAGGGGAGTTTCCTGCTGCCAGTTCGCTCAGATAGCTGTGAATGTTCTTCTTCCGTATCTCCGCTTCTTTGTAATATCTTTCCGGAACCTGATTACGCACAAACCAGTCCAGCATATCTCCCGCGCATGGCTGTCCTGCATCGTATAGATAGTAACCGCTGTTTTTGAAGCCGTCGTCAGAAACTCCGTTGATACCGGAAATAGCCTTTTGATCTTTCCGCAGGAAAGCCATTGCGATAGATGTACCGATTGTAATGGCGATAGAGTTTGGATGTGAGTAGTTGAAGGTGATAAATGGGGAACTGCCGTCTCCAACAGGAGTTGCAATGGGGATACCTGCAGGAAGGCTTGTTTTTTCGGCTGCTGCCTGGGAGAGGTATCCGCACGGCGTATCAAACCGGGACGGTGTACCGGCTACTTTTTTCAGGTATCCGTTTCCAAAACCCTGCCCCAATACATCCAAAAATCCTTTATCGGGGAATCCGATGTCCCCAGCCCATGCTGCTTTGAATCCTAAAGAATAAACACTGTTTAAAGGATAACCGGTCAACAGCCAGCTGAGCCATTCACCGAGATCACAGAATCTGAAAGTGGAATCAAAGACTTCCCGGTCTGTCTCAAATGTTTCAAGAAGCTTAGGCAGACACCATTCACAGTTACAGACATAACCATACCGGGACAGGACGGGCAATCCTCCCGTCTTGTCGTTTATGTCCATTATTCTCTTTGCCTGAGATTCTGCTCCATGATGTTTCCATAGTTTGATATATGCCATCGGTCTGGTAGAAAACCTGCTTGTCTCAGACAACACAGTTCCGTCTGAAAAACATGGGACCATAGTAAAAGAAGTCGCTGCAATTCCAATACCGGCTATCTCTTTTTTGTTATCAATTGGAGCTGAAACATTTCTGATCAGTGAATAAAGAGCTTCTCTGTAATCCCTGCTGTCCGCCAAAGCATAGTCGTTGGGAAGAGGAAATCCATTCTCCAGCTGTCCTGTAATCACTCCATGGGGATATTCAAAAATGGATTCATTCACCATTTTCCCGTTACACAGATTCAAAAGGACAGCCCGGGCAGAAAGAGTTCCAAAATCCATACCAATTACATATTTATTCATTTTTAACCATCCTCGACAGAATCTTTTTTTACTTCATTTTGAATGAAATCAGAAAACTTGTCTATATGGCAATTTCAACAAAAAAGACAGGTAAAATTTATGCAAAATAACGAAATTCCCTGTAGAATTGCTGCACATATATCAATATTCATTGACAAATTTTCCAAAAAATAGTAATCTTAACATAGTTATTTTTTCCGTTTTAATTTCTGATCCTGCATGTAATTTGGAGTTACGAGAAAGAATTATGCTTTCTCTGAACTTATAAACCGGTTTTACCCGGAATAATTATTTTAGGAGGAACAAAAATGAAAAGATCTATAGCAATTCTGTTGTCTGTATTGTTGCTGCTTTCGATTTCTGCGGCAGTTTTTGCAGATGCTGGCGAAGTAACCTGGGGTATGGCTGGCGCGACTGAAACAGTTATGAATCAGGTTAACGAACTCGAGGCAGGCCCGTGCTTTGAGGCAACCGGAATCAAGTTTATACCGAAAATTTACGCAGACAGAACTACTTTCCCAATTGAGGTTGCTGGTGGTGCAGGCCCGGATATCATGGACCTTGATGGACCGACGGATGTTGTAGAGTTCATTAAAGCCGGGCAGGTTTATGATCTGACTCCATATATTGAAGAATATGGATGGGCAGATAAATTCATGGATTGGGCTCTCGAGTCATGCAGTTATGCAGGTGTTGTTTACTCTCTCCCAACAAGCTACGAAGGCATGGGCCTGTACTATAATGTGGATGTGATGAAGGAACATGGATGGGAGATTCCAAACAGCCTTGCTGGACTGGAAGCTCTGTTCGATGAAATCCTTGCTGCTGGTCTTACACCGGTTTCATTCGGTAATTCCAACTACCAGGGTGCAGTAGACTGGCTCTATTCCACTTTCCTTAGCTGCTATGCAGGTGGAACAAAGAATATAAAGGCGGTTCTTGAAGGAGAAGGTACACTTTACAGCAATGAAGGCACAAGAGCAGCTATGGAGCGTCTTGTCGATTGGTATGCAAAGGGCTATATAGATAATAACTCAACAGGTATTTCTACCGATGACATGATTGCCCGCTTCGCTTTTGGCGATGCTGTTACTATGATCGATGGCACCTGGGGTATGAATGCTCTTACTGTTGACTATCCTGATTGCAACTGGACATTCGAACTTATGCCTCCTGAAGTGGAAGGCGAGCCTGCTATTTTCCCGATCGCTGTGGGTGGAGCTGCAGCAATCAATGGCAACTGCAAGAATCCTGAAGAAGCAGCTAAAGTTATGAATTTCAGATTCTTTGAAAATGAGGATAATTGCTATATCAACATGGTAAAGAACGGAGCACAACCGTTCCCGGTTCTCTGGTTTGATTCTGCTAAACTGGAAGGTCTTGATCCGAAACTCATTCATGCTTATGATGTGATGAATGAGGCCATGGCTGCGGGTAATGTTGGTTACTGCTCATGGACATTCTATCCTGCAGACTGCCGTGTATACATGAATGAAAATACCGATACGATTTTCCTTGGCTTGATGTCCGTTGAAGATTACCTTAACGGTGCCCAGGCTTATATTGACGAAGCAATTGCAGCAGGAGTTTCTCCTGTCGTTCCTTAAGGGAAAGCCATAAACTGAAGATTGATGGTTAAGTGAGGAGCATATCCGCTCTGCGGATATGCTCCGATCCTATAGAAGGGGGATTATATGCAAGAGAAATCAGATCAGCGTATCGGCCAAAAGAGTATAAAACAAACAGTTTTTCCTTATCTGTTTATCCTTCCGGCCTTCCTTCTACATTTTATTGTTGTTACTGTTCCGGCACTGTCTTCTTTGAGGATGTCTTTATATGACTGGAACATGATCGGGTTTAAAGAGTACATCGGTTTTGCAAACTATGCAAAGATCTTTACTAAGAGTTCCGGTGTCGGCGCTGCTATTATACACAATTTGAAGTGGATGGCCGTTTTTATGGTTGTTCCTATTGTGTTAGGTGTGATTGTAGCGGTAATGCTTACACACATTAAAAAGGGACAAATGTTTTTCCGTACGGCTCTTTTCATGCCCTATGTGATTTCTGCAGCTGTCGCAGGTCGTATCTGGATGGCTTTGATGAATCCGTATTACGGTATTAATTCAATATTTAAGGCCTGGGGATGGACTAATCTTGCTTCCATGAAATGGCTTGGCAATCCAAAAATTGCACTGTATTCCGTTGCATTTGTTGACAATTGGCATTTCTGGGGGTTTGTTATGGTGCTGTTTCTTTCAGCCCTTCAGCAGGTAGACCCAACTCTTTATGAAGCAGCCCGTATTGACGGTGCAAACAGGTTTCAGGAGTTTATACATATTTCTATTCCCGGCATAAGACAGACGATCGCTTTCATGTTCCTGATGATCATCATGTGGTCTTTCCTGACTTTCGACTACGTAAATGTTATGACACAGGGTGGCCCGGCTGGTTCAACCGAAATAATGTCTACCCTGATCTATAAAGAGGCATTTTCAAAATATCATGCCGGTTATGCAAGTGCGTTGTGTGTAATACAATGTTTCCTGTGCGTTGGAGTATACTTTATTAATCAGTATATACGGAAGAAAGGAGGCCTCGAGGAAAGCTATGATTAAGAAACAGAAGAGATTTGATCTCGTTCAAATGATTCGATATCTCATATTATCCATTCTAACTGTATTCGAGATTTTCCCGCTGCTTCTTGTTATTTTCAATTCTTTTCGTCCAGATTCTGAAGTAAAAGGTTCTCCGATCGGGCTTCCCCATATCGGCTTTTTCGATAACTATGTCGATACCTGGAGGATGGGTCAATACGGAAGAGCATACCTGAACACCTTTTTCATCATGTTCTTTGTGATTATTATAGTCCTTTTGTTTGACGGCCTGGCTGCCTATGCCCTCGCAAAATTGAACATGAAGCATAAAGGAATTATCAGCGGTTACTTTTTCGTTGCCATGTCACTGCCCAGCTTTCTTTATATCATTACGGTATATTCAAAGATGCGTCAGCTTGGACTTGTCGATACTCCTTGGAGCCTGATCATTGTTTATTCTGCGAATCAGATACCATTCACCCTGATTTTGATGAGGACATTCATGACCGGAATTCCAAGGGAACTGGAAGAAGCAGCAAGAATTGACGGCTGTGACGACATGCAGGCTTTCTGGAAAATTACGCTTCCGATTTCCAAACCGATTTTCCTGACATCAGCCCTACTTGTTGGTTGTCATGTCTGGAATGAATATCTCTGGTCGAATACGTTTCTCCCGACCGAGATAAATAAAACGGTGGCTACAAAATATGTTGTGTTTACCGGCCAGTACTCATCAAACATGGCAAGAATCTATACCGCATCCGTTATCAGCATTGTGCCGATCTGCGTATTGTATATTCTGTTCAGCAGACGTTTTATTGAGGGTCTGACAAGTGGAGCAGTGAAAAGCTAAAACGGGAGGTAATCATGAAACAGGAATATATAGAGAAAATATATGCCGGATGGCTTGCAAAAATAATTGGTATCCGTCTCGGTGCAGCCATAGAAGGTTGGACCTATCAACAGATCAGAGACACTTTAGGAGAGGTTACCGGATATCCCGTCGATTACAAGACCTTTGCTGCCGATGACGATTCCAACGGCCCGCTTTTCTTCCTGCGGTCTCTGGAAGACAGCGGAAAAGGTGAAGATCTGGAAGCGCAGGATGTTGCAGAAGCTCTATTAAATTATGCGCCGTTTGAACATGGTTTCTTCTGGTGGGGTGGATACGGTATTTCAACGGAGCATACTGCGTATCTGAATCTTCGAAACGGTATCAAGGCTCCAAGAAGCGGTAGTATCGCACAGAACGGACATGCTACGGCTGAACAGATAGGCGGACAGATTTTCATAGACACCTGGGGATTGGTTAATCCCGGAAATCCGGAAAGAGCTGCAAAAATGGCTGAGAAGGCTGCGAGTGTTACGCATGACGGAAATGCTGTGTATGGAGGCATTTTTATTGCAACCTGTATTGCTTATGCGTTTGAAGAAAAGAATATTGAGAAAATAATAGAGAAAGGCCTTTCCTTCATACCCTCTGATTGTGAGTATTCGCGGGTTGTCAGAGCTGTTATGTCCTTTTATTATAAGTATCCCGACGACTGGAGAGACTGTTATCAGTATATTTTTGAAAACTTCGGTTATGACAAATATCCCGGAGCTTGTCATGTTATTCCCAACATTGCAGTTATGATTCTGGGGCTTCTTTACGGAAAAGGAGATTTCTCCGATACACTGAATATTACCAATATGTGTGGCTGGGATACAGACTGCAATGTAGGTAATGTAGCAACGATTATGGGAATCGTATGCGGCCTTGAAGGGATAGACTATGATAAATGGCGCAAGCCTATCGATGATGTGTTGATCTGCTCCAGTTGTATAGGCTCTCTCAACATTATGGATATTCCGTATGGTGCTCTCTATATTCTGAAACTGGCCTGTGCACTTAATGGAGAAGAAATACCTTCACCGTACAAAGAAATTATTGAACAGCACATTGATGCCTGTCATTTTGAATTTCCTGGTTCGACGCATCATATTCTGGCTCGGATGGAGCCTTTCCGCAGAAAGGGTTCCGCAGAATTCAAGTATTCAGTAAAGAATACAGATGAAGCTGCAAGGACGGGTAAACGTTCGCTGAAGTTTACCGCTGTCACATCTTATGATTTCCCGCTTGATGGGAAGGTAATGCTTTATAAAAAGACGTATTATGAATCAGGAGATTTCTCCGATAGCAGATATGATCCCGAGTTCTCGTCCCTTGTTTATCCTGGTATGACAGTTCACGCAAGTGTGCTGGTTCCGGACTATGGCTATCCGGATGGTTTTTTTGATTCAATAACGGCTAAACTGTATGTGCATGACAGACGTGCTGATAAGCTGATTGAAAGTGAGCCGACACTTCTGAAAAAGGGCGAATGGGCAGATCTTACATGGCAGATTCCGGGTGATTCTTCAGGAGAACTTCTTGATGAAATGGGTGTAGTCCTTTATCCGGTAACGAATCATGGGAACAAACTTCTTACATTGACGTGCTTCCTGGATGACCTGTATGCTGATGGAACCCCGGATTATACTCTTGATTTTTCCAAAGAAATATCTGACTATTGGGGCGGCCTACATACAAACATTTCGCAGATGACAAAGTTGAAAGGTCTGATGTATCTGGAAGACGGCATGCTCAATCTGTCCTGTGCTGATTTTGCAGAGGCTTACACTGGCAGATATGACTGGAAAGATTACAGTGCATCTTATACTATTACACCTGTCACAGGCGAAAACCATTATGTCAATATCAGAGTTCAGGGAGCAATACGTTCGTATGCAGCCGGCCTCCTCCCTGGTGGGAAATTTGGTATTCTGAAAAATGCATTCGGTTATAAAGTGCTGAAAGAAGCTGAATTTGCATGGAAACCCGGGGAAGAGTATACCATCCATATTTCTGTTGTCGGGAACAGGATCATTGCTTCTGTTGATGATGTCCGGATTGAATATACTGACAACGATAAGCCGTATCTGGAAGGGATGATCGGCGTCGGCATGGAAAATGGATCGCATACAAAGTACAAAAAAATCAGAGTATTCTAAAGGAGTAAATTAGAAAATGGAAATTGTAGGTCTCGGAAGCTATGCTATGGATGTAATGATCCAGGTCAACGAATTTCCCAAAGAGGATGGATTTGTTGTCGTAACCGGAACAACATATGTTCCGGGGGGATCTGGAACAAATGTCATTGTTCAGTCTGCACGCCTTGGTGCCGACACAGGTTTTCTTGCTAAGATAGGGGACGACTCCCTTGGGAAAGATATCATTGCATCAATGAAAAGTGAAGGGCTGGATACTTCAGCGTTAGTTATCAAGGAAGGCGGAACCTCTCTATCAACCACAATAGTTGTAGATCCGGTAGGAAAGAAATTCATCATGCTGAATATCGGAGATTCTTTCGTAGATTACAGCATTTCCGATGTCAATTTTGATTTCATCAAATCCGCAAAGGTGTTTTATACGGATCTCTTCCCCGGCCAGACAGCAATTGATGCGCTGAAAGAAGCAAAACGGGCTGGCCTGACAACGGCTGTCAATATGCAGTCTGCTATGGGAACAATGGGAGGTTTTGGCTTTACAAATGAAACTGTCCTGGATACCCTCCAGTATTGCGATTTCTTTGGCCCATGTGCTCTGGGTGCTCTTGATCTTACAGGTACCGATGTTCCTGATGCTCAACACGATTTCTTCAGGAAGTATTTCAAAGGAACTCTTCTGTTGACAAGAGGAACTGGTGGATCTATCGCATGGGATGAAAATGATAATCGCTTTGAAGTTCCTATTTTCAATGTAAAAGCTATCGATACGACTGGCGCCGGAGATGCTTATATGGGTGCTATGTTGAAGTATTATCTTCTTGATAAAAAGCCTTTACAGGAAGCAATGCGGTATGCTACAGCATGTTCGGCGATATGCTGTACGAAACTCGGAGCGCGCAGCGGCCCGTCAGAGCCGGAACTTCTGGAGTTTTTAAGCAAAAATTAAAGAAATTTAGAAAGCATGTATCCTTTCCGGATACATGCTTTTCAAGGAGATGTTGTCATGAAACCTGAATATGAAAAGGTATTGGGTACCTTATTGGGGGTCGCATATGGAGATGCAATTGGGATGCCCAGCGAAATGTGGACAAGGAGAAAAATAAAAGAGCGTTTTGGATGGATCAGCAAGCTGGAGCCCGGACAGGATGATCATATGGTTTCCAAAGGTTTTAAGCCGGGAGAAACTACTGATGATACCGCAATGACTTTTCTTATTTGCGATCTTCTGATGGATTCCGGTTGCAATCCGGAACCGGTAGAATTTGTACGCAGAGTAGAAGCATGGGCAGAAAGTACTGGGAAAAGCCAGTTCGTAATCGGTCCGAGTACTCGTCTCGCATTTGATAAAATCAAATCCGGCACGCCTGTTACAGAAGCTGGAAAGACAGGAATAACAAACGGGGCGTCAATGAGAATTTCTCCAGTCGGAATTATCATGGATTATCATAATGAATCTGCTTTTCTTTCTCTGGTCGAAAAACTCTGTATGCCAACTCATTATACGAATAAGGCAATTTCGGCAGCTTCAGCTGTTGCTGCCTGTGTATCTTCTGCTCTTCGAGATCATGACCCGACAGTTCTGAAAGATGTTGCGTTTCATTTTGCATCGTTAGGAGAAGAATATGGTAACCAGCTTTGGGGCCCGTCTGTAAAAAAGCGGATGGAATTGGCTTTTTATCTATCAGATAAATATTCCGACGATGAAGAGTTCCTGCAAAATATTTATGATATTGTAGGAACCGGACTTCCTTCTAATGAATCTGTCCCATCAGCAATTGCAATTGCTCTCAGATGCGGATCTGATGTCGAACGCTGTGGAATTCTCTCAGCTAATGTAGGTGGTGATACGGATACAATTGGAGCAATTTCCTGCGCGATCTCTGGAGCATTAGCCGGTGCAGCTGAATTTTCTCCTGAAGTTGTGAATTTACTGAAACAGTCAAATGATTTCCAGTTTGAGGCAACGGCAAAAAGCCTGCTCAACTATTGCGAATAAAGACACAGACTCTCAAAGATGAGATGAATCCATTTACTGGGTTCAAGAAAAACATCGATGTACCCATTCTTATTCCGTTTAAGAGGAAAAGGGTCGGCGGCCGCCGACCCTTTTTGCTGTCTGGTCATAATTCAGAAAAACCTTTCAGCTTCTTTCTACTGCTTACATGTATCTGCTGGTATTCGGTATGACTGCAAAGAAATTGCACTTTTCTTTTCTTGATAGATACTTATTAAATCAGATAACTACAGTCATTATGCACAAATATTGTGGTTTAATTGCTCTGAATTTACTGAACTTTTAGATGAATTTAACATTGATTTTGTATACTCCACCAAATATAAAGTAAAAAGTTTGGATATCCGTGAAAAGTATATAAATTCAGTTACTATTTCTTCTCTTTTAGACCGTATAGATGCATTTCCTGAAAAGAAACTAGACAATTATGGCTTGCATGTTGAATATAAAAAGGATATAATTTCAAATAACTGGACATATCCAAATAAAGTTGATAGGTCCAGATAAACAGCAGAATACATAAAGGAGGAAAAAAGATCAGTAAATTTTAACGATAAGATTTTATTTCCAGGTAGTATTTATCGGGGTTTTTATAAGAAATCGTATACTCAAATGGACGTTCATCGCTTAAATATGCGACTTTATCAATACGTATAACAGGTTTATCGTTATCAATCTCCAGGTATGCTGCTACATTCAACGGTACAATAACAGCACTGAAAACTTCTTCTGCCATATATACAGATAACCCATGTTTTTCCACATAGCTGTATATCGATGTGACTAAATCATTACATGTTATGTTCTCTATACTGAAAAGCGCAAAATACGAATCATCATAGATAATAGGTGTCCCGTTCTTAAAACGGAGTCGTATGATATGCGCTACTGAGTCTCCGACGTTTAAGTGTAATTTTTCGGCTACTGTAGCATCGGCTGGTATTATTTGATAGGTTAAAAGGTTTGTCATTGGGACATCACCGTTTAACGCTAAATCTTCAGCAAAGCTCAACAGCTTATTCAATGTTTTCTTAAGTTTTTTATCAGCAACAAATGCGCCTTGACGTGGGAGCCTATAGATGATGCCAAGCTGTTCTAGGTCAGTAAGGGCTTTCTGAATAGTCGGTCGGGAGTATCCTATCTCATCTATCAATTCACGTTCTGATGGAAGTTTTTCACCTGGCTTCATTTTTTTGATAATGTCTAATAGACGTCTTTTTACATCTTCGTATTTTTTCTCCATTTTATCTCCAATCTAAAGAGTTTGAGATTTGTTGCGTTTGTGAACGATTGTTTGTTAAAGATATCTATTTATACATTATAACATGTCATTTGGAAAATACTATATTTTTTTTAGGAGGACGAATAAATGAAAGTTGTTGTAACAGAAAACTATGCTGCTTCCTGTAAGTATGCTGCAGATATTATTGCAGCACAGGTTAACAGCAAACCCGATTCAAAGCTCGGATTAGCAACCGGCGGAACTGCAGAGAAGATTTATTCTTATCTTGTTGAGGCATATAATGCTGGGACTGTCTCATTTTCAAAAGTCCATACAGTAAATCTCGATGAGTATATTGGAATAGATCCGACACACGACCAGAGTTATAAAAATTACATGAAAAAGCGTCTCTTTGACTTAATTGACATTGATCCTGAAAACGCTTATGTCCCCTCAGGTATAAACAATATTGAGGATGAAATCAGATTGTTCGTAAAGAAAATCTATGACGGAGGATCTGTTGACCTGCAGCTCCTGGGTGTTGGTGTAAGCGGTCATATCGGCTTTAATGAACCGCATGAAGAATTGACTGCTGGGCCTCATATAGAGAAACTTGATGAAAGTACAATTGTAGCAAATTCAAGATTCTTTGATAATGCAGACCAGGTGCCACGTGAGGCAATCACTATGGGCGTTGGGGACATTATGAAAGCTGAGAAGATTATTCTGGTAGCTACCGGTGAGCAGAAGATTCCAGCGATTAAAGCGCTTGTAATGGATGATTTCATTACGACTAAAGTACCGGCAACGGTATTGAAAATGCATAAAGATGTCACAGTCATAATAGATAAGGCCCTTGCAGACGGCATTGGTTATGCTTGCTGAAAATTTAAAATAGGGGGTACCAGTATGCTTTTTCCACATGTTGGTGATTTGTTTAATCTAGTGTATGGACGAGGTCTTCTTCCGGAACTTACGGCAAAATTGGATAATTATCTGGTAGTGACAGATGAAATCGTATTCAATTTACTGAAAAAGGATCTTAAAAACAATTACCGCCTGTATTTTGTGAAGAGTGTAGAAGTTGATTGCTTAAGCGAAGATGACAAGCAGTTTTCTGATGTAGATGCTGTACTGGCTCTTGGAGGCGGTGTGGCAATGGATGCCGGTAAGTGGATTGCGCAGGAACTTAACAAAAAGCTTTATACTTTCCCGACTATTCTTTCTACAAATTCTGCATTTTGTTACAAATCTGCCGTCAGAATCAATAATATAGTAACTTATCTTGGACGTATTTTCCCGGAAGCTATTTATATTGATTATGATATTATCGAAGCTGCTCCGAAATACTTAAATATTGCAGGAGCTGCAGATCTGATGAGTTGTCTGACGGGCTCCTACGACTGGAAATTGAATAGTCTGGTCACAAAATCTCATAAGTTTTCACAGGAAATATATGACGGAGCACAATACTTGCTGGGCATGCTTGCAGAATATGTCGATGAAATTAAGGAAGTAAATGACGAAGGCGTTTATTTCATGTGCGAGGCTTTTCGATGGGTTGCAGAGAACAGTGCGATTATGAATCATACTATGTGGGAAAGTGCCAGCGAGCATGCAATGTTTGACAACCTCGAAAGAATCTGTGAAAAGGGCTTCCTACACGGGCAGGTTATCAGCTTGACTGTGTATTTCATGTCTTTGCTTCAGGATAATCAGCACGAGCGAGCCTTGCATATGATTAAAAGGTTTGGAATTGATGTCTCGCTTAATGCTTTGGAAATGACAGAAGAGCAGTTAAGAGAAGGTTTGCTGACACTTCCTGAATTTACAACAAGTCATGGTATGAGATATACAATTGCAAATGCCAAGCCAATCACCCAAGAGTGGGTGGATATGGCAATCGCCAAATATAAGAAGGATTTTAACATAATCTGACACCATCTATGATTCGTTTTGCTGTGTTTTAGATGTGTGGGAGGAAAGCAATGGCTTCAATTGAGTTTAGAAATGTCACGAAAAAGTTTGAACATACCACGGTCATTGAGAATCTGAATCTTAAGATTGAGGACGGTTCGTTTACTGTTCTGGTAGGTCCGTCAGGATGTGGGAAAACGACATTGCTTCGTATGATTGCCGGTATTGGTCCGCAAACATCAGGAGAAGTTCTTATTGATGGAACAGATGTTACGGAAATTGCACCTGGTAAACGTGGTGTAGCTATGGTTTTCCAGAACTATGCCATTTATCCAACCATGACCGTCAGAGGGAACATTGAATTTGGGCTGAAAAATAACAAGGTTCCCAAAGAGGAGCGTAACAGGTTGATAAAAGACGCAGCGGATAAAGTTGGTCTTACAGACTATCTGAACCGTATGCCAAGCGCTCTTTCCGGCGGACAGAGACAGCGTGTCGCACTCGCCCGTGCTATGGTCAAAAATCCGTCTGTTTTCCTGATGGATGAACCGTTATCAAACCTTGATGCAAAACTCCGTGTACAGATGCGCGTAGAGTTGATTGAGCTTCACAACAAGCTGAAAACCACATTTGTCTATGTTACCCACGATCAGGTGGAAGCGATGAGCATGGCTGATACCATAGTATTGATGAATAAAGGTGAGATACAGCAGATGGCATCTCCGGAAGAGATGTATCGAGATCCGAATAATCTGTTTACAGCTCGCTTTATTGGGTCGCCTTCTATGAATGTCGCTGATCTTGACAGCACAGGCAAAAAATTTGGATTCCGCCCGGAACGTGCACAGTTATCTGATGTACCGACGGAAGATGCTGCGGTTTTCATTAAAGGTGAAATCATAGCGAGAGAGATGCTTGGAAGTGAGATCCACTATACGGTGCGAAGAGAAGATGGACACCTGTTCGTTTCCAAACAACTAGAGGATGATTGGATAACTGGACAGACGGTATACGTCTGTGTCAAGGAACCATATATTTATTTCTTCGCAGAAGACGAAAAGCGGGTTCGGTCCGATGATAAGCGGTATGCGCAATACCTTCAGCTGCTGAGGAATGTGAAATGAAATCTGATTCTTCGAAAAAAAGGTATAGGTTTTCAGCTAAAATAATGCCATATCTCCTAGTTGCTCCGGCTATTATCGGGATACTTATTTTTACAGTTTACCCGATGATCAAGGTTGTTTATCTCAGCTTTTTTAAAACGAACCTGATCCATCCGGAAAAAACCAAGTTTGTTGGGCTAGCTAATTATACTAAGATGCTGGGCTCTAAGGCATTTAAAATGTCCATGTCCAACACGGCTATTTATTCATTGGTCATGATCGTATCGATCTTAATTCTTGCCCTGTTTCTTGCTGTTTGGCTGGGTACCCGGAATTCTCCGCTTGACCAGTTCACTCAGGCTTCTGTATTTTTGCCTCATATCATTTCTATGGTTTCTATTGCAATGATATTCACGCAAATGATGGAACCGAATTTCGGCATATTCAATACAATTCTGACCTATTTGAATTTGCCAACAAGCAAATGGCTGCAGAGTTCTGATACAGCAATGCGGTCTGTGCTAATAATCTCTGTGTGGAAACAGATCGGGTATTATGTCTTGATTTTCATTGCAGCATTTCAGTCTATCCCGACAAGCATTACAGAAGCAGCTGCTTTGGACAATGCGGGAAGAGCTAAGACTCTTCTCAAGATTATGATCCCCATGATTTCTCCGCAGATATTCTTTGTGCTTATTATTCTCACAATCAACAGTTTTAAGGTGTTTGACACGATTCGTCTGACAACGATGGGCGGGCCAAACAATGCGACTACATCAATTGTTTATTATATCTACCAGCAGGCATTTACAAACCGCGATATCGGGTTGGGGAGTGCAGCCGCGGTGGTCCTGATGGGTATTGTTGGTGTGCTGACGTTCTTATACTTCTTCTCACTATCGAAGAAAGTACATTACCAGTGAGGTGGAGAAATGTATAAGACGACTGAAAGAATTCTACGGGTAGTCAGCACAGCTGTGAAACTGATAATTGTCTTCATCTTCATATTTCCGTTTTTATGGATGCTCTCCATTTCGTTGCAGACAGCAGATGAGATCAGCAGTTTCCCCGCAACACTAATTCCTGCAGTTCCGCAGTTTGTAAACTATCTCACTGCATGGGCAAAAGCTCCGTTTTTCATCTTTCTGCGAAATTCCATCATCGTTGTTGGGGCGATCATACTTGTAAATATCTTTGTGATGATTCCGGCTGCATATGCCTTTGCAAAATACCAGTTTAAAGGGCAGAAACTTCTTTTTGGTCTCGTTCTTCTGGCTTTTATGACACCACTGCAGGTCACGTTCATTCCGATTTATTATACCATGTCCGATTGGAAGTTGCTGAATACACTGTGGCCGCAGATTCTGCCATTTTTAGTAGATGCCTTTGGGATCTTTCTGCTGCGGCAATACTTTATGCAGGTATCAGATGAATTGATTGAAGCAGCTCGATTGGACAATACGAGCGAAATAAAGATTATATACAAACTTATGCTCCCATTGTCTAAGGCTGCGGTGTCTACTTCGGTCCTATTTAGCTTCGTCAATCACTGGAATGACTATTTTTGGCCTATGGTGGTGACGTCTTCTGATAAGCTCAGGCCACTTACGGTTGGTGTTGCCAGTCTGAAGGATAATGAATCCGTGACTGAATGGAATATCATCTTTGCCGGAAATATGTTTCTGGTGGTGCCGATTCTGATTGCATATCTATTCTGTTCTCGCTATATCATTCGTGCATTTGCCTATAATGGTGTGAAGTAATCAATAAAGGGTTTCCCTTTTTTGAAAAATATTATTAAGATGGAGGAAAAACAATGAAAAAACTTACAATTCTCTTGGCGCTGTGCATGGTGTTCTCTCTGTGCGCAGTAAGTGCATCAGCAGATGATGTGACGGAACTTAGCTTCTGGCACTGCTGGTCCGGCGGAAATGCGGAACTTCTGGAGGCTATGGTTGAGGCATACAATGCATCTCACAGTGATGTTCACATTACCGCGACTTTCCAGGGTGACTACTGGGAAGCTGCATCCAAAGCTTATACAGCTGTTGCAACCGGTGAAGCTCCTGACCTTCTGATGATGGGTACTGACCACGTTTCCATCTTTATGAAAGAAGGAGATGTGCTTGTCGACCTGATCCCTTACATGTACGCTAATGGCTATAATAAGGAGGATCTGGTTCCTGCTTGCACCGACAACTATCGTGGCGATAATGATGATCTTTATGCCGTTGCTTTTGGTTTCTCTGTTCCTGTTCTGTATGTAAACATGGATATGCTTAATCAGATCGGTGCTGAGATCCCAACCACTTGGGCTGAGGTCGATGAAGTCAGCCAGAAGCTGATTGCAGAAGGTATCTGCGAATATGGTCTGGCACTTCCGTATGACTCCCAATACTTCCTGATGATCATCCCGCAGTTTGGCGGCTCTATTTGGAACGAAGATGCAACTGGCCTTGGGTGTGTAGAAGACGGCACACTGGTGACTGCCCTCCAGACTATGCAGGATCTGGTCAATGACAAGAGCATGTATTTTGGACCCACAACTGACAGCTCTTCTACCTGCCGTGCACTTTTCCTGGATGGAAAGTGCGCAATGTATCTGCACTCTGTTTCCAACCTGTTGAAGATTCATAATAACGCTACCTTTAATTATGAAGTCGCTTTTGTCCCTGCAGGTACAAGAGAGTCTGTTAATACCGGTGGTTGCACAATTGCTATGTTAGAGTCTTCTGCGAATAAGGATAAGGCTTGGGAATTCCTGCAGTGGTTCCTGACTGATGACGAAGGTGCTGTGAAAATCGCAACCTCCATCGGCTATCTGCCTACAACCTACTCGATGACAGATTCTCAGTTAGTAAAGGATCTTTGGGATAGTGTGCCTGGCTCGAAGGTTGCATTTAATGAAGCAGATCAGATTGCTGAGGACTTCATTACACCGAATACCGGTGATTGCCTGAATACCTTTATGACAGCAATGGAAGCAGTTCTGTATGATAACGAGGATGTTGCTACTGTTGTTGCGGATCTCGATGCAGAAATTGACAACTTGCTTTCCTAAAGTATAGTCTTGAAAGTATTCTGAAACAGTTGCAAAAAACCCCTACCATTTGGTAGGGGTTTTCTGAGACAGCCTGCTGAGTAAACTTAATGGCATATCGACAAGGGGGAGGGATATGGTAAAAGCAGATATAAGCCGGAAGTATGCTTTAGGTTTGGATTTTGGCACTGAATCCGCACGTGCAGTTCTGGTTTCTGTTGAAGATGGAACGATTATATCAGAATTCAGTTATTCTTATCCACATGGTGTAATCACGGGGAAATTGGATAGTGGGATTCCTCTTCCTGATTCTTATGCATTGGCGGACGCAAGGGATTATAGGGATGCTCTTCATACATGTGTTAGCAAAGTAATTTTTGGGAAAGACATCCGCCAAATTATTGGCATAGGAATTTCTGCGACGACTTATACTATGGTTCCATGTACAGATAGAGCGGTTGCTCTGTCTGAATTGCCGGAATTTCAAAATGAACCGATGGCTTATATTAAGCTTTGGAAACATCATGGCGCTGTCTCACAGGCAGAAAAGATCATGACCTGTTATAATGAAAAACAGTATTTTCCGGTAATCGAACGGTATGGGGGAGCAGTTAACTGTGAATGGGCGCTGCCGAAACTTCTTGAGACCTATGAGAATGCTCCGAATATTTTTCGCGCAGCATATCGCTTCTGTGATCTGGGAGAATGGATTGCATGGTTATTGACCGGTCATCCCGTAAATAGTACCTATTCGTTAGGATTTACAGGAATGTGGGCTTCTGATCTTGGCTTTCCTGAAGATGAAGAATTAAATGATCTTTTGCCTGGCTTTGCTGAAGCATATAAGAGCAAGTTTGCGGGAAAAGCTTATGGATATGAGCAAGCATGTGGAAGATTGTCAGAAAAAGCGGCTGAGTGGCTTAATCTGGAACCAGGAATTCCTGTTGCTTCTCCGATCGGAGACGGAAGCTGTCCCGGGTTGTATTTTTGTTACAATGATTTGCATACAGTTGCGGTTACTTTAGGTACTTCGATTGCAATAGCTTTTGTCAGTAGTTATCTATACCCGATAAAAGGCATTAATGGAGTTGTAAAGGACGGAATTATACCGGGCTATTATGGTTATGATGCCGGGCAGCCGAGCGCGGGAGATATGCTTGACTGGTTTATTAAACAACAAATCCCGAAGGATTATTATGAGTGCGCATCAAAAAAAGGACAAAGTATCTATGAATACTTAAGCAATATTGCTGCAATGGCACATCCATGGGAGAACCAGTTGACCGTTTTGGATTGGTTTAATGGAAACAGAAGCATTTTGAATAAGCAAACTCTCAAAGGTGTTATAGCTGGTTATACTCTTCGTACAAAGCCGGAAAATATCTATTGCGCATTAGTCCAGGGGTTAGCATGTGGTACCAGAAAAACACTTGATTATCTTGAGAAAAACGGAATTGTTTTTGACCGTGTAGTTTTTTGCGGGGGAATAGCGGAAAAGAATTCATTTATTCTTGGCCAATATGCAAATGTGCTTGGAAAACCGGTTTTCGTCTCAGCTCAGCGACAGGTTACGGCATTGAGTGCGGCCATTCTGGGCGCAATAGCTGCGGGAATACCCTCAAAAACGGTAATAGACCGGATGGTGAAAACTGACTTGTCGATTGTTGAACCCGATCCGGAGCATACCGAAGACTATGAACGGATCTATAAAAGATGGGATAAGCTTCATGATCTGTTAGCAGATTACTATAATGGGGAATAAGAAAAACAAAAAAGAGATGTGAAACACCTGTTTAATGTGAACATTTCACATCTCTTTTTTTTATTTCAATTCTTACTGATCGGTATGCTCAACGGACTCTTGCTTCATAAACAGATTCCTTATGATTTTGCATTGTAATGAGGAGCAGGATGCAGGTGCGATAAGAGCCATGAAAGGTGCATAATAGATCATTAAGCCGACAGCAAATGTCATCAGGATAAGCAATAATGTCCGGCTCGGATTTCGAAAAGAAATACCCAGAGCATTCACAATCGCCTGTTTTGTTGTACAATCATAATAGGAAATTACAGCAAAAATATATTCTGCTGTAAATACAACGATCAATGCGACTAAAGATATTAGTACAAGCATAGGTTTGGCAGAAAACCATGTAGGCAAAACATCATATTGCCGTTTAGACCATAATACCAGTGCTACATCTAACAGGAAAACAAGATATACTATCCATATCAATGTCGCTTGTTTGAAATTGGATTTGAAGCCGCTCCAAAACGTCGGAAAAAGTTTTTCTTCGCGTTTTGAATAGATACGAAAATAAGTCTGGCACATAGCGGCGGTTGATGTTCCCACAGTCACGATGGGTAAACACCCTACCAGCCATAGACAGTTAATTAAAAATATAGTGGCAAAGAAATCCATTGCTCGCCAAAACTTATTATTACTGTTAAATAAGTTGTTCATGGTCATTATTTCAAATCCGGATACGGTTTACTCTGATAATCAGGGGAATGGGCAGCGGCATGGAGAGCAGTTGCCGGTACGATGTCGGGATAGAGCTTTGCGACAGGGGCAGCAGCTTCTTCAAATGTATTGTCGCTCCAGAGTTCACATTGAGCCAGCACGGTCTGCACGGCATAGTCCATCCCTTCGGGAGGATACTTGTACCGTTTCAGGAGCTTCTTGACCATCATGCGCATTTTGGCTCTGGCATCATCGCGCTTTTCCCAGTCGATGGTTTTGTTCTTCCGGAGTGTTTCAGTCAGTTCCTTCGTCATGGCAACCAGCTCTTCGTTCTCATAGAAATCCTTGATTGCTTCAGGGCGGGTGAGGGCATCATAAAATGCCTGTTCCTCTTCGGTCAGCCCGAGGGAATCTCCCTCTGCCTTTGCAGTCTGGATCATTTGGGCAAGCTTCAGAAGCTCTGCGATGACTTCTTCATTGGATATCATGCCGTTGATGTAGCTGTTCATAACCCGCTGGAGGATCTGGCTGAACTCTTCCGACTTTACAAGATTGCTCTTCTTGTAGAGTGCGACCTGTTCTGCCAGCAGCTTTTTCAGCATTTCGACTGCGATGTTCTTTTCCTTCATCTTTGCAATCTCAGCCAGCAGCTGCGGGTCGAAGATGGAGATTTCTTCCTTCACATCGGAGAACAGATTGATAACGCCGTCGCTCTTTACCGCATGTTTCAGAAGTTCATTGATTCTATCGTTGATTTCCTTAAGAGACAGCCTGTGCTGCCCGCCCTGGCTCATCAGGCGCAGGATCAGCACACGGCATGCCTCGAAGAAGGCTGCCTCCAGCCGCTCGTCATAGGTTGCCAGCGCAGAACAGAGTGAAAGTGCCTGCCGCAGCAAATAGGCTTCTTTTACAAATTCTTTCCAGGTTTCCTTTTCCGAAGCCCCGAGGATAAAGTTTACTGCGCCGGTGATCGCCATAGAGCGTGCCAGGTCGGAATTTCCGCTGAAATCGGAATAGTCGAATCCATCCATCAGATCCTGGCAGACTTCCAGTTTCTCATGGAATTTATCATAGGCAATTTTTGCAACATTCATTTCACCGAAGTTATTCTGGTCTCTGGATGTATAGTCTTTCATAGCCTGCTTCAGGGCAGCAGCAATGCCGATATAGTCAACAACCAGTCCGCCTTCCTTGTCCTCGAAGACGCGGTTGACCCTGGCGATAGCCTGCATCAGGTTGTGCCCGACCATCGGCTTGAAGACATACATAGTTGCAAGAGAGGGCACGTCAAAGCCTGTCAGCCACATATCCACAACGATGACGATTTTTAGCGGGCTGTCGTTGTCCTTGAATTTAGCGGCCAGTTCATCCTTGTGTGCTTTGTTGCCGATGATATCATGCCACTCTTCCGGGTCTTTGTTGGAGCCGGTCATCACCACGGCAATTTTTTCCGTCCATCCCGGCCGCACTTCGAGGATCTTATTGTAGATCTTCATGGCAATGGGCCGGGAATAGGCCACGATCATTGCCTTGCCGGTCAGCAGGTTTTCACGGTAATTCTCATAGTGATCCAGAATGTCGGAGACAAGGGAATTGATGGTTTTGTCGTCTCCCAGAATGGTCTCCATCTTGGCGAGGCGCTTTTTGCTCCCTTCGATCACTTCTTCTTCGGCATCCTGTGCCATCAGCTCATATTCTTCATCGATCTGCTTCAGCACTTCCGGGTCGAGATGCAGCTTGATGACACGGCTTTCATAGTAAACCGGGCGCGTGGCACCGTCGGCGACTGCCTGCGTCATATCATAGATATCGATATAGTCACCGAATACCTCCCGCGTGCTGCGGTCCTTCAGTGCAATCGGGGTTCCTGTAAAACCGATATAGGTCGCCTTGGGCAGGCTGTTGCGGATGATTCTCGCAATGCCCTGGATAACCTTTGCCACCTTTTCCCCGAGAGCAGTGGTAACCATTTTGATCTTTTCGGTCAGCCCGTACTGTCCGCGATGTGCTTCATCCGCCATGACGACGATGTTTCTGCGTTCCGACAATGCTTCATCGGATACCTCGAATTTCTGCATCGTCGTAAAGAAAATTCCGTTTGCCTGCCTGTTATCCAGCAGCTGCCGGAGATGCTGCCGGCTTTCAGCCTGGATCGGCGTCTGCCGCAGGAAGTCCTTGCACTTGGCAAACTGGCTGAAAAGCTGATTGTCCAGGTCGTTGCGGTCTGTGATTACAACGATGGTGGGGCTGTCCATTGCCTCCTGGAGCAGATGTGCATAAAAAACCATGGAAAGGGATTTCCCTGAACCCTGTGTATGCCAGAAGACGCCGCCGCGTCCGTCTCCGCCGATACCGGAGGCTTTAAGTGTGGAGGCAACAGCTTTCCGCACGGCAAAATACTGATGGTAACCGGCCAGAATCTTATAGCAGGTGGTTCCTTCCTTACAGAAGCAAATGAAGTTTTTCAGGATATCCAGAAAACGGTTTTGCTCAAAAATGCCTTCAAAGAAGGTGTCGAACTGCGCATAGGCAGTGTTTTCATAGCTGCCGTCTTTTGTCTTCCATTCCATAAAGCGGTCTTCACCGGAAGTGATGGTTCCCGCCTTGCTGGTCGCCTGGTCGCTCATGACGAGGATGGCGTTGTAGATGAACAGGGAAGGGATCTCCAGCATATAGTTGCGCAGCTGCAGGTAAGCCTCGCTTGCATCGGTCTCTTCACGGGAAGGGGACTTGAGCTCGATCACGACCACCGGCAGCCCGTTCAGGAAGATGATCACATCAGGCCGTTTGTTGCTGTTTTCTATGATAGTCCACTGATTGGCCACGATGAAGGAGTTGTTATCTTTATTCTTATAATCAACAAGGTAGACAAGCCCTGCCTTATGCTCGCTGCCGTCATAATAGCTGACCTGGATGCCGTTCTGAAGATAATCCATAAAAACGGCATTTTTCTGCACCAGCTCACCGTTTTCAAAATTCCGGAGCTTGTACAGGGCATCTACAATGGCAGCTTCCGGCATGTCCGGATTCAGCCGGCGGATACTTTCTTCCAGAACTTCATTATAGAGCGGGCTGGTAAAATCGCGCTCGATATCCGGGCCATACACGTGGGTATAGCCCATGTTTTCAAACAGCTCTATGACGGAGTTTTCGTAATCAGCTTCAGTATAAAGGCTTGGCATAATGCAGCCTCCTTTTATGATAAACGAGAATTTAGCGGCTTAGAGATCGATTCCGGAAACATCCAATTCTCCGGACATAAGTTTCGGGAGTAGTGTGTCTCTGAGCCCAGATAGGCGCATATTCTCTTCAATGTTATTATGTATTGCCTCCATTACAGGACCAATGACCGATACTGCGGACTGAGTATCTTCATCTGTGAGAAGATTGATAGTTTCAGTTTCAAAATCACGGGTGACAATCGCATCAAATACGGCACCAGACGCTTTATTTTTCAAAGAGGCAACCGCTTTAAGCACATAGAAATAGACGAGCAATGAATCAATGGTTTCACTTGCCAGAGCGTAACAGGATTGATTCATGGCCATTGGAGCCCCAGCCAAACTGACTTTGCCAACGGTACCTCGTGCTGTAACAAAAGTAGTGTTTTTAGGGTAAAGACGACTGTTGCAGTGATTCAGCCCCGACTCTGTAATATACTTCTCTGTCTGGAAAGTATATGGTGTCCCTACATCCTTTGGAGTAAAAAACGGTATGGCGCCATCCCAGAATTCTGGATTACCTGTTTTGGGTGTCCCACCGCCCAAAACACTGATCACCGAGGTAAAGGGCTGCTGATTTGATGAAGCATTGTAATACTTATCAAAAACAGCTCTGGCTTGCTGCTCTAAATTCTCGTTTATCCGATTGTTGAGTTCGATTTTGTCATCAAAAGAGTTAAGGAGAGCAGCAATTTTGTCTTCTTCTTCTCGGCTTTTTTCAACAACATCAATTTTAGAGAATTGAGTTTTATTCAAAATAGAAAGCGTAGTTGATTGACCTTCATAATGTTTAAAGAAAGGCCATAAAGATTTTATGAGGTAATACACATAATCTGGATTATGTGTATCTTTCACTATTATGGAATTGATCTGTTGATTCGAAACACATTCTTTAATTGTTTTTCCAACATATCCAATAACACCTATACATGACACACAGATTGCATTAGGTGGTAGGATGACACCCTTTACTGCATTCATTCCAGAACTGCTTATGCATCTTGCCGTCGTAAGAATATGTTTTGTTTCTTGAATATCACCAGGGGTAACGAAGGGAATATCCCCACCCCAAAACGTATCATTTTTAGTTGAAGGAGTTTTCCCTGTTTTAACAATTCCAAAATCTGAAAGTTGCATTTATTAATACCTCAAAGATTTTTTTCTTCAACTTTTATTATAAAAAATGGGCTCATACTACTTTTTAATACTTGGAATAAAGGGCGATTTGAAGAAACTACTTTACATTTGGCAAGGACATCTTTAGACGCTGAAACAATCTTGGTTACTCTGAACCAAGTCCCAAATCTCTCTGCTTCAGCGCAATAGTATGAAGGGATATCGTCTTTTGGAGGAATGTCATAAGTAACACAATCAATAAAAGCCCAATATCGGTCTGCTATCCCACTCTGAATTAACAGAATTCTTGGTTCCTCATCTTCCAGAATGCTGTCAATTGCAGGTTTTGATATTCTTGCGCCAAGTTTTCCATACCAGACGAACCCCTTCTTATCAATCACTTTTTTGTGTTCGACTATAGTCCCTTCTGATGGCGCGAATCTGTCACTAAAGCGAAGTGCAACTGTTTTCATAATCAACCCTCAACAATCATATCCAATCGTACCCAGATTTGTTCTGATCTCTGCTTCTAATTCGTGGGATTTCGCAAAAAGATCAGAAAGTTCCGAGGTCAGGCGGGTCATTTTCTCTTCAAACGGCTCACCGTCGTCTTCCTGCTCCTCAAGGCCAACGTAACGGCCTGGGGTGAGGATATAATCCTGTTTCTCAATATCCTGCAGGGTGGCAACAGCGCAGAATCCTTTTTCGTCTGCCAGAGTTCCATTCTGGAATGCTTCTACAGTTCCGGCAATTTTTGCAATGTCTTCATCCGAAAGCTCACGGTGGATACGGTCGATCATCGTGCCCATCTTACGGGCGTCGATGAAGACGGTTTTGCCTTTATTTTTCTTGTTGCGGGTGATGAACCACAGGGTAACAGGAATCGTAACGCTGTAAAACAGGTTGGATGGCATGGCGACAATGGCTTCTACAAGGTCAGCCTGGATAATTTTTTTACGGATTTCGCCTTCACCGCCGGACTGTGTGGAAAGGGCTCCGTTTGCCAGCACCAGGCCGATTTTTCCATTCGGTGCAAGGTGATGGATCATATGCTGGATCCAGGCGTAGTTTGCGTTATTGGCAGGAGGAAGACCGTATTTCCAGCGGATATCTCCGGTCAGTTCTTCCTGGTGCCAGGGATGATAGTTGAAAGGAGGATTTGCTCGTGCTATGCAAGGACTAAAAAAATATGTACTCCTTGGAGAGCAACGAGCAGCCCTATTCAGTTGTCTGCTCTCCGTAGAATACATATCTCTTCACCTCGATATTCAAAATGCAGGTTGCCCTGAATCCGCGTTATCTTATCAGCATATTCTCCTCTGAAAACAGAAAATAGTCTCCATATCTGGTCATATATTATAGCAGATTCAGGGCTTCCCGTCATCTCTTTTCTTACGGCGGGACACCTGAACTTTCTCGTATTTTAGCCATTTTCTCCGCCTCCCAGCTCCGTCATCAGCTCATCGCTGAAGCGGTATTCGATTTCAAGCCTCATGCCGCTGAACACC
>JBGUNA010000039.1:0-89575 GCA_045117135.1 Candidatus Limivicinus sp. | reverse complement strand
CTGATCCCGCTGATTCAGCCCCCGATCATGAAAGCCTTCACGACCCCGGAGATGAGGGTTGTAAAGATGGAGCAGACCCGTGAGGTGTCCAAGACTGAGAAGATCGTATTCCCGATCGTTGTGGCAACCTTCGTTATCCTTCTCCTCCCCAGCACTGCACCTCTGATCGGCTGTCTGATGTTCGGTAACCTGGCTCGCGAGACCGGTGTGACTGACCGCCTTTCCGACACGATGCAGAATGCCCTGATGAATATCGTCACCATCTTCCTTGCAACCTCTGTCGGTGCAACGATGGTCGGTGACAACTTCCTCAAGCTCGACACCATCAAGATCATTGTCCTCGGCCTGATTGCGTTTTCCATCTCCACGATCGGCGGCCTGCTTGGTGGTGTGGCGATGTATTACGGCTCTGGCAAGAAGATCAACCCCCTGATTGGCTCCGCAGGTGTTTCTGCTGTTCCTATGGCGGCACGAGTATCCCAGGATGTGGGCCGCAGATACAACAAGACCAACTTCCTGCTGATGCACGCCATGGGCCCGAACGTGGCAGGTGTTATCGGCTCTGCAATCGCTGCAGGCTTCCTCCTCTCCGTTTTCGGTTGATTGTTAAATGAATGAATAATCAGAAAGGAATACACAAAATGAAGCAGACTGACAACGAAAAACTCGCTCTCTCCCGTGAAATCCTCATAAAACTAAAAGAAGCCCGCGGTGGCTCCCTTCTTGAATCCCATCTGAAAATGGGTAATGATCCTTACCTTGCAAAAATGTTCCTCGATTCGTATGAAAACAACAAGGCTGACTCTGTTATCCCCAGAAAATATAAAGAGCTGATGGTAATGGCAGTCGGAATGGCTACAGGAACGGCCACAACCATGAATGTACATGCCGGCCTGGCTTTGAAAAACGGTGCAACAGTTGATGAAATCTGCGAAGTGATTCGCATGATATTCTTCACCTGCGGCGTCACAAAGCTCCTCCCGATCTTGGAACAGCTGGAACTGGAAGCAATTGATCTGGAATAAATCCTGTCTCAAAAACAAAATACCTGATATCACAACAGGCCGCTGATTTCCAGCGGCCTGTACTATATTGATCAGATCCCGCCGTCGGCAAAATTCGTCCAGCTGCGATGCATAAAGGTTTCAAGCGGTAAAGGAGTACCGACAAAACGGTCTTCCAGATCCGGTGTCTGCAGAAAGGAATCCAGAAATTCTTTCCGTGCAGTCGTATACGCTACAGGGATACCCGAACGAAGACTTGCTTCGCGTAGGACAGGATAACCCAGCCGCAGATCGTCAGTACTTGCAAGATCCTGCAGGTTGGAGTTGTGGATAAATCCCGTAACCTTCATCCGGGCAAAGGCTTCCATCTCCTCCTTGAGCTTCAGGATCTTTTCCGGTGTCTGGGACATCATGCGGCAGACATTCACAACATCATACACCTCGATCTGTTCCGGAAGAAGACGGTCAAAATCAGATCTGTATCGCGCAAGGGAAAGCGCACCAGCAGGATCCCCGCCTACATCGAAAATCACAAGATCCCAGTCCCTATCAAAGGCGGAGTTTACAGTGGCGGGCATATTTGTCTGTGTAATCCCGGACCCGACAAACGTGGGCGAGACAAGGTCGATCTTTTTCTCCTGCAGAAGCTTCACCTGATCGGACATCCGGAAATAGTCATTAATCCGGTCAAGATCAATCACCTGGGTGCGTTTGCCTTCCATACTCGCCTGCATTGCAAGGTTGAGGGCAATCTCTGTCTTTCCCGATCCGTAATTTGCAATCAGAACAATGATTTTTTTCATAATTATATTTCTTTATTCATGGTAATTTTTTTCTTATTATATCGTAAATGTTTAAAGAAAGAAACACTATTTCTGTATGTTTTTCATATGATTATCCATGCAGAAATTGCATTTGACAACAACAAACGAAAAAGCTATAGTTATCCTGAAAATTGGCTTTGCTGCATATTACAACAAAACCTTTCTAGTTTACATAATATATGAAAACAGGAGGAATTCAGATGGCAATGGTCAAAAAATCGATGGATGGTAACGAGGCTGCTGCGTATGCGAGCTATGCGTTTACAGAAGTAGCAACCATCTATCCTATTACACCTTCGAGCCCGATGGCAAACCATGTAGATGAATGGGCAGCCAACGGAAAGAAAAATTTATTCGGCACTTCAGTCAAGCTAATGGAAATGCAGGCAGAAAGCGGCGCCTGCGGTGCACTGCAGGGAGCTGCGGAAGCAGGCGCACTGGCAACCACGTACACATCGGCGCAGGGCCTGATGCTGATGATTCCCCCAATGTACCGCATTGCCGGTCTTCTGCTCCCGGCTGTCATGCATGTCGCAGCGCGCAGTGTGGCAACGTCCACCGTCTCTATCTTCGGCGACCATCAGGACGTGATGGCCTGCCGTCAGACCGGTTGGGCACAGATAGCTTCTTCCAGTGTACAGGAGTGCATGGATCTCGCTGCGGTGGCACATCTCTCCGCCATTAAGGGCCACATGGCTGTACAGCATTTCTTTGACGGTTTCCGTACCAGCCATGAGATTCAGAAAATCGATGTACTGGACTATGACGATCTGCGGGATATGATTGACTATGCTGAACTGAGAAAGTTCCGCGACCGCGCATTGAACCCGGAGCACCCGACTATCCGTAACAGCGGTGAAAACGACGATGTATTTTTCCAGCACAGAGAAGCAGCTAACCCGTATTACAACGCTTTCCCAGGTATTGTAGAAGAGTATATGAACAAAATGTCCGCTCTCACCGGGCGCGACTATAAGCTCTTCAACTATTACGGAGCCCCCGATGCCGACCGTGTGGTCATTGCGATGGGCTCCGTCTGTGAGGCGGCACGCGAAGTAGTGGAATACCTCAACGCGCAGGGAGAAAAGGTCGGCTTCATTCAGGTCCACCTCTATCGGCCGTTCTCTATGAAGCATTTGCTCGCTGCGATTCCCGAAAGCTGCAAAGTGCTTTCCACACTCGACCGCACCAAGGAACCGGGTGCTCTCGGTGAACCGCTGTACGAAGACGTGGGCTCCGCTATTCTGGAGGGTGGCCGGACCGGTATCCGCCTGCTCGGCGGCCGTTACGGCCTGAGCTCGAAGGATACTACTCCCGCTCAAATCAAAGCTGTCTATGACAACATGAAAGGTGAACAGAAGAATCACTTCACCGTTGGCATTGTCGATGACGTGACAAACACTTCCCTGCCTGTAGGTGAAAACATCGTCACAGCTGGCAAGAGCATCATCTCCTGCAAGTTCTGGGGGCTCGGGTCTGACGGAACCGTCGGTGCAAACAAGAATTCCTGCAAAATCATCGGA
This sequence comes from Candidatus Limivicinus sp., assembly GCA_045117135.1. Taxonomy (GTDB): domain Bacteria; phylum Bacillota; class Clostridia; order Oscillospirales; family Oscillospiraceae; genus Limivicinus. Next base: position 86,224 of record JBGUNA010000039.1, on the reverse strand, counting down.
GACAATACCGATCAGTATGTACAGGCTTACTTCCAGTATGATGCCAAGAAGTCCGGCGGTCTCACAAGAAGCCATCTGCGCTTTGGCCATGAACCTATTCGCAGCACCTATTATGTGACTATGGCAGACTTTGTTGCCTGCCATAAGCAGAGCTACATGCACACCTATGATATTGCGAATGAAGTGAAACCTGGTGGTACTTTCCTGCTCAACACGCACTGGAAGGGCGAGGAGCTGGAAGCCAATCTCACCAACCGCACAAAACGTATTCTGGCCCAGCGTAAGGCAAACTTCTATACCATCGACGCAACAGGTATTGCAGCGGAAATAGGTCTCGGCAATCGTACCAGCACAGTGCTGCAGGCGGCCTTCTTCAAACTCTCCGGCGTCCTGCCGATTGAAAAGGCGGAACAATATATGAAAGACGCCGCCGTCAAGACCTTCTCGAAGAAGGGTGAAAAGATCGTCAACATGAACCTCGCTGCCATTGAGCGCGGTTTGACTGATGCAGTGAAGATTGAAATCCCTGAGAGCTGGGCTTCTCTGGAAGACGAAGTTCGCGTCCCGGATAAAAAGCTCCCGAAATATGTACGCGAAATCCTGATTCCCATGGACAGAGCAGAGGGTGATCTGCTGCCTGTCAGCACCTTCAAAGACTATGCAGACGGTGTTATGCCCATCGACGCCGCCCGCTTCGAAAAACGCGGTGTGGCAGACAATGTGCCTGTTTGGGATCCTTCCAAGTGCATCGGGTGTAACCGCTGTTCCCTCGTGTGCCCGCACGCAGCCATCCGCCCCTTCCTCTTCACGGAAACGGAAGCTGCCACAGCTCCTCTCAGCTGCGTAACCAAAAAAGCCGTTGGAAAGGGATTTGAAGCACTTCGTTACCGCATTCAGGTCGATCCTCTGGACTGCCAGGGCTGCGGAAGCTGCGCCAATGTCTGCCCGGCTAAGGAAAAGGCTCTTACCATGGTTCCACTGGAGACCCAGCTTGAAGAACAGAAAAACTGGGAGCACTGCCTGACACTCTCTGAGAAAGTGAACCCGATGACCCGCTTTTCTGCAAAGGGCAGCCAGTATGAACAGCCGCTTTATGAGTTTTCCGGAGCCTGTCCGGGCTGTGGTGAAACCCCGTATATCAAGCTGCTCACCCAGCTCTTTGGAGACCGGATGTATGCTGCCAATGCTACCGGCTGTTCCCAGGCCTACGGCTTCTTTGCCCCGACCTTCCCGCAGACAGTTACCAAACGCGGTTTCGGCCCAGCCTTCTCGAATTCCCTGTTTGAAAACAATGCGGAATTTGCTCTCGGCATCAGCCTTTCGGTAGACCAGCTTCGTGAGAAGACCAAGATGCATGCCCGCGCAGCCATTGACACCACGAAGGACCAGGTGCTGAAAGCAGCTCTTCAGGCATGGCTGGACCACGGCGACGAGAATGAACACACCGTATACCTCTCCGATGCTGTTCGTGTAGCACTCGCCAATACGGATGATAACAGTGAACATGTTGCCTATGTGAAACGCCGCCAGGATACACTGACCAAGAAGGCTGTCTGGATGATCGGCGGTGATGGCTGGGCTTACGACATTGGCTTCGGCGGACTGGATCACGTGATGGCTTCCGGGCTCGACCTCAATGTGCTGGTGCTCGACAACGAGCTCTATGCCAACACCGGCGGACAGTCCTCCAAAGCAACTCCTGTCGGAGCATCCGTACAGTTCGCTGCAGCGGGCAAGGGAACTCCGAAGAAGGACCTCGGTCTGATCCTCTCCAACTACGGCTATGTGTACGTTGCTCAGGTTAACCTCGGTGCAAACCCTGAGCACACCATCAAGTGTCTCAAGGAAGCTGCCGCTTACAAAGGCCCCTCCATTGTCATCGCGTACGCCCCCTGCATTAACCACGGTGTGACCAGAGGTATGGGCAAAGCTATGGAAGAAGGCAAGGCTGCTACCGAGTGTGGATTCTGGCCGCTCTTCCATTACAACCCGAACCACGAGCAGGCCGGTAAGAATCCGTTTGTTCTCGACTCCGGTGAACCGAATGGTAAACTGCATGAGTTCATGATGGGTGAAAACCGCTTTGCCTCCCTGACGCGCACCTTCCCCGAACGGGCAGAGATTCTCTTTGCAGAAGCGGAAGAATTCACCAAACGCCGTTATGCCAAGTATAAACACCTGGCCGGTCAGGGATTTCCCGAAGGCCGCGCACAGGAGAGAATTATCTGACTTCAATTTTTGAAAATTCCTCGTTGTAACTCCAGACACCCCGGTCTTTCGCAGGCCGGGGTGTTGCTGTTTCCTGTTGTTTGCGCCTAAAATCTCTACTATTCTCATTCTTTGTGCCGGACGTGGAAATCTGCTGATTGAATCTTATTTCTATTCGGTATATACTATGATATAGATCAACCAGATGAGAGGATTGTGTGCAGGAATATGAAAAAAGTCCGCATCACAGTAATGAAGATCGCGCAATACGACGATCTGATCGCACAGTATGAAAACCCGATTGAGGATGCCTGCACGATGCAGCTTGGCCAGACATTCCTTTGTAACGGCTGGGAGAGGCCGGAGGGATTCTGCGGCAGTGCATGGGATACCGTGTCCCCTTTCGTCATGGCTCTGGCTCACGGTGGAGAAAACTTTTACGACGGCTGGATGAAAAATCCGAAATCGGCTATGATCTCCTGCAATGACGGATTCCGACCGGTGAGCTTCCTGCTGGAAGCGCTGGCTGAAGAGGCAGAATAAGGATGATGGCAGATTCGACCATGCATTTCTGGTACATAATTGCCTATCAGCAATCAGATGATCTGGCTTGAACGGTAAAAAAGATGGAAACGTTTTATACAAGTGAGCGAAGCGAATGGCGAAGATTTCTTGCAGACCATTTTGAAACGCTGCAGGAAATCTGGTTCGTGTTCCCGACAAAAGCATCCGGAGAGAAAAGCCTTTCCTATAACGACGCGGTTGAAGAGGCTCTTTGTTTTGGCTGGATCGACGGCCGTGCGGGCACGCTTGATGACCTGCATCAGATCCGTCGTTTTACCCCTCGCAGGAAAGGCAGTGGATATTCCCAGCCTAATATCGAGCGTCTGATCTGGCTGGACGCACACGGCCTGATCCATCCGAAGATCAGAGAAGTTGTTCTCCCTATTATCCGGGTGCCATTTGTATTCCCGGAGGATATCCTCAATACGCTCCGCCTGGACGAAGCAGTTTGGGAACACTATATGTGTTTTTCGGAACCCTACAAGCGCATACGGATTGCGTATATTGAAGCTGCGAGAAAGCGCCCGGAAGAATTTCAAAAACGGCTGCACAGTTTCATGGAGAAAACGCGCCGGAATAAACTGATCACGGGATACGGCGGAATCGAAAAATACTACAACTGACAGCTGAGATGAGGAAAAATAAATGCTTGCAACACAACGTCTGATCCTGCGCCGCTGGGAAGACAGCGACGCGGAGAGTTTATACGAATACGCCAGAGATCCCGATGTCGGCCCGATTGCAGGCTGGCCTGCCCATCAGAGCATAGAGGAAAGTCGCACTGTGATCCGGAATGTTTTCAACGGCAAGGAAGCCTATGCCATCTGCCTAAAAACAGATAACAGAGCAATCGGTGCAATTGAATTGAAGCTGAACGGGCACACCGACCTGACTGACCGCGACGACGAATGTGAACTGGGTTACTGGCTCGGAAAGCTGTTCTGGGGGCATGGTATTATGCCGGAAGCGGTAAAAGAGCTGCTTCGGCATGCTTTTGAAGATCTGAACCTGTCAAGAGTCTGGGCCGGAACCTATGAAGGCAACGTCAAGTCAAAGCGTGTGCAGGAAAAATGCGGATTCCGCTATCAGTGGAAGTCGGAGAACGTGGACGTACCGCTGATGCATGAAAAGCGGACAGGGTATGTGCGTTCCGTGACGAAAGACCAGTGGCAGTGGGACAGGCTGTATGCCGCTGCCGAAGCTGTAAGGAAAGAGCGCAGGATTTCAGAATACGTCACATGTGGAGAAGTTTCTGCAGCCATTCTTTCAAAGACGGGTAGGATCTACACTGGGGTGTGTATCGACACCTGCTCCACACTCGGCATCTGTGCGGAGCGGAATGCGATCTTCAACATGATCACCAACGGAGACCAGGAGATTGAAAAAGTCATAGCAATCCTGCCCGATGGTTCCAGCGGTGCCCCCTGCGGTGCCTGTCGGGAACTGATGGTACAGCTGATGCCTGATACGTATAAAAACATTGAGATCATGATGGACTACAGAGAAGAAAAGACCATGACACTTGGTGAACTTACACCTGCATGGTGGATTTAGAAGGAGGGAAAAATTTGGAAATTAAGGATATCATCACGCTGCTGGGCGGTGTAGCACTGTTTTTGTTCGGTATGTCGCTGATGGGCGAGGGTTTGAAAAAAGTAGCCGGAAACAAAATGGAGCTGGTACTTTATCGCCTTTCCAGTACGCCTGTGCGTGGTGTATTTCTGGGAACCGGTGTCACAGCTATCATTCAATCGAGCTCAGCCACCTCAGCCATGGTAGTCGGCTTTGTAAACTCCGGTATGATGAAACTGTCCCAGGCTCTCCCTGTCGTTGAAGGCGCGTTGATCGGCACCAGCATCACCGGCTGGATCCTGTGTCTGTCCAGTCTGCAAGGCGGAGGCTGGGTGACAATTCTTTCCGCCTCAACGCTCGCAGCTATTGTTGCCGTTGTAGGCATTATTCTTCGGATGTTCTCAAAAAAGCAGGTCCGCCGTCATGCCGGTGAGATCATGCTGGGATTTTCGGTGCTGATGTTCGGCATGCAGACGATGAGCGGCGCTGTAGAGCCCTTAAAGGAAAGCGCTATTTTCATTGAGCTGATGACCAGCTTCTCCCACCCGCTGATCGGCATCCTGGTTGCTGCAGTGTTTACTGCAATCCTTCAGAGTGCTTCTGCTGCAATCGGTATTCTGCAGGCACTCAGCATGACCGGTGCAATCAGCTTCGCGGTTGCCTGGCCTATGATTCTGGGTATCGGCATCGGGTCTGCTGCTCCCGTGCTGCTGTCGGCAATCGGAGCGAAGTCCGATGGTCGCCGTGTCGCTCTGTTGTTCCTTCTCATTGAGCTGATTGCTGCAACTGTTTTCGCTGTCCTTTACTATGGGGCGGATGCGCTGTTTCATTTTGGGCTTGGCAGCCTTGTTATGAACCCGGTTTTGATCGCTGCGGTTAACACGGGCTTCCGCGTATTGAGCATTGCAATGATTCTCCCCTTCAACCGTGCCCTCATTGCTCTGACCGAGCGCCTGATCCGTACCAGTGAAGACGAAGCTCTTGCAAATGCTTCGCTGGATCGTCTGGATGAACGTTTTCTTGCTCACCCGGCACTGGCTGTGGAACAAAGCCGTCTGACCACAAACGACATGCTTGAATCTTCACGTCAGAATCTGATGGAGGCTCTCTCCCTGCTGGCCAATTACAGCGATGAAAGCTTTTCCGCTGTGGAAGCGCGTGAAGATCGCGTCGACCAGTATGAAGATAAGATCGGCAGTTATCTGGTTCGCCTGAACGCCATGGAACTCAGCCACCCACAAAGCATTGAAGTCTCCAAAATTCTGCACACACTCAGTGATTTTGAACGTATCAGCGACCATGCAATGAATCTCGCTGAAACTGCTCGAGAGATACACGAGAAAAAAATCCACTTCTCTGAGCAGGGTCAGCATGAACTAAACGTACTCCTGCAGGCAATTTACGAGGTCCTGCGCCTTTCCTTCAACGGTTTCTCTGCTAATGATACCAGCCTTGCTTATCGTGTTGAGCCGCTGGAGGAACATATCGACGAGATGTGCGATGAGATGAAGAATCACCATGTCGAGCGTCTGCAGACCGGTGTCTGCTCCATCGACATCGGTTTTGTTTACAATGACCTGCTGACGAATCTCGAGCGTGTGGCTGATCATTGCTCCAACATAGCCCTCGCCGTAATTGAGACGGAAGAGAACTCATTTGATGCGCACGACTATGTGATCCGCGTGCGTGAACAGAGAGAGCATCATTTCGATACCTACTACAATGAATACTGCGAGAGATTTGTGATATAACACGACACTCTCACTATAATAAAACTCCTGAAGCAGCATCTGGTTATCTACCGGTTCTGTTTCAGGAGTTTTGCTATTAAATTGAAATGTTATTTCCGGTTCCCTGCTTGCGCGCTGAAGTAACGACTTTATCGACTTCATCGACCTTTCGTTGCAAAAGAAGATAGAGTCTATAAAAAATATTCTTCCGGGTCGTTAAAGTCGACAAAGTCGATGATACCTCTGCTGAGCAGAAATCATCGACTTTTCATTTTTGTCATTCTATCTCTGCCTGTAGGTAATAATCTCCTTTATACGCAAAGTAATTTTGCGTTTTGCTATTTATAAAGCTTCTTTGCCACTTTATCTTGCGTTTTGCCAATTTTAAGGGGTCAATATGCTATAATACGCTCGCATGCAGGGGCCGGCCCGGCACGTATCATTTATCCAGCAAAAATCAGATACAGAGGTGATTATTTCAGTATGACACTACATGACTTTCTAAAAATCTGGAGAATATCAAAGGCGACGGAAAGGAGTATTCAGCCAGGTGTCCCGCTCACGACGACAGGAAAAACAGTCTCTCCGTCTCACAGACCACAGACGGAAAGATTCTTCTCCACTGCCATGCCGGATGTACACCGGAGGCAATTGTTTCAGCAATGGGACTTACCATGAATGATCTTTTCCCCGAAAAGGAGTGCTGTCAGGATGGCACGAAAAAAACACCGCCCGAAAGAGGACAGGTGACAGACGAATATGTATATTTTGATGCTTCCGGTGTTCCGGTGCTGAAAAAGGTCCGCCTGGAATATTCCGACGGAAAAAGCTTTTACTGGCAGACATTTGACGGAACTTCCTGGAAAAACGGACGGCGCGGAATCACGCCTCCGCTTTTCAACCAGAACGCGATCCCCAACACTCCGGATGTTTTCATTGTGGAGGGGGAGAAAGATGTACTGACGATGAAACGGGCGGGATTCACCGCGATCTCACTCCCGGATGGAGCCGGCAGTAAATGGAGAGAAGAATATGGCCCCCTGTTTCACGGCAAAGAAGTTTATATCATTCCGGATAATGATGCCGCAGGTGCAGGATATGCCACAATGCTTGCCGGGAATCTGTTTCGATATGCAGACCATGTAAAAATTCTGGATCTGCGCACCGAGTGGCCTTCCATCTGGGAGAAAGGCGACATCTCAGATTTCTGTGAAACCTATGGAGAAGAAGAGACGGCAGCCGCTGTCACCCGGATGATAAACCGGGCTTCTCCCTGGCTGCCGAATCATAATACGCTGCCTCGGTTCGCGGCAAAAAGAGCATCCGAATTCGGAGAAGACAATACCTGCTTCGTCTGGTATCCCTACATTCCCATCGGCGACTACAGTGTTCTGATGGCAGAAGGCGGAACAGGAAAAACAATGTTCTGCTGCGGCATTGCAGCTTCTCTGAGTCGAAATGAACCTCTTCCGGGTGACGACGTGAATCTCTCTCCTACAGACAGGAATATCCTTCTCATCAGTGCAGAAGACAGAGGAGAACTCCTGAAAAAACGCCTGAAAGAATCCGGTGCCGTTCTCGACAGAATACTCATTCTGGATTGTATGGACAGCGAAGGCCTGAACTTCAACGAAGGCATCGGTGACTTCCACCGCATGCTGAAGGACGCAGATCCATCCCTTGTCATCATCGATCCCTGGCATGCTTTCCTCGGCGAAAAGGTAGACATCAACAGGGTAAATGCGCTTCGCCCGGTTCTGCAAAAGCTGGCAAACATCGCAAAAGATGTGAAGTGCGGCATGATCCTTGTCTCCCATGTTAACAAGCGTGCCCAAGGTGAGAATATCAATAATTCCGCGACCGGCTCTGTAGATCTGATCAATGCAGCCCGTTCAGCATTCAAAATTGTAAAATGCGACCTGCCCGGTAATGAGGATCTGCGTATCGCCGTGCACACCAAGAGCAACTACGCCCGCGAAGGCAAATCCGTCTGCTACACTATTACAGAGGGAGGCGGCGTGCGATGGAACGGATTCAGTGAGATTACCAAAGGCATTCTGGAAGAGGCCAACCGTTCCCACAAATCTCCATTTGCATATCTGCAAGAGCGCGAGGAAGCCCGAAATGAGGAAGATGCTCTTGCCGATGCGATCCGCGAAATCTCTGTAGAAGGTAAGACCATAAATGTCAGCTACAAAGAAATGCAGGAAAAATACGGTGAACAGATCTTTGGCCGCTCACAGCCGATCAGGGCACTGGAAAAACTTGCCGCCAGGATTTATGTGGAAGGAATTATAATTGTAACGCACAAGTCCGTCAAATACAGAGGCAAATCCCTTAACGGCTTCTCTGTTACAAGAAAAGACCCTTTTTCTCCCTCCGCCGCATAATTCTTCAAAAGGCCGATGGTAACTCACGGCAAACCATCGGCCTGTCTGTTTTCTCTTTATTCTTCGGTTTCTTCTCCCTTCATATTGTCCTCATCACGGCGAGATAGTTTCCAGCCCCAGTAATTGGCTTTCAGCTTCTGCAGATTTCCGGTTATTTTTGACAGGAAGATCTGTTCCAGGATCTCCTGGTTGGATATACGAAACTTTTCATTTCCGGGCTCGGGATACTCCTCGAGAATATCCAGATCACCCATTACTTTTTTGAATTCCATGGAAAACGGATCTACTTCCAGATAGGATTTCTCAGGCCGGGAAGCCAGCGTGAGATATGCATTCAGCACACTCCAGAATTCAGCCGGGGCTTTTTCCAGCAAATAAGTCAGGGGGAATTTTGCCTCTCCGACAATAAGGTTTGCCGCAGCTTCCTGGGAAAGCCCGGTGCATTCCGCCACATACAGCAGAGGAAACTCTACTGTGGGGCTAAACGTTTCCGATGTCAGATAATAACGGGAAACTCCAAAGGCATCACAGATTCTGTCAATGACATCAGATGGAATTGTTTTTGTTTTTCCCGTACAGTAATTGGTAGCTGTCTGTCTGTTTACCCCGATTCTTTTGCCGAATTCGGTATAGCTCAGGTGATTCTTCCACCTCAGCTCCTCCAGTTTCTCACAAATAGGAAATCGAAATTTCTTATTGCTGCTGCTTTTTGGCATCTAGGCCCCTCCAGGATTCACAATATTTTCTGTTCGAATTATATTCCCGGCCGTGTCCGGAGTCAACTTGTAAAACAAAAACTCCTGAAGCAGCATATGTTTATAATACCTTGTCTGCTTCAGGAGTTTTGCTGTTAATACTGTTAATTCAGTTTTCCAAGCTGCTCAGCCAGCGGTATCCTCCGGGAAATAGCGGTGATACAGCTTGACGATCCCGCACTTCCAGCAGAGCAGCAGTGCAAACACGGAGCCGACGGCCGTCTGCATCACCTGGAAGGGGAACTTTGCAACCGCGTAAGCCGGGGTGCTATAAATATAAGCGCGGCCGATGGTATATCCCGTAAATGTGATAATCCAGCCGAGAACGGCACCAACGATGGAGCCTCTTTCCGGGTGGTGTGCGAAAAACTTATGTACACAAAGGGAAATCACAACCGCCTGCAGGCCATGCACCACAAGGGAGACAAACATCGGTGCAGGATAAAACAGCATATCTCCTATGAAGGCACCGACCCCACCTACGAGAAAGGCACTGAAAGGATCCAGCAGAACAGCAGCCGTGACAATGATCACATCATTGAGATACATATGGCCGCCGGGCACCGGAATGCTCAGCACGCTGGTGCTCATAATAATATTCATAGCCATCAGCAGTGCCGTAATCGTCATTTTACGAACAGAAAACCGGTTTTCATTCATCAAAACCACTCCTCTCTTTAAGAGCAGCCTGATTATAAACCCATTCTGACCTTATTTCTATAGTCAGTTTTGTACTTTTTTATAAGGTCAGTTTATTGATCACTCCCACCAGATCAGCTTGACGCTGCCTCCGCGCAGATGGCCGCGGATAAAATCTGTCATTGGCATAACGGCATCTTCCTGCCCGTCACACACATTATAGAAATGGAAGTTCTCTCCCTGTTCGCGGTAGTATCCGACAAAATGAGGGATTCTCTGTTCATGGTAACGGAAGATGCCCATCGAGCTTTGCTCTGCCCGGGCAATTGACTCTTCTCGCCCGTGGACCTCCTGCCAGCCGGGGAGATACTTTGTCAGGCAGCGGCGCATCACATGCATCAAAGTCGGCCCCGGCATATGCAGAAGATGCATGCCATCCATCTCCTTCAGCAGATCCTCAAACTGCAGTTCCCGTCCCGTGTGTCTGCAGAGATTATATACCGCGATCGGTCCGCAGCTGTTTTCTTTAGCCGGGATGGTCCGATAGATATAGCCTTCCAGAAGATCCTGATTCTGAATATATCCTTCCGCTGTCCAGGCTCCATGGTCATGGCTTTCCGCCGTTATTTCTTTCCGGAGGTTCTGCTGTTCTATCGTCATATCCGTATCTCCCAAGGTCTGTTTTGCTGTTAGGGATTATATCAGACGACACCATCAAAAAACAACCTTTTTTGTTCTTTCTTTCATCGAGATATTGCGAATAGTATCGTTTTCCCCTTTCACAGTGCTCAATCTTCCCGTTTTTTTAGGGTTTTTCCTCATTTTTACAAAAAATTAGTGATTTTGCATCTTGTTTTTTCTCTCGGATAGCACTATAATTTTATTTGTATGGGCAGAGACAATTTTAGCGTTTTTTTCACAAAACTTTCCCGTTTCTGCACATTTTTATCATAAAGGAGAATGATTATGCCTACGAAAAAAAATGAGTCTTCCAAAGAACCCAAGAAGGCCCCTCTCGCAATAGAAAAAGAAGAAAAGAAAGCTGCTCCGGCAAGAAGCCGTAAAAAAGCTGAACCGAAGCCTGAAACGGAGCCCGCTGCTGCAGCAGTGAAAGAAGTACCTGCAGCCGAACCAGTAAAAGAAGTACCTGCAGCGGAGCCTGTGAAAGAAGCTGTCAAGGCAGTGAAGAAAGCAGCTGCCAAGACGGTAAAAAAGGCTGCCGAACCTGCAAAGGAAGATGCTGTGGCTGACGCCGTAAAAGAGCCTGCAAAGGCGGCGAAAAAAGCTCCTGCCGCAAAGCCCAAAGCAGAAGCTGCAAAGCCCGCTCCGAAAAAAGCAGCAGCTAAAAAGCCCGCAGCTAAAAAAACGGTAAAGAAACCCGCTCCTGCTGCTGAGGCTGCTCCCGAAGAGGTGCCCGCTGTAGAAGTCGCTCCTGTTGAAGAGCCTGTTGTAGAGGTTACTCCCGTTGAAGCTGTCGTTGAGGAAGTACCCGCTGCAGAACCCGCAGTTGAGGAAGCAGCACCGGCTGAACCTGCTGCAGAAACTGAAGCAGAACCTGAGACCGTCGAAGTGATCGGTGGACCGCAGGAAGAGCTTCCTCAGCCGCGCAGAAGCGTCGCGTTTATCGGCTCCGAATGCTATCCGTTTGTGAAAACAGGCGGCCTCGGCGATGTTATGTATGCACTTCCGAGAGCTCTGACGAAACAGAACTGTGACGTCAAAGTAATTCTGCCGCGTTATAAATGCATTCCCTGGGAGTACCAGGAAAAGATGGTTTATCGTGGTGCCTTCTCCATGAATCTCTGCTCCGACGGCCGTTCTTTCTACGTCGGCATTATGGAATATGTATGGGACGGCGTGGTGTATGACTTCATCGACAACGATGAGTTCTTCAGCTGGGGCAACCCGTATACCAACCTTGTTGACGATATTCCCAAGTACTGCTACTTTGACAAAGCTGCTCTTGCTGCACTGAACTATCTGGACTGGGTTCCGGATGTCATCCATTGCCATGACTGGCAGACCGGTCTTGTTCCGCTCTATCTGCGCACACAGTTCGCCGGCACACCGGTCGGCAGGGCAAAAGTGATGATGACCATTCACAACCTGCGCTTCCAGGGCGTTTACAACATTCCGACAATCAAATACTGGTCCGGCCTGGACGACTGGCTCTTCAACATCGATGTTCTGAAGCAGAACTATGTTGATGCCAATATGTTCAAAGGCGGGCTTGCATTCGCCGATATGATCACCACGGTGAGCGGAACGTATGCCGGCGAGATTCAGACCCCGTTCTTCGGTGAAGGTCTGGATGCCCATCTGCGCCATCATTCCTACAAACTGCGCGGCATTGTCAACGGTATCGACTGCGATATCTGGAACAGCAAGACGGATTCCCTGCTGGCTGCAAACTATGACCTTTCCGATGTTCTGGCAAAGAAGAGAGAGAATAAGCGTGCTCTTCAGGAACGCCTCGGCCTTGAGGTAGATGAAGGAAAATTCGTTATCGGCCTGATCTCCCGCCTGACTGACCAGAAGGGCCTGGATCTTGTGAACGCCATCCTCCCGCAGATCATCGACGGCAATACCCAGGTTGTTGTTCTCGGCACGGGTGATGCTCGCTATGAGGATTCCTTCCGCTATTACGAAAATGCATACAAGGGCAGTGTCTGCTCCAACATCATGTATGACGAGAGCAGAGCCCATCAGATCTATGCCGGGGCTGACGCATTGCTCGTTCCCAGCCTGTTTGAGCCCTGCGGCCTCACACAGCTCATCGCCATGCGCTATGGCACGGTTCCCATCGTGCGTGAGACAGGCGGCCTGAAAGACACCGTACAGCCTTACAATCAGTACACAGACGACGGCAACGGCTTCACCTTTGACCGTTATGAAACCGGGCTTCTGCTCGACGCCATCAACCGCGCAAAGACGGTCTACTTCACCGACCGCTGGCGCTGGGATGAAATGGTACAGCGTGACATGGCTAAGGATGTCTCCTGGGAGAATTCCGCAAAGCAGTATCGCGCACTGTATCTCGAGCTCAGACCGTAATATCCCGAAAAAGCTTTCAGGGCAGGATTTCCTGCCCTGTTTTTTTATTGTTCAGTCCCCGCGCTTCCTGTGCATTGCAGTGCTCGTGAAAGCAACAGGTATCTTCGATTTCAATGTTCTGTCGCGAACTAAAAGAAATAGTCCTATTTTTTATGAATTACCGATTGCCTTCTGCAATCCTTCGGAAAGATCGGCGAATTCCTCCGGCTGAACCTTGCACACGGCTCTGTCAAAAGTGAAGAGGCCGTTCGTCTCATCCTCTACATCGGATACCTGTGTATATACGGTTCCGCAGAGGCCCTTTTCTACAAGCGGAGGCAGCTGCTTTCCATAGAGATCTCTCAACGCAGCGATGAAATCTTCCCTGGTTTCAAATTTTTTATAGCCATAGGTCTTCTCACGGTTGAAGCTGTGTTCCGGAATCTTCCATACATATCCTCCAAACTCCGAGAGGAACTGCGGGAGAGGCTTTTTGCCGAGGTGCAGCTTTTCGAAATAGATGTGGAGGCTGTCGACGTCGCTCTTATTCTGGTGAAACCAACCCGACGTGCTGTCAATAAACCGGGTGGAATCCAGCTCTTTCAGTTTATCATAAGCTTCGTCTGCACAGAATTGCCCCCAGCCTTCATTAAAGATCGTCCACAGGCAGATGCAGGGATGGTTTTCCAGTGCTGTAACGGTTCCTTCCATGGCTTTCAGAAATTCTTTTCGGGTATTGGGATCGCGGTGCATACCGCGGTCATTCCTTTTCTGGAAATGCAGCGTCGGGAGAACCGTATCCCTCAGATAACGGTAATCCCCGTTGTTGACCATATCCTGAAAGACAACCATCCCCAACCTGTCACAGTCGTAATAGAACAGCTCCGGCTCAATCTTGATGTGCTTACGCAGCATGTTAAAGCCAAGTGCCTTCATCGCCAGAATATCCTTTTCAAGTCCCTGTGCATCGGCCGGCGTATAAAGGCCGTCACTCCAATATCCCTGATCCAGCAGGCCGTTGAAGAAATACGGCTTTCCGTTCAGGCAAAGACGCGGAATCCCGTTGACAGGCTGCACCGTCAGCGTACGAAGGGCAAAATAGCTCTCCACCCGATCTTCTCCGGATACAACTGTAAAGTGATAGAGATACGGTGCTTCCGGGCTCCACCGCTTCGGCTGCTGCAGTGTGAGGTTTACTTTCCCGTCGCGGATTGCGTATTTCTCCCCATCTATCAGCAACGCGCCGTTTTCGACGCCTTCTGTCGTAATTTCCGCCCAGTTTTCCCCGGTGCGGATTTTGATGCGGGATATATACTGCAGCGGCACAGGCTCCAGCCACACCGTCTGCCAGATGCCGGAACAGGGTGTATACCACATACCTCCCCGAATTCGGCTCTGCTTCCCCCAGGGATACTGCAAGGAAAGGTCATTGAGGGTGCGGACTTCAAGGCTGTTGCTGCCTTCACACAAAAAATCCGTTATTTCCGCCGTAAAAGGCAGATATCCGTTCTGGGAACGGCATACTTCCCTGCCGTTAACCAGCACAACAGTGTCACGGCTCACAGCTCCGAAATGGAGCAGGATCCGCTTTCCCTGCCACTCTCCGGGAACAGAAAAAGCCTTGCGGTAAAGAAGAAAATCACCGGGTTCCGGAGGCATTTTCACTCCGGACAGAAGGCTTTCCGGGCAAAACGGTACAACAATCTGTTCCTGGCGGGCTTCCGCCGGAAAGGCACCCGCTTTTCGGATTTCCAGCTCCCATTTCCCATCCAAACAGAGCCAGTCTTTTCGCACCATCTGAGGTCTCGGATAGATCTTCCATGGAATCTCCGGAAGGTTTTTTCCCTCTTCTGTATACATTCTCTCCATATTATTTCTCCCGACCTGAAAATCTGTCTGCATCTGTTCTGTTTGCAGTATTCTTTTCTTGAAAGAATTATACAGGAATCCGCAGAAGCGTGCAAGCAGAGATTCCTGTCACCAGTATTCAAAACAGAAGCACCGGCAGCAAAGCGAGAAAGAGGCTTTGCCATAATCCCATGCTTTCCTGTACTGTCTCTTTTTCATTCCTCTTTCGTTTCAGATAATAATGTGTTATAATTCATTCAATCCAGGTCTTTTATACTCTGCCAGGCAGCTTCAAGACCTGTCTGTTACTATTTCAGGAAGAGGTGAAAGGAATGTTTAAAGCGGTTGCTTCAGGCGAATTGCTGATTGATTTTAACTCAGTCTCTGCAGATGAAATGGGGTATCCAACTCTGGCAGGTCATCCGGGAGGAGCGACGATCAACTGTCTTGCCACGCTGCGCACATTCGGAGCGGAAGCTGCATTTATCGGCAAAGCAGGAAATGATGCTTTTGGCAAGCTTCTGCTTCACACGATCAATCAGCTTGGGATTGACACTCACAATGTTTTTCTGACGGATGATGCCTTTACCACACTTGCATTTGTCACGCTGGACGAAACGGGTGACAGAGAATTCTCTTTTGCTCGCAAACCCGGTGCAGATCTGCTGCTGCATTTTGAGGAGGTTGACCTCTCTGTTTTCGATGATGCGGATGTATTTCACTTTGGCACTGTTTCCATGACGCGGGAACCATCCCGTCAGGCCACAAAAGATCTTGTGGAGTTTGCCCGTTCAAAAGGCATCCTGATCGGGTTCGATCCGAATCTGCGCAAAAATCTCTGGGGAAGCCTTGACGAGGCACGTGAGCAGATGCTGTGGGGGCTCTCAAAAGCGGATATTGTAAAAATTAGTGATGAGGAAATCGACTTTCTGTATGGGCTGGATCCTGAAGAAGGAGCGCAGTATATTCTTGATAACTATCCTGTCAGGCTGGTATATGCCACATGCGGTGCAAAAGGATGTTATTACAACAACCGTCTCGTAAAGGGATTTACGCCAGCTATGAAAGGCCTGCATGTGATTGACACATGCGGTGCAGGAGATATCTTCGGCGGTTCGGCTATGTTCCGTTTTCTGCAGCTTGGGAAAGCGCCTGAGTTGCTCTCTGATGCGGATCTTCAGGATATCACGCGTTTTGCTTCTGCCTCTGCAGGAATTTCAACGCAAAAACACGGAGGGATTTCCAGCATCCCCTCTCTCCCGGAGGTTCTCTCCGCGCTGGAGAAAAATCCTTTCTGATGCTGATCGCTGACAAAACCATTCTAATCTTTATCTTTAAAAAGCAAAAGGGGCGCCTTCCGGCGCCCTTTTGCTATTCAATGAATAATTGTGTCAGATTAGTCGTAGAGGTTCTGAGCGATCTCAGGATCGTTCATGTTCTCAGCGGTGTACCACTGGCAGCCAGTGTCAACATCAGAGACCTCAACACCGTTTGCAGCATCGTAGCAAAGCTGAACAAGTGCAGCGCCCATGGCAACAGGAGCCTGAGTGATAGCACCGAACAGAGTTCCGTCAGCTACAGCAGCCTTGATGACAGCACCGGAGTCGAAGCCAGCGCCAAGGATGTCATTCTCACCAGTGCCAAGAACCTGCAGGTTCTCATTTGCAGAGATGATGGCTTCAGCAGAATGCTGGTTGGAGCCGTAGATTGCAATGGTGTCATCCTTGCTCATCAGGGTGTTGCAGTCAATCAGAGAGAGCTCGGAGGTAACCTGTGCAGGAACGAGAGTCTCGATGATGACTTTGCCGTTATCGTCGGAAGTGACATTTGCACCGTTCACATAAGCGGCATCGCCTTCGAGCTTCACGGTGAAGCCGTCAGCAGCGCACAGCTCAGCAAACTTGTCAATGAAGCCAAGGCCACGGCTTACAACAGAGTCGGAAACGTTGTCCTGTGCGGAAACACCAATACGGACAGCGCCTTCTGCAGCAGCAATACGAGCGGAGAGAGCTTCATACATCTTCTCGGCAGCCAGTGCGCCGGCATTGTAGTTATTGGTCGCGGCATTTGCCCAGATTGCGCCTTCCGGAGCACCGGGAACACCAGAGTCAAAACCAATGATCGGGATACCTGCAGCCTGAGCGGTGGCAATAGCATCCAGGCAGGTCTCAGTGGACAGAGCTGCAAGACCGATAGCTGCGGGCTTAGCAGCAATAGCAGAGTTCAGCTGGGACAGCTGCTCATCATAAGCAGATTCATTGGCGGGGCCAACAAAGTTGATGGTGACACCGAGCTCGGCTGCCTTCTCTTCAGAGCCCTTCAGAACTGCCTGCCAGTACTGATGCTGGAAGCCCTTGGAGACGATTTCGAAATGCAGATCATCTGCAAATGCGGCGACAGACACACTGAGAATCAGCATGAGTGCCAGAACAATGGCCAATGCTTTTTTCATGGGGAATCCTCCTAAATAAATGTTTTTTATGTTAACCGCTTTGCGGAAAACACCAATTTAGAATCATTCTACAAAAATTATAGCATTGCTATTTTTTAAAGTCAATCTGTGTTTTAGCCTTTTTTCCTGTTTTTCAGAACATCAATATAGATGGCAAAAATCAGAACCAGACCGGTAATGATATTCTGCCAGTCCTGCCCCAGGCCGATTTTCGGAAGCCCGTTTTTCAGTAGCGTCAGAATGAGTATGCCAAGCAGCGTGCCGAAGACGCTGCCTACACCGCCTGTCATTGAGGTGCCTCCGATAATCGCCCCGCCGATCGCATCCAGCTCGAGACCTGCACCGGAACCGGGCGTAATTGAGGATGTGGTTGCACAGACATAGGCAATACCCGCAACTCCGGCAAAGAAACCGGAGATAATATAGGCGGACATCTGAAATTTGATGACATTCACACCTGACAGGCGGGCTGCTTCCTTGTTGGACCCGATCGCAATGATATAGCGGCCCACGCGTGTTTTATTCAGGACTATGGACATAATAATGACGGCCAGGAGTATTGGGATGACGCCCACAGGAACGGGGGTCTTTTTCCCGCTGGAGTTGGCAACCATCATTTTGAAGATATTTCGGAACCAACCGTCCGGAGATGAACGGGCCGGCCAGTTCACAGCTCCGCCGCAGACAACCGAGCCAAGCCCTCGCGTGATCAGCATCGTGCACAGCGTTGCGATAAATGCGGGCAGATTCATGACCGATACCAGAAAGCCGTTCAATACACCAAAGACCAGACCGCAGGCGATTGTAACCAGCATGCCTGCCCAGGTCGGTACACCGAGCTTTGTGATGCAGTAGCCGCCAATCAGCGCATAGCACACCATACCGGTTCCGACCGACAGATCATTGCCGCCGGAGATCAGACAAAACGTGACACCGATAGCAATGAAGCAAAAGTAGTAGAAGGAGTCCAGCAGGGTGACTACTGTAGAAAACTTACGGAAATCACGGCTGAAGATGCTGAATATAGCTGTCAAAACGACAACGACCGCGAGCACAACGATCCTCTGAAGATCAAATTTGCGGGAAGAATTCTCCCTCAATTTATTGTTCTGCATGAGTTACCTCCTGATTTTCAATCGTCGGCTGAGGTCTTTATCGACGCCGCTGGCTGCTGCGAATATCCGCATATACCGCCAGCGCAACGATAATACCGGTAATAATATACTGCCAGTCGGGGCTGAACTTCATAGCGTTGATTCCAACACGCAGCAGTGCGATAATCAGAATACCGATTAGACCGCCGCTGACGGAAGCAACACCACCTGCCATAGAGGTTCCGCCCATCACACATGCCGCTATAGCATTGTTGTTGAATGCGTCACCGCCGGCAGTGGTCACCTTTGTGTTTACACCCACATAGAGAATCGCCGCGATCCCTGCCAGTGTTCCGCAGATGATGTAGGCAAGGGCTTCCCATTTACGGGTATCGACACCGGACAAACGCACTGCTTCCCGGTTGGAGCCGATGCAGAGAATGTATCGCCCGATCCGGCTGCGGTTAAGGATGATCGAGCATATGATGGCAACAGTCAGAAGAATAATCAGCCCTGTAGGAATGCCGTTATAATTAATAAGTCTCCTGTACCAGTCATTGGCTGACCCGGTGCTGGGCCAGCTGACTCCGGCGGATTTTGTTGCCAGTGACCCGATGCCCTGCGCAATACGCATGGAAGCCATAGAGGAGATAAACGAAGGAAGCTTCATATAGGCAACCATGATGCCATTCATAACACCGAATGTCAGGCCAACAAGGATGCTGATGAGCAGGCACAGCCCCAGGGGCAGCCCGCCTACCACAAGTAACTGACCCGCAACCAGGGCCGCACAATACATGACCGGACCGATTGAAAAATCGATTCCGCCCGTAGCAATAACGAACATGACGCCGATGGTCAGAAAGCCCATAAAGTCGACGCTGTTCAACACGTTCATAATGTCAACGGAGCCCAGAACACGCCCGCTAAACAATGAGAACAGCAGATACAGCGCTATCAAAACACCAACCAGAATAATTCTGTTGAACCCAAGTGTTTTGACGAGGGGATTGCTCTTGAATTTTTCCATATTCTCGTCCTCCCGTTATCTCAGCGTCGCAGCGTGCATGATTTTTTCCTGCGTGGCCTCGGCAATATCAAATTCCGCCGTTTTACGGCCTTCACACATGACAATAATGCGGTCGCTCATACGCAGAACCTCGGGCATTTCCGAGGAAATCATAATAATTGACTTGCCTTCTGCGGCCAATTCCGACATCAGATGATAGATCTCATTCTTGGCACCAACATCAATGCCTCGCGTCGGTTCATCAAAAATCAGAATATCACAGTTGCGCACCAGCCATTTGGCGATAACCACTTTCTGCTGGTTGCCGCCGGAAAGATTTATAACCAGCTGATCAATGCTCGGCGTCTTTGTCTGGAGCCGATCCACATATTTCAGTGTGGCATTATTCTCTTTTTTCTTGTCAATCAGCCGGCCTTTCACGAACTCTTCCAGGCTGGCAAGCGTGGAGTTCTCTGCAACCGTTTTGCCTACAACGACACCGTAACGCTTGCGGTCTTCCGACAGATAACCCAGGCCAAGCTTCACAGCATCCTTCGGGCTGTTGATTTCCACCTTTTTGCCGTTGACATAAATGTCACCGCTCTCTTTGGGATCAGCGCCAAAGATTGCACGGGCTGTCTCCGTACGCCCGGCACCCATCAGCCCGGAGAAGCCGAGAATCTCGCCCTTTCGGAGTTCAAAACTGATGTCCTTCACAAGCTTGCCGGCATTCAGATGGTCTACTTTCAGCACAACCGGAGCATCGGGTGCCACCATGCTGTGGGTTTTCGGTTCTTCATAGATGACGCGGCCGACCATCATGTTGATGATGTCATCCTTGGTGCAGTCTTTTGTAATCAGCGTTCCGACATATGTTCCGTCACGCATGACGGTAACACGGTCCGTGATTACCTTTATCTCATCCATACGATGGGAGATATAAACAATACCAAGCTGCTTTTCGCGCAGATCGCGGATAATCTTGAAGAGTTCCTCGATTTCAGACTCTGTCAGCGCTGCAGAGGGCTCATCGAAAATGATGACTTTCGCCTCGTGGGAAATAGCCTTGGCAATTTCACACATCTGCTGCTTGCCAACCGTAAGATTTCCCATCTTTTCTGCCGGATTGATGTCAATGCCCAGCTGATCAAACAGTTTTTTCGCCTCGACATTCATGCGCGCATCGTCAATTAAAAACCCCTTCATGAATTCGCGGCCGATGAAAATGTTCTGCGCCACTGTAAGGTGGTTCATCATGTTCAATTCCTGATGCACAATGACGACGCCGGCTTCCTGCGCTTCGCGGGGATTATGAAATTCTACTTCCTTCCCCTCATAAGTGATCGTCCCTGCATCCTTGGAATAGATACCGGTGAGCACCTTCATCAGCGTAGATTTTCCTGCGCCATTTTCCCCCATTAAAGCGTGAACTTCGCCCCTGCATACCTCAAGATCAACATGATCCAATGCGTGTACGCCGGGAAAGGACTTGTCAATGCCCTTCATTGTAAGAATTACTTCACCCACGACGTTTTCTCCATTTCTATGCTTTTCTATGATAATTGTGACCTATTATAAACGAGAACTCTTTTTCCCATTCATCTTTTTATCTTCATACTTTTTCAGACGCTCAGCCCCGCTGCTGTCCGCCTGCAGATAAGCGTCCAGCACTGCCTGATTCCAGACCCTCATCCGCTCTTCCTGCCCCGTACGCTGAGCCAGACCGCGGGTGATCTGCCAGGCATCGCGGCACATACGGTCCAGCCGGCCCTCATTGCTGGATTGAATCAGCCCGAACATTACCCGATTGTAGCCAGCCGTCTCACAGGTTTTAAAATATCTTGCAGCGGTATTGCGAAGCTCCCAGTATAAAGCCCTTTCTCCGGCTTCACCATACTGAAAAGCCTCGTCATAAAGCATGAGCTGAAACGCCTTCTCAATTTCTTCGATTGCACTGCGGCGAAAGAAATTCGCAATATGATATGTCTGGATAAGGCTTACGCATTGAAATAAAAAATAATCCACTTCATGCCCCGGCTGCTTCGGATCTGTGTGGCGTGCAGCAAAAATCTTCTCGCGATAGGAATTTGCGCCGTCATCAGGCTCTGAAGCCTTCAGTTCCTCGTACAGCCGTTTTCGCTCCCCGGGATTCAGCTCCTGATAATACATATTCCATTTTGCACTCTGCTCATACATATCATTTACTCCCTGAGGGATTGGAACAGGCTTCCTGTTCCGTAGAGACGCATCCGGATAAAAAGAAATACCCGTTAACGTTATCTTTTGCCTATTGCTTTTTAGGATCCCCACGAAAGGCAGAGCGCCATATATGAGTAAAAAAGGAAAAGCTTTACGTTAACGAGTATTCACATATAACTTCGTTATTATTACTAATTATATACCAGATCTATACAAAACTCAACTGTATTTTTAGGAACTATCCCTATTTAGCGGTAGAATACATCACCGATCATGTAGTTCAGCTTTGTGGCATAATTATAATCCTCCACAAGATGAACCACACAGTCTTCCGCCAGATCTTTCGGATCCGTACCCAGCACACCGTCACGCACTTTGATATACTGCTGCGGCATATACTGCCGGAGCATGCTCAACGGAATCTTTACCGAACGCAGATTGCTGAAAAGTTTCTCGATTGCACCTGTGATTTCCGGACGGGCAAAATAATATCTGCACCGATCGGAAAAGCTGTAGGCACGTTTGAGCTTCAGTTCCGCTTCCGTTCCATGGTAATGCTTCTGCCAATTGGCCGGATCCCGGAGCATAACTTCCTCCAGCACTTCCATGAAATAGGCCTGTTTTTCATCCGGAACAAGCTGCTTTTCCATCATGGAGAGTGCAAACAGCCCCTCGCGAAGAGAGAACGTGAGCGCAGGGCCAACCTTCAGAATTGCGATTCCGTCCTCCACCATCTGCCGCAGTTCTTCCGGGGACTGGTAATCTGTAGAGTGACCTTCGAGAACAACCTCCGGATGGGTCTTCATAAAAGAGGTCAAAACCGAGGCGTTCTGCCGATTGTAATGGAAGATATCCTCATCTCCGAATTCTACGCCCGGCTGGACAACAATTCCGATAATATTATGAAACGCATCAAAAATGCCCTGCTTTTCAAACTGCTCCCGGTAAGCCTGCAGTGTTTTTTCAACCGCTTCCGGCTTTGTTACGGAAATGCTGTCTTCCGCTTCCTGGGCACCGCCCGGAATCGGTACTTCAGAACCGATGATAAAGGCAGGCCGCTCCTCGCCCGGATGTTCTTTCAGCCGTTCCTGATAGGCTTCTTCACATGCCTTGTAAAGGATCGCGCCTCTGCGGGCTATTGTCTCGTCAGACAGAGGTTCGTCCCGGGAATCATCCGCAACACGCATGCTGGTATCCAGATGGATCTTTTTGAAACCAGCCGAAACGAACAGCTTTACAAGCTCTACAGACTTTGCCATTGCTTCCGCTTCCGGCTCATTTTGCCAGGTTAACGGCCCCAGATGATCTCCGCCAAGGATAATCCGGTCTCTGTCAAAGCCGATATTGTCTGCAATTTCATAGACAAAATCCCGAAAATCCGCCGGCTTCATTCCGGTATAACCGCCAAACTGATTGACCTGATTTGCTGTTGCTTCTATCAGGACACAATCGTCAAACCGTATTGCCTGTTTCAGGCAGGCTTCAATCACAAGCCCGTTTGCCGTACAGAAAGACGGAATCCCTGCATAACGCATTCCGGCCTGTCTGTTTTTCAGCATTCTTCTTAATGCGTCCATATTTCCTCCAATTGGGCTGTATCGTTTCCTTTGTTATACTGCATCAGGACAGTCGACAATAAAGCCGCCCTCGTCCCAGAGATCATGCCAGTCATTGGCTCCCGGCCACAGGAATACCTGTCCTTTTACAAGGCGGTTGTCCCGCTCAAGCGTTGCGATCGTTGCCATTTCTTCATCCGTCAAAGGCTCTGTTACCGTACATTCCAGGTTGCCCTCATAGTTGTGCACGGAAAACGGAATGGGAAGCTGGCCTCTCTGGATAGCCCATTTCAGGCAGATCGTCGCCGGATGGCAGTTATGCGCTTTTGCTATAGCTACCAGCTCGGGCATCTTCATGTCTTCTATATCGGTGGCAACAATATCTCTTTCCGGCCTGCGGGGTGACCCGAGCGGCATAAAGCCGACCGGCTGGATTTCATGCGCGACCAAATAATCAAACAGCTCCTGCTGCTGGAAGCACGGATGGAGCTCCGTTTCACAGAGGACCGGTTTGATTTCAAACTTATCCACAACCTGTTCCAGCTTCGGGATCGTCAGGTTGGAGATCCCGATGGCTCTTACTTTGCCCTTTCTGACCAGAGCTTCAATCTGGCGATAGGTATCCATAAATTCAGCAACGGAAAAAGGCTTGGAATCAGGATTTCTGGAATCAACATCACACCCGGGAGCATGATAATTGGGGAACGGCCAGTGGATAAAGAGAATATCCAGATAATCACACTGAAGATCCGCGATGCTCTTGTCGCAGGATTCCTCCACCCGACGGTGCATGTCATTCCAGACCTTAGTCATGATGAACATGTCTTCTCTCTTTACGACGCCTTCTTCAAACGCCGCATGGAAAACTTCGCCGATTTCCTTTTCGTTGCCGTAGCATGCTGCGCAGTCGATCAGACGATAACCGCAGCGGATTGCTCCGCTCACAGCATTTGCCACATCCGCTGCAGAAACCCGGTCAGAACCAAATGTTCCGAGACCGATGCAGGGGATCTTCATGCCGTTATTCAGCGTCAGCTGCGGAACATTTTCCGGTTTTAAACCCATGATGTATTCCTCCTACAAAATAATTTTATATCCCTCCGCCTCTTATGCAAAGGCAGAAAAAGTTTTTTCAAGATCACGATAAAGCTCGAGATAAAGCTCCATACTGTGCCGGTAAATCTCGTGGTTTGCAGGATCCGGTTCATAGGATTTCGTGATTGCCACCGTTTTATCGACTGCTTCCTGATAGGAACGGTATACCCCGCAGCCGATTCCTGCCAGAATGGCTGCCCCCAGAGTTGTTGCCGTGTCAGATGCGGGCACGCGAATAGGTTTTCCCGTCACATCCGACTTGATCTGCGTCCAGAGCCTGGAATTTGCGGCTCCGCCCATGGCATTCATCACGCTGACCCTAGCTCCCACCTCTTCTGCAACCCGCAGGTTATGCTCCAGCGCAAACGATACGCCTTCCAATACGGCGCGGATCATGTGGCCGCGTGTTTTATCATAACTGAGCCCGTAAAAAACGCCTTTCGCGTCCGGGTTCCAGATTGGGGAGCGTTCGCCGGCCATATACGGGAGAAAAACAACTCCGTCAGAACCGGCAGGGATTTTGGCCGCCTCAGCTGTCAGCTCGTCAAAGCTCCTGCCCTCTCCCAATTCCTGCCGGAACCACTTCAGTGCTCCGCCTCCGCCTACCGTACCGCCCTGCAGGAGATACCTGCCCGGAACGACATGCGGGCTGAGAATCAGGCTTTTATGGGCAAGAGCTTCATCGAGGCAAATGCTCATGCCGCCGGCCTGCCCGCCCTGTTCCTGCGTCTGACCGGGGAGATATACCCCGGCGCCCAGGGTCCCGCAGGCTGCATCAAGCCCTCCGGCAACAACAGGCGTTCCTTCCTTCAACCCGGTAAGCCGTGATGCTTCTCCCGAAACTCCGCCAACAATCCGATCACACGGATAAACATCCGGAATCAGACCGGGATCTATTCCCAGTTCAGCAGCGAGCGTGCTGTCAAGCTCCATTTTATGCAGGTCGAAGAACTGCAAGCCGTATAACTGGGAGACATCCTGGCTGAAAATGCCTGTAAGCCTGCAGGCGATAAAGCTGTTGCTCTGCAAAAAATACCTTGTCCGTTTGTATATTTCCGGATATTCCTCTTTAAACCAGATGATCTTCGGTGCACTGTAGGAAGGCAGAAAATCATTCCCGGCAACCTGAAAAACGGTATCTTCCCCCAGCTGTTCTTTCACTCTTGAACAGATTTCTTTTGCACGGGTATCCATCCAGATGGGTGTTCTGGCGAGAACATTCCCCTCGCTGTCTACGGGAATGGCCGACCAGCTCTGCCCGTCAATCCCGACAGAGCAGATTTTCTCAGCCTCTACATCCGGTTCGGAAAGAACTTCGCGAATCCCCTGGCAGACGGCTGCCCACCATTCATCTGCGTCCTGCTCCGCCCAGCCCGGATGCGGGTAATATACATTATACGGTTGGTTTGACTGCGCGAGCACATGGCCGTCTGCGTCAAATACTGCAACTTTGCAGGAAGATGTACCGATGTCAATACCCAAAAGAAGCTCTTTCATTGTCCTTCTCCGCAGGAGAGCAAACCAGTTCACTCTCAAAGATAATTATTTGTTTATTATTATAAAAAAGAACCCTGGAAATGTCAATTATAACGAAAAGATCCTTCCCGCCGCAGTGCTACGGAGGTTGCCTGAAGCTTTATATCCTGACCACAGGGATTATTTCCATAAATCTTCTGTAGTCGTCCGCTGTACAGAGGCTGGTGCCTTCCAGCAGAATGGAGCCATGGGCTGCTGCAGAAGCCGAGCGAAGGATTTCTTCACCGGAATATTTCTTCAGCAATCCTATACAGATCCCTGCCACCATAGAGTCTCCCGCTCCCTGGAGACTTTTCACTTCAACATCAAGCCCGGGAGAAAACCAGACTCCTTCTGAATTGCAGTAGACAGCTCCTTCTTTTCCGAGAGAAAGGCACACTGCTCCAACCCCGAGATCCAGAAATGCCCTGCAGGCTGACACCGCATCCTGCCGATTCCGGACAGGTCTGCCAAGAAGCTGTTCCGCCTCTTCCCTGTTTGGTTTAATAACCTCAGGCCGAGCTTCTAACCCTTTCTTCATCAGCTCACCCGATGCATCGAGAATCACCGGGATCTTTCTCTCGTGGGCAAGCTGCACCATTGTGCGGTAAATGGTGTCGGGCACGCCGGGAGGCACACTCCCATCGAGGACAAGAATTTCCGTGTCTGCAAGAGCTTCAGTGAACACCTCTATCAGCTTCTGTACTTCTGCCGAGGTAACAGGAGAGCCTTTGCTGTTGATCTCTGTCATTTCCGAGCACGCCATGTCAAAGATTTTTGTGTTGATCCGCAGCATGCCTTCTGCAGGAACTGCCGCAAACGGAATATTCATTTCTCTCAGACAATCTCTCAAACGACTGCCGCTGCCGGTAAAATCAAATCCGACAGCTCCGGTTTCTACCCCCAGCTGGCGCAGAACCTTGTTGACATTTATACCCTTGCCGGAGATATCCTCATGGGTACGCACAGTTTCATGATGCCCGCCGGCAATAAGACGAGAAACCATAAGGGTGTGGTCAACACACGGATTCAATGTAACTGCTGTTACCATCAATACTTCCTGCAACTTTCTGCACAAATACTATATCACCGATATGTCTCCGGCAGACAGATCCTCTGCCGCCTCAGGAAAATGTTTTGTCCGCAATTTCATCCAGAATCCCGAGATCCCAGAACAGACGCGTACCGACATATTTATCCCGGATATCCTTTGTCATGGTAAAGGTCGTCTTCACCTGTTCATCATTATAGCCGATAATGGAGGCGCTGGTCGGGAATCCGATTGATTCCATCAAAGCTCTGACCTCTGCCGACGGCGGCAGCGTGTGGATGGTACGGATAATCGCATCCCAGTTTTTATCTATTACTGCAAATCTGGCTTTGTGTTTCGCTATATCGTATTTATGCTCTCTGTTCTCCCCTTCGATCATTGCCTCTGCTCCCGGGCCTACAAAGTCAAGAAGCCGGCGATTCCAGGCATCCAGTGAAAAACTTTCAACAAAATTCCGTGCACGATCCCAATCCGGCTCGTAGCCGCCTTTCAGAAATGTCTCATAAGCCATCAGCGTATACAGCGTGCCAAGCCCTGCCTGAATGCCGTGCTGCTCAAACTGTGCATCTTCAAAAGCAAGAGAACGCATATCCCAGATATGGGAGAAATAATGCTCCATCCCGGAAGCCGGCCTGGAAACGCCGGCAAAATTCATCCCGATTCCGGCAATGACAAGCCCTTCCATAACGGCGCGAACGGCATCCGGATCTCTCTCCAGCAATTTTTCCGCCTGGTCGATCACCTGCTTCAGAGCCCGGTCTACCAGGGCAGCCGTTACTTCACAATACTCTTCTCCGACGATGATTTTTGCCAGTTCCCATTCCATCAGACTTGTAATTTTTGCCAGCATATCACCGACTCCTGCACGCAGCAGATGCATCGGAGCATTGCAAAGAATATCCAGATCTCCGATTACTCCCCATGCAGCGGTGCTGTAAATGGATGTTTTGAGCCCGTCTCTGTCCATAGAAGAGGTCCCGGAAACGAAACCGTCCATAGAGGGTGCTGTCGCTACGATGATGTATTTCAGGCCTGTTGCACGCGCAAGCATCTTGCCGGTGTCATTGATGACACCCGAACCGACACCGATGATAGCGTCACAGCTGTAATCGAAGTGCATCAAAGCAGAGCCGACCGTATATTCCGTCGGTCTGACAGGCGAAACGGGAAACACATATTCCGCATAGGAGATTCCTGCTTCGTTCAGCACATTGCAAACTGCTTCACCGGCTGCAGACCAGGTATCGTGCCCGGAAAGGAGAAACGGCTTCTTCGCTCCGATTTCCTCAAGCAGAGTCGGCAGTGCCTTCACAGCACCTTTTTCTATGATAACCTTCGCCACGCCGGGAGAATGCCTTTTCCCGCAGGCGCAATCAAACGCTCCGAGCGCGATCAGATCTTTCAGGTCTATGTTTTTTATTTCGTCTACCGTCATTTTCTTTTCCTCTTTTTCTTTCCTTCTGCAGTCAAAAAACTCTTTTCAAGTAGCTTCTGCTCCTGTATTATAACACACAGAAGCACAGTTTCAAGTTTCCCAAAAAATAAAAATCACTCAACAAATCTTCAGGAGGAAAAAAACATGTACAAAGGTTTTAAAATGAAGCTCTATCCAGGTATGGAAGAGGAGTATGAACGGCGTCATAATCTGCTCTGGCCGGAGATGCAGGAGAGCATCCACGCCCACGGCGGAAAAGATTATTCTATCTACCTGGACCCGGAAACCCTCACTCTCTTCGGCAGCATCTGGATTGACGACGAAGAGGAATGGGCAAAACAGGCCGATGATCCCATCAACCGCAAATGGTGGGACTTTATGGCCGACATCATGGACACGAACCCGGACAACAGCCCCGTCAGCAAGGATCTGCATCTTGTATTCCATCTGGATTAAAAAGCCTTTCGGTTCCGGCTCTTTCTCATAGCTACAAAAAATCACGATTACAGCCTTCTGGTTCTGTAATCGTGATTGCTGTTTTCGGGAAAGGATTATTGTTCCGGTGTAAACGTCTTGACTGCAAAGGAGTCAAAGATGCAGGATCTGGCTTCGCTCACCGAAGAGAAGTCTCCGCAGGCAAGCATCTGGCAGACGATATTGCCGATGGCAGTTGCCTCTGTCGGGCCGGCGTAAACGGTCTTCCCTGTTGCGTTAGCAGTGAGCTGGTTGAGATATTCCGCATTGGCACCGCCGCCGATAATATTGATGGCAGGATAGGTTTTTCCCGTCATGGCTTCCAGATTGGACAGGGATTTCTTATAGCAGTCCGCGAGGCTCTGATAGACCACAGTCGCCAGCTCTCCCGGTGTTTCGGGGACAGGCTGACCGGATTCGGAACAAGCTTCACGGATGGTGCCGATCATGCTGTCAGGCGCGAAGAAGCGGTGTTCATCCACATCCACACGGGACGGGAAATCTTTTACCTCTTCTGCCATTGCACAAAGCTGGGCAAAAGAGTATGCCTTATTCATCTCATTACGGACAGACTGGATCATCCAGAGGCCCATGATGTTTTTCAGGAAGCGGACCGTGTAATCATACCCGCCCTCGTTGGTGAAGTTGGCTTCTCTGCTCTGTTCATTGCAGATCGCATGATCCAGCTCTACGCCGAGGAGAGACCATGTACCGGAGCTGATATAGGCAAAATCTGATGTCTTACTCGGGACCGCAAGAACAGCAGAAGCCGTATCGTGCGATGGGACCATCACAACACAGCAGTCATATCCGATCTCTGCCTGTACTTCTTTTGAGAGATTGCCGAGAATGGTACCCGGTTTCTGCAGAGGAGTGAAAATCTTCTCAGGGAATCCGAGCATGCGGATGAGATCATAATCCCAGTCTTTGGTCTCGGGATTTACAAGCTGCCCGGTGCTGGCAATGGTATATTCCGAGGCGCGCTTCCCGGTGAGGAGGAAGTTGTAATAGTCCGGAGACATGAGAAGCGTATCCGCCTGTTCAAGCTGTTCCGGGCTTTCCTTCTTCAAAGCGGCAAGCTGATAAATGGTGTTGAATACCTGTTTTGCGATACCGGTCCTGGCATAGAGGTCTTTCTCCGGGATAATCTGATAGACTTCTCTGTCAATCTCGGCAGTTCTGTCATCCCGGTAACCGACGGCATTCCCGATCCTCTTCCCGGCTTTATCGACCAGGACATAGTCAACGCCCCAGGTATCAATGCCCATATAGGCGGGAACTTTCCCAAGCTCCGAACACTTCTTCATTCCCTCTTTGATGTTGGAGAAGAGCAGATCGGAGTCCCAGCACTTGTGGCCGTCGATTTCCTGCATTCCGTTTTCGAAGCGAAAGACTTCTTCCAGCACGATCTTTCCGTCTTCCAGATGGCTCAGGATGTGTCTGCCGCTGGAGGCGCCGATGTCAACCGCAAGAAAATACTTTTCCATAACGATCAGATAACACCCTTCTGGAGAATCACGTTGGCATAAACCTGTGTTTCGCCGGACTGGAGGATGCAGTAGCAGCGGCGGGCCTGCCGATAAAACTCAAAGCGCTCATAAGCGCCGATTGCATCTGCTCCGCGCTTGTCATACTTCGCAACGGTCTTTTTATAGTCTTCCCAGACAGGGATTTCAAGATCTTTGTCGCAATCCATCTTCTCCATCAGCATGACAGGATGTTCCACATACTTATCCAGGGGGATGACCTGCAGGATTGCATCCAGGAGGTCATTCACACCATGCCCGTCTGCACGGACAAAGACGCATTCATTGGCGATCTCGTCATTCGCTTTTGCCATGGAAGCACCGGGGAAGTTTCCGTCACCGATGCAGATTCTGTCGCCGTGGCCCATCTCGCACAGGACTTTCAGAAGTTCCGGGGACAGAATGGGAGGAATATTTTTCAGCATAATGTATCTCCTTTTCCAAAAAGGGGCAGACGTTGTGCCTGCCCCGAATTATGTTTCTGTATATAAGATTACTTCTTGTAGAACGGGCCGAAGTTGGCGCAGGCGCGATAGTCAGCGCTTTCCTTGTCCATACCGAACGCGTTCCACACTGCCGGGCGGAAGATCTTCTCAACCGGCACATTGTGCATTGCTACAGGGATCCGCAGCATGGAAGCAAACGTAATGATGTCTGCACCGATGTGGCCATAGCTGATTGCACCATGGTTTGCACCCCAGTTGTTCATGACATCATAGGCGGACTTGAACGGGCTGCCTTCCTTCCCGTCGCAGCGCGGTGTAAACCAGGTGCAGGGCCAGGTATAGTCTGTCCTCTTCCAGAGAACATCCGTTACTTCCTCAGGCAGAGCAACCGACCAGCCCTCGGCAATCTGCAGCATGGGCCCAAGTCCATCCACCAGATTCAGGCGGATCATCGTCATAGGCATCTGGCAGTCCGTCACAAAACGGCTGGAATAGCCGCCGCCGCGGAAATAGCCGAGGTCGGCATAGTTCCAGGTGGTAGCTGCGAGCATGGCCTTCTGGTCTTCCTCGGTGACCTCGTACCACGGCTTCATGATGCGGTTGCCATTCTCATCGCGTGCCTGGCCGCTGGCATCGAGTGCAGTTGCACCGGAATTGATCAGGTGCAGAAAACCGCCGTTTTCTTTGGCAACGCCTTCCACATCATAACCCGTCACGCGCTTGACGGCCTCCGGGCTCCAATAGGTACGGACGTCGGAGAACATCTGGGCTTTGTTGGTCAGCAGCTTCATGAAGAGCATGCCGAGACCGTTCAGCACATCATTTTCCGTTGCAAGGACATAGGGCTCGCGGGCGCCGTTGTGGTCAAAGGTCGTATTGAGAATAGCCTCGGGAAAGTCACAGTTGGGATAAAAGTCCGTCCACTGTCTCTGGCCCTGGAAGCCGCCGGCGATAGCATTGTGTCCGACCATTTCCTCTTCACGGCCCTTCGGCAGGTTGGGATTGCCGTTCATCAGGTCTTTGATGATCAGGTACATCTTCAAAGTGAAGTCCCAATCCTTGTCCTTCTGCTCGCGGGAGCGCTGCAGATTTTCAGGATTCTTATCAAAGCCTTCCTTGATATATTTGTCAGCCCAGGCTTTCAGCTTTTCGAGTTCCTTCTCGTCGTAGATGCCCTCTGTCATGCGGCGGATCACTTCCACCTCGTCAACAGATTCCACACGCATGCCGAGATACTCTTCAATGAACTTGCTGTCAATGATCGAGCCGCCGATGCCCATGCAGATGGAGCCGATCTGGAGGTAGCTCTTGCCGCGCATCGTAGCGACCGCAACAGCAGCACGTGCAAAGCGGAGCAGCTTTTCCTTTACATCCTCGGGAATAACAGTATCATCCGCATCCTGGACGTCATGGCCGTAAATGCCGAAAGCAGGCAGCCCCTTCTGGGCATGGGTTGCAAGCACAGAGGCAAGATACACAGCACCTGGGCGCTCGGTAGCATTGAGGCCCCAGACGGCCTTGATGGTGTTGCGGTCCATATCCATCGTCTCAGCGCCATAGCACCAGCACGGTGTGACGGACAGGGTGATTGCAACGCCTTCCCGGCGGAACTTTGCTTCGCAGGCTGCGGCTTCTGCCACACGACCGATGGTAGTGTCGGCAATGACTACCTTCACAGGCTCGCCGTTGGAATAGCGCAGGTTTTCCTCAAACAGCTTAGCTGCTGACTTTGCCATATTCATGGTCTGGTCTTCCAGGCTTTCACGCACTCTCAGCGGGCCGCGGCGGCCATCGATGATCGGACGGATACCGATTACGGGATAATCACCAATGTAACGATTTTTTGCCATAAGTTTTTCTCCTTTGTTTCAATAGTTTTTTCCGATAGGTTGATTATAGCATTGAGTTCTTTCCGGGGCAAGCGGTTTTCCCAAAATTTGTTGGGAGAAAATGAAAAACACTCCGCAACGGATTCTTCCATTGCGAAGTGCAGAGTGATCATTCCTTATTATCTTTTCGCAGCTGATCCAGATCCTCCGGTGTGAAGACATAATGCTCATCACAAAACTGGCATCCGACTTCAATGTTTTTCCCCTCGGCAATCATCTCATCCAGATCTGCAGGATCAATGCAGACAATCGCTTCCGCAGCTCTTTCGCGGCTGCAGAAGCAGCGATACCCGACTGCCTCACGGTTGACGATGTGATACTCGATATCTTTCATCACCTGAGCAAAAACAGCCTCAGCCCCATCCTCATCCAGGATGGTTGTAAGCTGGTCCATCAGGAAGACATTTTCTTCCAATTTTGCAATCAGCGCTTCGTCTGCCCCCGGCATGAGCTGTACCAGGAAGCCTCCTGCCGCTTTGACAGACGTATCGGTATCCACAAGCACCCCAAGCCCGCAGGCAGAGGGGATCTGCTCACTCTCTGTGAGGTAGGCAGTAAAATCTTCTGCGATTTCTCCGCTGACCAGCTCCACCGATCCGACATAAGGCTCTTTCAACCCGATATCACGGCTGACGGTAAAACTGCCGTTTCTGCCGACTGCCGCACCGACATTGAGCTTTCCGTCCGGCCGCAAAGGAAGGTCAATATGCGGCTGACCGACATAGCCTCTCACATACCCTTCGGAATCTGAAACCGCAACAATTCCTCTGATTGGCCCGTCACCGGAGATACGAATGGTGAGGGATGCATTTTCTTCCTTCATGGCATTGCCAAGCAGAGACGCAGCACAAAGGGTTCTGCCGAGAGCGGCAGAAGCGACAGGAGATGTATCATGAATTTCCCTCGCACGCTGCACGGTGTTTTTCGCTGTAATCACAGCAATTTTGATATAACCGTCCGCCCCCGTGGCACGGATAATTTCATCCCGAGAGGTGACAAATCCTTCCATCCGTTACTCTTTTCCTTTCCCGCTGTTATGCGCAAAGTGAAAATCTTTTTCTTCCCCTCTGATCAGGCGAGAGATGTTTTCATGATGCCGGAAAATGATAATGGACGCGGCAATAAGTGCCATCCAGAAATAGCGTCTGTCAGAGGCTACAAACCAGGCTGCCGGAATTGCCGAGAATGAAGCAAGAATGGAGGCAAGAGATATTTTCTTTGTCAGGACAGCCGTAATCACGAAAACAATCAGAACGCATACCGTGACCTGCCAGCCCACCACAAAGGTAACGGCAAGCCCGACTGCCACACCCTTGCCGCCTTTAAACCGGTAATAGGCAGGAAAACAGTGCCCCAGCTGGCAGCAGATACAGGCGACAATGATTCCCCAGTCACCGGCAAGGTACTTCCCGATGATCACTGCCAAAGCGGTTTTCAGCATATCTCCCACAAGCGTCAGAGCGCCGGCCAGCTTTCCAAAACTGCGTGCCATATTTGTGGCACCGGCATTTCCGCTGCCGCCCTCCCGCACATCTTTGCGGAAAAGGAATTTACTGAGAACAATCGAAAAGCTGAGGGATCCCAGCACATAGGCAATCACTGCACTCAAGAGAATCTTCATGCTCGCCTCCGAACAATCTAAACTGGAAAAATCTTTGGTATCTTATCACTGCGTCAGGTGCTTTGCAACCGGTAATTGTAAATAATCTTCAAAAGTACGGTTGACCCACAGCAGCAAATCAAGTAAAATACTCACGTTATCTGATGGGAAGGAGGACCTGACAGGCTGTATGATTACGATCACCCTGCTCGGTACCGGCGCTACGATGCCTCTGCCCGACCGGGCTTTGACTGCCGTCGCTCTTGTCTACGGCGGGCGTACCATTCTCTTCGACTGCGGAGAGGGCACCCAGTCAGCTGCCAGAAAAGCACATGTAAGCCTGATGAAAACAGATCTGATCGCTCTGACCCATTATCACGGTGATCACATTTTCGGCCTTCCCGGACTTCTGCAGTCCTACGGCTGCCTCGGGAGAACCAGTCCCCTCGTCATCACCGGCCCGGACGGTCTTGAAGAGGCCATGCAGCCCATTCTTCAGCTCTGCGGACCGCTTCCGTTTGAGGTCCGCCTCGTGCCTTTGAATTCTGAAGGATCCCGCATGAGTGAACTTCTCCCCGGATGGGACAGCGAATGCATCCTTTCTCCCGTCCGGACGCATCATCGCGTTGCAAGCTGTGGTTATCGGTTTTCCCTGCATCGCCCCGGAAAATTCAATCCCCCCGCGGCAGAAGCGCTGAAGATTCCGAAACCGCTCTGGGGCCTTTTGCAACACGGCAACCCGGTAAAGCTGGAAAACGGGAGTGAAGTGCTCCCCGAGCTAGTCCTCGGTCCGGCGAGGAAAGGGCTCAGCGTTGTTTTTTCCGGAGACACTGCTCCGTGCGATTCCCTGACAGCAGCCGCAGCGGATGCAGACCTCTTTATCTGCGAAGCGACTTATGGGGAGGATTCTTTTTCAGGACAAGCAGAAAAATACGGTCACTGCACCTTCTCCCAGGCTGCACAGATGGCAGCAGATGCCTCTGTTGCCCGTCTTTGGCTGGCACATTTTTCGCAGATTATGGAAAATCCGGAGGACTTTCTGCCATATGCACAAGCCGTTTTTCCCTCCGCTGTCTGCGGAAGCGACGGCATGAATATCACACTGCGTTTTGAAGAAAACTGACTCCTCAAAGGCAGTTCACTCCCCTGTAAGGCAGCAGTCATCTGCTTCACGACAGGGGAGTAATTCTGTAATGCAGGGTCGGAAACCAGACCTTATCCCGGAAACGTCTTTTCCCATTCCTCCGGTCGGAAACCGACCAGAACCTTTCCCTCCTGTACCAGCAGAGGGCGTTTGACGAGCATCCCGTCGGTGCTGAGAAGAGCAAGCATCTCTTCTTCCGACATTCCGGGGAGCTTATCTTTCAGCTGCAGGTCTTTGTACAGGAGCCCGCTGGTGTTGAAGAACTTCCGAAGCGGAAGCCCGCTCATCTGCCACCAGGCACGAAGCTCCTCTGCAGAGGGGTTCTGCTCTTTAATCGGTCTCTTTTCATACGGGATGTTATTCTCTTTCAGAAAAGCTTCCGCTTTTTTACACGTCCCGCAGCGATCATAACACACGAAGAGATTCATTTTTCTTTTCCCCCAAAAATTTTCATCGTATTACTTGATTTTATATTATACAAACTCGGCTGTTATCCGTCAACAGACCTTTTCCGCTTCGAAAGTCTCCTTTACGGATTTTGGGATGGATGCTATAATTATCCCTGCAGTCTGCATTTTATGAAGAAGGAGTCGGTTGCAATGAAGCATCGAGATCTGATGGATTTGGAAGAGCTTTATGCGCAGAAACAGAATTATCAAATGGAATTGAACGAGCTGGATATTATTCGCAAGCTGCAGGCGGCAAAAGAGCTCAGAAAGCAGAGAATGAAGTATCTGGATTATTTGGATCCCGACAGGCTGCAGACCGGTCATCTGAAAAAGCTGACTCTACTCCATTCGAATGATCTGCATGGTGATTTTCTGGCGGAAGAGGTCGAGTCCGGTCTGCTTGGAGGCGTCTCAATGCTCTCCGGCTATATCAGTAAGGTCAGAAACGAAGAGCCGAATGTCATTTATGCAATCGCGGGTGATATGTTCAGAGGGTCGCTCATCGACAGTGAGTTTAAAGGGATCTCCACTATTGATATTATGAACCTTCTTGCTCCTGACGTTGTGACTATTGGAAATCACGAAATTGACTATGGGCTTGCTCATCTGCTTTTCCTGGAAAAATGCGCAAACTTCCCGATCATAAATGCAAATATCTACGAAAAGCTCAACGGATCACGCCTTTTCAGATCTCATATCGTTCTGGAAGCAGGCGGCTTGAAGATCCTGTTCATCGGGATAATAACGGAGGATGTTCTGCCACAAACAAAAGCGGAAGAAACGATCGGATCCTTGATCGACATCAGAGGAGCTGCAGAGGAAATCTGCAAGATCACGGACGCCTATAAGACATCCGATATTGATATGACCATTCTTTTGACGCACATCGGGTTTAAAGAGGATAAAAAGCTGGCTGAGGCGCTTGGCCCGAGCTGCGATATCGATATTATCATCGGCGGACACAGTCATACGACTCTCGAGGAGCCATGTGTAGTTTCCGGTATTCCGATCGTGCAGGCAGCAGTCGGGACAGACCAGATAGGACGTTTTGATATCGCATTCGACGAGCGCAATAAGCAGATCGAGTCCTATTCATGGAAACTGATTCCGATCACGGAGGAATACTGCCCGCGTGATATGGCGCTGGAAGAACTCATTGAAAAATACAAGACGGTCACAGACGCCAAATACCAGCGCATTCTGACACGATTTGCGAAGGCATACACGCACCCGCACCACGGCAGGGAGACAGAACTCGGTGACCTGATAGCAGCAGGCATGAGAGCACAGCTCGATGTCGATCTCGCCTTAATCGCTTCAGGTTCCATCAGGGCAGAGTCACTGGGACCGATCGTTACCCAGGAAGATTTCATGTTGGCGTTTCCATACAGCAGTTCGATGATCGGCCTTGGCGTGAAGGGCACTCAGCTCAGAAATATAGTGAAATATCTGATGCGCGAAGATGTTTTTGATGAAAACGTGTATACGGAATGGTTCCAGTTTTCCAACGGCTTTTTTTGTGAATATGACCGCGGCACCGGCGAGATACTCAATCTTGCAATCGACGGAAAAGATGTACAGGATGAAGAAGTATACATGGTTGCAATGCAGAGTTATTTTTTCTGCAGCATAGAACATTACTTCGGTATATCAGTTGAAGAGGTTGAAAAGAACGGTGAACCGACAGAACTGGCATCAAGTACGCAGAACGTTATGATAGAGTATTTTGACGCTCACGACTTTATTAAGCTGGACGGCGAACAGCGTCTACTCATACATGATCCTTCATAACTTTATCAGAGACTGCATCCCCTTTTATGGGCGATGCAGTCTCTGCCGTTTTTCCAAATGGTAGTATGAAGGTAACCTTATATGTATATGTCGGTTTGAAAGGATGCAACGCGCAGAGAATTGTTCAGGATCGAAACCGTGCTGTTTTACTGTGCAAGGGATCTGATCTGCTCTGTGAGGCGGCAGGAGCGGATGTCGTTGAGGGTGATCACATCGATATCCAGCGCATCGGCGCGGCGGCGTGTGATAGCACGGCAATTTTCGGTTGAGATGATGAAAGCCTTTGCCGCATTGCCTCCAAAGCGATCCCGCAGGATGGCGAGTTCGTTGATGGCATCGGTGTCAATCGTGCAGGTTTTGCAGGAGATAAACACCGGAATAGAAGTCGCTTTCACAGCCATTACGTCAATCTCGTTGGTAACCTTCTCTCCGTTGTTCCCTTTTTCCCATTCCACAACCGTGCTGCAGGTCACATCATAGAAAATCCCTGCATCCCGGCAGGCCTTCCAGACATAGATCTCCAGCACGCTGCCCTGATCACGCAGCCAGTAGCGTACCCAGGTATCTCTGAAGCGGAAGGAGACGGTTGTATCGTCTTCAAACACCAGATCGGTAAGAAAACCGATCCTCTCAAAGTCTTTCAGGGCTTCTTTGTTGGCCGGAATTCTGGAGCCGCGTTCCCCTTTGACATAAAAATCCGAGTGAACTGTCAGAGAGATATCCCCGTTTTTTTCGGGCTGGGAAGCTCTTTGGAACCAGGTGACAATATGGTTCCATTTTTTCCGGTATTTCATAAATATCGTAAAAAAGCGGTCAACCATGTCTTCCCGGTTTACCAGAGCATCGTTTGTTACACGGCCGGTCTTTACGTCCCCATATGCCATGAGGAAGAAGTCCTGCACGGAGTACTGCACGGAAAAAGGAAGATGATGGGCAAAGTCGGCATTGTTGATGGCAAAGAACTTCTGCTTTTTCCGGCTGTGCGTAAAGACCGGGATATCCGTCTCCCGGCAGAAGTAACCGGCTGCAAATAGTGCTGCATCGCTGCCTCCGGCAATATCAATGGCACAGTCCGGATACGTTTCCACAACACGCTGAAGCTGACGGATCACCTTATCGGTATGGAAGAGGCTGGTGTCAAGAAAAACCGTCTCCATGTCCATGCCGCGGTGCCTGAAGTATTCCTGTAGCCGTTTCTGTTTTTCCTTGTCCTGTGCGATTTCGGAAGGGCAGAGATAAACCGTTCTCTCCGGGCGGAAGGTATCTGCCGCAAGGACGTTTTCAATCGGGCAATCGTCATACAGCTCCACAAGCGTTTTCATCGTTACTCACTACTCCTTTTTGCAAACAGCCGGGCTCCACTGAATCAATTTATTTTACTATAGCTTACCGGGGTTGGCAAGTGTTTTACTCCCTTGCTACCGATCGGAAGAAGATGTATAATAAGTTAAAGG
The DNA here is from genome assembly GCA_045117135.1 of Candidatus Limivicinus sp. Lineage (GTDB taxonomy): Bacteria > Bacillota > Clostridia > Oscillospirales > Oscillospiraceae > Limivicinus. The sequence continues at coordinate 47,306 of JBGUNA010000039.1, read as the reverse complement.
ACTATAATTGATTAGCATACCTCTGGAGAGAACTATGACCGACTTATCAGTGTATGACAGAATAAAGGCACCGGCACGACATGATTCCTGAAATTACGGAGCTTCAGAAGAAGCGGGCAGAAAACATTATCTGGAGCTGTGCCGGGAACTACTCTTTCAACCCCGACTTCAAAGCATATGACCGCGACGGAATTGCCGATCTCTACTGGAACTGCATCATCGGCGCTGTGCGAAAGCATTACGATTATCCCGTCCTGGAAGAGGTGCTGCGCAGCTTTCAGCAATATGAGGAAAGCGACATCTATGAAGGCCTGATGTGGCTGGGTCTGGAGAACTGTGTTTTCCAAAAGGAAGCTGCGGAACGGCCTGTGCTCCGTCAGCTGCGACAGGAGTATGCCTCCGCCTATGTGGACCAGAACAAAGGGATCCTGACAGAAGACCATGATTTCCTTTCCACGCTCTCCCTCGCTCACTGGATGCGTGTACTCGGGCAGGAGGCAACCCTCTCTCAGTATGACAGAAAACTGCTGGACGAACTCGAATTCTCTCCCGACCTGGATGCGGCAGAGATAGCAGCCCGGGCCAGGGAGCTGTTTCTACGGTGGTTTCAGATTGTGGCGGAAGAAAAAAAGCATAAAAACCATCCTTTTCTTCTACCGATCTTTAAGCTCCAGGGAAAACAAACCGGAAAAGGGCGTTACCGGAAATTCGGGATCGGCTTTGCCGACCATCCGGAGAACCTCTACGGCGGTGTGTCCGCCGATGGGCGGGAAGAAAAGCTTGAAATCAAAACAACACTTTCCGCTGCTGAGCTCCGGACCTTTATGGAGGCAAAATACGGCAGCTCCATGTTTTCTCCCCAGCGTACTGCAGAAATCGAGCGGGCACTCTGTTCTGACAGCCATGCCGGTTGCCATCTGCTTTTCACTTACGGTGATATTACCAAATATGCCAGTATTCAGAACGCTTTTGAAGCTCTTGCCCGCCAGCGTGAAGCCGCTCAGATGGAGAACAACCGCAAATACTACCAGGATCATCTGGTGCGAAACCGCATTGCGGTTTCCAAGCTCTCCGGCAATATCCGCAATTCCGTGCTCATGCATCTCGAGCCATCTCCCATCAAAGCAAATACCGGTTTTCTGGACGGAAGAATCGTCTGGCGAGCGGAGATGTTCGAGGATGAGGATGTCTTCCGGAAGGATGAACACAGTGATACCGGCAATCTCTGCGTGGACATTCTGCTTGATGCCTCCACCTCCCAGAAAAACCGGCAGGAGATTATTTCGTCTCAGGGTTATATCATTGCAGAAAGCCTGACACAATGCCGGATTCCCTGCAGGGTCATGTCTTTCTGTTCCATGACCGGCTATACCATCCTCCGTACATTCCGAGAATACGGGAAGCCTTGCGACAACAAAAAAATCTTTGATTATGTTTCAAACGGATGCAACCGGGACGGACTTGCCGTGCGTGCCGCCCACTTTCTGATTCAGAGTGCCCCATATGAGAACAAGCTGCTGATCGTGCTGTCGGACGTCAAACCAAACGACGTCATCAAAATCCATTCAGCCCATAGTGAGACCCCCCAGCCGTATGAAACGCTTGCCGGTCTCACAGACACGGCACTGGAAGTACGAAGGGCGAGGGCGGACGGGATTTCCGTGATCTGTATTTTCACCGGGAATGACGAGGATGTACCGTCGGCAAAGATGGTTTACGGAAAGGATTTCGTCCGGATTCAGAGCTTTGACCGTCTGGCAGACACTGTCGGCGCGCTGATCCAGAATCAGATCAAAAATATGTAGGAACAGCAAAGACCGCCGTATGCTACCCCAATCCTGCTTCCGTTTCAGTAAAAAACACTTGACAAACGGAAGCAGGAATTTTATAATATTCTTACAAGTTATGAACACTTGTTCAATTGTTCAATGAAAGAAGGCGATTCCTGTGAATAAAAAGCAGAAAAGGATGCTGATTCGTATTCTCCTGTCCGCTGCAATGATGATCGCCCTGCACTTTCTCTATCATGCACTCAGCGATCGGGTTCAGGAGCCGGTGTGGTTCCTGCTGTATCTGATTCCCTACCTGACGGTCGGATATGATATCCTCCGAAAGGCCTGGAAGGGCATCTGCAACCGCCGGATGTTCGATGAGAACTTTCTGATGGCAATCGCAACCATCGGAGCAATCGCCATTGCCCTCATCAAAAAGAACGGTGACTATACGGAAGCCATTGCCGTTATGCTGTTTTATCAGATCGGCGAGCTGTTCCAGAGTTACGCTGTCGGCAGGAGCAGGCGAAACATCAGCGCCCTGATGGACATACGGCCGGACTATGCAAACATTGAGCAAGACGGTGAGCTGGTGAAAACCGATCCGGACGAAGTGGCTATCGGAACCGTCATCGTCGTTCAGCCGGGAGAAAAAATACCGATCGACGGCATTATCACAGAAGGGCTCAGCACACTGGATACCAGTGCACTGACTGGTGAGAGCATCCCGCGGGAAGTACAGGTCGGAGACGAGGTCATCAGCGGGTGCATCAATCTCAACGGTGTGCTGAAGATTCAGACTACAAAGGAATTCGGAGAATCCACGGTCTCCAAAATTCTCGATCTGGTGGAAAACGCAACCTCCAAAAAATCCCGCTCGGAAGATTTTATCTCACGCTTTGCAAGAATCTATACTCCCGCTGTCTGCTTCAGCGCGCTGGCGCTCGCTGTCCTTCCGCCCGTTGTGCTGCTTCTTATGGGAAAGCCTCCTCTGTGGTCGGGCTGGATCTACCGCGCACTGACGTTTCTCGTGATCAGCTGCCCGTGCGCACTGGTGGTCAGCATCCCGCTCAGCTTCTTTGCCGGGATCGGAGGGGCAAGCCGGGAAGGTGTGCTGGTGAAAGGATCTAATTATCTGGAAGCACTGTCCGGCACGAAAACAGTCGCCTTCGACAAAACCGGCACAATGACAATGGGTGTTTTCGAAGTAAGAGCGATTCATCACAGCCCGCTGGATGATGAAAAGCTTCTGGAACTTGCCGCACACGCAGAGCTTTTCTCCACCCATCCGATTGCAAAAAGCATCTGCACTGCCTATCTGGAAGGCGTGCGCGGGCAATCCGACAGCAGCCGGACTTTAGCGTCTGCTAAAAAGCTGGACCGGGATCGGGTAAGCGATGTGACAGAAATCGGCGGGAACGGAATCACGGCTGTTGTTGACGGCAAACAGGTCGCGGTCGGCAACAGCAGGCTCATGGCAAGCCTCGGGATCAAACATATTGACTGCCACCATATTGGAACGATTGTCCACGTGGCAATAGACGGAACCTATGCCGGACACATCGTGATTTCGGACGTCATTAAACCGACCGCCAAAGAGGCAATCGACGCTCTGCATCGCGCAGGCGTCAGAAAAACCGTTATGCTTACGGGAGATGCAGCTTCTGTTGCTTCCGCCGTAGCGCAGGAACTTGGAATCGATGAGGTTCACGCCGAGCTTCTTCCGGCGGACAAGGTGGAAGCCGTAGAGCATCTGCTTCAGGAAAAGGAAGAGAAGAGTGTGCTTGCCTTCGTTGGAGACGGCATCAACGATGCGCCGGTGCTCTCCCGCGCCGATATCGGTATTGCCATGGGGGCGATGGGCTCGGATGCAGCCATCGAGGCTTCGGATATCGTGCTGATGGATGACGACCCGAAAAAGATCGCTCTCGCTATCCGGATCGCGAAAAAGTGCATGCGAATTGTTTACGAGAACATCTGGTTTGCCATCGGCATCAAGGTGCTGTGCCTGGTGCTCGGAGCATTCGGTATTGCCAATATGTGGCTGGCGATTTTTGCGGACGTCGGCGTGATGGTTCTGGCTGTCCTAAATGCCATCCGCGCTCTGTTTACCAGAAAGCTGCGCTGAATTATTCCTCAGGAATACTATAAAAGCCTGCGCCGAAAAAGCGCAGGCTTTTTGTATCTTTATCTATTATTCTTCCATCAGCGTTATGCTGAATTTAACCGGGTTGTGGTCGGTATAAACGAAGTCTTCATCCAGGGTTTTAACACTGTTGAGGCGGATGTTGGGAGAGAAGATCATCCCGTCAATCACATAATACTGGGTATTGGCGGTATCGGAGGGATGATAGGGCTGGTTGAGCAGCCGGCAGGTCGGCACGGACGGATCGAAGGCAAAAGCAAACCCCTTCGGGAGGCTGTCTTCCTCCAGCAAACCGGGAGCCCAGAGATCCGGATGCTCATTGGGGTAGATTTTTTCCGTCCCGGGGAAGTACTGGTTGAAGTCACCGGCGGCAAGGACATAATTCCCTTTTTCATACTCCTCCTGGATAAAGTCCAGAAGCTGCTTCATCTGTGCAAGCTTGCCTTCGCCGTCATCATACGCTTCCAGATGGAGATTGACGAGTACAAGCTTTTTGTCGCTCCCCTCCACCGGCAAATATGACACCAGCAGACAGCGCTTCAGATTTGCCGTACGCAAAGGCCAGGAAAACGGGCAGGGCAGAGAAATCCGTTCTGCTTGTTCGATGTCATACGCGGATACTGTCTGCAAACCGGAATTGACCTCTCTGAAGGGCGGCCAGGGGAACGGCACAAATGGGCAGGAATAGTTGAGGGCAAAGGTGTTCTGCGCGAGAGCGATCCTGTCACGAAAGTCAATATGGTAGGAACGGGAGGAATCGAAGTCTGATTCCTGCAGGAGATAAATGGAGGCGTCCTTCTCTCTCCCCAGGCATTCGGAAATTCCTGCGAGGTTTGCCTCCACCTGCGCCTTGTCTGCAGCAGGGGCATTTCCGCCGCCATCCATGGCAAAGTCGGCATCCTTGCCGAGCGCTCCGAACCCGACATTCCAGGAGATCAGTTCGATTTCTTTATTCTGCGGAACCTGCTTCCCTGCCGTATTTACCGTAATCGGCATCGGTTCCACATCGGCAGGTTTATATTCCGATACGGTAAGGAAAACAAGAAGCAGCACACCGGCTGCCAGCACAGCCAGGACCAGATAGAGCAGGATTTCAAAGAATTTTTTCATGTTAAGTTTGACTAACCTTTCACATAGACAAGAGGCCGGTACATGCCGGCCTCCTGTTTTGTTAATGTTTCTTATGCCGCTGTACGCATGACGGGCGTCCAGTATTCCTGGCCATAGAAGTCGGTAAAGCGGTAGCAAGGGTTGATTTCTTCCACATCAGCAACATACATGAAGGAAGCTTCCAGCCCGTCGCCTACCGTGAACTCGTCACTGATGCGATAGGTATTCTCATAGACGTTGTCATAGGTGTAATAGTCTGCGATGAAGGTGACCGTGTCGGTGCTGTTATACTCGGTAGCTGCCTTGGCGTAGGTCAGGATCTCGGGATCATCGTCATAACTGAAGCACACGCCTACTACGGCAGGTTCATCATTGACGATTTCGATCAGCAGGTTCGCACGCTGCCCGTTATAGAGGCATGGCACTCTGCCGAGCGTCACTCTCGTGCCGTCACCCGCAACAACGGTGTACATCTGGTAATAGGCCACTTCCTGCCCGTTGATGTGCAGCCAGCCGCCGTCGTACTCGCCGCTGAGAGCGCCGTTAGGCTTAAAGAAGCCTTCGTACAGATCCAGGCCGAGGTCAATGAAGCCTTCGCCGTCATTCCGGAAAACGCTGAGCTTCAGCTCAGAGATGAGATCCCACTGATCCTGCGGGAGCAGCATCTCGGGGGCTCCGTCCTCTCCGGTAGTCCAGGTAAGCAGGGAGGCATCAAAGGTGTTGGCACTGACATAGTCCGCCACGCTGCGCGCATCCAGCGTGCCGTTATTGAAAGTCTCCGCAATAAAGTCGGAATTCTCTTCGGTCAGGCCTTCCACATTTTCGATGCTCCGGCCGGACATCATCTGCCCCAGGAGAGCATAGATCAGATCGGAGGTGTCATAGGAACTGCTGTAAGAGCTTGAACCGTAACCGGACGAGTAGCCGGAACCGCTGCCGTATCCGGAAGATCCGGAGCCGGAGGTGCTGTAGCCGGAAAGGCCGGAAAGCAGCGAGCCGAGCCCGGAGGAATAACCGTTGCTGTAAGAAGAAGCCTGCCCGGAAGATGCATAGGTTGCGAAAGCCTGTACACAGCGGGAATAGCTGTCATCCATGCCGATCTTGGAATAGGTGTTGACAGCCTTCTTGACCGAAGACATGCTGCGGTACGGGAAGTAGATGGAAAGGCCATAGGCGTTTCTCACGGTGTTGGACGTCTTGTTATACTTAACCGCTCCGAGAAGCGCATTGATCAGGGCTTTGCTCTCGGTGTTATTCAGGTTATAGCAGATGCTGGCAAGGTCCGCCTGATCGATACGGGAGCTCTCTGCAAATTCCTTGGCACTGCCGCGCGCACGGGAGACGGTCCTGTAGTCATTCTTGATGAGGGAGACGGTCGCATCCGACCAGTCATTGAGCAGAGGAGGAACTGTATAGGAGAATTCCGCAAGATCCGTGAGAGAGAGCGTGGTGTCCTGCCCGGGGCACTGGCGTGCACAGTGGGCAACAAAGTCATCCACGATCCGCTTGCCGAGCGTAACCGTCGGCGTAGAGGTATTTCTGCTGAGAAGGGTGACCCAGTCGGTATAATACCAGCCGATACCCGGTTCCGATTCTTCGGAAGCGAGCAGGTAGTCACCATACTTGGATGCCATCTGGGCTGTTTCCACCGTTGCCATCAGGCAGGCGTCAAACCCGATCACATCAAAGGTGATGCCGCCCTCTGCCAGTGCCTGGTCAATACCGTCGAGCGTCATGGATCCGGAGCTCTTGAACTTCTGGTCATACCCATAACCTGTGATGGAGCCGCCGCCGTGATCCCACAGGATCAGCATGTTGCGGTTCGCGGGATAGTTCTGTGCACAGAAGCGGATAAACTCAGAGAGTGTGGAAGGTGTAACCATCGGCTTGTTACCGACGTTGTCGTTGAGCAGACGAAACTGACCGCCGTTTTCAATTTTATAAATCTGGTTGGTTCTGCTGCTGACAAGATTGTTCTTCCACTGGGCACAGCCGCCGGTGTAGACAATGATGTTTACATTGTCGCCGATAGCGGCGTTTGCCATTTCCTGAAGATCCTTCGTTGCCATGGAGTAATTGGATTCCAGGTCAGTGCCGCACATGAACACCATAATGGTAACCGTATCGGCCCCGTTGCCTTTGATGGTGGTAAATTTAGGCCTTGCCCCGTCCGTCACGGTGTTGTTCTCCGTACCAGTGTTGCTGCTGCCGCTCCATGCAGAGGTGGTGTAGGAGCCGTTGTTCACCGTCGGATAGCCGCCGAAGAGTGCGCTCAGGTCAAGCCCTGCGCTGCCGGAACCGCTGCCGAAGCTGCCGCTGTTGTTGGCAAAATAGCTATTGTTGGCGAAGCTGCCCGTGTAACCGGAAGAACTCGTCAGGGCAGGCGTCGGAGTAGGAACCGGGGTAGGCCGCGGCGTCGGTGCGGGCGTAGGACGCGGTGTAGGCGCCGGCGTCGGACGCGGTGTAGGTTCAGCCGTGGCAATGACGGTGTTGTTCGTGCCGCCGTAGTACTCTCCGGTATCCATCAGGCCGCCGCTGCAGGCCCTGAACAGGGTCACGACAACAAAAAGAATCACGATAATACGGATAATGCTGCCAAGGCCGCTGCTTCTCTGCCCGTTGCTCTTTTTGCCCAGCAGCAGGTAGGCAAGTGCTGCCAGAAGAAGGCCGTTTCCGCCGGAGCGGGAAGAATTGACAGAAGCTCTTTCCCCATTGTTGTCCGGTCTGTTCGGGCCGCTGCCGCCCGGACGGGGAATGCCGGAAGGTCTGGGACTTCCACCCTGGGAATTGCCGCCCGGCCGCCCGGAATATCCTCCTGAGCTCCCTACCGGACCGCCGCCAAGGCCTTCGCCCTGCTTCTCGGCTTTTTTGCCTGTGCCCTTGTAATCTCTTGCCATACGCTTACCTCCTGATTTTTTCTATTGATTCGGTCACTTCGTTATTGGTGCATTGCATTGCTCGCGAAGACAACGTTAACCCTCAATTCTAGTGCGCTGTCGCGAGCTATAAGGTAGAGATTGCCAGTTATGGTTTATGCGTTCCCTTCGTTATCTGCAGCTTTGATCTTTGCCAGCTCCTCTTCTTCCAGGACGCGGTAGGCGACCTTCCCCACCAGCGTCTTCGGTAGTTCGGAGCGGAACTCAATGTCATACGGCATGGCATACTTTGCGATATGTTTGCTGCAGTATTTCAGCAGCTTCTGCCGGGTTTCCTCGGTTGCGGGAGCATCCGGAGAGAGCTTGACGAAGGCTTTTACCTTCTGCATCTTATAGGCATCCGGCACCCCGATCACACAACTCATTTGCACATCCTCATGTGCATCCAGAATGTTCTCCAGCTGGCCGGGATAGACATTATAGCCGGACGTGACGATCATGCGCTTGGCGCGCCCTTTGAAGTAGACAAAGCCCTCTTCGTCCATGGTGCCGAGATCCCCGGTATATACCCAAGTCAGCTCGTCGGCATGGGTGCGGAGCGTCTGAGCGGTCTCCTCCGGATTATCCATATACTCCTGCATGACCGTCGGGCCTGCCAGAAGGATTTCGCCTTCTTCCCCGTAAGGAAGTTCCTGATCGGTACCCGGCTGCACAATTTTGATATAGGTGTCCGGGAAGGGAATGCCGATGCTGCCTTCTTTGAACATCGTCGGCGGGGTAAGGCAGCAGGCAGTTACCGTTTCCGTGGTGCCGTAGCCCTCTCTCACCTGGATGGTCGCCTTGTGGTCATAAAGGAATTTATCCAGCTTCTTTTTCAGCTCAACAGAAAGGGAATCGCCTCCGGAGAATACCCCTTTCAGGCAGCTCAGATCCGCGCCGTCCATCGTCGGTAGGCGGAGCAGCGCCTCATAAAGGGTCGGCACTCCGGCAATAAAGTTGCAGCGGTATTTCACAATAAGCTTTGCATAGCTCTTTGCCGTAAAGCGCGGGACAAGAATGCATCTCCCGCCCTGGGACAGCATGGTATGGATACAGACGCCGAGCCCGAAGCCGTGGAAAACAGGCATGGCGGCAAGCATCTTGTCCCCCGGCCGGAACATCGGGTTCGTTGCAACAACCTGCTGGCCCAGCGCGTTAAAATTCTTGTTCGTAAGGACAATGCCTTTCGTGGTCCCGGTCGTTCCACCGGAATAGAGAATGACGGCTGGGTCTTCGCTTTTGCGGTCTACCTTGTAATTGTAAAAGCAATGCCGGCTCATCGCCATAAACTCACGCCAGCGGATTACCGGCGCATCCTTCGGGATCTTCTGGATTTTCCGGCCTTCTGTCAGCATGTAGCCGGCCCGTACAGGTCTGCTCAGTTCATCCTTTACGGATGCAATGATGATATTTGTTATTCCGGTGTTCTGCCGGATGTTTTCGAACTTGTTGTAAAACTGATCCAGCGTAATCGCCGTTACGCTGTGAGAGGCATTGAGGTAAAACTCAATCTCCTTTTCCGCCGAGAGCGGATGGATCATGTTACACACTGCCCCCACCAGATTGACGGCATAAAACATATAGATAGCCTGCGGGCAATTCGGCAGAGCAATCGTCACACGGTCGTTTTCCCGCACGCCGATGGTTTTCAGCGCTTTGGCACACTTTTCAATCTCCCCGACCATCTTCCGATAGGTTGTGGATCTGCCCATAAAGTCAAATGCGACATAGGCAGGATACCGGTCTGCTATTTCCTTGATTTTATCAAACATGGAGCCTTCAAAATACTCCAGATGCATCGGTATATCGCCCATGGCTCCCTGCCAGGGAGTTTTTGCTGTGATAGTTTCCATGATACTTACTTAATCTCCATAAACCTTTTTACTGAAATACCGCTCTGCCATATCGATCTCCGAAGCATCCGGATGGAAGCTTTCGTCATGGGAAGCCATCTCCGCCAGCTTCTCACGCAGACAGGCACAGAGCATCAGGGTTTCTTCCGCATCCACGGGTTTCGGATCTCCGCCGATGAAAGAACGGATGTTCCCGTTCATAATATCCTCCAGCCTGCTGCCGGAAAGGCCGAGGCCGCGCATTAAAAAAGGTGCCCTGTCGTGGAGGAATTCCCCATCGGCAGAAATCGTCTCTTCCCCTTTCATCGTCAGAAAACGCTGTACAATCCGAGGGCGGAGGAGATTCTCTTTCTCATTGAACGCCTCTCCCTCGTTGGTGAGCACACATCGCCCGCCGATATCCGTGCCGTATGCGATTCTGTCATGGTATTTCTCAAAAAATGCCCTAGTACGGTCTAAATCGGCAGAGAAGTTCTCATACATCTCTATTCCGGGTGTCAGATCCACCATCAGATTCGGATAACGGCTCATCAGGTTATCCAGCCGGTCGAGCTGTGCCGAGAAAAACAGGAAGTGTGCAAAGACGATCTTCAGATTCGGATGCCGTTCCAGCACACGGAAAACCTGAGAATACTGCACCTCATTGTTGATAAAGGTTTCATCATACCACCATCCCTGACGCTTCAGCCAGGGAGAGGGATCGGAACACCAGTTTGTTTCCGGATCGTTCACATGCCAGAGGATGGGCACAGCTTCGTTTTCGGCATAAGACCAGAACGGTTCCCAGCAGGGGAGATCAAAATCCGGGATGGGGACGGTTTTCCGCATCTGCGGCTTCCCCTCCAGCAGTTTGACGCCGTCGCATCCCGCAGCAAGAAGCCGGGCAACATACTCCACCTGATGCTCACCGATCCTGCCGGCATCAAGATAATACCCGCTTAAATCCGGGCTGCCGAACACATAAAACCGGTCGGGCTTCCGGTCCTTCATCAGCAGTGCTCCCGGAACAAGTGAAATGCAGCGCGAATGCGACACTGCCTGGATCACGGCGCAGTCTGTTCCGGTCCGGTCAAGGAGAGCTGTCAGAAATTCAGGGCCCGCCTGCGGGGAATAATGGACATGGGTATCAGTGATCTTCATGGAGCTTTACCAGAACCTTTTCCACTCTCCGCCCATCCATCGAGAGAACAGAGAGATCAAAATTTTGATAGGAGAAGCTGTCTCCCACCTTGGGGAATTCGCCGAACATCTCGACTGTCCAGCCGCCTACCGTCTCGCTTTCGGCTTCAAAGTCTTCCTCCCGGATTCCGACCAGTTCCAGAAAATCTGCGATGACCATATCACCGTCCAGTTCAAACTCATTCTCGGCACGGCGGATCACTTCCTGTTCAACGGTATCAGTCTCGTCCCAGATCTCTCCGACGATCTGCTCCATCACATCTTCCATGGAAACCACACCGAGCGTTCCGCCGTATTCATCAGAGACAATTGCCAAATGCTGTTTTGCTTTTCTCAGCCTGTTCAGGACATCGGGAAGTTTCATCGTTTTATAGATATAGACGGGCGGCATCAGCAGAGACCGGATATCCGTATGGTCGGTTTCCGTCAGTGCTTTCAGGAAATGGTTCAGATAGAGCACCCCGATAATATTATCAATGCTCTCCTGATAAACCGGAAGTCTGGAATAAGGGGATTCATCCACCTGAGCGAGGATTTTTTCCCAGTCATCCTCTATATCAATGGCATAGACATCTACTCTGGCAGTCATCACTTCTGACGCCATAATGTCTGAAAAGTCAATGGCAGAACGGACGAGCTCGGAACGCTCTTCGTCAAGAACTTCCTCATCCTCCGCCGTCTCAATGATATTCTGAAGTTCTTCAACGGCGGCTTCCGGATCCTCTTCCTCTTCCGTACCTTTGAAAGGCAGCGTCAGCAGATGAATCAGCTTTACAACGATCCATACGACAGGTGCCAGAAGAATCATCAGAACCCGTACGGGATAGGCAAAGCTGAGCGCAAAACGGTTGGCATTCTTTTTGGCTGTAATTTTCGGAATCGTCTCCCCGCAGATGATCACGAGAACGGTCATCACCGCGGTAGACGCCCAGGCATACTGCTCCCCGGCTTTCGTGCCGAGCAGGAGCATCAGCAAAACGGATGCGAGAGAAGAGCTTGCGATATTCACCAGGTTGTTCCCGATGAGAATGGTGCTCAGCGTATCATCAAAATGATCCAGAATATAACGGGCAGTCTTTGCAGGTCTGGAACCTTCTTCTTCCAGATTTTCCAGCCGCAGAGCGCTGCAGGAAGAATAAGCCATTTCAGAAGCAGAGAAAAAGGCTGAACCGATCAGGCACAGCACAATGCCCGCAGCCACAAGGAAGATCGTCATTTACGCCTCTCCTCCTTCTGCTTCTTCCGGCAGGATAGAAAGCTTCAGCCGAACGATGCGGTTATGATCCATCTCTTCCACAGCAACCTGAAGGTTGTGGTAACGAAAGCTGTCTCCTTGGCGGGGAATAGAGCCGAACTGTTCATATGCCCATGCTCCCAGCACTGTATCTACCAGCTCTTCGTTATCCTCCGGATCTTCAAAGCCGATTTCCTCAAACGTATCACTGACGTGTTCATCCGCATCCACGGTGTACTCATCATTGCCAAGCGCAACAATGCTTTCTTCCACGACGTCATCCTCATCCCAGATTTCACCGACAAGCTCTTCGAGCATATCTTCAATGGTGATGAGGCCGAGCGTTCCGCCGTAATTATCCGTCACAATCGCAACGCTCTGCCGGTTGCGCGTCATCAAGGGAAACACACTGTCCAGGCTGGTGCTCTGATGGATAAACAGGGGCTCATCCAGCAGGGTATGCAGGTCCATTGCTTCCCTTTCGTGGAGATAACTTTTAATAAACTTGCGAATCTGCAGAATCCCCGTGATATGGTCAATCGTTCCCTCATAAACCGGCAGGCGGCTGTGGTTGCAGGAACGAATAATGGAAAGGATCTCTTCCAGTGTGCTTTCTGCATCCAGGGCAACAATATCCACCCGGGGCGTCAGCACGCTTTCTACCGTAAGATCTCCAAACTGCAGTGCGGAAGAAATCAGGTCACCCTGTTCTTCATCCAGCGTGCCTTCTTCCGTCATATCTTCGATAATATCATAGAGCTCATCCTCTGTCACGGAAAGCTCCGGTTCTCCTTTTACGGCATTGGAAACACGCTCTCCGATCGCCGTAAGCACCATGGACAGCGGAGAAAAAACTGCCATGAGCGTCTTCAGGGAACCTGCGCAGAACAGCGCTGCCGGTTCCGCATACTTTTTTGCAATGCTTTTGGGGAGCATTTCCCCTGCAAAAAACACCACCATCGTCGTGATGATCGTGCTGAGAGAAACAGCGCTCAACCCCCACTTTTTGGTTACTGTCACAGTAACCAGCGACGCAACCGAGAGATGCACGATATTGGTGCAGATCAGAAGCGTCGTGATCGCCTTATCAAAGCGGTCAAAAACATCAAGGGCATTCTGTGCTTTTGTATTGCCAGCTTCCGCAGCCACTTTCAGTTTCGGGCGGGAAGCAGACGCGAAAGCAGTTTCTGCCATAGCGCAATACGCTGCGCACAAGACAAGAACTGCTGCTATGATCCAAGGCAATCGACTGCCATCATCCATTTAGGATAAACAACTCCTTTAATAATTAAATCAAAGATAAATTTTATCATAGTTTCCCATTTCCGTCAATCAATTCCTTTGTGCCAAAATGCCTTGTAAAAAGACGTCTTCTGCCTTGATTTCTGACAGAAATCACCCCGCACTGGGCGGGGTGATTCTATATAATACAGATCGATCATCATTTTTGTGCTGAGAAAACCCGAAGGAAATTACCGCTGCAGATTTTGTCCACTTCGTCCGCAGTAAACTCTTTTTCCATGGCAGAGAGAAAAACAGGAAAGCCGGAATAGTCCTTAAACTCCAGGGTGCTTTCGATCCCGTCCATATCAGAGCCGAGCGCTACACTTTCGATGCCAGCTTTGTTTTTTGCATGTACCATATGGCGGACAATATCCTCTGCAGTCGTATAGCCTTCTCTGCCCCCGAGAAAAACATCATAAAAGTTTATCCCGACAACTCCCCCTGACTCTCCGAGTGTACGGAGCTGGTCATCCGTCAGATTCCGCGGATGATCCCTCAGGGCACGGCAGCAGCTGTGACTTGCGGCAAACGGTTTTTTGCTGTGACTTGCCACATCATAAAACCCGGCCTCAGAAAGGTGGGAAACATCCACAAGGATCCCAAGCTCGTTCATCCGCTCCAGCGCTTGAAATCCAAACGGTTTCAGGCCTTTCCGGGTATGTGCTTCATGGTCTCCACAGTTGGGAAATCCGATGCAGTTCTCATAGTTCCAGGTAAGGGCAATCATCCTTACGCCATCCTCGTAAACTGTATCAAGACGTTCCAAACGGCCATCAAGCTCTACTGCGTCTTCAATCGTCAGGATGGATGACATCAATCCTGCTTCCTTATTTTGCAGAATATCTTCAGGAGAAAGGGCCGGGCGAATCCATTCCGCGCATTCTTCCAGATTGATTCGGTAGCAATGAAGGAGCTCCTGGTAGACTTCCCATGGTTCCCGTTCCATACCCAAATGCTCTTTCGCGCTGTCATGCGTTGGGATGAAGAGCGCAAAGCACTGAGCAAGACAGCCACCTTTTTGCAGTTTTTCTATGCTGATATGGCCGGGATAATCCCGTAGAGATTTTCCCTCTGTATAACAGTGGAGGATTGTATCACAGTGTAAATCGACAATTCTCATAACAATCAAAAACAATATCTTCCATCCAGATAGCCGTTTAGGAAAGCTTCCGCCAGGCTGCCCGGTTTAATCCGGTCTCTGGCTTCTTCCATCGAAAACCACTGCCAGCTGTCTACCTCCCAGTTCGGATGGACATCCTGATCCTCTACAACAGCTGTAAAGTTCAGCATAAGGGTATTGGAAGGCGCAAAATAATGGCTGTGATTGAAATGCACGGATTTTACCGTGAGCCCGATCTCTTCTTTTACTTCACGGACGACAGCATCTTCTGCATCTTCCCCTTTATTGATATATCCCGCAACCAGGATATAGTGCGGACGGCCGTACTGCTTGATCAGAACAACTTTTGACTTATCCGGATTCACTACAAGCATGCTGACAGCCGTGTTGAACACGGGATAACGGAAGGCATCGCAGGTCTCACAGAAAGGCACTTCCCCTTCTGTTGGATGATGCCTGATTTGCAGCTTTGTACCGCACTGCATGCAATAATTCATTTCCATAACCAGGTCCTCCTATTCTGTCAGATTTTTGTCAAAACCGCAGGGAGAATGCTGAGAAGTTCCTCCTCGGTCTCCACTATATAGTCTGCCGCACCTCTGCATGCCTCCGTATCAAGCTTTCGCCGGTTGAACCAGACGGTCTTCCAGTCCTGTTCTGCAGCCGGGATGATATCCAGTTCCGGAGAATCACCGATATAGAGCAGCTCTTTTCCGGATTTCCCGCTGATTTTCTCAGCCAGGCGGAAAATATCCGGCTCAGGTTTGTCTGTTCCGACTTCGCCGGAAACAATGATCCGGTCAGGCGGAAACCAATGTGTGATCCCCAATGCGGCAATCTTTCCCCTCTGCTTGTAGGACGGGCCGTTAGTCAGAATTCCCATTCCCTCTGCAAGTTCAGCGCACAGATCAAGGATCTGTTTCATAACCGGAGAACAGGTGATTTTTTCCAGAGCTTCCTGATATGCCTTTTGAAAATTCAGCGCATCCTGAGCAGATAGCTCCAGCCCTGCATCGGCAAATCCCTTGCAATAGCGATAGATATTCATCTCGTCCATCGTGATCTCTCCGCGCTGGGATGCTTTAAACACCTCATTGGTACGCCGGTTGCACAGCAGATAAATGCCATAGGGGTCTGCAAGCCGCGGTTCAAAAAACACTTCGCAGGCTTGGACAAACGCATCTCCTCTGCTGTAAATAGTATCGTCTACGTCAAAGAATACGGTCATTTATCGGCGTTCCGGAATGATTTCAAGCCAGTACCCATCAGGGTCCGTGATAAAGTAAATCCCCATCCTGGGATTCTCAAACACGATGCAACCCATCTCTTCATGCAACGCATGTGCGGCTTCATAGTCATCCGTCTTGAAAGCAAGATGGAACTCCTCTTCGCCGATGTCATACTTCTGCGGATGGTCGGCAAGCCATGTCAGTTCGAGTTCAAAATCCGCTTCTTCATTGCTCATAAACACAATGATGTGGCCGTCGCCGATTTTTCTCCTCGCCTCTTTCAGCCCGAGAGCTTTCTCGTAGAAACGGATAGAAGCATCCAGATCCACTACATTATAATTTTCATGTATCATTCTGAATTTCATTTCGTTTTCTCCTCTTCTAAATAAAAATCCTTTATCATTTGAATATGCGGTATCCCGTCTTCCAGGAATTCTTCCGAGCAGATCCGGAAGCCCTCCCGTTCATAAAAGTGTGTTGCATAGCACTGTGCTTCGATATAGATTCTTTTCGGGTTCATCTTTTCCCGGATCTGGTTCAGGCCATCTGCCAGGATCTTTCCCCCGTAGCCTTTTCCGTGTTCTGCCGAGAGCACACGCCCCATCTGTACCGTTTCCTCATCCTTGCGAAACGCTCTCAAGTAGGCCAGCACCTGTCCGTCCTCCTCATAAAAAACGTGCAGGCTATCATAATCCATCCCGTCCGGCTCCAGATAAGGGCAATTCTGCTCCACAATGAAGATCTTTGTTCTCACCTTCAGAATCTCATACAGTTCCCTGGTCGTGAGCTCATCAAAGTATTTTGAAATAAGATTCATTTAGCTCCTTTATGGTGTACGAGTTATCGCTATATCATCTCAAAGTATTTTGCTGTGAAAGTTTCTCCCTGACAGCACTTTCAATAAAGCTGTTCAAAGACTGCTGATGGGCTATTGCATAAATTGCTGCATTACGGTGAAGCTCCTGTCCTAAACGTACATTAAGACTTCCCTTATATGCGATTTCAGGCTGTTCTCCCTCTTCCTCGCATAGAGCAAGATAATCATCTACTGTACCGTGGAAATCCTCAACCAGCTCTGAAGCAGTTGCTCCCTCATAGGAAATCAGAGAACGGATACCCTGTACTTTTCCGAAAAATAGCCCGTCGTTCTCCGAAAACTCCACACTGCCAATATATCCCTTGTATTCCATCGTGTTTTTCAAATTAATCCCTCCTGTTCCAATAGTTCAATCAACTGCTTAACCTGATATTCCAATAGCTCCTTACGCGGATGCGGCTTATGCAAAATGATCTTTGTCTTATAGTCTTTACTCGAGAACATAACACGGGAACCACTTGTTTTACCTTTATTACTTCTTTTATAGGTTAGGTACCCAAGTAATGTTTCTGCTTTCTCAAAAGTAAAATCTTTAGGATTCGATTTTAATTCCTGAATCAGTTTTTCCTTTTTTCCCATTACATCTCCCCCTCCCCCGAGACAAGTATACAACAGCCTGCAGAAATTTGCAACTGAAGATAGTTGCTAATGCCAGTAAAAAACGAGGAAAAAATTCTGACGACTATTTTGACGACTAAAAAGGTCCTTTGGGAACATAATAGAACAACTCGGAATATAGAAAAAGCCCGTAATTCTTGGCTTTTTCAAGAACTACAGGCTTCTTTTTACAAGCGGAGGCGGTGGGATTCGAACCCACGGTCCCTGTTAGGGGATTACCCGATTTCGAGTCGGGGCCGTTATGACCACTTCGATACACCTCCAAACAGCGAGAGTATTATAAACAATTCATTTGGAAAATGCAAGAGCAACTGTAACTCGATAGATTAAAATATATTTTGTATTAAAATTTATATAATAAAATATACAAAATATTCACACATTTTTCTTTGCAGCGTGTATAATACAGCGTAAGAAAGAAAAAGAGGTGATGCAGCCGTGAAGAAAACTCTATATAGCCTGATGCTGAATGACGAAGTAGTGCGGGAAGTAGATGCTCTTGCCCACCGGCTCGGAACGAACCGTTCCAATCTCATTAACGAGATCCTGGCTGAGTATGTCAATTACACGACCCCGGAGCGGCGGATCAACGACATCCTGTCAACCATCCAGGAACTGATGCAGCCATCGGGGGATCTCATTCCGTTTTTTGCCCCGCATAGTTATTCCCTGTCACTGAAAAGTTCTCTGGAATATAAGTACCGGCCGACGATCAAGTATGAAGTCGAGCTTTATAAGGGCAGCGGGGAAACAATCGGTGCGCTCTCGGTTCTGTTCCGTACGCAGTCTCCTGCATTGATTGACGCGATGACGGATTTCTTCCGTCTCTGGAAAAGCATCGAGGATGCCCATCTTGCACCAAGGCTCAATGTGAAAGTAGACTATGCCCTGTATGACGGAAAATTTGTCAGGACAATCACAGTGCCGGATAAAAGCTGTTCAAGCGATGAACTGGCATCGTCCCTCGCAGAATACATCCGCCTGTTCGATAAGATGATGAAGGGCTGGTTAACCGGACGATATGATGCGCATGCGATTGAAGCTGCTTATTATTCTTATCTGACGAATTCCAGCATTCACTTCTGACGGCTGCTGCCTCATCTGTAAGGAAAGGAGAATTTGATTATGAACGCTCAGAATTTTACACAAAAAACACTGGAAGCTGTGCAGACCGCTCAGGCCATGGCACAGGAAAACAATAACAATTATATAATGCCGGAGCACCTGCTCTACGCTTTAGTCGATCAGGACGGCGGGCTGATCCCATCTCTCCTGGGGAAAATGGGTGTCGACTGCAATCTTGTCCTCTCCGAGCTGGATACCGTGATTTCCGGTTTTCCGAAGGTCGGTTCGGGTGCAGAGGTTTACCTCTCTAACGAAACCGGACGAATCATCACAGCCGCAGAAAAGGCGGCAAAATCCATGGGGGATGAATATACATCTGTAGAACATCTGATGATCGGGATCTTTGCCTCACCTACTGCCGCCATCAAACGCATTTTTGATAACCACGGGATCAACAAAGCCCGCTTTACGGCAGAGCTCTCAAAGGTAAAAACCTCTCCCGTCACCGGGGATAACCCGGAAAGCACATATGATGCCCTCACCAAATACGGTACGGATCTTGTCAAACGGGCTCGTGAGAACGAGCTTGACCCTGTCATCGGAAGAGATGCCGAGATCAGAAATGTTATCCGTATTCTTTCGCGTAAAACCAAGAACAATCCTGTTCTCATCGGCTTGCCGGGTGTAGGGAAAACGGCAATTGCCGAAGGCCTTGCACAGCGGATTGTACGAGGAGATGTTCCGGAAGGGTTGAAGGATAAAACTATCTTTGCCCTGGATATGGGTGCGCTGATTGCCGGCGCAAAATACCGGGGAGAATTTGAAGAACGTTTGAAGGCAGTTCTGGATGAAATCAGGAAAAGCGAAGGGCAGATTATTCTCTTCATCGATGAGCTTCATACGATCGTCGGCGCAGGAAAAACAGAAGGCAGCATGGATGCCGGAAACCTGCTGAAACCAATGCTGGCAAGAGGTGAACTCCACTGTATCGGAGCTACCACTTTAGATGAATACCGGAAATACATTGAGAAGGACGCTGCCCTTGAAAGACGTTTTCAACCTGTTCAGGTAGATGAACCCACTGTGGAAGATACCATTTCTATCCTGAGAGGGCTCAAAGAGCGCTATGAAGTTTACCATGGTGTCAGAATCCACGATAATGCACTCGTTGCTGCAGCTACGCTTTCGAACCGGTATATTACCGACCGGTTTCTTCCGGACAAAGCCATCGATCTTGTGGATGAGGCCTGTGCCATGATTCGCACAGAGATAGATTCCATGCCGGCCGAACTGGATGATACCCGCCGTGAAATCATGCGGCTGGAAATTGAAGAGATGGCTCTCAAAAAAGAAGATGACAAGCTCTCTCAGGATCGTCTTGCAAAGCTGCGTGAGGATCTTGCCAACCTGAAAGAGGAGTTCAACGCAAAGAAAGCTCGCTGGGAAGAAGAGAAAAACAGCGTTGATAACGTTAAAACTCTTAAAGCAGAAATTGAAAAAATGCACGCAGACATTGAAAATGCACAGCGCATGTATGAATATGAAAAAGCGGCAAAACTGCGGTATTCCGATCTTCCGGCACTTGAGAAAAAGCTTGCCGAGGCTGAGCAACTGGCTGAATCCCGTGAAGCTAACACAATGGTGCATGATACTGTAACAGAGGAAGAAATATCTGCCATCGTAGCAAAGTGGACGGGAATCCCTGTTTCCAAACTGATGGAAGGCGAACGCGAGAAGATCTTGCATCTTGATGAATTTCTCCATAAGCGCGTAATCGGTCAGGATGAAGCCGTACAACGGGTAACCGAAGCGATCCTGCGTTCCCGTGCAGGAATCTCTGATCCAAACAAACCGATCGGTTCCTTCCTGTTTTTGGGTCCCACGGGCGTGGGCAAAACGGAGCTTGCCAAATCTCTGGCCGAATGCCTGTTTGACGACGAACATAATATTGTCAGAATTGATATGACAGAGTACATGGAAAAATTCTCTGTCTCCCGTCTGATCGGGGCTCCTCCGGGATACGTAGGTTACGATGAAGGCGGTCAGCTGACAGAAGCTGTGCGCCGGAAACCATACAGCGTTGTCCTCTTTGACGAGATCGAAAAAGCACATCCGGATGTCTTTAATATCTTGCTCCAGATTCTGGATGACGGGAGAATAACCGATTCGCAGGGACGGACTGTTGACTTCAAAAACACGATCATTATCCTCACTTCCAACCTGGGAAGTCAGTATCTGCTGGAAGGGATTGACAGCAACGGCAACATTACACCTGAGACACAGGAAGCCGTCCTGGCAGAACTCAGACGTACTTTCCGCCCCGAATTTCTCAACAGACTGGATGAAACAATCCTCTTCCATCCTCTTACGAGGGAAAATCTTGACAGTATTATCGACATTATGGTCACTTCACTTCGTGAGCGCCTCGCAGACCGCAGCCTTTCCCTTGAGATTACCCCGGAAGCAAAGGAGCTCATCATTGACCGCGGTTTTGACCCGTTATACGGAGCACGGCCTCTGCGTCGATACCTGCAGAGCAGCGTAGAGACATTGATCGCCAAAACTATCCTTTCCGGAGATCTGACCGCAGGTACCATCCTCATGATTGATGTAAGAGATGGAGAACTTGTTTGTGAAACAGTGCAGGATCTCGACGCATAATGCGAATTATTTTCAGAAAGCGCAAAACGCACAGGTTGATTTATGCCTGTGCGTTTTGCATTGTAATGCAGATCTCTTATTCCATTGCTTCCAGCAGTTTGTGCAGCAGTTGAAACAGCGTGTAGGCTTCCTCCTGTTCCAACGGGACGCATCCCCCAACCTGAAAAGGAACATCCTTGATGGCTTCCCGGAGCTGCCAGCCTTTTTCTGTTACTTCAACGGTAACCACCCGCTCATCCTGCTTTGAACGGTTTCGGATGACCAGGCCGGATTCTTCCATTTTCTTCAACAGTGGTGTAATTGTACCGTTATCCAGATAAAGCCTGCTGCAAAGCCAGCCTACCGTCGCATGTTCCGCTTCCCAAAGCGCAAGCAAAACAATATACTGTGTATAGGTAATACCAAATGGTTTAAGATACGGTGTATAGCGGTTGACAACTTTACGTGCAGCAGCATACAACGGGAAGCATAACTGACCGTCCAGCAGCAGCTGGGGGATAGCCTCAACCGGCTTTTGCTCTTCCGCTTTCACTTACAGATTGCTCTCAATCCACGCCGTAATCATAGGCTCGGGTTTGAAACCGATAGACTGGTCTGTGAAATTGCCGTTTTTCATCAGCACGAGGCAAGGTACTGAGTTAACCCTGTATGCGGCGGCAAGTTCAGGAGCGTCATCTACATCCACGTTGTAGAAATCGACCTTGTCTCCGAGCTTTTCACTTACTGTTTCCAGTACGGGAGCAAGCATTTTGCACGGGCCGCACCATGTTGCGGAAAAATCTACTACTGCAACTGCACTTTTTTTCGCCTCCAGTTCAAACTGGTCAGCATTAATTTTTTTTACCATTTTTATCTCCTTTTTTAGTTTAATCTATTTTTCTGATCCAGATAACTCACAGCACTGAGTGCCGCGATATTACCCTCGCCTGCTGCTTTGATATATTGATAAGGGGTACCCACGAGATCTCCACAGGCAAACACGCCGGGAATCCCAGCCTCCATACTGCGGTTCACTGTGACATGAGGCCCTTCCGTCGGCAACCCGGGCACAAGCTGGCCGGGGGAAACTGCTTCACGAAGAATGAACACACCGTCAACCGTGTAACTGTTCTCTGCGGTACGGACAATTCTTCGTCCATCCTGATTCTCCACTCCGGACACCTTTTCCCGAATTACACGGACAGATCCGGGAAGATTCGTTTCCTCTTTATACATGGGAAAATACAGCACTTCTCTGCAGACTTCGGAAAGAAATGCAGCTTCTGCTTCCTCTCGCGGACTGTATCCGACAACTGCAACATCCTTTCCCCGATACAGTGGCGCATCACAAGTCGCACAATAACTGACGCCCCGCCCGAGCAGCTCCTCTTCTCCGGGAAGCGGTTTCCCCTGAACAACTCCGGTTGCAAGAATAACCGTAGATGCTTCCAGCATTTCCTCGCCGGACTGCAGGGCAAAATAATCTCCCATGGAATAGACAGCATTGATCCGCTTTTCCGTAATACTGATGCCCATCTGATTCAGATGCTTCTGAAATGCTGCCGCAAGATCTTCTCCCTTCACAGCAGGGAAACCCAGATAGTTCTGGATTTCATGTGCTCTTCCCAGTTTAGCACTCAGTTCTTTGCTGCCAAGCAGCAGCACTTTCTTGTTCCGGATCGTAGCCGTAACCGCTGCAGAAAGGCCTGCAGGGCCAGTGCCGATCACGGCAATATCGTAACGTTCCATAAAGACATCCTCTACGTCTTTTTTGTTTTATCAAATATTATTTTATCACATAATACAGATTTGTCAACTGTTATTTTTTTCGAATTAAATGCTTTATTTTTTCAGGTATTTGCTGCAGATTGCTCTGACTTCCTCCGTTGCTGTCCTTGTTCCGGCAAGAATAGAGCAGGGTCTATCCAGTGTGATCGGGCTCCCATCCACCTGTGCAATAACGCCTCCCGCTTCTTCCACAATAACGCTTGCCGCAGCATAATCATATGGATTCAATTTCAGTTCCAGATAGACAACATTTGCTCCTGCCGCAACTCGACAGATATCCAGTGCCGCCGACCCACCTTCGCGAATCGAGAGGCTCCCGAGATAAAGCTCTTTTGCAATCTGGAAAAGAGCATCTGTATCTCCCTCATTGTATCTGGCACATCCGAAGGACACTATTCCTTCTGCTATAGGAGAATTTCGGATCTGAAGCCGTTTCCCGTTTAAAAGCGATCCGCGTCCTCGAAGAGCTGAGTAAAACGTCTCTGCAAAGGGGTTATAAACGAACCCTGCAAGAATCTTCCCGTTATATCCGATACCTACGGAAACGCAGCTGTGATTATATCCGAAAATAAAATTGGTCGTTCCATCAATCGGATCGATAAAAAAGCAAAGCCCTTCCTTCCCATTCCTGCTGTTACCTGCAGTATCTTCCTCCCCGTAAAAACTACAGGCCGGAAATATCTTTCTAAATTTCTCTATCAGATCTTTCTGGATTTGAATATCCTCATCGGTAACAAAATTTGCCAGCCCGGCTTTTCTATGCACATCTTTGATCTGCGGAGGATGATCTTTCATATAACGACCGGCATTAAGGACTATCTGTTCAATCGCTTCTCTGTTTTTTTCAATGGTTTGTATTAGAACTTCCAAGGCTCTGCCTCCCTGTTTCATTTGTGAAAACGATGCTTCCGGCTTGCCGGAAAATATTAGATATGATAATATTAACTTGTTTTCAATTATTATTTGATATTAAAAAGCTGGTGATCGCCTTTGCAGGAAACATTTTATTCTTTCCCAGTGCCTCTGTCAATTGCACTCATAGCAGATCTTCACGATCATCCCTATACTGATATCATTTCCTCTTTACAGATTAATAAGCCTGATATCATCTGTATCGCCGGAGACTTTACGCATGGCGGTTTTCCTGCTTCCGGTCTGAAAATGGAAAACACCAAATATGCCCTTTCTTTTCTTGCAGCCTGTACTGTTATTGCACCTGTCTATGTATCTCTCGGGAATCATGAGTGGCTTTTCTGTGAACAGGATCTCGACGTGATCCGGTCTGTCGGTGCTGTTGTTTTGGACAACAGCTTTGTTCTGAAAGACGGTGTCGTAATCGGCGGTCTCACATCCGCCCGTTTTACTGGCTATCGCCTTTATCGCAAAGGTTTTAATTCCCTTGCCTATCCACGTCCATACTATCCAGATGTGAAAAAGCTGATACCGGATCTTTCCTGGCTTGATGCCTTTGAGGTTCAACCGGGATATAAAATCCTCCTGTCACACCATCCGGAATACTACGATGCATATCTCCGCGACAGGGAGATTGATCTGATCCTCTCTGGACATGCGCACGGCGGACAGATCCGCCTGTTCGGGCATGGGCTTTTTGCTCCCGGTCAGGGGTTGCTGCCAAAATATACTTCCGGTGTGCAAGGGAATCTCATCCTCACACGTGGACTTTCCAACACCGCATTTCTTCCGCGCTTTTTCAACCCCACCGAACTTGTTTATATCATCCCTGCCGGATATCCGTCAACAGGAAGCTCAGACTGATACTATTCGATTCATCAATCCGAAAAAATGCCTATAAAAACGAAATAACCCTTGACCATTGCATCTTTCACCTGCAACAGCCAAGGGTTATTTCTCTGAAATCTTAATATCTAGCATCCTGGTTACCTCTCTTTCCTTCTTTTACTGCCGCTTCACTCTGAAATCCATTCTCAATTCGCTTCTATTAAATCATTATTTATTCCCTTATGCGGGATCATCATAGCGTTGGAATATTTCCTTGAGTCTGACCTTTGCGGCTTCTTTTATGTAGGAAGTATTTATCTCTTTTGTGGCTATACTATAACAGAAATTTTTACATTTCGCAATTGGCAGAATAGCCAAATTTTAAGGTCGATTTTTGTATATATCGACGAATATCGTTGTTATTATATGCCCGTTGCTAATTGATTTTGTTTATTTTGATATCTTTCAACCTGATAAAAGCCGCCCTGCAGGAATCTGGGCGGCTTTTCTTACTACAGGACGTGTACAGATTCTGGCTCGAATACCAGTGAGCACAAATCCCCCACGTTATAGATTTTTTTATTTTTCGGATTATGTTCTTCCAACTTAACAAGAGTGTCCCCGATCATCACATGATAGTTCTGATAGGATCCCATAAAGCAGCTCAGCACAACCTTGCAGGGCATACCGCCACTGTCAGCAAGGCTGGCTGCTTCAGGACGAAGAACAAGTGTATAATCTTTACCTGCCTCCATCCTGTTATTGCTTTCTACTTTTACATCAGTGCCTTCCACGTTCAGCACAGCGTAAGATCCGCTTTTACCGGTCATCCTTCCTTTGAGGAAGTTTGCCTCCCCGATAAAGTCCGCCACGAATTCATCCACAGGATGATAGTAGATCTCCTGCGGAGTACCCATCTGCGCAACAACACCTTTATTCATAATAATGATCTTATCAGACAACGCCATTGCTTCGCTTTGATCATGCGTGACATAGATCGCTGTGATACCAACCTCCTGCTGTATGCGACGGATCTCCGTTCTCATAGAGACTCTCAGTTTGGCATCGAGGTTGGATAACGGTTCATCAAACAGCAGAACAGACGGTTCTATTACAAGAGCTCGAGCAAGTGCAACACGCTGTTGCTGACCGCCGGACAATTGGTTGGTCATACGAGCTTCCATTCCGGAGAGCTCCACAAGATCAAGGATTTTAAGCACTCTTTCCCTGATCTCATCCTTTGGAACTTTACGCAGCTTTAATCCATAAGCCACGTTGTCAAAAACATTATAATGCGGCAGCAGTGCATAGCTCTGGAAAACCATTGCCGTATCTCGTTTGTTCGGTGTCAGTTCATTAATCGGCTCTTCTCCGAGATAGATTTCACCTTCATCCGGGCTCTCGAATCCGGCTATCATGCGCAAAGTCGTAGTTTTTCCGCATCCAGATGGGCCTAAAAGTGTAACAAAGGAGCCCGGCTCAATGGTCAACGAAGTGTCCTTTACAGCATAGAAATCTTTTCCTGTTTTAGGATCCTGGTAAATTTTGGAAATATGATCAAGACGGACACCTTTTTTCATTTTTTCCATTTTCAGTCCTCCTTCATTTTTCTGCTTGTACCGAAGTATTTCATAAACAGATTCATCAACAACACTGCACCATAAGTAATTAGAATCAGAATTGTTGCAAAGGCACAGGCAAGGCTGTAAGCGCCTTTTTCCGCAAATTCATTGATCTGCACTGTAATGAGAAGATACCGCGGTGTGACAAGTAAGATAATTGCTGAAATTGCCGTGATACTGCGCACAAAGGCTGTAACCAGACCGCTGAGAAAAGAATCCTTGATCAACGGAAGTGTGACCGTCATAAACACCTTGAAACTGTCAGCTCCCATATCATAAGCAGATTCTTCAATACTTTTATCAATCTGCCGCAAGGCTGAAATGCCGCTTCTCGTACCCGTTGGAAGAGAACGGACAACAAATACAATGATTAAAATCAGCCCGGTGCCATATATACCCTGCAGAATACCTGTATGGAATAGTCCACCCGAAAACCCGCGGATATATCCTACACCGAGAACTGTGCCGGGAACCGCCATTGCCAGCATGGAAACAGCTTCAATAAATCCCTTTCCACGGAACTTACGCTTCACAACGAGATAGGAAATAATCATACTAAGAAGTGCTGTGATCGGGGATGCAATCAGTGAAAGCACAAAAGAGTCTTTAAATGCTTTGAATCCCTTGTAACGAGTAAAGACCTGCGTAAACCATTTTCCGGTAAGTGGGAAGAATTTATACCCCCAAGTCGGGAAACATGCTCCAATTGGTACGCAGACATACATCATAATGACAAAGATAGCAACAAGCGTACAGAGAAGTGTCAGTGGTACCCGTACACTTCTGTCTTCTATCATCATACGGGCACGGGATGCTTTTCCGGTGAGCGTTGCTGCTGTCTTCGCTTCCAGATAATACTTCTGAACAGCAAACATCATCAGTGTAATGCAAAGCAGTACCACAGCCATTGCTGCAGCACCAGGTTTGTCGTACGCGCCGGTAATCTGCAGGTAAATGGTGGTAGCAAGTGTGTCATACGAGCCACCGATAATCATTGGGTTAGCAAAGTCAGCAATGGATTCAATAAAAGTGACAAGAAATGCATTGCCAAGGCCCGGGAGAATCAACGGAAAGGTCACACTCGTGAAAACCTTCATCCGGCTGGCTCCCATATCACGTGCTGCTTCCTCAAGAGACGGGTCAATATTTTTCAACAGACCTTTCAGCATCATATAGCATACCGGGAAAAATGTGAGCGTCTGTACAATAACAATGCCCCAGTATCCGTAGACGCTGTTGTCATAGATATGAAGTAAGAACCTCGTAATAATACCCGCTTTGCCAAACAGCATAATCATGGAGAGAGACAGAACAAACGGCGGAGAAACAACCGGCAACATAGAAACAACTTTGAAAAGTCCGCCGGTGAAGCGCGGCATCCGCACATAAACTTCAACATAGGCAAACAGCAAACCAATGAAGGTGGATAGAATGCCAACCACAAAACCGATTTTCAGAGTATTGGTAATAGCCCGCTTAAAGCTTGAAATCTGGAAAATCCTCTGAAAGACACTAAGAGAAAAACAGCCGTCTCCTACAAAGCTGTCCACCAGAAGAATTGCCAAAGGATAGAGGATAAAAAGGGTCAATAGGGTAATCAGCAGAACAATTGTCGTAACCATAATCGGATCAGCCATCAGCTTTTTCCGATCCAGTGCAGCACCCTGTTTTGTTTGGTGAACCATAGAGGCTCTCCTTTCTCCTTATCGAAAGGAACTTCTAAAAGAGGAAGGCGGCTTGCCGCCTTCCTCTGCAATCTGAATAATTACGGGAATTCTTCTGTTGTCTGATCAGGATGTTTTAAAACGGCCCTCGCCGGTATCTGCGCCGGAAGAAGCAATTGCTTCCATTACTTCCGTCACATATTTTGCAGTGTTCGCTGCGGCATCTGCAAAGTCATAGTCCATAACAAGGCTTGGATCCAGACCGAACTGTGCTGCCTCTTCCGGCTGCTTTGCATTGTCAATGACGAGGAACTGGTAGGAACCATTCTTGGCAGCCAGTTCTACGCAGTCAGGAGAAAGAGCGAATTCAACAAACAGCTTTGCAGCGTTCATGTGAGCAGCGCCTTTGAAAATAGCAACAGGTCCAATCTCGCAGGAAGTACCATCTTCAGGAATAATGAGCTGGATATTTTCGTAGCCGTTGTCAACAATCTGCGTAATGCCATCATGCAGGAAACCTATACCGATCACGCACTCACCCGTGCCAACGTTCTTGCTCGGACCGGAACCGGATTTGGTGTATACTTCGATATTCTTATCCAGATCCACGAGATACTGGCAGCCAGCTTCATGTCCCTTAAGCTGATACATGGTGTTGACAACGAGCTTTGCCGTACCTGCTGTGTTGTAGTTAGACAGCCAGATCAGGCCTTTGTACTCGGGCTTCAGCAGGTCATCCCAGGTTTTAGGAGCTTCGAGGCCAAGACGAGAAAGCTCATCGGTGTTTACCATGAAGCCAAGAATACCGGTGTAAATGCCATTCCAGAAACCATTGGGATCCTTATAAATATCTTTTGTCAGATGAGAAGCGTTAGCAGGCTCGTATACTTCAAGGAAGCCCTTTGCGCCAAGTTCATCATACGGATTGTTTGTACCGCCGAACCATACATCAGCAGACGGTTTGCCGTTTTCTTCTTCAATCTTCGCCGGAACCTCGCCAGTGGAGAGGCGCTGACGTTCTACTTTAATGCCGTAGAGCTCTTCAAACTTGTCGCACGCTGCATTCAGGTAATCCTCTTCGCAGGATCCGTAAACAACAACCGTGCCTTCTGCTTTTGCTGCTTCAACGAGTGCCTCGTCGACATCAGCGAAAGCGGTGCTGCTGACACACAGGGCAAACACCATAATGCATGCAAGCAGTAATGCCAGATACTTTTTCATGTTGAAACCTCCATTAATTTTTTATTTCTTCAGCTTTTCAGCTGCGGAAACCTTTTAACGTGCATATTATACTCTTTTTCATCACATCTTAAAAGGAAATTTATCAAACCAGGAAATTTTTGTGCAAAGTGCAGAATTTCTTCTCGAATTTTTGTGCATCATCCACAAAAATCATAGTTCACAACGTACATCCAATTCTCGCAGTTTTCGCCTCAGTTCCTTCACGTCATCATGGAAGACAATAGCAGAAATACCTGTAAAGAAGGCGCCCTCAGCATTGGGTGTAGAATCATCGATGAAGACACATTCCTCTTTTTTCAGGGAAAAACGCTTACAGAGGAGATCATAAATCTCAGGTTGAGGTTTAACAAGATGTTCTTCCGCAGAAATCAGAGTTCCGTCAAAACAATCCTTTACAGGTACGTTCTGCCAGTAAACCGGTTGGCGGACACTGGCATTAGAAAGGAGATAGATGCCATAACCATTTCTTTTCAACTCTCGTACCAGTTCTTCCATTCCCGGAACCGGAAGAATCGGCCTGTCCCATTCATTAACAAGGCGATGAACCGTCTCGTGAAGGCGTTCCGGCACTCGGCTGGCAATAATCTCAGCTGCCTCTTCATCTGTGAGAGATCCACGATCCATTCTCGACCACTCCAAAGAAAGGTAAACCTCCCGTTTCAGAAGCTCCCTGTCCTCCGGATTATCCAATCCAACACGGTCCAGAAAAACATCACGGTCGAAGTAGATGAGCACATTGCCCATATCAAAGATAATATTATGAATCATCAGCTGCTCTTCCCTGTCAGTTTTGCAAAGAATTTTCTGCGCCGGTCTCTGGCTTCCAGCCTTTCACCCAGATCACGAGATCCTACACCATAGACCAGATACAGGATAATGCCGGACACGATCATGATAAATACGGTAGAGGCGCATCGTCTGCCCGAAGCATTGACGTTATAACCATACAGCCCTTCCTCCCGGCACATAGCCTGAATCACCATGGCATAGCTTGTTCCGTAGGTACTGGCAAAGGTCGCGGACATGTCGTACTCTGTAAACAGTGCGTTGAAGTTCAGCGCAAACACGGCCAGCACACTCGGAAGGATAATCGGCAGTTTGACCCGGAGGAAGGTGTAAATCTTCCTTGCGCCCAGGTTTCTCGCCGCTTCTTCCAACTCTTCATCAATAGAATAGAAAGATGCTTTGATCATACGCAGAGAGAAAGGCAGTTTTGTAACTGTATAAGCCATCACAATCAGGAATCTGACATTCTGCGCATAGTAGAGATTCTGGTTACCGACATACCACACGGAATTGCTGTTGAAATAGGTACGGTAAGAGTAGCAGATCAAAATCGTAGGCAGCAGCCAGGGGAAAAGAAGTGCATACTCGAGTACAACACCACTCTTTTTATGATTTTTCTGGAACATGTAGTTACAGGCTACCACAACTATCACACAGGCCAGCGCAGCTGCCAAGGCAGAAAGGACAAAGCTGAGTTTGATGCCGCCAAGCGTCGCTTCATTTGCAAACACCCCGGAAATTGAACCGACTCTTGTTTTATATTTTCCGCGTCCTGTCAGGTATTCATAGTCCTGCTGACCGAAATAGTTGATCAATGTCCACTGACTCAGATCAAGCTTTTTCAATCGGATAGCACTATATGTCTGGAAAGAAAAAATCACAATCATCACAACCGGTGTCATGTAGATGATGAAAAGCACATAGGCATAAATATGTGC
Organism: Candidatus Limivicinus sp.; assembly: GCA_045117135.1. GTDB lineage: Bacteria > Bacillota > Clostridia > Oscillospirales > Oscillospiraceae > Limivicinus. The sequence continues at coordinate 16,484 of JBGUNA010000039.1, read as the reverse complement.
CACCACATTCCAGACCGGGTTGTTGATCTTCTGTTTCTGCAGTTTTGCCTTTGTCTTGGACACGGAGAGGTAATGTCCCCTTCGTTCATAAGCGGAGAGTACAGTGAGCAAGACAATCGTAAACATTGCCAGAATAATGGACAGCAATGCCGCACGTGCCTGCGGGAAAGCCTCATCTGCGCTTGAAGATCCTGCAAGGCGCACGATCTCCGGGTTGATGGAGTCATACCCTAACAGAGTCGGTGCAGACATAGCACAGAGGCCGGTAATGAACGTCATAACCGTTAGCGAGAAAAGTGTAGGAATCAGCGTGGGAAAAACAACCTTCCAAAGCACTTTGAACGGTCTGGCTCCCATATTGCGGGCGGCTTCCACAGTATTATAGTCAATCCCTCGAATAGCATTACGCAGGAAGAGAGCATGGTTGGATGTGCAGGCGAATGTCATCGTAAACAGGACCGCATTGAAACCGGAAAACCAACTGCTGTTCACATTAGGAAATGCATTTTTCAGAGCAGTGGTCAGAATACCGTCACTTGCGTAGAGGAACATATAGCCCGTAACAAGCGCGACCCCGCTGTAGATCATCGTCGTCATATAACCCATACGAAGGATCTTTGCCCCGCGGATATCAAAATACTCTGTCAGAAGCACGATCGAGATGCCGACAATGTTGACTGTGATCACGAGCAGAATAGCAAGTTTCAGTGAATTCCAGACATATTTGCCCATGCTGCCTGCCAGGAAAAACCGGATCACTGCGAAAGCATCACGCTCCCCGGCAGCATTCTTAACATTGAAAATACTGGTAAGCGTATTAAGGCAGGGCAGCAGCATAAACCCGAAAAACAAATAGGCAAAGAATGCCACGCCCACAATCCGCAGCAGAAACTCCGGATGGAGTTTGCGGTCGAGCGTCGTGTTCATTTTGCTACCTCTGCTTTCTCTTCCGGTTCATAAGCCATAATATCACGCGGATCTAACACAACCTGCACCTTTTGGCCTTCCTCATAAATACGGACACCGTCGTTTTTCTCAATCACCTTGATCGTCTGGCTCCCCAGATCAATATAATATTTAATGTAGAGGCCGTAGTATTCCCGCATTGTGACAACCCCGTCCAGCCCGATCTGTCCAGGCTTAAGGTCAACATTGACGTGTAATCTCTCTAAGCGAACATAATTGTGCTTTGACACATCAACATCCGGGTACACAGCCGCAGCTTTCCGGACCACATCATCCGAGAGCCGGTTGATATCACCGATAAAGTTGCAAACGAATTCTGTCCTGGAGAAATTATATACTTCATTCGGTGTTCCGATCTGCTCAATATATCCTTTATTAAATACTGCTATCCTGTCAGAAAGTGTCAGGGCTTCTTCCTGGTCATGCGTGACATAGATAGTGGTAATGCCGAAGTCCTTCTGCATCTTTTTCAGCTCATTGCGGAGCTGGACGCGGAGTTTAGCGTCAAGATTGGAGAGAGGCTCATCCATACAGATAATAGCCGGCTCCGTCACAAGAGCACGGGCTATCGCAACACGCTGCTGCTGACCGCCGGAGAGCTGGGACACTGCTTTCTGAAGTTTCTCGTCAGACAGATCCACTTTCTTGGCAATTTCGCGCACTTTCGCATCAATTTCTGCCTTTTTCAGCTTTTTGATCTTGAGGCCGAACGCGATGTTATCATACACCGTCATCGTCGGGAAAAGAGCATAGCTTTGGAACACAATACCAATATTCCTGTCTTCAATAGGAACATGAGTAATATCCTTCCCCTTCACTACGACCGTACCGGAAACCGGCTCAATGAAACCGGTGATGGTCCGCAAAGTCGTCGTTTTTCCACATCCCGATGGGCCGAGAAAGGTAAAAAATTCACCTTCCTTGACATGCACATTGATGTCATGCAGAGCTGTAAAGTCTCCGAATTTTACTACAATATCATTGAGCCTGATCATACGTTACTCCATTTCTTCCCTTCCGGGAATTTTACCAAAAAAGCGGGTTGGTTTCCCAACCCGCCATATAATTGTTTTCCGATTTATGCGGCTTTCTGGGTCAGAGTTGCCCAGTCGAGGCTGTCCCAATCCGGCTCGGGGCGTGCTTCGGATGCATCAGCCCAGTAGAAGCCGAGGTTGGTCATAATGTTGGTCCATTCTGCAGAGTGAGCAGCAACATAAGCAGCATAGGTCATGTCTGTGCCTTCGACTGTGGAGAGAGCAAAGTTCGGGATCAGGTAGATTTCAGGAACATCTTCGCCGTAGACGAGATCAACAGCTTCCTTGTTGCAGGGAACAGAGTCAAACTCTTCTGCCCAGGCTGCCTGGAGCTCGGCGGAACCGAACCAGTCAGCAAATGCCTTGACCTGCTCGGTCTGCTCTTCGGTACGGCCGGCTTTATCCAGCAGGCCGATGTACTCGGCAATGTAGTAGGTACCGTCGGCAATGTCAACCAGTGCCCAGTTTTCAGGCTCAAGTGCGCCGATCAGAGGATGCTCGGAGCTGTCAGCTGCAGCATCGATTTTGCCGTAGAGAGCGGAAGAATAGAACTCGGAAATGGCAACATCACCCTTGTTCAGAGGATCAAAGCCGTACTTGTAATCATCACCGCCGGATTTACCGTCTGCGCAGAACTTCCACAAGGCCTTCCAGCCATCAATGGAAATGCCGCCGGCCGGAGATGCGGGATCGGTGAAAGCATAGAGCATTGCGGAGTTGATGTTGGCATTGGTCGTGCCGCCGATCTTGTTCTGGCGGTACCAGGTGTAGCCGGAGTTGATAACGTCTGCCCAGTGGTCGAAGTGAAGCTCTTCGCCGTTGGTGCCGAGCTCGTCATTACGGTAGAGCATCAGAACGTTCTGAATAACGATGCCCCATGCTTTCCCGTCATACTTGTACTCACCGACCTGGTCTGCCCAGGAAGGCGTCCAGTCAATAATGGAGAGGTTTTCATACTGGCCGTTGATCAGCTGGCCCCAACGGGTCTCATTCAGGCCGAAAATCAAGTCGCCGTCTTTGTTTTCATTGGCAGCCTGTACAGCAGCCGTATCACCGGAAATAACAGAGTTGTCATCGATGCTGATGTCAAACCCTGCTGCTTTGGCTTCGTTAATGAGCCATGTGGTACGCTCCGTTGAGTTGGAGTTGGAATAGATGCGGATGGTGTAGCCATCTGCAAATGCCGTTGCGCTCAGAGCGAAAACCATGCAAAGCGCAAGAACAAGTGCGAAAATTTTTTTCATAAGATTCCTCCATAAGTTGTTTTATTTTGGGCGACAGCCCTGAAGTGATTGTTATTTTACCGCGCATCTGATTTGTTTTCAAGATTTTTTCATCCCGTCTGCTTCACATTGGTGATTTGTAACAAAAATGAAGCTCGATTTTTGTGCAAGATTTACAAAACTTCTGCCTCTGTTTTTGCTTGTTTTGAAGAGCATTTTTCTACAAAAAAAGCTTGCATTTTGGGCTTTTCTTTGATATTATATCTGGGCATTTCGCACGGGGTGCTGACTTTCCCCCATGTGGCCTTCTCACGGGCTTGGTGGAGGGGTTGAAGCCCCCGGAGGAAAAAACAAAAACAAAGGAGAAAACCAAATGTCAGTAGTATCCATGAAGCAGCTGCTGGAAGCCGGTGTCCACTTCGGTCACCAGACCCGCCGCTGGAACCCCAAAATGGCCGAGTACATCTATTGTGAGCGTAACGGCATTTACATCATCGACCTTCAGAAGACCGTAAAAAAGCTGGAAGAGGCCTATGATTTCGTCCGTGACCTTGCACAGAATGACAAGACCGTTCTTTTCGTCGGCACCAAGAAGCAGGCAGCCGATGCCATCAAGGAAGAAGCCTCCCGCGTCGGCATGTACTATGTCAATGCCCGCTGGCTCGGCGGTATGCTCACCAACTTCAAGACCATGCGCACCCGTATCGATCGTCTTGCACAGCTGAAGAAGATGCAGGAAGACGGCACGTTTGACATGCTCCCGAAGAAGGAAGTCATGAAGCATCTCGGCGAGATGGAAAAGCTCGAGAAGTATCTCGGCGGCGTCAAAGAGATGAAGAAGCTCCCCGGCGCCCTGTTCGTTGTCGACCCCCGCAAGGAGCACAACGCCATTGCCGAAGCACGCAAGCTCCACATCCCCATCGTTGCAATTGTCGATACCAACTGCGACCCTGATGAAGTGGACTATGTCATCCCCGCCAACGACGACGCTATCCGCGCAATTCGCCTGATCGCCTCCACCATCGCAAACGCCGTTCAGGAAGGCCGCCAGGGCGAAGATGCTGATGTTGATTTTGAAGCTTCCGTAGCCGCTGAGGCTCCCGCAGCCGAGGCTGAGGCAAAGGAAGAGGAATAAGAGGAGGAAGAACCATGGCATTTACTGCTCAGGATGTTAAGACCTTAAGAGAGATGACCAACGTTGGCATGATGGACTGCAAAAAGGCTCTCCAGGCTACCGATGGCGATATGGACAAGGCAGTCGACTGGCTGCGTGAAAAGGGCCTTGCAAAGGCTGCCAAGAAGGCAAGCCGCGTTGCTGCCGAAGGCATGGCTTATGCACATGTCTGCTCCAAGTGCGGCGTCGGCGCAATCGTTGAAGTCAACTGCGAGACCGACTTCTGCGCCAAGAGCGACCTCTTCCAGGCATTTGTGAAGGATATCTGCAAAGTCGTCCTCACCGACAACCCGGCAGACGTGGATGCCCTCAAGGCATGCAAGTATCCCGGCAGCGAGCTGACGGTAGAGCAGATTCTCCCCGAGAAGGTTATGTCCATAGGTGAAAATCTCCAGATCCGCCGCTTTGCACGCTTTGCAGAAGGCACCAACATCGCTTACGTCCATGCAGGCGGTTCCCGCGCTGTTCTGGTCAACCTCGCTGTTGAGGGTGACATTGACGCAACCGAAATCGGCAAGAACGTTGCCATGCAGATTGCCGCTATGAACCCGAAGTACTGGGATAAGTCCCTCGTACCGCAGGCCGACATCGACCACGAGCTCGAGGTTCAGGTTGCCCTGATGGACAACGACCCGAAGATGGCAGCAAAGCCCGCAGCCGTCAAGGAGAAGATCGCAGCCGGCAAGATCAACAAGTTCTACGAAGACAACTGCCTGCTCCAGATGGAGTTTGTCCGCAGCGACCTCTTCACCGGTTCTGTTGAGAAGTACATTGCCGATGCAGCTAAGAAGCTCGGCGGCAGCGTAAAGTTCGTCGACGCCGTGCACTTCATCAAGGGCGAAGGCATTGAGAAAAAGGAAGAGGACTTCGCAGCAGAAGTTGCAGCCCAGATGAACATGGGCAAGTAAGCCTCTCCGATTCAATCCGTATTTTGACAGACGATGGTTGATTCCGTCGTCTGTTTTTTATTCGGACGCATTGACAAATTCCGGAAAACAGGTAAAATAAGATTGTTGTCATCCTTGCTGAATTTTATTTTATATTTACTGATCGGAGGAACCTGACTATGGTAGAACTCAATCTGCGCCCGAGAGAAGAATGCGCTTTTGACGCCGTTTCCATCGGCGAAGTGATGCTCCGGCTCGATCCGGGTGACGGCAGAATCCGCACGGCCCGCCAGTTTAAAGCCTGGGAGGGCGGCGGAGAATACAACGTTGTCCGCGGGTTGCGGCGCTGCTTCGGCCTGAAGACCGCCGTGCTGACCGCTTTTGCCGACAACGAGGTCGGCAAGCTGATGGAGGACTTCATCCTGCAGGGCGGCGTAGATACTTCCTTTATCAAATGGATGCCGACGGACGGCATCGGCAGAGTCTGCCGCAACGGCCTGAACTTTACCGAGAGAGGGTTCGGCATCCGCGGCGCAGTCGGCTGCTCTGACCGTGCCAATACGGCGATCTCCAAGGCAACCCCGGCCGACTTCGATTTTGACCGCGTATTCGGTGAGTGCGGTGTTTGCTGGCTGCATACCGGCGGCATTTATGCGGCACTTTCCGAACAGTCCTGCGAGACGGTTGTGGAATGCATCAAAACCGCCAAAAAGTACGGCACCGTTGTTTCCTACGACCTCAACTACCGCCCCTCCATGTGGAGCGCCATCGGCGGAAAGGAAAAGGCACAGGAAGTTAACCGGGAAATTGCAAAATATGTCGACGTAATGATCGGCAACGAGGAAGACTTCACAGCCTGCCTGGGCTTTGAAGTGGAAGGGAACGACGCCAATCTCAAGACCCTGAACATCGAGGGTTATAAAAAGATGATCAACAAGGCCGCCGAGACTTACCCGAACTTCAAGGTGGTCGCGACGACGCTTCGTACCGTCAAAACCGCAACAGTGAATGACTGGAGCGCACTCTGCTGGGCCGGCGGTGAGATCTACAAGGCAAAGCAGTATGACGGGCTTGAGATTTATGACCGCGTCGGCGGCGGAGATTCTTTCGCTTCCGGTCTGATCTACGGCCTGATGACCACGGGCGATGCCGAGACGGCGGTAAATTACGGTGCAGCGCACGGTGCTCTCGCCATGACTACCCCGGGCGACACGACCATGGCCTCGAAAAAAGAGGTGGAAGCCATCATGGGCGGCGCCGGAGCCCGCGTCAACCGCTGAGGAATATTGCTGCCTGCCCCGTTATTAGTGCATGCAATCTGCTCGCGAAGACGACATGTTACTTCGATTTCAGAATTCTGTCGCGAGCTGTAAATTGTTGGCAGGATAGAACTCAATAAGTATCAAGATTTAAATCAGGGAGAGTCAAACGGCTCTCCCTGTTTCTTTGGTTTTATTCTGTTTTACTCTACCGAAATCATATAGTAGTACACCGGCTGGCCGCCGTTGTAAACGCTGACCTCGGAGTCCGGGAAGTTCCCGGAGAGGATCTCGCTGGCGGAATTGGCATCATCCTCCTGAACATCTTCTCCGTAGTAAACCGTAATGAACTCGGGAGAAAACTCATTCAGCGCCCAGCTCAGCTCTTTAAAGAGCGTCGGGATATTGGTGTAGCTGCCGAGAAGCGCCCCGTCCAGCAGGGCGAGGTATTCGCCGGCGTGGATCGTATGGCCGTCAAAGTCACTGTCGCGGGCGGCATATGTCACCATTGCGGTGTGGACATTCCCGACGGCTTCCTTCATCTCTTCGGTGACGGCTTCCGCCGTCTCATTGTCCGGGTTATAATTGAGCATGGCGGTGATGCCCTGGGGCACCGTCTTCGTCGGGATGACGACAACCTGCTTCTCCGTGAGGGGAATGCACTGCTCCGCCGCCATGATAATGTTCTTGTTGTTCGGCAGGACAAAGACCGTGGAGGCCGGGGTGCGGTTGATCTCATGGAGAATATCGTCGGTAGAAGGATTCATCGTCTGGCCGCCGGTAACGACACCGTCAGCACCGAGCTCCCGGAAGAGTTCCTCCATCCCCTTGCCGGCACAGACCGCTACCGCGCCGTACTGCTTTTCGGGGGCGGCAACGACGTCTTCCCCGTCTTTCATGGCATCCAGCTCTTTTTCCACCTCTTCGAGGTCATCGGTGGAGCGTGCCTTCCGCCCGGCAGCAACATCGTCATGCTGGGTGCGCATGTTCTCGATTTTTGCCAGCTCCAGCGTGCCATACTTCTGTGACTCCGTCAGGGCGGCACCGGGGATATTCGTGTGCACGTGCACTTTGAATTCCTCATCGCCCTCGCTGATCACCAGCGAGTCACCAATGGAGCCGAGATAATCGCGCAGAGGAGTCAGATCGACATCCGGATCCGTCTTCCGCACGATATAAACCGTATCGTAGGCAAAGGTGATATCCTCTGTTTCAAAGCCGCCGAAGACATTGTTTTCTTCCGGCAGGGGTGCGCTGCTCTCCGAAGAGGAGAAAACCTCTCCCTTCAGGGACGCGAGCATCGCTTCCAGGATTACCAGATACCCTTTTCCGCCGGCATCCACCACCCCGGCCTTCTTGAGCACCGGGTTGAGGTTCACCGTATCGGCAAGAGCCATACGTGCAGCCTTGATGGCGCAAATAAAAACGCCTTCCAGATCGGCACCCAGGGCAGCGGCATCCTCCGCAGCTTTGGCAGCCATCCGGGAAACCGTGAGGATCGTCCCTTCCGCAGGCTTCATGACCGCTTTGTAGGCGGCGTCGACCCCGTCATGGAGTGCGCCGGCAAATTCCGTTGTTCCGGCCGTCTCCAGCCCCTTGAAGCGTTTGGAAATACCGCGGAACAGCAGAGAAAGAATAACGCCGGAGTTCCCTCTTGCACCCCTCAGCAGTGCGCTTGCCACACAGTCCGCCGCAGCGGAAATGGTGTCAAAGCTGCGTTTGCGCAGCTCGGTGGAAGCATTCTGCATGGTCAGATACATATTTGTGCCGGTATCACCGTCCGGCACAGGGAAGACGTTCAGCTCATTGATCTGCTGAATATTCGAATGAAGGGCTGCTTCGGCACAGAGAATCATCTCTTTAAAAGCAGCGGCATCGATAAAATCTCTCAAGACATTGAATCTCCTTAGGCTATAATTGCATCCACATAGACGTCAATCGTCTTCAGCGGAATCCCCGTGGACTTTTCGAGCTTGTAGCTCACCTCGTTGATGATGCTGCCGACCACTGTGGCAATCGGCACACCGTAGTCAACCCCGATGTGCAGCTCAAGGGAAACCGATCCGTCCTCCTCATTGTGGACGCGCACACCCTTGCTCATGGATTCTCTGCGCAGCAGCTGCCAGGGACCGCCTTCTTTTGCACAGGCAACCATACCCTTGACTCCGAAGCAGCTGGTAGCCGCCTCTCCGGCCAGATTGGTGAAAACTTCATCCGTGATGTTGATTTTCCCGATGTTGTTTTCTATTTTTATCATAGAAGGATGGCTCCTTTCCGGTTCTCTGATTTGCCAATAGGCATCGAAGCATTATAAACTATTTCACAGAAAACCACAAGGGGAAAATTCCACCTTATTATATTTAATGCATCGGTTTCCCGGTTTTCAAATTGCTTGACTCAAAAATTGGCATAGGTTATAATGGAAAAAAGATCAACTTTTGTCAGAGAACCGCCGCCATCGCCGAATGCTGGTCCGGCGGCTGTATCTCTGAACAGAAAAAGGGAGGACAAATGGTTACCAACGACAGAACCACCAGTGATATCACCAAACGCATCTTCCTTGAGGTTGCAAGACTTGCCTGGAACGGAGAGCTGGAAAGCAAAAAGGAGTTTATTCCGGAGACGATCATCCCGGGGCCCCTGCCCCAGTTCCGCTGCTGCATCTATCGTGAACGCGAGATCATCCGTCAGCGTGTACGCCTGGCCCAGGGACAGTGCCCGGGGAAGAATGAAACGAACAATATCGTCCAGGTGATCCCCGCAGCCTGTGACGACTGCGCAATCTCGGCCTATTCCGTGACGGACAACTGCCATGGCTGTCTCGGTCATGCCTGCTATGAAAACTGCCGTTTCGGCGCAGTCTCCATCGTGCGGGATCACAACAAGATCCGGGCCCATATCGATCCGCAGAAATGCCGGGAATGCGGCATGTGCGCAAAAAACTGCCCCTATCAGGTGATCGTGCACCAGGTGCGCCCCTGCAAGCAGGCCTGCCCGGTGGGTGCCATCACGATGGATGAAGAGACCGGCCTCTGCCAGATCGATGAATCCAAGTGCATCCAGTGCGGCCACTGCATCCACGCCTGTCCTTTCGGGGCTCTGGGCGCCAAGGCCTTCCTCGTGGACGTTATCAACAGCATCCTGGCCGGGCGCAAGGTCTATGCCATGGTTGCCCCCGCAGTGGAGGGCCAATTCGGCCCCGATATCACGCCGGACTCCTGGCGCAACGCCCTGAAGAAGGCCGGCTTTGCCGATATGATTGAAGTTTCGCTCGGCGGAGACCTGACCGCTGCGGCAGAAGCGGACGAATGGGCGGAAGCCTTCGAGCACGGTGAGAAGAAGACCACCTCCTGCTGCCCGGCCTTTGTCCACATGATCCGCAAGCACTTCCCGACGCTGAGCGGAAACATCTCCACCACGGTGAGCCCGATGTGCGCCGTCTCCCGTCTGATCAAGGAGCAGGAACCCGACGCCGTCACGGTCTTCATCGGACCCTGCCAGGCCAAGAAGAGTGAAATCATGGACAGCAGCATCCGCAACAATGCAGACTATGTGCTCACCTTTGACGAGGCGGTAGAGATGCTCCGCGGCAAGGACATCGAGCTCGAGCCCGCAGAGAGCTATTCACAGCAGGGCTCCGTGTACGGAAAACGCTTCGGGAACAGTGCGGGCGTTACCGCTGCCGTCCTGCAGTGCCTGAAGGAGCAGGGGATCGATGCCTCCGAACTCGCCGTCAAGGTCTGCAACGGCGCCCTGGAATGCAAAAACGCCCTCACGCTGATGAAGCTCGGGAAGCTCCCCGAGAACTTCATGGAGGGCATGATCTGCGAGGGCGGGTGCGTCAGCGGCCCGTCGAGACAGAAATCGCTCAACGAGCTGAAGAAGGACCGGGATGCCATGATCGGCCGCGCAGACGACAGAGGCGTCCACGAGAACCTGAAGATCATGAACGCAGAGCAGGTTCCCATGCACCGCGATTGATTCCAAAGCAATCTGCAGATACCGCTAATCTTTTCTATGACCAAAACATCCGTGCGTAAAAATGCACGGATATTTTTATTTCACATATTCCCAGTGAAAGCCGCCGCTGACATGCTGCCTGCCGCTGCAGACCTTGTGGATGCCCCGAAACCCGGTCGCCTGTTCCGCTGCACGCTGAGAAGGATAGCATACGCCGGTTTCTACACATCGCACCGGTTTGGGGCGGGAATCTGCGTCTACAAAAGCCCGGTTTTCCGGCTTGGAAAGATATTGCTTCATCCGCTGCCGGGCCAGTTCTCTCCTCTCCGGATGCTCCTCAAAAACGTGCATCTGAGCGCTCCTCTGTGCCAGGGCATATGCCTGATTCCCTTCGATGGCTTTGTTCCGGGCGGAAACAGATTTCTCCCGGAAGGATGGGTCCTGCCAGAGTTCTTTTGAGATTTCGCGAAGCCTCACCCTGAGGGTGGGGTCTTTTTGATGGGCGGCGAGCACACCCTTCCCGATCCGTTGCCGATAGGTCGGGTCATTCTCATAGAGGGATTTTACCGTGTTCCTGATTTTTTCCCTGATCTCGGGATGCTCCACATAAAGCCGGTTTTTGGCTTCGCTGGCGACATGCTTTGTCACCTCGCTCATGCGGGCGCCTTTGCCGAGCCCGCCAAGGAAGCGGTTATAGCCTTTAGACGGGTCGGAACTGTCATAGAACGCGATGAACCACTGCTCCTTTTTCTCCGCGCCATCCTTTGTCAACTTTTCGCAGAGAACCTCCTTTTTGAAGTTCTCCCAGCCGTAGGTATCGATGGCTGTGCGTATCGGCATCTTTTTCATATATCCGCGGCCGTTGAGCCACCGCTTTTCCACCGCCTGACCCGTGCAGCCGATATAGATCTTCCCTTCCGGATCAGTGAGTTTATAGACGGTGTAGTGGGCTTCGGACGGCGAAGAAGGCAATGAGCGATTGTTTTCTTTTCTCTTTTCAGTCTCCACGAATTAACCTCCAGACACAATAGTCTTTCGATTTATTAATGCTCGGACAACTGCGTAGTTACGAAGTATAGTGTTCCCTTCCGAGCAAGTGCAGGGCACTCAGTACGAAGCATTTGCCATCCGATATACCCAATATTGCTCAGGGGTCCAGCCCATAGCAGATAACTGGGTTTCAGTCGGGACAATGCCGGCGTTGATCATTGCTTTGGTGCCGGCGGCATACCGATCCTGCGCTACATTGCGGTAAGAAGCCGTCTCTGCGCCGTTGGAGAAGAACCCCGCTGCTTTGACCGCGTCCAGCTCCGTCTGTGTGAGATACTTCCCCACGTTGAGAATGTATTCGTTCTCCCACTCCCGCAGCTTCGCGTTGAACTCCTGAACCCCGACATTTTTCTCCTTCGCCCACTTCTCCAGGTTCTGCAGTTCGGTAAGATATTGGTTGCTTACAGCAAGGAGTTTATCTGCCTTTTCGAATTCGCCGCGGGAACGGAGATCCGCGATCTGGCGAGCGGTGTCCGTCTGCAGTTTGACTTCGGCAGAGTTGATGACCTGTCTGTTTACTGCAGCCGTATTCTGTATACCGCCGTACTGCGCCATTCCGATGCCGCCGCGGTCACCCCGCGCTTCGGCATAAAGGACTTGGTTATCCAAAGCTTTTGCCTCGTCCCGGTCCACCTGATTCCGCTGCGTCTGGTACAGAGCACGGCTGTCCTGCAGATTCCGTGTTAAGTCATTGACCCCTTTATTCACGGCGTAATCTGCTGCCAGAACGGCACGGGCTTTCTCCTGATTTTCCCGTGCCCGCAGCTCAGCTTTCTGCTGCGCAATATCCACATAGTCAATCGGAGCAACAGAGCCGTTGCCGACATAGGCTTTTGCGCTGTTACCCATGCCCTTCACGGCGTCGGCTGCCCTGTCTCTCGCAATATACTCCCCGGCGTTGATGCCGTTCGGAATCCCGGCAGAGAGGGCTGCATAGAACTTCTGATCATACGGAGTCTCCTGCACTTCCGGAACTGCATAACCGCCCATGGATGACCCAGTGTTGCTGCCCGTATTCGACTTTGTACCCGATGAAGATGAGCTCTTCACGGACGTACCGGTCGAACTCTTTGTGCTTGTGCTTCCTTTATTAGCAGCAGAGCCCGACCCGGTCTGGGACGAGCTCTTCACGGTATTTGGGGGAACGTAATTCGGGTATCTCTCCTCATCCGTCACCGCAGGGGCGATGCCGGCGACAGCCTGATTCCCCGGCCTTGATGCTTTTGCCATCAGCTATCTCTCTCCGTATTCTCAGCGTCGATCAGCCCCTCGCCGACGATATAGGCAATGACAGTTGCGCCTGCCATGATCATGCCGGAAAGCGTCTCCGCCAGTTCGGCATCGCCCTTGAAAGCGATAATCAGTTCTGTGACAAAGGCCGCCACAGCGAGCCAGAATTTGCGGCTCGTCAGTTTTCTGATAATGTCTACTCTACTCATAAAGCCCCCATTTTGTGTAAAATAATCGGGCGAAAGCCCGCAAATAATAACCTGAATAATACGGGTAAGCAGGCAGGCTGGGCGGAGGCCCTGTTGGAAACCCAAAGGGTTTTCAATGGGGAGGCACCCTGCCTGCCGTAATAAAAAACACTCAGCCTAAATTACGCTTTTCCAGCACTTCTACTCTTTTCGTTAATTCTTCAATCTGCACCTCCACAACCGGAATACGTTGGGCAAAGTTATTATGCTTCTTCACTTCTTCCGTCAGGTGCTTGATCTCATTGTTTGTCACAGCAGCCGTTTTGTTGTTAGACAGAATCACACCCAGCAGGGTAACAGCGCTAGTGATCATTGCTACCAGTATCGCATCACTCATTTTCGAATCCCTCCATGATTTTCATCAGATCCATCAGGGCTGTGACCGCAAGCAGGGCATGGGAATATAGTCGAAACTCCGCTTCCGTAATCTTCACCAATCCGGCATCCTCAGGCTGACCATCGACCGACATAGCGCTTTCGCCTTCCGAAAACTGATAATAGAAGTCCCAGGCGAGGTCGGCACGCTTCTGCAGCACGGCTTCACTCTGATCAGCGGGTTTTAGAAAGCGCTTTACCAGCGCATCCGAGCATGTCCTGATGGAACTGCAGCCCTGCAAAATCTCCCGCAGAGAACGATACTCCTCCTGCCGGAGCTCTTTCATAAACCACTCCAGCTGGACGCTCTCGTCGCCGACGGAAGCACCTTTCTCCTGTGCCAGATCATAGAGGCCGGCCTTACGGGGCGGATACGTCCACTGGCAGAGGCCGTAACCTCCGCCGCCGGGACCGTTATGGATAAACTCATGTCTGCTGATGTTGCCCGCATCAACCTGGGCGGTGTAATCAATAGACCGTTTAAACCCCTTGGTAAAATCTCCCTGCAGGCGGTTTGCAACACAGTTGCTTTCCGCTTCCATATTGCCGAGAATGGCAGCCGCGGCTTCACTGCTGAAGCCCTTGTGCTTCAGGAATTGCCAGATTGTTTCTTTACTCATCTTCTTTGAATCCCCCCTGTCGCGAAGCGACATTTCTCGCTGCGGCGAGAGGAATCCCCCCGCCACTTTGTGGCCCTCCCCCCTTTAGGCAAGGGGGGCAAGGTAGTTGTGTTGATAAACGTTATGAATCGGGCCGGGCTCGAGCCAGACCGGCTCTTTCAAACGCTTTCTGCGCTCTTCATACATATTGAGAAAAGCCGTATACCGGTAGGCATCATCATAGGCCAGCAGATGCGCAGCCACATAGAAGACCAGGCATTCATGGACATCGGGAGTATTATCCAGCTCAGTACTGTCGGGTGTTTCTGAAGAAACCCGCTCCGGATACCGCCAGTATTCCAGAGTAAGTCCGGAAGGCGCATGGAAAGGCAGCTCGATTCTGCCGCCAATGAAGCGGTAACCGAAATACCAATCATACCGGCGGCTGGCCGGTAACAGGAGGCCGCCGGTATACGGCAGCCAGCAGTCAGATGGAAGTTTATACAGGACTCTTTCACCAATCTGTTCCTGCTCGAGGTCAGAGAGATCTGCCATCGCAGGTATTCTTTTTACAGAAGTAGCGATATCCGTCTGGCCGCTGTTGACCAGCCCCGGAATCATGGCTATATAGTCTACCTGGTTGTTATATGTGGCAGGGATAGAAGTCCCCGCCACGCTGTAACTGAAGATGAGCTCGAGGACATGGTTTTTCAGCTCGCCGTAGGTCATTTGAATCCCCCCTGTCTGCTCCGCTGACTTCTCGCTGCGGCTCGGTCACCCTGCGGCTCTGACCTGCCACCGGCAGGTCATTCACTACCGCAGGGCCGCTCCGCTACCCCCTTTAGGCAAGGGGGGCAAGGCAGTCGGTAATAAGGCTTATCAGCCGATATTCAGCACTCTCTCGGAAACGCCGATGGGCTTCATGTTGCGGAGCACTTCGACTACTTTGATGCGGGTGTGGCCGGCAGTCGGTGTGATCTCCGTCTCCATATCGGTGAGCTCAACCGCTCCGTGCCAGGGTGAAGACGCCGTAGTCACATCAACAGAAGTGCCATAGACAACATCCGGCATGGATGCATGGTTTTCACCCGTAATATAGAACCACTTGTTGGTGGACTTCTCCTTCTCCACATTCATGGTGATGGTAGTCTTTCCGATATCCGTGGCAGAAGTGATGAACGGCAGATCCTTGAGCACAGGCTGGCCTCCGTGATAGTAGATTCCGTCCGCTTTTTCATCGAGGACAAAGCAGTCATAGAGCACGCGGCCTTCACAGAGCGTGCCGGAATAGCCGGGAGGATCCACGTGGGTCTTATACTCCTCGAGCTGGCGCGGCGCCACGCAGGAATCCTTGTGCACCAGCAGGAAAGCCGTGCCGGAAGGGAGCTTGTTCTTCGGTACGCGAACGATCTCGATCCCGTCCACCGTGCCGATGCGGCCGGTGTTCAGCATCTCCTGAGATCTGTTGCCATAGCGGATAAAGGACGAATCCTGCATCAGCAGATTTACATAGTGATAGGTGCAGAAAGCGAAGCAGTTGTCAATGGGCACGTTGCGGTCGCTCATATGCTCCACACCGTTGAGGAGCATGGAATAGGCATTCTGCTTCGTGATCTCGGTTGTGGCATTGTGGCCGTTTTCTTCCGCTGACTCTGCCATCACGCGGAAGCAGTAACGGTCGTAAGCGGGAGTGATGACTTCCCGAATCTCGCGGGCAAGGGATTTGCCCGGATTGCTGACGAACTCGCTCTGGACTTCGTCACCCTTATCAATCACAAACGTAAAGCCCTTATCCTGGGTGACGTGAACAGTCTGAATATTGCGGGACAGATCGTTCGGATTGCCGTAACGGTTGGAGCCCCGGCGCACATAGTCGTTGAGGGGGGCGTAAGGGATGCTGTAGATCACAAAGGTCTGGTCACCTTTATAGGTAAAGCCCTTCCCGGTTACCAGCGCCGCC
Organism: Candidatus Limivicinus sp.; assembly: GCA_045117135.1. Taxonomy (GTDB): domain Bacteria; phylum Bacillota; class Clostridia; order Oscillospirales; family Oscillospiraceae; genus Limivicinus. The sequence goes on along the minus strand of JBGUNA010000039.1, from coordinate 519 downwards.
TGAGACTCCGACACCCAGCGCTCATCCACTTCTTTTACATATTTGGTTGCTAGATTAATTCCACCTGCCATAGGCATGTTTCCTCCTTAGTATGAGTTGAACCCTTGCATAAATTGATCCTCGGGTTCGTTTTCGGGGCTGCCGGCGGATGCCGACACCGGCGCCCTCGCGGTATTCTCCGCATTCTGCCGTAACGTGGCGATCTCCTGCTGCAAAGCCGCAATCTGCTCCGCCTGCTTCTGCAGCATCATGGATTCATACACACGCAGAGGCGGCAGCTCGCTGCGCATGCATTCCTGATAGATATCCTCCGGCAGCTCTTTGCCGACAACCTCCGGGTGCGCCTCCGCCAGCTCCTGCCACTCGGCATAGTGGTTGCGAGGAGTGACCTCATCCGTCTCCGAGCTCGCGGGAGATCGCTCGGATCCACCTTCTCGCTGCGGCTCGGTCACGCCACGGCTCTGACCTGCCACCGGCAGGTCATTCACTCCCGTGGCGCCGCTTCGCTGCCCGCCGGGG
>JBGUNA010000038.1:0-55670 GCA_045117135.1 Candidatus Limivicinus sp. | reverse complement strand
GGCTTCCTTCAAAGCCTGACGGTCGGGCCGTTCCTTCTCGGAGTCCACCTTCAGCCACTCGAAGAAATGATTGTAGGTGGCGTTGAAGGCGCCGAGCCGTGTCTCCAGCCCGTTGGACAGCACGCAGATCTGGTTGAAGGCGAACAGGTTCGGGATATCCCGCAGATAGTTCTTCAGATTGTCGTTATAGGCTTCCTCCACCTTGACTATGCTGTTTTTCAGCTCGACAAACACCATGGGCAGACCGTTGATGAAAATCAGTACATCCGGGCGTCGCCAGTAGACGCGTCCCTGTATCCACATCTGGGAAACGGCGGTAAAGGTATTGTTCTCCGGACGGTCGAAATCCACCAGCTTCACAAAATCGAAGTCCTCTTAGCCGTTGCGGCGAAGGCTGATCTTGATACCGTTGCGGATCTGGTTATAGTACTTGTAATTGGTGGCCGTCATATCCGTGGCGCTGAAATCCCGGCAGAGGTCGTGGAAGATCTCTGCCAGCTTGTCCTGGGGAATGTCAGGATTCAGGCGCGACAAGGCCTCCCGCAGAATAAGCGGGAGTACGCACTCTTTCTTGCTGCTGCGTCCTGTCCCGTCAGGCAAGAGTTCCCGCTTGTCCGGGGAAGGGTCACAGCGCAGAATACCATATTGGAACGGGTCGCCCTCCAACTTTTGCAGGATTGCCTGTTCAATATCGTCTTCGGATATGAAGTTGCGCATTGTAGTCACCACCTTGCTTTTTCACATTAGTCTTCGAAAAAAGATGCAAGCCGCGGATTCTCTGTCGGCAGGCCAATTTCGAGCGATTGCAAATTTGCTTTCTCTTCCTTCCATTGATAGCGGTTGGCGCAAGCGGTGGAAATACAATCCTGCAGTTCTTCAATTGCACGAGCTCTTTCGATAGCATCTGCCTTCATTTTCTTAAGCGTTACAGATACATCATGATCCTTTGCCGTTGGATTATAGTATGTGATCTGACGATCTAGCGCCCGTAGCTTCTCTTGATTTATCGCTAAAAACAAATGAGTCCTACAGGCAATGGCGTGATTATCAAGGGATTGGAACTCTTTCCCTCTGTATGCGTTCCACTGTTTGGATATATCATTCTCCTTGAATGGCGCATAATCGATTCCACGTAACGTGTTAATGAACCCGCTTATTGCAGGAAGCCTGTCACTAAACAGATTATTTGGTACCGGAGAATCCGGATTCTTTAGATAAACATCTGAATTCTTGGCTTCTACCACCAAATCAGAATACAGCCCCAGCAATGTGACATACAATAGATCTTCAGTTGACCGCTTGCTGATCGAATACTTTTTAATCTCGGCAAGGAGCATAACGCCAAAACTCGCAAACAAGCCGCCGAACACGATTTCAAGGAAATTGCTGTTCAAAATAGGAAACGAAAACTCTATGATGCTGAAAACATAGGTTAGGACAAGGAATAGCGCAGTAACCCATGAGAAGAATCGAATAAACGTCTTGTTTTCGCTCATTTCTATTTACTCCTTAACGTGTGCCACTCCGATGTTGCAAAACGATGCAGACGCCACATTTTTACACTTCTGAACTTACCATATGAATTGGGTCATAATCGATTAGGTTAAAATCGATCATCTTGCAATCGAAAACGCAGGCTACCGGAATCTGTGGCGCTGAACCAACGCTTTGAATCAGCTTATATGGTGTATACCAGATAAGATAGTCGATTTCGCCGCTTTGAAATGCCTCGACAAACCGTTTGTCAGCGAACCACAGGTGTGCTTGCCCTTTCATAAGCATCCTTTCTCTGATCCTATTAGGGACATTTTCTACCTGCACATATGCGGTTGACTCATCAAAAACGAAGAATATAGTTTTATATCCGGGATGATTCATGCGATAGTTGCCGATCTTTGATTTATGATGCTCGAGAGTCCGTCTGAAATTATCATAATAAAAACAATAATTGTGATCCTCTTCCGTCGGCAATCCAGAATCTGCGTTGATTATGATTGATTTCAGATTGGGAAATTGATCTAAAATACCGGCTTCCCTTAGTTCACGTTCGACCATATGTTCCCGAGCTAAAGACTGGTTAATGATTTTGCCCTTTTTCTTAAAGCCATGATCATCGACCCGCATAACCTCCAACATCATTTTCTCATGGTCATTATAAAAATCGGGCGGAGGCATATTCTTTCCTGAGGAGTCAATCCAATTAGCCCATCGTTCAGTATCCAATATGCTCTGACATATCATTTTCGTTTCTGCACTGTCTGGAATCAAGCATATCTCCGACTTTTCGAGGTCTCGAAATGATTCGACAACATTGCTTTCTTTTTCAGCAAACAGCAATGCTTTCACACCTCCAACTTTCCGCTCATTAGACGCGGCAAAAGCAAATCGCGCTGGCGAATTAAACAGGCATTTGCTTTTAACAGATGCTTTATCTCATTATACAGTGGTTCAATCTTCTGCTCGAAACGAATCACTGTTTCCTCGTCCGGCATAACAATTCTGACTCGCTTTATTAAATCCTGACTCAGGTTCTGTTGTGCTGCCCCGAAGCTGATCAAAAGCAAGTAATCTCTTATGGACTTCAGACACTGAAATAAATAGTGTTTTGTGTTGATACTTCCTTTATCACGAAATACGCAGCAAGCTTGATTACATGTCGCATCCATCGTTGAATACGCCAGCATGCCAATATTCACCCCGTACATTGCCATAAGGACGCTGTTTTTCGGGAAGAACTTGGCGGATGATTTTTTTACCGCAGACTCTGTAATCTTTTCTTCTGTATCAATGAGGAGGCAATCTTGAAGCTCTCCGGTTTTAATCCAGGGAATTGTTCCGGCATCGTAGTATTCATCATGCTCCCGGCTTGGCGTTCCACCCGAGGATGTAGTATAAAACTCAGAAATACGCCCGCGTCTCCACCCCTTCGGAATCCCGTTTTCAAACTCCGCAGTTTCATGCCCGGGGAAGCGGAAACGGACGAACCACTCCTTATACAGGTTTTCCGCCATCTGCTCCAGCACCTTAATCCGCTTATTATTGACTTCGATCAGGTTGTCATAGGCGGAGAGAATACCCGCGACCTTATCTTGATACCATTTAGGCGGCATTTCGATTCTCAATCGTGCAAGTTTTGTTACTGAAAGCCCTGGCTGAGCAGCTTGTCCGGAAAAACGTCCCAATGATAGGCCGTTCAATTTATAAGTAAGATATTTGGCGTTGTTCGCACTATTGGGCTGTGTAACGACGGCATGTTCCGTCATATATCCTTTTCCAGAAAAGAACTGGACGTTTCCACAATATGCTCCTTGCCGCCCAATAACAGCACACTCGCCATCGAAATTATAGGTGTCGGTGTATCCACGCAGACCATTTCCACCAATAACAGGATACTTGCCGGTCTCGTTTATCAAGTCAGCAGAAATCCCTTTTCCACTCGAAAAGCGATCCCAATCTGTATTCCGAATACTCTACCATATTCACTCACCATTTCCGCAAGAAGAATTTAACGATGCTGTAGATTCAAGATCTCCTATCAACAGCAAGCCGTATATAAGGTTTATCATTTTGACGCAATCTAACTTTGTTTTCTTCCGTGTGGAACGACCGTGTGCAATCCAATGGCGATTAAGACCCTTTGGCTCTTTTCCTTTGAAGTCAGAAGGTGCAGAAAAAGAATCCAGTGTTTTCTCTAATGTCATTGCCAGCGTTATCATGGCATATTCATCATGATTGAGAAGCTCGTCATTATCGAGCTTCTGCTTAATTGCGTCTATGCGCGGCCCAAGCCTTGATGTGGGATTCCCGGAAGCATCAGCCAGTAAACCGTCAAAAACAGAAGTGAAACCCGTAACAGCCAGATCATTATCCCCACAACGAAACGCATTTACGGATTGAGAGTACAGCCGTTTATGCTTCTGCATCACTGCGGAAGAGAGGGTCTTGTCGATAGTCTTATTTACCGCAGAAAACCGATCCCGGATCAGTTGTTCTCGAAGTGTTTTGTTGATGTTTTCTGCATCTACAATTGCATCGACAAATTCAGCGGTCATATAGTCCCATAAGACAAACTGCGCTTCACCCATTTTCCTAATTGCAGATAGTGGGCGGGTTGCCTGCAATAGAGCTTGCCCAATCTCAGCTACTTTTGGTTTATATTGTTCAATAGCCTCAACAATAGGCTTTAGTGCGGATTGAATACTTTGCACTGCTTCCATTAAAGGACGGGTAATCTCTTGCATTCGAGAAAGCAATGCGCCCAATCCCGAAAAATCATATCCCTGCCAGGATGAAGTGAAATCACTCATTTGCAAACAAACCTCTCAGGTTCAACGAAATCTCCGCTTCCAGCTTCTTCGCTTCCTCGTTCAGCGACTCAAACTCCGCGTTCAGGCCCAGCATGGTCTCTTTGAACTCTGCCTCGGTCATACCGTCGTCCTCAATGACCACGCCGACATAGCGCCCGGCGTTGAGGGAATAGTCCTGGTCGATGATGCCGTCCTCGCCGTCCAGCTTTGCCGCCTTGCACAGGCCGATCACGTCCCGGTATACGCCGTCCGGGAAGCGCTCGGTCAGCCAGTCGATCTGGGACTGCCAATAGGCCTTCGTCTTGGTTTCCTTGTCCTCAGCCGTTTCCGGCGCAGTGGCCATTGCCTCCCGATACTCCTCGATCAGTGCAGAAAACGCCGCCGTGTCCCCGTGATACAGGCGGGTAATGATGCCCAGATTCTTGATCTGCTCATCGCTGAACTTGCGGTGAGCGCGATCCACCTGGGTGAAAACGTTGCGGGCGTCAATGAACAGGATCTCGTCCTTCTTGTCCGTCTGCGGCTTGTGCTTGTCGAAGAACCAGAGCGTGGCCGGCAGGGTAACGGAGGAGAACATATTGGAGGGCAGCGTCACCATCAGGCTGATGATGCCCTCTTCGATCATCTTTTTGCGGATCTCATACTCGCTCTTGCCCGCGTCGGAGGCGGAGTTCGCCATGACCAGCGCCGCCTTGCCGTGCTCATTCAGGGCCGTGGCAAAGTAGCCGATCCACAGGTAGTTGGCATTGGGAACGGTTTCTTTCTTGTCAGAGGCTTTCATTGCCGACTTGGTGGAGTTGCGGGGAACACCGTAAGTATTGAAGCGCGCATCGCCGCTGACCCGGTCGAAGGAGACCTCGTCCACATTAAAAGGCGGGTTCGCCATGACGTAATCGAAGGCGCCGAAAGCGTTATACGGATCGGAGTAGAAGGAGTTGGCTTCCGTGATATCGCCGCGCACATTGTTGAGCATCAGATTCATCTTGGCCAGCTTCACGGTGTCCGGCTCTTTCTCTACGCCATAGCAGCGGAACTTCATCTGCTCCGCCTCGTTGGCATTGTGGGCGTGCATGTACCGCGCCGCCTGGACAAACATGCCGCCGGAACCGCAGGCAGGATCGAGGAACTTCTTGTCGCCGGGCTGTGGGTCCAGAACCTCCACCATATAGCGCACAACCGTGGCGGGCGTATAGAAGGTTCCGCCGTCCTTGCCTTCCGCCAAGGCGAAGTTGCCGAGGAAGTATTCGTAGATCTCGCCGAAAATGTCTACTGTGCAGTTTTCCGGGATGTCCTTGAAAATGCGCACGATGTTGGAGAGCAGCTCCGGCTCTTCTTCCGGCACCAGCTGGGCGTAGACTTCTTTGGGAAGAACGCCGTCCATTTTCGGGTTTTCTTTCTCAATGGCCTCCATGGCCTTCTTCACCAGATCGGCCTTCTCTGCCGTGTCCGGCGCATCGTTGATGAAGTCATAATAGGCGCACTCCGGGAGGAAGAAGCCGCACTTCTCCACCGCGATCTCCTTACGGGTTTTCTCCATGCGGGTGCCGAGCCGCTTGGTATACTCTGCGTCGATCTCGTCTTTGTGCTGTTTGAACAGGATATCCGCATAGCGAAGGAAGATCAGGCCGAGGATCGGCTGACCGTATTTGTTCGCTGCCAAATGCGCCCCGCTGCGCAGCACATCCGCCGCATGCCAAAGGTTGTCCTTTAAAGTTTTCAGTTCTCTATCTGTCATGATCAGCCCTCCTGCTCCTCGTCGTCTATAATCTCGACAACGTCTTCAATTCCACAATTGAGCACACGACAGATTTTCGCCAACACTTCTACGCTGACAGGCTGATCTTTGCCCATTTTCGCCATGGCATTGGAGGTGATACCCGCCTCCCGTCGCAGCGTAGTCTTGTTAATTTTCTTATCAATCATCAGCTTCCATAGTCTGTTGTATGAATAAGCCATCTTGCTTTCCTCCGTATCCAAAAAACCGCTCCGATGATCACGTCGAGTATTGATTTATTATATCATAAGCGCTTTCACTTTTTCAACGATTCTCTATGTTTTTCAATATTTTTTCTAAATTCTCAACCATTTTAGGAGTGAGTGAAAGTCGGATTATTTCCTTCTGCAAATACATATTTGCTCCAAATAAAGCTTCTTTTGCGAAGGGCACGCAATTATTCTTCGATTATACTGTCAAGTGTCTCTCCATAGATTTGCACTAGCTGATATGCAACGTCGAGTCGCAGCATTCGATCTCCGTTTTCGTAGGCCCTGATCGTTGCCTCACTGATTCCGATGATATCGGCGACGTGTTTTCGCGTATAGCCGTTTTTTATGCGGAGGGCTCTAATCTTCTCGCCGATCTGCTCCTTCGTTATCGTTTTCAGCTGATAGCGTCTTCCCGGGAAGCAGATCTCCTGCCAGTTTTCAAATATAACATCAAAGGCGATTCGCTCTTCCTTTACAGAGAAGCGGATCGCCTTGTTTTTCATGATTCTGTTTTCGAATAGCTTTCGCTCGTATTTATCAAGCGAAGCGAGTAGCACCTTGTACTGTCTGCAAATCTTCTGTGCAGCTCCATACTCTTTCGCATCCAACATCAGCGGGTTTTGTTCGTAGGTTTTCATAAGATCAAAAGCGAGCCCTACATATTCCTTACACCATTTTCTGAAGTCTGCCGTCGTTGGCCGGAAGAGTGGGATTATCATTGCATGCGGTGCCTTTCAAACACTGTTATACAATCATTTTCGTCGCCTTTTCTGTCGAGCAGTTCTCTTAGCGTCACCGTCGTCGAATAATGATACGGTATCGTTCCTATTACCAATCCAAATATCTGATCCGTGTAATCTTGGGCGAAGGCATCTATGATTTCATGCAGACGGATTATCGACACATCAATGATCGACGGTCCTTTTTCAATGCACTCCAGAAGAGTGATCATGGAAATAACTTGCGGTGTAAACGGAAGGTCAATTCTGGTTAATTGATAGTCGCCGATTCTTTTTGTTTGACTAGAAATCCGGTTTGTATATATCTCAACGCAATCGTTCTGCTGTTCTGTAATCTCAAGTTCGTTGAACAGGGTATACCCGGAATACATTCCGTGCCCGTTTGAGATAAAGCGGTCAATGATTGCTTCGTCAAGTTCCCGGTTTTCTTCGCGGATCAGATACACCCCTTTAGAAACACAGGTTACGATACCCTCATCCTCAAGTCGGTTCAATATCTTCAACAGAGTCTTATATGGAACCATCTCGAGATACTTATCGCCCATATATGAGACGTCAAAGATTTCGCCTTTATTCTGGAAACAGAACTCTCTGATCGTTTTTGTGTAGTTCATCCTATATTCCTCCTCTGTTATCATATCACGGAAATCGACAAAACTCAAGTTTTAGTCGACAAAGTCGAAGAATTTAATTGTTTTGTCGACAAAGTACAAATTAAAGATAATCCTTGAAAATAAAGGGAATTCACAAACAGAAAAACGTCGACATCTTGTATCTATGATACAAAATGTCGACGTTTTACATATGGCAGCGGGAGAAGGATTCGAACCCTCACAAACGGAGTCAGAGTCCGGTGTGCTACCTTTACACAATCCCGCTAAATGCAGATGCTATTATAGCTTGTTTTTCCAAAAAGTCAAGTGTTTTTTGAAATTTGTTTTTATCGCAGGAGGGACGGTTTTTTACCGTTCCTCCTGCAAATCAGACAGCACTTATGCCTTCTGTTCCTTTGCGAGGTTGCAGAGAGCGGTGAACGCTGTCGCATCGTGAATCGCCATTTCAGAGAGCATCTTGCGATTCATATCGATCCCGGCGAGCTTCAGGCCGTGCATGAAAGTGGAATAATTCATGCCGTTTGCCTTGCAGCCTGCGCTGATACGGGTGATCCAGAGCTGACGGAAATCTCTTTTCTTCTGCTTGCGGCCGATGTAGGCATAGCGGCCGGACTTCATCAGCTGCTCTTTGGCCATCTTGAAATGGCGGGATTTATTGCCCCAGTACCCTTTCGCGAGACCCAAAACTTTATTTCTGCGCTTGCGCGTCATCATCGCGCCTTTAACTCTAGCCATTATTAATTCCTCCTATATACCGTCTGCCCTTATTATTTATAAGGGATCATTTTCTTGATGGTGTCTACATTCGTCACGTCAGCGTAAGTACCGCTGCGAAGACGACGGCAGCGCTTGGTATCCTTCTTGGTGAGGATATGGCTCTTGAAAGCATGGGCGCGTTTTACCTTGCCGGTCTTCGTGAGATTAAATCTCTTCTTAGCGCCGCTGTGAGTTTTAAGTTTCGGCATAATGAATACTCCTCCTAAAATATTATTCAGCTTTTTCAGTGGCCGGAGCTTCAGCTTCCTGCTGCTTCGGCTGTTTGGGTTTCGCAGGCTTTTTCGGCGGTGTTACAGGCTTGGGAGACAGGAAAATCGTCATGTTTCTGCCCTCAAGCTTCGGAGCCTTGTCGAGTGTGGCGATTTCCGCGCATTTTTCTGCGAAGTTTTTCAGCAGCTCTTCACCGATTTCCGTATGTGCCATTTCTCTTCCGCGAAAACGGACAGAAACCTTCAGCCTGTCACCATCGGCAAGAAACTTCATACCGTTTTTCAGCTTGGTAAGAAAATCATTATCCCCGATGCTTGGGCCCATGCGGATTTCCTTGATGTCAATCACATGCTGGTTTTTCTTTGCTTCTTTTTCTTTCTTTGTCTGCTCGAAACGGAACTTACCGTAGTCCATAATGCGGCAGACTGGCGGGTTGGAATTGGGCGCGATTTTGACCAGATCCATCTCATGCTCTTCAGCGATCTTCAGCGCTTCCGCACCGGACATAATGCCGAGCTGTTCGCCGTCTTCACTGATCAGGCGGATTTCACTGTCAACAATTTCCTCATTGATTTGATGAGTATCGGTTGCGATTTCAAACACCTCCGAAAAATAACAAAATGCGCAGAAGCATAGCATCCGCGCAGTATCATACAGCCATCACCTGAAACGGAGAAAGCTGTTACATCTTAACCCGGCGAGCCATTTTGCTGCCAGGTGAGGACGGCGGATACCGAGCCTGCTTCTTTTTGCTCTGTTATTATAATGACCGTGCCTGCAAATGTCAATAGTTTTTTTCACTTTTTCTTCAGGTTTTGTCCGGTTTTGGAAATTGACAAAGGCAGTATGCGATGGTAGTATATTATGTTGATATCTATAATAGAAGAGGAAACGGAGGGGATTATGATGGGCAGCGACAAATTGCAGCTGCGCAGGCGGATTTTTTATGCTGCGCTGCTTCTGCTCTACCTCGGTTTTCATCTGTTCGTGATTCTAAACCATGAGGCTTTCCGTGATGAGGCGCAGGCATGGACGATTGCGAAAAACACCACGCTGTCGGAGCTCTTTGCCGATCTCAGCATCGAAGGGCACCCCTGTCTTTGGTTTCTGATCATTCGGCCGTTTGCAAAACTTGGGATGTCCTTCCGGCACTTCAGCTATGTGAGCCTTGTGTTTATGGGTGTCGCAGCGGCCTTGTTTCTCTTCCGTGCACCGTTCGGAGATGTTCTGAAGGTTATCGTTCTGGGAAGCTTTGCTTTCTGCTATAACTCCCCCGTCATGCCGCGAACCTACTGCGTCATCACACTGCTGATTGTCTGCCTCGCGATACTCTGGCCGAAGCGGCTGGAGAAGCCGGTGCTGTACGGGATCCTGATCGGGCTGCTGTTTCAGTCCCACATTATTCTGGCCGGTTTTGCCGGTGGGCTTGTGCTGGAGCTGTTCATCCACTGGATCAGAAAGAAGCCGCAGATCAACAGGCTTTTCTGGGGTATGGCGATTTCCGCTGCGAGCGCCCTCTTCACCGTATATGAACTGATGCCCCGGAAGGATGCACCTGTCTTTGTCGATACTTCCGCCCATTCTATCCTCGGCAAAATGAGTCTCAGCTACAACCAGTTTATCGCAGCCGTGAATGATCTGGAAGAAACCGTCTTCGGCCATCTGGTGTGCGAACTGCAGATCGGTCCCGTGACCGGGAAAGCCGTCATTCTGCTGATACTGCTGCTTCTCTTCCTTGCGCTTCTTCTGGCGGTAACCGTGAAAAGAGAATGGGGCAGCTTCTGGAGCATTGCGCTGATCGGCATCTGCGGCCTCGGGTTTTCTCTCGGGCTCAGGCTTTTTGTCTACCGCGGCGGCTACCACATGACGGTCTGCTACTTCCTAATTCTGCTGTTCCTGGTATGGATCTCCTACTCCTCCGTGCAGGCTAAATCGGTCAAAGCCGCTGCAGGAATCCTCCTCGCCTTTACGCTGCTGCTGACGTGCGAGAAGTGGATCAACGCCGTGAAATTTGACCTGACGGAGGCTTTCTCGGGCAGCAGACCTACGGCGGACTTTATCGACGTCACCGTGGAAGAAGATGGTATCATACTCGTCAGGGAAGATCATCTGATCCCATCCGTCTACGCTTATGTGGACAGCGACCGGAAAGACATCATCTTCCGGAGCATTGACACGGGAGAGGACTACAAGCTTCACGTCTGGGGTGCTGTTTATCCGGCATTTGATCCTCGGACGCTGCCGGACTACGTGCAGAAGCAGTTCCCGGATGCCGGAACAGTTTATTATCTCTCCTCCTCCGATGCAGGATGTCCGGAGGTGCTGGAAGAGCTTTACCGCATGGACAGCCGGAATCCGCTGGAAGAGAACTACTGGTTCTATCGAATTTCCGACTCAACGACACAGACAACAGGAGAAGAAATCGGATGAAGAAGATTATCATCATAGGAGGAGGGCCGGCCGGGCTCACGGCAGCGTATGAGCTGCTCACCGGAGAGGAAAAAGCGGACGTCACCGTGCTGGAGGAAACCGGCATCCTCGGGGGCATCTCCAGAACCGTGGAATACCGCGGGAACCGCATGGATATGGGCGGGCACCGGTTTTTCTCCAAAGTGCCGGAAGTGAACGAGTGGTGGGAGAAGATGATGCCCATGCAGGGCTCCCCCTCCTACGACGACATTGTTCTCGGGCGGACGACAGAGCTTGCACCCGGCGGGCCGGACCCGGAGAAAACTGACGTCGTCATGCTGAAGCGGCGCAGAGTGTCCCGCATTTTCTTCGACGGGAAGTTCTATGCCTATCCGATCTCCCTGAAGCCGGAGACCTTCCGGAACATGGGCCTCAAAACGACCGTGGAATGCGGCTTCAGCTATCTCGGCGCCATGCTGCACAAGCTACCGGAAGACAACCTTGAGAATTTTTACATCAACAGCTTTGGGCGGAAGCTCTACTCGATGTTCTTCGAGTACTACACCGAAAACCTCTGGGGCCGGCATCCCAGTGAAATCGACGCCTCGTGGGGAGCCCAGCGAACAAAAGGCCTGTCGATCACGGGCATTCTGAAGGATGTCTTCGGAAAGGTATTCCATGTGCGCAACAGACAGGTCAACACGTCCCTGATTGAGGAATTCAAATACCCAAAGCTCGGCCCGGGAGAACTCTGGGAAGTCGTCGGGCAGAAGGTGGAAGAGCTCGGCGGGAAGATCCTGTACAATGCATGCGTCACGGGCTTCCGGAAAGAGGGAAACCGCCTGGTCTCCGCCACTTATGAGAAGGACGGGCAGACCTTTACCATCGACGGCGACGTGTTCGTCTCCTCCATGCCGATCAAAGATCTCATCGGCGGGATGAACGATGTTCCTCCCGAGCCGGCGCGCATTGCGAAGGGTCTCCCCTACCGCGACTATATGACCCTCGGCGTCCTGGTGAAAAAACTGAATCTCGAAAACAAAACCGGAATGAAGACCATCGGCAACATCGTGCCTGACTGCTGGGTTTATGTGCAGGACAGGACGGTAAAAATGGGCCGCTTCCAGATCTTCAACAACTGGTCGCCCTATCTGGTGAAGGATATTGAAAACACCGTATGGGTGGGGCTGGAGTACTTCTGCAACGAAGGCGACGCCTTCTGGAACCAGACAGAAGAGGAATTTGCGACGCTTGGCATCGAGGAGATGCTGAAAATCGGGCTGATCCGGGACAAAAGCGACGTACTGGACACCCATATGGAGCGTGTGCGGAAAGCCTATCCCGCCTACTTCGACACCTATGCAGAAATCGACACTCTGCGGGAATATCTCGACACCATTGAAAACCTGTACTGCGTCGGCCGCAACGGCCAGCACCGCTACAACAATCTCGACCACTCGATGATGACGTCGTTCGAAGCGGCCAAATGCATCCGCTCCGGCAGCCGCGACAAGTCAGCTATCTGGAACGTCAATACAGAACAGGAATACCACGAAGAAAAGCAGAAGGCGTAAAAAACCTTCTGCTTGAACTCTACCTGTTTCTGTAGTACAATAAAAAGCAGAAAATCCCGAAAAACATACTATCTGAAGGAGACATTGTCATGGACTTTACAAAAACCGTACTCGGCATCGAGCTCGGCTCCACCAGAATCAAAGCCGTGCTGCTGGATGAAAAACATCTTCCGATCGCTTCCGGCGGGTTTGAATGGGAAAACCAGCTGGTTGACGGCATCTGGACGTATGATATGGACACCGTGCATACCGGCATCCGCGCCTGCTATGCCGATCTGAAGCGGGACATAGCCGAAAAGTTCGGCTGTGTCCCGGAGACCTTCGGAGCGATCGGCGTGTCCGGCATGATGCACGGCTACCTGCCCTTTGACAAGGACGGAAAGCAGCTTGCCGCTTTCCGCACATGGCGCAACACGATCACCGGACAGGCAGCGGAAGAGCTGACGGGGCTGTTCGGGTTCGCGATTCCGCAGCGCTGGAGCATTGCCCACCTCTATCAGGCGATTCTGAACGGAGAAGAGCATGTAAAGGACATTGCCTTCCTCACCACCCTTGCAGGATACATCCACACACTCCTGACCGGCGAGAAGGTCATGGGCATCGGCGAAGCATCGGGGATGTTCCCGATCGACAGCGCGAAGAATGACTATAACCAGGGGATGGTGGAAAAGTTTGACGCGCTGGCAGAGTCCAAGGGCATGCCCTGGAAGCTGCGGGAGATTTTGCCGAAAGTCCTCGTCGCCGGGGAAGTGGCAGGAAAACTGACAGCGGAGGGCGCAGCTTTCCTGGATCCCGCAGGGGATCTGAAGCCGGGCGTTCCGTTTGCCCCGTGCGAAGGCGATGCGGGCACGGGCATGGTGGCAACAAACTCCGTGCGTGAGAGGACGGGCAACGTGTCGGCCGGTACGTCGGACTTCGCGATGATCGTGGCCGACCACGAACTCGGCATGCACCGCGAGATCAACATGGTCACAACACCTGCCGGAAAGCCGGTGGCAATGGTGCACTGCGCCAACTGCACCTCCGACATCAATGCGTGGGTGAATCTCCTGAACGAATTTGCGGAGATGCTCGGCGTGCAGATCAACAAGGGCGAGCTGTTCACCAAGCTCTTCTATAAAGCGCTGGAAGGCGACCCGGACTGCGGCGGGCTGCTCAGCTACAACTACTTCTCCGGGGAGGGCGTAACCGCGCTGGACGAAGGCAGACCGGTCTTTGCAAGGATGCCCAACTGCAGCTTTACCCTGGCCAACTTTATGCGCACGCATCTGCTCTCTGCCCTTTCCACACTGAAGATCGGGCTGGATATCCTGAGGACCGAGGAAAACATCCCGGTCGACAAGATTCTCGGCCACGGCGGCTTCTTCAAGACGCCGGGCGTCGGCCAGCGGATGCTCTCCGCAGCGGTTTCCGCACCGGTTACGGTGATGGAGACGGCCGGTGAAGGCGGGCCGTACGGCATGGCGCTGATGGCTGCCTACATGCTGTGGAAGGACGAGGGAGAGACCCTTGAAGACTACCTCGACAACAAGGTATTTGCCGACGCGGCATCCTCCACACTGATGGCGGACGAGATCGAGATTGCCGGGTTTGATGCCTTCCTGGCCCGGTACAAGAATGCGTTTGACGTGGAGCGCACGGCAGTTAAGACGCTGAAGTAAGAGGAATCCCCCCTGTCAGCTACCGCTGACATCCCCCCTTTAGGCAAGGGGGGCAAGCCTTGAGGTCAGTGCTCTGTCGCGAGCTAAAAAAGGGAAAAGTCATTCCCGCAGTATACAAATCATAACCACAGAATATAGAAAAGGGCCCGGCCGAATTGGCCGGGCCTGCGTTACTTCGGGAAGTACGCTACGTTTTGGCTTTGGTCTCTTTCCTTCTCTCGGAGGTGGTGACGACGATACGCTGGATCACAATGAACAGGGCCAACAGGCCGCCGGTTGCGATTTTGCCCCACCAGGAGAGCAGATTCCCGTTGAAGGTGATCAGGGCCGGGATGACGGACTTGAGCAGCACCCCGAAGAGCGTGCCGATCATATAGCCGACACCGCCGGTGAGCAGCGTCCCGCCGATGACCGCGCAGGTGATCGCCTCCAGCTCGCCGCCGTTGAGGGCGAGGTTCCAGCCGCTCTTGACTTCGAGCAGATAGGCAAAGCCGGCCATGACCGAGCAGAAACCGTTGAACCCGTACACCAGGACCTTGGTTTTGCCCACGGGGAGGCCCATCAGCTTGGCGCTCTGCTCGTTGCCGCCAATGGCGTAGATGTTTCTGCCGAACTTCGTGCGCTGGAGGATGATGGTGCCGATGATGATCATCACGATGAACACCAGCAGATTGATGTTGATAAAGGCGATCGGCTTGATCTTCACCCATTCACCGTCAACATATTTCTTGAAATACCACTTCCAGCCGGCGAGTGCGTCGATCATCGGGTGGGAAACGGAAATCGATTCACGGCTGATGAGGGAGCATACACCGCGGGCAAGGAAGTTGCCCGCCAGGGTGGTGATGAAGGGAGGGACATTCAGGTAGTGGATGGCGGCGCCCTGCAGAAGCCCGAGGCCGACGCCTACAACCATGGCAAACGCCATGCAGAGGGCGGGATGATAGCCGAGCACACTGGTGCCGTAGGCGACGATCATGCCCGTCAGGCAGGCGACGGAGGCGACCGACAGGTCGATACCGCCGGTAATCAGGACCATCGTCATACCGATGGCGGAAATGCCGTAATAGGCATTGTCCTTGAACATGTTGATAAAGGTTCTGAGGGTGGTGAAACCGATGCTGCCGAAGCGGACGGCACCGTAGATATAGATCAGGATAAAGATGCCGACGGTGGCATACACCATCACGTACTGGGGTTTCAGCAGCCGGCTCATCAGGCTCTGGCGCTGATCGGAAATCCGTTCAGGCATGCTGCACACCTCCCGTCACTTTTTTCCTGCCGACCTTTGACATTCGCCTGCGGACCGGCTCGGACTGGAGCACAATAATCAAAATGATGATCATTGCCTTGAAAGCCATCGTCGCTTCCGAAACGATACCGAAGTAATAGACGAAGGTGACGATCGTGCGGATGATAATGGAGCCGACCACTGTGCCGGCCAAGCTGAACTTACCGCCGCTCATGCTGGTGCCGCCGATGACGACCGCAAGAATGGCGTCCATTTCAAAGTTGATGCCGAAGTTGTTCGAGTCATTCGACATGACGCGGCTCGCGGTGATCAGGCCGGAAATGGCGGAAAGAAACGCCGTCAGCGCAAAGCAGATCATGACGATCTTACGGGAATCGATGCCGCTCAGGCGGCTGGCGCTGGGGTTGATGCCGACGGATTCGACCATGGTGCCGAAAGCCGTCTTCCGGACGAAGAGTGAAACGCCGGCAACCACCACAATCGTAATGATAATCGGCATCGGCAGGAAGAACAGGCTCCCCTGCCCGATGACACGGAACGGAGAATAGAGAGTGGTGAACTGCTTGCCGTTGGTCACGATCTGGGCAATGCCGCGCCCGCAGACCATGAGGATCAGGGTGGCGATGATCGGCTGCATCCCGATGCGGGAAATCATGAAGCCGTTGAACAGCCCCAGCAGCGTACACACAGCAAGCGGAACGAGGATGACCAGGATGAACGGTCTGACAGTATAGTCCCCCGGGGTGTTGTAGACCAGCACATCCCAGCGCAGGAATTTCAGTGCCAGCGCACCGCTGAGCGCCACCAGGGAGCCGACGGAAAGGTCGGTTCCGGCAAGGGCAATGACAAGCGTCATCCCCATGGCGATGATGGTGATCTCCGAAGAGCGGTTGAGGATATCAATCAGGCTGCCGTAGAGCATGCCCGTCGCCGGCTGGTATTTGATGGAGAAAAAGTCAGGCCGGATGATAAAGCAGACAAGAAGGATCAGCAGCTCGGCAATAACGGCCCAGGTTATTTTTGACTGCATGATACCGGAAAAGCTGAACTGTTTCTTTTTCATGCGCTTTCTCCTTCCTGTACACCTTCGGCGATAATGCTCAGGATCGTCTGCTGCGTGCAGCCTTCGCCGTTGACTTCGCCGACCTTTTTACCGTCACGCATGACGATGATGCGGTTCGAGCAGCGGATGATCTCGTCGAGCTCGGAGCTGATGAAGATGACGGAAACACCGTCGTTGCACATCTCAAGCATCAGACGCTGGATCTCGGCTTTGGCACCGACGTCGATGCCTCGCGTAGGCTCGTCGAGGATCAGCAGATCCGGCTGCGTGGCCATCCAGCGGGCCAGGATAACCTTCTGCTGATTGCCGCCGGAGAGCTCGCCGATCTTCTTTTCCGCGTCCGGCGTGGCAATGGAGAGCAGTTTGATGAACTTATCCGCCATCTCGTTCTGCTCCTGCATGGAAATCGGATGCAGGAAGCCCCTTCTCGCCTGGAGGGCAAGGGCGATATTCTCACGAATCGAGAGATCGCCGATGATACCGTCCCTCTTTCTGTCTTCGGGGCAGAAGGCGAGCCTAGCTTCTATGGCGTCAAGCGGTTTTTTGATGGAGACCTTTTTGCCGTTGATGATCTCTGTGCCTTCCGTTGCGGGAACCGCACCGAAAATCAGCTCGGCGGTCTCCGTACGGCCGCTGCCGAGCAGGCCGGCAAAGCCCATCAGCTCTCCCTTCTTCAGGCTCAGGTTCACATCCTGAATCTGGCCGGGTGCGCCGAGATGTTCGGTCCTCATCATCTCGGGGGCATTCGGATCGACAGTGGCGCGCTTCAAGTTGAAGATCACATCCATGTCTTTACCGATCATTCTCGTGACCAGCTCAAGCTTTGTAATATCGTTGATGTTAAAGGTACCGACCAGCGCTCCGTTGCGCAGGATCGTCAGCCTGTCGCTGATGGCAAACACCTGGTCAAGGAAGTGCGTGATAAAGATGATGCCCATCCCTTCCGCCTTCAGCTCATTCATAACATCAAAGAGGAGTTTAACTTCGTTATCGTCAAGGGATGAAGTAGGTTCATCCAAAATCAGTATTTTCGCATCAATGTCTACCGCGCGGGCGATGGAAACCATCTGCTGAATGGCAGTAGAATAGTTGTTTAGCGGGCGTGTGACATCAATGTCCATATGGAACCTGGACATCAGCTCACGCGCTCTCCGGTTAATCTCTTTCCAGTTGATCGAACCGTGCTTCATCGGCTGGCGGCCGACAAAGATGTTTTCGGCAACCGTCAGGTTCGGGCAGAGGTTGATCTCCTGATAAACCGTAGAAATGCCCATGGAAAAGGCATCCTGCGGGCTTGTGGGTTTAATTTCTTTTCCGTCAAACAGAATGGTGCCCGCATCCATGTGATGGACACCCGTCAGGCATTTGATCAGTGTACTTTTTCCCGCTCCGTTCTCTCCGAGAAGGGCGTGGACCTCCCCCGCTTTCAGGGAAAAATCCACTTTATCCAACGCTTTTACGCCGGGAAACTGTATTTCAATGCCTTTCATCTCCAGCAAGTTATGATCCGGCAATTGAATTCCTCCTTAAGAAGCGAGGGCGGAAGGCCAGGCGCCTCCGCCCACGTTTAAAAATGGGGCCGGCTGAACGCCAGCCCCGAAAATTCAGACTGTTCTAATTTCAGGCTGTGAAATTAATATACGCGGCTGTCAATCACATCTGCTGCAAGGACAGAAGTGACGCTTCCGAGATCGATGCCGCCGACGCAGTCATACACGCCCTCTTCGGGGTGGAGGATGGACTTCTCAAAGGTCTCACCGGCCTCGAGAGCCTCGATCGTCTTCTCAACGAACGGGCCATAGAGCGGTGTGCACTCAACGGTGCAGTTCATCTCGCCAGCAACGATGGCTTCGAATGCTGCCTTAACAGAGTCGCAGCCGACAATGATAATGTCTTTGCCCGGAACAAGGCCAGCAGCCTTGATGGCATCGATTGCGCCAAGACCCATATCGTCGTTCTGTACGATGAGGACATCGATCTTGTCAACGGACTTCAGCCAGGATTCCATAACAGCCTGGCCTTCGGTACGGGTGAAGTTACCGGACTGCTGAGCAACGAGCTTCATGTTGGGGTACTCGGCAAGTGCAGCCAGGTTGCCTTCGGTACGGCCGACCTGTGCGCCGGAACCGGTGGTGCCTTCCATGATGGCAACGCAGACTTCTTCATCACCGCGGCCGATGCTCTTGAGGTACTCGCCGGCCCATGCGACCTGACGGCGGCCTTCTTCTACGAAGTCACCACCGAATGCTGCGACGTAGTCAATCTTGTCAGCGCAGTCAGGCATACGGTCGATCAGGATCAGGGGGATCTCAGCTTCGTTTACTTCTGCAAGGACTTCATCCCAGCCGGTCTCAACAACGCCGGTGAAGAGGATGTAGTCAACACCCTGGGTGATGAAGTTACGAAGAGCCTTGATCTGGTTCTCCTGCTTCTGCTGAGCATCGTCATAAACGAGCTCCCAGCCTTCATGGCCTTCAATGGTGCCCTTAATGCTGTCGGTGTTGGCAGTACGCCAGTCGGATTCCTGACCGATCTGGGAGAAAGCAACCTTGATGTCTGCAAATGCAGATGCGCCAAGTGCCACTACCATAGCCAGTGTGAGAACGATTGCGAGAATCTTTTTCATGTTTGCTACCTCTTTCTTAAATTTTTTGGACATACGTCCTTATGTAGTATTCAACCACTAAAAGAAAAAAACGTCAATCAAAAAATTTAAGATTTTTTGTTTGAATTTTTAAGGTTTTAAAAAAACCGGAAAATTCAGTATTCCCGCTCGTCAATCATCTGCGGGGTGATCGTGTCACAGCTAAAGCAGGTTTCCTCCACATAGGAAGATTTCGGTACGTCTTCCCCGGCTTCACAGCTCTTGATCAGCCGGTCAACCCGCGGGCCGTGGAGCGGATTGCACTCCACGCAGAGATTGATCTTCCCATCCAGGCAGAGCAGGAGGGCCTTCCGCACGGCATCAAAGGAGATGATTTTTATTTCTCCGTCCTTTCCGTAGGAAATCCCCGCCTCATCCAGCGCACGCATGGCGCCGAAGGTCATATTGTCATTTTCGCTGTAGAGCACCCGGAAGGGCGTGCCTGTTTTCAGAAAGTCCCGCACGACCTCATAGCCTTTCGCCTCAGTAAACTCCCCCTTCAGGGCAGCCTCTACTGTCCAATTTTCATGCCGAGCGACGGCTTCCTCCAACGCACGGCTTCGCATCAGTTGGGCGGTAGCCCCTTCCGTGCCCTGCAGGTGCAGAATCTGCAGGGGTTCACCGGAATCCGGAAACTCCTCTTCCATCCAGGTGACGGCCATCTGCCCCTCCCGGTAGAAATCGGACCCGACCCAGCTCTGGTAGAGCGATTCGTCCTCCACACTCACCTGCCTGTCGACGACAATCACGGGAATCCCGGCCGCTTTTGCCTCCCGGAAAACGCTGTCCCACCCGGTCTCGGAGATCGGCGCGAGGACAATGTAGTTCACATCCTGCTGGATAAAGTTCCGGATAGCGAGATACTGGTTTTCCTGCTTCTGCCTGGCATTGTCAAAGAGAAGCCTGTAGCCGTTCTGCTCACTGAGAGCGCTGACCATGGACGCCGTGTTCGCCAGACGCCAGTCGGACTCGGAACCGACCTGGGAAAAGCCAACCACGACCAGCGAGTCATCAAAATTCTTCTCCCGGGATGCAGAGAACAGGGCACAGCCTGCCAGCAGAAGCGCCGTACAGGCCAGAAGCAGACATAGGATTTTTCTCATTTCTCTTCTCCAATCTCCGTAACCCAGGGGATCCGAATGGATATCTCGGTACCGACACCTGAAATACTGCTGATGTCAAACGTACACTTTTCTCCGAAGAGAAGCTTCAGCCGTTTGTAGGCTGCCGTAATCCCAAAGCCGAGCGTATCGTCGTTTTCCAGGCCTGTACGGATTTCCGCAAGCGTCTCCTCCGGGATGCCCGTGCCGGTATCCTTCACGCGCAGCGTGATCCAGGTTCCGTCACATTCATCGGAAATCAGGATCATCCCGCCGCCGCGCTTCTGCTTGATGCCGTGGTAAATGGCATTTTCCACCAGCGGCTGAAGCGTCATTTTCGGGATCAGGCACTGGCTGTATTCCGGATCAAAATCGATCTGATACGAGAGGATATCCTTATACCTCACCTGCTGGATTTCCAGATAGCTGCGGATATGGCGCTCCTCTTCGGCAAGGGTGATAATCTCTTTGCCGTTGCTGAGGAAGGACCGGAAATAGGTGGAGAGGCTGATGATCATTCTTTCCGCCTCTTCGGTCTTCCCGGTTTCGATCAGCCAGACGATGGCGTCCAGCGTGTTGTAAAGAAAATGCGGGTTGATCTGCGCCTGAATCAGGGCGAGCTCCATGCTCCGCACACGCTTCTGTTCTTCATTGTTCAGCATCATCTGCGTGTCCAGCTTCTGCACCATCTGCTCAATCCCGTCGCTCAGGGACTGCAGCTTTTCATCTTCCGCGTGAACCGGGGGCTTGGACTGCAGATCCCCGTGCCCGATTTCATCCACGCGGTCGTAGAGTGCATCGATGGGGGCGGTGATGCTTGATGAGATTTTTCTGGTTCTTGCAGCCGTGCGCCGGATCAGCAGAAGCATCAGGATGCCCGCCGCCAAAGACTCCAGAATCACAACCGTATTAAACTGCTGCTGGGCTTCGGCCAGTTCGCCGGCTTCGATATAAAGGTAGGAATACATGTATTCCTCGATCAGCTCCGTGATCACATAGATGTTGGACTCCAGCTGCTGCATCCGCTCATCATATCCCACCGCGTCCCGGATCTGCACGATACTGTCATACAGGTTGTCACACAGGTTGAGCACGCTCTGGATCGTCCTGTGCGCCTCGCGGTTCCCGGTGGTCCTCAGGAGCGTTTCGGCGAGGCTTCGCGCCGTCTCCACCTCCGCGAACGGAAGCTCCTCACTGCTTCCGCTGACGAAGGTATACATTTTCAGGTCGACTTCGTCCTTGAAGTTGTGGTTAAAGCGGGAGGCCGTGGTAATGTTGCTGCTCATGCGCGCGTCCTGCAGCATAAACACCAGAAACAGGCCGACAACAAGAACCAGTATCACGGTAAACGGGATAATCATCTGCCTGATGAGGCTTTTCAGCTTCCCGTCAATCGATTTCCGCTCCTGCCCGGAAGAAGAACCGCTCCGGAAGAAAGGCACCATCTTATTCCGCCTCCCGGCTGCGGTATTCGCTGGGCGTGCAGCCCTGCGTTCGTTTGAAGACGTAGCTGAAGTAACGCGGATCCTTGTAGCCCACCGCGAGGGCAATCCCGCCGGAGCGCATATCCGTCTCCCTCAAAAGCTGTTTTGCCCGCTCCATCCTTTTTTTCGTCAGATATTCAATAAAGGAATCACCGACCTTCTGGCTGAAGATCGCGCTGAGATAATTGGAGCTGACATTGATGGCTTTTGCCACCGTGTTGAGAGAGATATCATCGCTGCAGTAATTGTCGTTGATATAGCGCAGGGCATCCTCCACCAGATCCCCGCCGGATTTCCCGGAAGCGCTGTCCCGCCGGGCAATCACCTGCTTCAGCACCGTGCGCAGGTAGTTTTTCAACTCCTCACCGGTATAATCCATCGGCAGATCCGGCACCAGCTCGGCAAGAGTGTCCGCCGAGAGGTCGGTACTCTGCAGCGCATTGGCGGCGCTGATGCGAATGCTGACCAGCAGGTAGTTTTTAAACAGCATGGACTGCTCCGCACCGTGCAGGCTCAGAATAAACCGATCCGTAAACGAGTCGACATCTTCTGCCCGGCCAATCTCGATAAAACTGCCGAGTACCATCGGGTCAAACCCCGTGAGTTCCAGAGAGGAAAAGGGATCCTCCGCGCTCTGCAGCTTTTGCAGGTCCTGCAGCCTTTTTGCCCGCTCCGCTTCAATCCTGCGGCGTGTATCTTCCAGCGTACTGATCATATCCGCCTTGGTGACGGGTTTCAGCAGAAACCTGTCCGCATGCAGCTCAACCGCCTGCCGGGCATATTCAAAATCATCATACCCGCTGATGATGATGATTTTCGTGTCGGGCAGCTCCTCGCTGACATAGCGGCTGAACGTCAGCCCGTCCATAAACGGCATTCTGATATCCGTAATCACAACGTCCGGCTTCAGAGTGCGCACCATCTCCAGGGCCATCTCCCCGTCCGACGCTTCACCGGCAAAGATAAAGCCGTGCTGCTCCCAGGGAATACTGTCCCGCAGGGCTTCCCGGATAATGACCTCGTCCTCAGCGAGAAAAACCTTCAGCATCCCGTTGCCCTCCTTTCCGCATCGTTTTTGTGATTATTGTATCCGCTGCGCAATAAAAAATCAACACTTAAGTGCCGCCGGACAGCAACCGGGTAAAAACGTGCCCGGAACAGGTATTCTAGCCTGTTATTTGTTACAGCCCACATAATGTTTTCAGAAAATTCTTTTTTCCGAAACAGTTCTGTGATAATTCATGTGTTTGCAGTGATATACTGTGTTTGTAAATAAAACTGTTCGGAAAGGAGTTATCGGAATGGATAGGGAAAAAGCGATTTTGAACGACGAGGAACTGGGCAGCGTCCAGGGCGGAACTATGATCCCCTATGTCATCAAGAGCGGTGACACCCTCGGCGCACTTGCAAAGAAGTATAACTGCACTGTTGAGCAGCTTTGCCAGTGGAACGGCATCCGGAATGCCGACCAGATCGCAGTGGGACAGAAGCTGGAAATCAAGTTCTGAACCTGAACGGATAAGCACTTAGAAAGCCCGCAGAAGAAAGCAATCTCACCTGTGGGCTTTGTTTATATCCTGTAAGGATTCTCCTTTGCAGGATTTTGTATCAACACAAAAAAGCAGATTTGTATCAACGCAAAAAAGCAGAGATGATCATACTGTCATCCCTGCCTTGTTTTATTTTCAGATGTTCGTTCAGTCAAAGTTGATCCCGTCTTCACAATCATGATCAAGATCAAAACGGCCGTCCGGGTCATCACCGTAACAGTAGACGACCGGAGCTCCGCTGCAGCTCTCCTTTTCTCCCCTCTGTTCTCTTGTTCTTCCTGACAGCAAATTTTGTAAATTGTTTTATGTTAATATTCTTATGTAATTCCTATTCTGAGTAAAACAAAGTATTCCCATCTCGGCAGACTCTCACTACCATATAAAGCGGATAACACCGGGGAAAATTAACATAATTGTGGATAACTCTGTGGAAACTGTTCAAAACTTTGGAAGCACACCATCCGGATCAGAGCCTTCTTTTCTTACAATTCAACAAGGACATATTCCTCACAGGTTTTGAATTCTTCCATATTCAACCTACGATTAGTTATTTTTCACAAAAAATAATAAATAATTGCACAAACTACTTGACATTTTGTACTACCCAAGTTATTAAAACAACGCAAGTTGTCTTTTTCATTGAGGGCCTCCTTTTCGGGAAAAACCGTCGTTTCTACGACGGTTTTTTCTTTTACACAGGGTTATAAAACGCTGCAACAGAATACTGTTTATTTCAAAAGAACTCCTTTATGGGATCATCAATGGGTAGTATAATCATCCCAACTATTCGTGAGTTATTTAATTCACGGGAAGGAAACTGTGAAAAGGGTCCGCTGAGCTGGGAGTAACATGAATCCTATTGGTGCCTTTTGCAGAAAGCTGAATCAGAGGGATACAGGACAACATGAGAAAAAAGTATATCAGACGTTTTTTACTGTGCGCACTTGGGCTTGCCTGTTTTTCGGTTGGCAACGTGTTTAGCGTACATGCCGGTTCTGCCGGTACCAACGCGTGGAACACGCTGGCACTTGGTATTTCCGGCACAACTTCACTGAGCTTCGGTACGGTCACGCTGCTTATCAGTGTTCTGGTCATTGTGATAGACATTATTTTCAAAGGCCGCATAGGCTTCGGCACGCTTATGAATGCGTTACTCATATCGTGGTTTTCGGACCTGCTCCTTGGGATTTTTGATTTCCTTCCTTATGCACAGAACCAGTTTATCGGAGCAGCACTGACCATAATAGGGCAAACCATTATCTCGTTTTCGACGATTCTTTATATGTGGCCAGGCTTGGGCTGCGGACCGCGTGACACCCTGATGGTTATCATCGGAAAGCGTTTTCCAAAGGCACCGATCGGATTTATCAAGTTCTGTATGGAGCTTGTCGTACTGCTGATCGGGGTGCTTCTCGGCGCCCCGTTTGGGCTTGGCACCGTTCTGATCATGGCGCTTCAGGCAACCATCTTTCAGTTCGCTTCCCGCATCTGCCACTACGATCCGCGAAACTTTGTGCATGAAGACATCTTCGATACCATACGGCGTATCACGGGTCATGAGTCCTGATCTTTCGCACTTCATTTTTCATAAGAAATCTCCTCATCTTGTGTGACAGTTCTGTGACAGATGGTGTGCTATACTTGCGCCATCAGATGAAGAACAAAGGAGAGAACAAGAATGAAGAATATTGAAAATGCAGCAGAGCTCAAAGAGTTTGAAGTAAATAAAGTAGCCGGCGGTCACATCCCTCTTTTTAACTTGGGGCCGGATCATCCCATAACAACGGATGATCATAACAAACCGGATGAACCGAAAGACGGCGGTGCAACCGGCGGCTGGTGATAGCTCCTTTTTTTGATTGTACAGGCATTGATCATATTATTTTGATCACATGCCTGTATTTTCTTTTCAGTTGATTTTTCTTTACGGTGTTTTGAAGAGATAGTATAATCATTTCAACAATTTGGGATTGATCGGGTTATAATCCTCCCGATCAATCCTGCTAATACGCTTACAGAGAAAAGGACTCAATCAAAAATGATCAGATATACAGATTACATTTCACCTGAAGAATATATGGAATTACGAAAAAAGGTCGGATGGGTAGAGTTCCCGCTTGAACAGGCAAGAGCCTGTATTGAAAATGCATATATGATCCGGTGCGTCAGAGATGACGAAAAAGCAATCGGCATAGTCCGGCTTCTGTGGGACGGAGGTTATATTGCCTACTTATCAGACGTTATAGTTGATCAGGAGTACCAGGGTCAGGGAATCGGAAGAACGCTTGTAGAGGCATGCATTCAAAAATTGAAAAATGATATGAAGCCCGGCTACAAAGTGAAGATGACTTTGAATTCTGCCAAAGGAAAAGAAGCGTTTTATGAGAAATTCGGATTCAGGGTACGCCCGAATGATCATGCAGGTGCCGGGATGGACCAGTGGTTTATTAATGAGGAATAACATAAAGTATGGTTTTCTGACATCTGTTCACAAATAAAAAACCTACTGATCAGTGATCATCGTATCATCACTGTCTGTAGGTTAATAGAGGCCGCAACATTAAACGAATTCCGTTCGCAATTGTTTCATTCCTGGGCGATCCAGATGTAGCCATCGGAATCGGAAAGGAAGTTGCCATCATTCGTTGGCTGAACTGCTTTCTTTTTTATCATCCGATGGATTACAGTATACCAAGCAAGCCGGATACATGCTAAGGCCATTGATAATTTCTTCTGCTACCAGTTGATCAAGTTCTGCCATGTTCTCAGAATTAAACATTTCATCATCTCCTGTTTTCATCCTGCAACAGGAACCGGTGCATTCTCAGTCTGGGGAACAGAACCCCCGTCAGTGGAAGTATTATTCTCAACCACGACAGAGTAGCTATAAGAGGAATCCTCTGTATCTGCTGTTGCGGAAGGGACAAATGCATAGGCGATGAGGCAGGCTGCCATAAGCGTAATGAACATTGCGGCACATACGATGAAGCCTACAATTTCTCTGCCAATAAGATAAGCTGCGATTACTTTAAACATTTTTGTTTTCTCCTTTGTTTTTTGATTATGGCGTAAGTTTAGCACGCCAACAATCACATAACTGTCACACAGAAAATATAAGTCTCAGAAAAGTTCCGCAGTCGGGAGACAGATTCACGAATTTTTATTATTGCGAATGGTTTACATAAATGCTATTATAATGGCAATAAGCAAAGAAAAACAGAAAAGAGATAAAGATTGCTGACAGGGGGAATGTGTATGAAAACAATAATTTAAACGGCAGCCCCAGAAAAAACTGGAATACTGCCATGATACTGAAAGAAGCAAAGAGAGGTGCGGAATCGGTAGGAGCGGAAACAGAGTATATCGATCTGTTTGACCTTTCGTATACCGGATGCCAGTCCTGCCTTGCCTGCAAGAGGAAGGATGCGGAACGCTGCAAATGCTTTTGGAAGGATGATCTTTCACCGTTGATTGACCGCATCTTTGCTGCCGACGCGCTGATCATCGGCTCCCCGATTTATCTGGGGGATATTACCAGCCAGGTACATGGTCTGATTGAGCAGTTGCACTTTTGTGCTCTGTCCTATGATGATTATACCAACTACTTCACCGGGAAGGTCGACACAGGCATCATTCTGACTATGAATGCACCAAAGGCCTTTTATAACCTTGCAAGCTAAGGAAATAGCAGAGAGCTTTAAGGGGCTAAACGGATCAGTGGAAGTTTATGCCTGCTGCGATACCTTGCAGGTGACGGATTACAGCAAGTATAGGATGGCTGGTTTTAACGAACTTCACAAGAAGGAGATGCGGGAAAAATAATTCCCGCAGGATCTGGAGAAAGCTTACGAGATCGGGGCAAGATTAGGCAAAGGTACGTAAAGATTTTCAATGCAGATATGATTGCCCAATGCGTGCTGGTCTTCAGCAGCAAAAACGGCTCCGTCTTTGTGAACGGAGCCGGCAGTCTGTTAAAGTACCCCGCAGGGTGCTTAGTAATGAACTCCTTTTGCTATTCCTCGTGCAGTTAGCAAACTGCACTCTCAGTTTAGCAAAAGGGGTTTTTTATGTTTTCCTCATCCCTTAAGCTTCATGGAGTTACTGATTCATAAACCCCATGATGATAACAATCAGGAAAATCACCAGAACGATCGAAATGATAAAAATAAACGCAGATTTGAAGCCTTTGTTGATTGTTTCTTCCTGCCGCATCTGTTGTTCTATTCTGAGTTTTTCCAGCTCAACCTCGTTTTTGCTTTTGATAATTTCTGCTTCATTGACGACACGGATAACATTGTCATCATCTGTCAGGGATATCTTTGTGCCACAATACGGGCATTCCACTACGCTCTGGCCGTTAGGCTCTACGCTGGCACCGCATGCCGGGCATTTGATCATATTTGTTTTCATGCTGCCTCCAATGTGATGATTACGTCCCCATAGACTTCCGGGGCGGTATATTCTGTGCTGTCTTTGGCATATCCTGCCGGTGGTTTCAGGAGGTGTACCGTATAATGACCGGGAGGTTCCTGAAATGCTGCAATACCATTTTCATCCGTTTTTCCCAGCAAACAGGTGTCGTCAGAACAGAACTGTACCGTGCATCCCGCGACAGGCTGGCCATTCTCGTCCACACAGATGATTCTGTATTCTGCGGCGTTACCTCTGTCTGCAGATGCTCCGTTCGGGTAGGTACTGTTTTCATCGCTTGCCGGGATGAAATTCTGAGACTCATAATCAGACACTCCCGGCATCTCCCCCGGAGAGGTCGTCACAATGTCCGTTTCCGTGCCACCTGCGAGAAGATCTTCCACCGCTTCATAATACTTGTCCACCAGAGCACCCTCAACAGGGATTCCGATGATTTCACCGTTGCGGTTTACAAAGTAAGAGGTCGGCAGCGCATTGCTGGGGAATGCTTCTTCCATCTCATCCGTCATTTTCACAACGGGGTATGTCACACCGGCGTCCCAGATCAGCTGCTTTGCTTCTTCCACAGCGTCATCCTCACTGCTGTCTTCCAGCACGCCGATGATGCCGCAGCCGATGTTCTGCAGGCGGTTGTGAATCTGTTCAAGCTGCGGAAGCTCCTCTATGCAGTGTCCGCACCAGGTTGCCCAGATATTGACCATTGTGATCTCATTGGCAGAGAAAAGATCCTCGCTGTTGACTGAGTTGCCATACAGATCCTCTGTATAAAAAGCTACTTCTGTCCCTATGTTTTTCTCATTCGGGTTCTCCGGCTGATAAAATATGGTATTCTCCAGTATTTCAGCCGAGCGATCTAAAAGAGAATAATACTCCTCAATGAATGGAGATCTGAATCCGGACGGCAGTTCTTCGTTATTAAAAATGACGAAGAAACTGTAGTCACCGACGCCACCGAGGCCCCAGGCATTTTCCCAGTTTACATCGAGATCGGCGTCATAAAAAACGTCTTCATCAAAGCCGTCTTTCAGGCAGATAATCTCCATGAGCGGAGCAAAATAGTCTTCATCAAAGCCGATCGCCTTGCGCTCCTCTGTTGACATGCCGGTATAACCCAGAAGCGTATAATAAACGCCTGACTTATACCCCAGCTCAGAGGCTTCCATGATGTCAAACGAACCCACGGTATCGTAATAAAAAGAAACAGGGATCATCAGCGTCATGCCGACCTCTGGGATGTCCACATCGATCAGTTCATCCGGTTCATAGCCCCATTCCTCGGCAGAAGCATTGCAGGCGAAGGCTGAGAGCAGTGTGATTGCCAGAAACAGTGAAATCCATTTTTTCATGCAGTCTCCTCCTCAAAAAGATTATTCTTGCTTTTCTTTTACATTTATATAATTTATTATATCATTGTATGATTGGAAACGCAAAAGAAAAATATGGCAGCTGCAAACTACGGAAAAATAACCCTCATATTTTGTATAAATCGACTATTAAAAAAGCTTTGTATTGCATGACAGTTCTCATATATAATGAATATTTGGAAACACTGAAGCAATCACAGAAAGACTGTACAGAAAGCGAAGACAGCCGGTGCAAAAAAACCATACCCGTGTCTTAAAAAGGAGGATAAAAAATATGGAATACAGAGAAATCCCCTATGTAAAACAGAAGGTTTCGCGTATATTTCTCGGAACGGCTTCTCCTTCCTTCCTGAAAGGGGAAGAAAACAATGCTCTACTGGATGCCTCTCTCGCATACGGCATCAATGCTATTGATACTGCAAGAAACTATGCTCTGTCGGAAAAATCAATCGGGAGATGGCTGCGCGACAGCGGTAAGAGAGATCAGGTGGTAATTTTATCCAAATGTGCTCACCCGGATCTGCTCGGCCGCAAAAGGATTTCCGAAAAAGAAATCCGGAAAGATTTTGCCACTTCCACCGAGCTTCTGGGAACGGACTATATTGATATTTATCTGCTTCACCGCGATGACCCGAAGACCGATGTGAGTGTTTCGGTGGAGGTGTTCAACGCGCTGCATACGGAGGGAAAGATCGGAGCATTCGGTGGATCAAACTGGGATTACCGGCGCATCCAGGAAGCCAATGAATACGCCTACAAGCACAATCTGATTCCGTTTTCGGTCTCCAGCCCCCACTTTGGGCTGGCTCGGCAACAGCAGGATCCGTGGGGCGGCGGTTGCGTCACTATAACGGGTGCTGAAAACGGGGACGCTCGGAGATGGTATGAAGAGACCCAGATGCCTGTCATTTCTTATTCCAGTTTAGGGAGGGGGGTACTCTCCGGGAAACTAAAGAGCGAAGATGTCTCCCATGCCGGGAAGATTCTGGACGCCGTTGCGATGAAGGGATATGGCTGCAGCGACAATTACGAAAGGCTTGCACGCTGCGAAAAGCTTGCACGAGAAAAGAACTGCACCGTGGCACAGATTGCCATGGCGTGGATTTACCACCAGAAGATCAACACGTTTGCGGTAGTGACGATGTCATCCCCAGCGAGGATCGAATCCAACATTGCCTCCCTCTCCCTTTCTCTCACAGATGAGGAATCGCGCTGGTTGAATCTGGAAACTGAAAAGAACTCTGCAGAAATCTGAAACTCGTGATTATAATCGACATGCCTCTGTAGGCCGGGAATCTGTGGTTGATTATTGAAGATATAAAGATGATAAGATGATCAGGAGGTCTGAAACAACGTGATAATACAATGCCCTGCCGGAGTTCGGCTGCAGGATTATCTACTCAGTCAGGACATTCATATTCTGACGGCATGCGGCGGCCGTGGAAGCTGCGGGAAGTGTGCGGTACGTATCATCAGTGGAAATACAGCCGTCAACACCATGGACAGCATTTGGTTCTCAAAAGCACAGTTGGTAAACGGGTTTCGCCTCGGATGCCAGGTTTATGCGAAAGAACCTCTGACCGTCGAGCTGCCGGACAGTTAAGTGGAGTAACCCGCAAAAATAATACAGCCTAAGAAGAAGCCGCCGCCTGGGAAACCCTCGGGCGGCGGCATACTTTTTTGCATTGGGAGCTGTGGCATCAGAATCAACCAAGGTGTTTCCCGATGATTTCAGGCACAAATTAAAAACGAAAGTTTTTCTCAAATTCCGCTGAAATCCGATCGCCGAATTCTCTTTTGGCGGTTGGGTAAGAGATCCAGAAAGACTTCAATCCATTGCCGGTTGAACTCTCCTTGGAGTAAAAAACCTCTTCTCCGTTATTATTATATCCGCTCTGGACAAACCAGTTATCACCGTTAGTGAAATAAGTTACATCCGGATTATTTTTGGCAATATTATAGTCTGTTTCATATGCTCCTTCCGGAATATACCCCGGAGCGATCTCATAGACCACAATCCGGATCTCATAGTCCGGATGCCAGAACGTGTATTGGTATCCGATATTCGGGCTTTCATACAGCTGGATAAAGCCATCCGGAACGACAAACTCTGTCCCCATCACGCCCGTAAAGCTGCCGGAAGCGGATTGCTGCTCCTGGTTTAATACACTGGGTGCACTGTTATCGGAAACGGTTTCTTCCGGAGCAGTTTCCGATTCCTGAGTTATGTCCTTATACGGTGTTGCAGAAGGCTCAACCGCAGTCTGCGCCGGGGGTTCTACCGGCTGAGGGGGGGCTGTCGTCGGGTTCTCTCCCTGCAAATTCACCCCACAGGCAGACAGAAATAACAAGGTAAAAATGCATCCTGCTGCAATAAAGTGCTTCATTTATTTCTCCTTATTGAGAGGGGCGATTCTAATAACACAGCCCCGATATATAAATATATTTTAACTCGATTTTTCACATCCTGCAAGAGAAAAAGTGCTCCCCAGAGCGTGCAAGAGAACAATGTTCTGTGTAAATAATTGCTCAGGGAACAGATTGAACCTTTTTTTATTCTGAAAATATGATATAATGTTAAATGTACAAAATTTGTTTATCCTGATTAAGGAGGAAAAATGAAGAAATTATTTGCATGGTTTTTGACTTTAGCACTGATGATATCCGTCAGTGCAGTCAGCTTAGCAGCACCTGAAAAGGCAACTCAGGAAAGTGCTGCATCCCAAATCGACCTGATCTCCTCTAACTTTGCTGAAACATTCAAGCAGGTGGCTGATAGCGAAGTCTGGTCCTATACGGTTACAGACCTTGATCATAACGGACGCCTGGAGCTGCTTGCCGCATCGATCCAGGGCTCCGGCCGCTTTACTCATGTCAAGGCATGGGAAGTGGGCGAAGACCTGAAATCCTTTATCAGCTGCAATGTCAACGTGAAGGAAGGTGATTCCTTCCCGGACATCATCTCCAACACGGCAGACACCTACTACGTTCCAGCAACAGACACCTGGAACTACATGTTTGATGACAGCATCACCTCCACTTCCACTGAGGTGATGACAGCCAGATGTTCCGTGTCCATGAAAAGCAGCAACATCGGCTATATTCCTTACGCTTATCAGCAGACGGAATTTCGGGATAATCTGAACATCATCACCTTTACCGATAAATCGGGCAGGCTCCTGACTCCGGAAGACTACAATGCGTCCGTTACCAATGCTTTCGCCGGTGCACAGAAGAGCAGCACCAATTTTGACTGGTTCCTGGAATCTGAAGCTACTTCATCTTCCAGATTCTCCGACAGCTACGCGATCTTCATAGGTGATGTGGTTCCTGTCGGTGCTGTTGCAGCCAGCAACGCTCAGACAACGACGGTTGCTCCTGCAGCTCCCGCCGTAACGCCGCTTCCCTCGCAGCAGAATTCCTACCTCATAGTCACTAAGAACCCCACCAACGAAAACCACAATCCCGGTGAGACTGCACTCTTTGTTGCAAACGCCAACAACTGGGCTTCCGTCACCTGGACGTTTGTTGCGCCTGCCGGCGGCGAATACTCCTGGCAGAGTTTTGGCAACATGTTCCCGAAGTCCGTCGTTTACGGTGTGAATGAGACAACTCTCACCGTCAAAAATGTCACTGCCGAAATGAACGGCTGGAGCGCCTACGCCACCTTCTACAGTAAAAATGGCCAGACAGCGCGTACAAACTCCGCCTTCCTGTATGTTACCGATAAGAACGCAAAAACCACCACCGTCTCCAACAGCTCCATCTCCGGTGTGGTGACTGACCCGCTAATGAGCACTGTTACCATCTATCTTTCTAACGGCTTCAGCGTTCAGGTCTCCAGAGGAATTTGCAGCGTCATCTACGGTGATCTTGTTGCCGGCTGCAGCTGCACGGCCTATTACAGCGGAAAATCCGCCACAAGTTCCAGCATCTATCATGTGGATATCTACGGCTCTCTCACAACCTATACCACAAGCTACTATGAGTATTACTGCCCGTACTGCCATGGCCAGGTTGGTGCTGATGATGTTGTCTGCCGCCATTGCGGATATGTTTTTGCCACCGGTGCATTTATCGATGATTCGAACGGCGGTGTCGCTGATGATATGATGGGATGCCCTGTCTGCCACAACTCCATCTCGATCTACACCAGTGTCTGCCCGTACTGCGGGTTTGATATTGACGCTGCAATTGTCTCTTCCCTGGAAGACCAGTACGGCGGATATGCCGGCATCCATTACGAAGAAAATGAAACCCCCGATGAGAGTTATAACGGCGGATATGCCGGCATCAATTATTACGAAAATGAATACGGCGGATATGCCGGCATTAACTACAATGACAACGAGTATAACGCTTATTCCGACTACAGTTCCGGCGGTGTTCAGGATGATGTGAAACCCTGCCCGAACTGCTACAGCAGCATCCCGGACACTGCAACCAGCTGCCCTTACTGCGGATATAATCTGTACGGCGGATATGCCGGCAGC
The DNA here is from genome assembly GCA_045117135.1 of Candidatus Limivicinus sp. Lineage (GTDB taxonomy): Bacteria > Bacillota > Clostridia > Oscillospirales > Oscillospiraceae > Limivicinus. The sequence goes on along the minus strand of JBGUNA010000038.1, from coordinate 22,011 downwards.
AATTATTATGAAAATGAATACGGTGGATATGCCGGCAGCAACTACTACGACAACGAATACAGTTACAACAGCTATGACTACACGGATTATTCATACGATTCCTACGATTATTAAGAATTGAGCGAAGTCTCGGGATACTGTGACATAAGTGTGACAGAATCTGTGGTATACTGAACATGTAGGGAAAACCTATAACACAAAAACAGGAGGTAAAAATGAAAGAACTTAGTGATCTTGAAATGCAAGATATAGCAGGCGGTGCGTATAGCGGTACTGTTTTCAAGTACGAAGTAAAAAAAGGAGACGTGCTCAGCGTAATAGCCCAGCGCTATAAAACAGATGTAAAGACAATCTGTGACTTGAACAAAATCCCTAATGCAAATACGATTGAAGTCGGCCAGATTCTGCTTGTCCCGTACGTCGGATAAATCAGAAAAACTGAATGATAAATCGTGAGTGACACAAAAAGGACGGTTCTTTCTGCTTTGAGAGTACCGTCCTTTTGTGTTAAAAAATCAGTGAGAGAAAAATATAACTGTTGCAGTCGGTTTACATAAATGTTATTATTATAAAAATAAAATAATAAGTATAAGAGACCACTCTGTGAAGAAGGGTAAGAATTATTCTTGTTAATCGGAGTTGCTCAGTTGCAGGCCAAAAGAGAGCATCAACACCGGATCTGATGCATGCAGGAGCAACTTCGGGTAAGTAGTACGCTTTATACCGGAGCCGGAGTCCGTGATTGATCATGTATAAAAATGTTTGAGGTGATACAATGAAAAGAATGATCGCCAAATTGTTTTACTTTCCAACTTGCCCGTATTGCGTCAAAGCAAAGAAGGCGATTGAAGAACTGAAAGAAGAGTGCCCGGAGTATCAGAACATCGAAATTGAGTGGATCGATGCGCACAAGATTATCTCACTGGCGGACCAGTATGATTACTACTATGTGCCAACCATCTTTTACGGAGAAGAAAAGCTCTATGAGGCCTCCCCTGCTCACAGCTATGATGATATCCGGGAAAATATACGCCTTGCTTTTGACACTATGATCAGGAAGGAAAGCTGAAAGGAGAAAAGCGCTATGTTGAAGGATGCAATCAGAATTAATCAGCTTGTCCTGCGCAACAGGATTGTGATGCCGCCGATGGCAACCGGAAAAGCGGATCACGGAGCGCCGAACGACAATCTGAACACTTATTATGCAGCCCGTGCCAACGGCACCGCTCTGATTATAGTGGAGCACGCGTATATCTCTCCGGAAGGCATGGCACACAGCACCCAGCTTTCCATGGCAGACGATTCGGTTGTCCCCGGATACCAAAAGCTGACAGACGCAGTGCACGAACGCGGCGCTGCTGTTTTCGCTCAGATCAGCCATGCCGGTGCCAAAGCAAAGGATTCTGGCCTTCCTGCCATCAGCCCGAGCGGAGTATCGATCCGGGATAAGATGCCTGCTGCGAAAGAAATGACAGTGGAAGATATCGAGCACGTGAAGGAGTGCTTTGTTTCAGCGGCTCTGCGGGCGAAGGCTGCCGGTTTTGACGGTGTGGAAATCCACAGCGCCCATGGGTATCTCCTCAATCAGTTTTATTCGCCGCTGACGAACCACCGCACGGATACCTATAACGGGCAGACGCTTGAAGGAAGGACCAAGCTGCATACTGAAATCCTTCGGGCTGTACGCGCCTCCGTCGGCGATGATTACACAGTTGCAATCCGGTTCGGCGCATGTGATTACATAGAGGGCGGCAGCAGAATTGAAGAAATTCCGGAAGCAAGCCGCATCTTTGCGAAAGCCGGCGCAGATCTGCTGGATATTTCCGGCGGACTGTGCAGCTTCACGATACAGGGAAGAACCGAGCCCGGATGGTTTTCGGAGCTGAGTATCCCGGCGAAAAACAGCGTACAGATTCCGGTATTGCTGACTGGCGGTGTTACAACGGCAGAGGAAGCGGAAAAACTTCTGCAGGAAGAAGCTGCGGATCTGATTGGAGTAGGGCGTGCCATGCTGACGAATCCGGATTGGGCTGTAAAAGCCTTGCAGGAAGTGTAAACGGATAAATAAACGCAAAACCAGCCTCCGCTGTAATGGCAGAGGCTGGTGCTGATTTTGCTGTGTATTATGCTTTTCCGGCGAGTTCCTTATACTGCTGATAACGTTTCGCGGTGAATTCCTCGGCTTCGGCGAAGAGGACTTCTGCACGGTCGGGGAAGGTTCTGGTGAGGGAGGAGAAGCGGACTTCACCCATCATAAATTCACGCAGCTTGCCGTTTGGCTCCTTGCTGTCGAGCACGAACGGATTCTTGCCCTGCTCCTTGTTCTCCGGGATATAGCGCCAGAGCGGCCAATAACCGCACTCGACGGCGAGCTTTTCTTCGTTCTGCACCTTGCCCATGCCGCTTACCAGGCCGTGGTTGATGCAGGGGGCATACGCAATGATGAGGGACGGGCCCTTATGCTTTTCTGCCTCTTTGAGCGCGGTAATGAGGTGGTTGGGATTGGCGCCGAGGGCGACCTGCGCAACATAGACGTTGCCGTAGGTCATAGCAATACGACCGAGGTCCTTCTTTGCGGTTGCCTTACCGGCGTTGGCAAACTGTGCCACAGCCCCGATCGGAGTTGCCTTGGAAGACTGTCCGCCCGTATTGGAGTAGACTTCGGTATCAACCACGACGATATTGACATCGATGCCGGAGGCGAGAACGTGATCCAGACCGCCGTAGCCGATATCATATGCCCAGCCATCGCCGCCGTACATCCACATACTCTTCTTGACAAGGGCATCGGTGCGCTCCTGCAGGAACTTCACATCGGCGTTGGATTCCTTTGTTTCGGCAAGGGCAGCCTTGAGCGCATCGCTCACGGCGCGGGTTTCGGCAGGATCATCACCCTTGTCAAGCCATGCCTGAAGGGCAGCGTTGAGGGAATCATCTTTGGAGACGGCAAGAGCTGCTTCTGCATGCATCCTGGCCTGGCGGCGCATCTGGTCGACTGAGAGGCACATACCGAGGCTGTACTCCGCATTATTTTCAAACAATGAGTTGGAAGGTGCAGGTCCAAAGCCGCCGCTGGTCTTTGCGTACGGGAAAGCCGGTGTGGAAGAACCGACAACATAGGTGCAGCCGGTAGCATCGGCAATATACATGCGTTCACCGAAGAGCTGGGTCATCAGCTTCATGTAAGGCGCTTCACCGCAGCCGGCACAGGCTCCGTTAAACTCGTACAGCGGGCGCTGGAACTGGCTGCCCTTGACGGTGAACTTGTCCATCGGATTCTCTTTGACCGGCAGGTTGACGAGATAATCCCAGTTCGGCTGTTCGTGCAGCTGGCTCTCCAGAGGCTTCATGACGAGTGCCTTTTCCTTGGCAAGGCATGCACTTGCACAGCTTCCGCAGCCCTGGCAGTCAAGCGGGTCTACCTGGATGCGCATGGTGTAATTCTCAAAGCCCTTGCCTTTGACTTCCTTGGTGACGCAGCCTTCAGGAGCGGCAGCAGCCTCTTCAGCCGTGACGAGGAAGGGACGGATAGCCGCATGCGGGCAGACGAGAGAGCACATGTTGCAGCCGATGCAGTTTTCCGGGATCCAGACAGGCACGTTGGTTGCGATGCCGCGGCGCTCGTATTTGGACGTCTCTACCGGGCTGACACCATCGGCATAATCCATAAAGGCGGAAACCGGGATGGTGTCACCGGCCTGGTTGTTGACCGGGATCTGGATTTCGCGGATGTACTTTGGGAGTGACGGATCGATGGCGACGGGCTGATCCTCGAGAGAGGCCCAGGCAGCAGGAACATCGATTTTGACAACGGCATCAAGGCCGGCATCCACTGCGGCACAGTTCATATTGACGATCTTGTCGCCTTTGGCGGAATACGTCTTGATGATGGCCTTCTTCATATAGTCCACTGCTTCGTCAATCGGCAGAACGCCGGAGAGTTTGAAGAAGGCAGACTGGAGAACCGTATTTGTGCGGTTGCCGAGGCCGATTTTTGCTGCGATATCCGTAGCGTCGATGGTGTAGAAGTTGATCTTCTTCTGAGCGAGGATGCGTTTTGCACGGTTGGGCAGATGCTCCTCAAGGCCGGCCATATCCCAGTCGGTATTCAGGAGGAAGGTGCCGCCTTCTTTAATCTCGGAGACGATGTCAAAGCTCTTCATATAGCTCTGCTTGTGGCAGGCTACAAAGTCAGCCATGGTGACATAATAAGTGGAGTGGATCGGCTCGTGCCCGAATCGCAGGTGGCTCTTGGTTACACCGCCGGACTTCTTGGAGTCATACTCAAAGTATGCCTGCGCATACTGGTCGGTATTGTCGCCGATGATCTTGATGGAGTTCTTGTTCGCACCGACAGTTCCGTCAGATCCGAGACCCCAGAACTTGCAGGAGATAATGCTCTTGCCGGCTGTAACGATGTTTTCACCCACGGGGAGAGAGGTGTGTGTGACGTCATCATTGATGCCGACGGTGAAATGGTTCTTCTGTTCGCCGAGCATGTTGTCAAACACAGCCTTGATATGGGCCGGGATGGTATCCTTGGAAGATAGGCCGTAGCGCCCGCCGAGAACCTTGACGCTGCCTTCGCGCTCGGTGAGAGCGGTGCAGACATCCGCAAAGAGCGGCTCGCCGGCGCTGCCGGGTTCCTTCGTTCTGTCGAGGACGCTGATGCACTTTACCGTTGCAGGCAGGGCTGCCAGCAGGTGCTTTGCAGAGAACGGCCTGTACAGATGGACCTGGATCATGCCGACCTTTTCCCCCTGTGCGGTGAGATAATCCACAACTTCCAGCATCGTCTCACAGACGGAACCCATGGCGATGACCACGCGCTCAGCATCCGGTGCGCCATAGTAGTTGAAGAGCTTATAATTTCTGCCGGTCAGGGCATTGATGGCATCCATCTGCTGCTGCACGATCTCCGGAAGAGCGTTGTAGGCCGTGTTGCAGGCTTCGCGGGACTGGAAGAAGGTATCGGGGTTCTGCAGAGTTGAGCGGATAGTCGGGTGCTCGGAATTCAGTGCATGATCCTTGAAGCGCTTGACGGCATCCCAGTCAACGATCTTCGCAAGATCTTCATAGTCCAGAACGTCAATCTTCTGTATTTCATGGCTGGTGCGGAAACCGTCAAAGAAGTGCATGAACGGGATGGAGCCCTTGATAGCGCTCAGATGTGCCACAGCGCCGAGATCCATGCATTCCTGCACGCTTGCGGAAGCCAGTTGGGCAAAACCCGTCTGCCGGCAGGCCATGGCATCGGAATGATCGCCGAAGATGGAAATGGAGTGCGTGCCGACGGTTCTCGCCGCGACATGCATGACACCCGGAAGCATGGAACCCGCAATGCGGTACATCGGCGGGATCATCAGCATCAGGCCCTGAGAAGCCGTATAGGTGGAAGCGAGAGAGCCTGTTTCCAGTGCACCGTGCATGGCGCCGCAGGCCCCTGCCTCACTCTCCAGCTCTACAAGCTGAACCGGCTGACCGAACAGATTCTTTTTGCCATGGGCAGCCCAGCTGTCAACGTGGTTTGCCATCGGGCTGGACGGCGTAATGGGGTAAATTGTGGCAACTTCGGTAAACGCATAGCTTGCGTATGCGGCAGCCTCATTGCCGTCCATGGTTTTTTTGATGAGCATAATGACATCATCCTCCTGTATCGTAAAATTATATTATTGCCATTTTTCAACCAGGCTGCGGATCTGGGAAGCGAACTTGGCAAGATCCTTGTTCGCCCGACCGCGGCAGTTCTTCACAAGCGCAAGCAGGGCCTGCGCTGCTTCAACCAGGCTGTTGTACGCCGCAGCCGCACGCGCATCCCCGCCGGGGATCGCTTTCTGCTCAATCCGCTTGCCTTCGGTATAGACAGTCATACGGCCCTGCAGCAGATCGTACTGAGTACCGCTGAAAGGTGCCTCGGCATGATAGCCATACTGCGTGGCGAGCAGATCCCGGAAGAAGAGGCACGATTCATCATCCCCGTGGTTGATGAAGACGAGCCCGGGCTTCTGCTCAAAGGCCTGCAGCCATGTGAGAAGCCCTTTCTGGTCGGCATGGCCGCTTGTGCCGTGGAGCGTGCAGATCTCGGCATTGACGACGATTTTTTCATTGAAAAGGGTTACGGTTCTTACACCGTCCTGCAGCATACGGCCGAGGGTGCCTTCCGCCTGATACCCCACGAAAAGGACGCTATTCTGAGCTTTCCAGAGATTGTGCTTGAGATGGTGGCGGATTCTGCCCGCATCGCACATGCCGCTGGCTGAGAGGATTACCTTCGGTTCGGTGTTTTCGTTGATGGCTTTGGAATCCTCAAGGGATTCGGAAAGTTCAATACCGTCAAACCAGAGCGGGTTGATACCCCGGTTGAGGACCGCGAGCATCTCCTCATCGAAATACGACCGGTCACACTGTAGGAAGATCCCTGTGGCTTCGGTGGCAAGCGGGCTGTCGACATAGACCTTGAAGCCGTCATGCCCCTGGACCCAGCCCTTTTCCTTAATCTCCCGGATGGCAAACAGCATCTCCTGGGTACGCCCGACGGCAAAAGCGGGAATGACAAGATTTCCGCCCCGGTCAAGCGTGCGCTGGATGATAGAGGCAAGCTCTGTCACGGTGTTAAGCGGATTGCCGGAATTCTCATGCAGGCGGTTGCCGTAAGTCGATTCCATGACCACATAGTCAGCTTCCGTGATATACTCGGGGTCTTTGATAATAGGCTGGTCGGTATTGCCGATATCACCGCTGAAAACGATTTTGCGCGTCTCTCCGTCTTCCGTCAGCCAGAGCTCAATGCTGGCTGAGCCCAGGAGGTGGCCCGCATCAACGAAGCGGACGTCAACCCCGTCATTCACCGTTTTGCGCTCGTTATATTCAAAGCGGCTAAACAAAGTCAGCGTTCCTTCGGCATCCTCAAGGGTGTAGATCGGCTCAATAACGCTCTCCCCAGCCCGCCTGGATTTACGGCTCTTCCAGTCAGCCTCAGATTCCTGAATGTGGGCTGAATCCGCCAGCATGATAGCACAGAGATCGCACGTAGCCCCGGTGGCATAGATCGGGCCTCGATAACCGTCTTTATACAGTTTGGGAAGCATGCCGGAGTGGTCAATGTGGGCATGGGTGAGGAAAACACCCTCAATTTCTCCCATGCTGACAGGGATCGGGATATTTTCAAATATGTCTCTCCCCTGCTCCATCCCACAGTCGACAAGGTAGTTTTTTCCGTTGACTTCCAGAAGTGTGCAGCTACCCGTCACTTCATGGTTTGCCCCGATAAACGTGATTTTCATATGGCTTGTCACCCCTGTTTTTTTATTAAGATTACCACAAAAACAGAACTACGGCAACCTTGAATTACAGGCTTGAGAAAACAATCTTGACTAAACTGCGCAAACAGATATAATGAAGCAGACGTAAAAAAGAAGGAGCAGCACATGAGAAAAACAGCACTGATTACGGGGAGTTCCCGCGGGATCGGAGCAGCGACAGCCCGTGCCCTAGCAGAGGCGGGATACGCCGTCTGCATCAACTATATCGAGCAGCAGGAAAAAGCCGAGGCGCTGGTCGCAGACCTGCGGGAGAAGGGGCATACCGCAATCTGCTGTCAGGCAGACGTGGCGGATGCAACTGCTGTGCGCGCCATGGCGGAGCATGCCCGGGAAGAGCTGGGCAGCATCTCCCTGCTTGTCAACAATGCAGGCGTCGCCGGGCAGATTCAGTTCCAGGATATCACGCCGGAGGCCTGGAACCGGATGTTTGCGGTGAATCTCGGAGGATGTTTCAACTGTATTCAGGCTGTGCTGCCGGATATGCTCAAAGCCCATGAGGGCTGCATCGTCAACGTCAGTTCCATCTGGGGCAGCCACGGGGCATCCTGTGAGGTGGCCTATTCGTGTACAAAACATGCCATCATAGGGCTGACGCGTTCTCTTGCTGCGGAGCTTGCCCCGACAGGCATCCGCGTGAACTGCGTTGCACCCGGGGTGATCGACACAGATATGGTGAAGGTGCTCGGGGACGAGACGCTTACCATGCTTGCCGGTGAAATTCCGCTCGGGCGCCTCGGCAGGCCACAGGAAATTGCGGATACCATCGTCCATCTCGCCTCCGCCACTTATACAACCGGCCAGGTCTTCTCGGTAGACGGTGGATTCATACTATAAAATCAGGGTGCCGCACTCCTACGGCACCCTTTGTGTTTTGTTGTGATATTATCTCTGTACCCGGCCGGATGCGTTGCCCCCGACCAGTGTGAGGACTTCCTTTTCGGAAGCGAGGTTAAAATCATATTCTGTAGCCTGCTTGAGGCAGCTGGCGGCAACTGCAAATTCAATCTGCTGCTGCGCATCCTCAGGCCACTTGCGCATGGCATGGATCAGGCCGCCGCAGAAAGAGTCTCCCCCGCCGACACGATCCACCAGATGGATGAGGTAGTTCCGGGCAAAGTGAGCCTCCCCGCCGGACCAGAGCATACCGCTCCAGTTATTATCGGAAGCGGAAATGCTGCCGCGCAGCGTAATCGCAACCGCCTTGAAGCCAAAGCGCTCGGTGAGCTGCTTTGCAACGGAGATATATCCGTCCCGGTCGAGCTTGCCGGAATTGATATCGGTATTCTCAGCGGCAATGCCGAAGACATCCTTTGCATCTTCCTCATTGGCGATACATACGTCGACATAGGGCATCAGTGTTGCCATGACTTCACCGGCCTTTTCCCGGCTCCAGAGTTTGCCGCGGTAATTCAGGTCACACGAGACTGTGATGCCTCTCGCCCTTGCTGCCTTGCAGGCATCCAGGCAGACCTCAGGCATTTCACCGCCGAGAGCCGGCGTAATGCCGGTGAAGTGGAACCATGTTGCATCCCGGAAGATCGCATCCCAGTCAAACTCCCCGCGTCCGGCAAGAGCGATAGAAGAATTGGCCCTGTCATAAATCACTTTACTCCCGCGCTGGGAGGCACCCTTTTCACAGTAATAGACTCCGAGGCGCGGACCGCCGCGCAGCATCAGAGAGGTGTCCACACCGTAACGGCGCAGGGCATTGACGGCATTCTGGCCGATCTCATGCTCGGGTACCTTTGAGACAAAAGCGGCATCATTCCCGTAGTTAGCGAGGGAAACCGCAACACTGGCCTCAGCCCCGGCGTAGGTTGCTTCGAAAACGGACGTCTGCAGGAAGCGCTGATATCCCGGAGGATTCAGACGCATCATGATTTCACCGAAGGTAACGATTCTGTTCATACTTCTGCCACCGCCTTTTTGAATTCTTTCGCAAGAGCTGTGATTTTCTCCCACTCGCCGTCACGGATCCACTCTTTGTTCACGAGATTGCCGCCGACCCCGAGGCCAACACAGCCAGCTTTCATAAAATCAGCCGCATTCTTCTCGTTCACACCGCCGACTGCCATCAGAGGAATGTGCGACAGCGGAGCTCGGATCGCTTTGATGTAGCCCGGGCCGAGGCATGACGCAGGAAAGACCTTCACTGCATCAGCACCGGCATCATAGGCTGCAAGGATTTCAGACGGTGTGAAGGCCCCCGGATAGAGCCCGAGGCCCAGCGCCTTGCCTGCCCGGATGATCTCCGGCTGGGTGGTGGGAGTAACGAGATAATGTCCGCCGGCGTTGTACGTCATGCTGACCTGCTCGAGCGTGATTACGGTGCCTGCCCCGACGAGGACTCGATCACCAAACTCCTTTTCAACCGCTTCGATGCCCTTGGCGGTATCCTTCCACGTTTCGGGGGCGGATTGATTGTAGGTGACTTCCATCAGGCCGATACCACCCTCTTCGAAGGCATGACCGAGGCGGATCAGATACTCCGGAGAAAGCCCGCGGACAATCGCGACGATTTTACGTTCCTTTACATACTCCAAAGGTGTCATATCGATTCTCCTTTGCAAAAATGTCAATCTCTCACATCAAAGGTGACGGTGACGCTTGCTGTAACGGAAATTTTAGCCGCCTGGACAACCGTGCCGCCGACTGCTTTGGCATCCATGACCTCCTGACGGGAGAAATTGGCAATCCCGCTGTCGTAGGAATAGGAGTTGCCTTCGTGGATATCCTCAATGCCTATAATGTGGAGCCCGGCTGCTTCTGCAAGGATCTCAGCTTTGGCTTTGGCATCCTCAAAGGCCAGCTTCAGGGAATTGGCTTTGGCAGAAGACGTGTCCGTGGCGGAGAAAGATATGCCGTTGAGCGTATTGGCACCGGCTTCGAATGCAACGTCGATCAACTGTCCGACAGCTTCTTTTTTCAGGACCCGAATGGCAAGGTTGGAATTGGCGTTGTAGGCCGTAAGCTCTTCCGAGCCGTTGGCATAGTCATACATGGCATAGATGTTGATATAGTCGGTATTGATGTCTTCCTCGGCGACACCGTTCTCGATCAGGGCTGTGCGGATAGAAGCAATGGCCTCATTCACCTTTGCCTGCGCTTTCAGCACATCTTTATCTCGCGCATTGACCCCGAGGGAGATGACAGCCATATCAGCGGAAACCAGCGTCTCGCCCGTGCCGTTTACGGTGATCTCGGAATCTGCCGAGGCCGTTACAGGCAATGCGAGAAGCAGAACTGCCAGAAGAACGGATAATACTTTACGCATGGGAATACCTCCTTACGATTGACGAGAGTAGAATACGATATTTTACCGGCGCTGTCAATCGGCGGCGGGAAGCTTTACAAAAGCTTTAAAACTTTCCATTTTTGTTACTGAAATGCGTGCAGAAAAGCTTGTACAACAAGCAAAACCATAGTATAATATCTTCATCTTACTGGCAAAAACAAAAATCACCACCAGAAAAGGAGAAAGATGATGATCAGAGAAGAATACGAACGCTGGCTGGCCCACGACCTGGAAGACCCCGATCTGCTGCCGGAGCTGTTGAAAATCCGGGACAATGAGGATGAGATTAAAGACCGTTTTGCGGTTTCCCTGAAGTTCGGTACTGCCGGTCTGCGCGGAACACTCGGTGCCGGCACCAACCGGATGAACATCTGGGTAGTGCGCCAGGCAACCCAGGGGCTTGCCAACTGGGTTCTCACACAGGGCGGCAGCCAGACGGTTGCCATTGCCTATGACAGCCGGCTGAAGAGCGATGTCTTTTCCAAGGAAGCCGCAGGCGTGCTGGCCGCCAATGGCATCAACGTAAGAATCTATGACGCCCTGATGCCTGTTCCGGCGCTTTCCTTCGCAACAAGATATTATAATTGCAATGCCGGCATCATGGTAACGGCCTCGCATAACCCGGCAAAGTACAACGGCTATAAGGCCTACGGCCCGGACGGCTGCCAGATGACGGATGATGCCGCTGCCATTGTTTACAGCGAGATTCAGAAGACGGACGTGCTGACGGGTGCCAAACGCATTTCGTTTGCGGAAGGCGTGGAAAAGGGTCTGATCCGCTTCGTCGGAGATGACTGCAAAAAGGCCTTCTATGAAGCAATTGAGGCACGACAGGTGCGCCCCGGCCTTGCAAAGACCTCCGGGCTGAAGCTGGTCTACTCCCCGCTCAACGGCACCGGCCTTGTCCCTGTAACGCATGTGCTGCATGACATGGGCATTACCGACATTACCATCGTCCCCGAGCAGGAGTACCCCAACGGATACTTCACCACGTGCCCGTACCCCAACCCCGAAATCTTCGAAGCGCTGAAATACGGCCTGGAACTCGCCAAAGAAGTTGACGCCGACCTGATGCTCGCCACCGACCCGGATGCCGACCGCGTAGGCATTGCCATGCGCTGCCCGGATGGGAGCTATGAGCTGGTTTCCGGCAACGAGATGGGCGTGCTGCTGCTGGACTATATCTGTGCCGGCCGCATCGAGAAAGGCACCATGCCGAAGAACCCCGTAGCCGTGATGTCCATTGTGTCGACGCCACTTGCAGACGCCGTTGCTGCCCATTACGGTGTGGAGCTTCGTCACGTGCTCACCGGCTTCAAGTGGATCGGCGATCAGATCGCACGCCTGGAGGCTGCCGGAGAAGTCGACCGCTTTATCTTCGGTTTTGAGGAAAGCTACGGCTACCTCGCCGGGCCTTACGTGCGTGACAAGGACGCCGTGATTGCCTCCATGCTGATCTGTGAAATGGCTGCTTACTATCGCAGCATCGGATCCTCCATCAAGCAGCGGATGGAAGAGATTTACGCCCAGTACGGCCGTTATCTCAACAAGGTGGATTCCTTTGAGTTCCCGGGCCTTTCCGGTATGGACAAGATGGCCGGAATTATGAAGAATCTGCGTGAAGACGCACCGAAGGACTTCGCCGGCATTGCCGTCACGGATGTTACGGACTGCAACGATCCCGCATCCACCGGCCTGCCGAAGGCAAATGTGCTCATCTACCGTCTGGAAGACGGTTCTACGGTCATTGTGCGCCCGTCCGGCACAGAGCCGAAAATCAAGACCTATTTCACCACAAAAGGCAATGACCTCGCCGAGGCACAGGCGAAGAAAGACCTGCTGGCAGAAGCCTGCAAGCCGATTCTGTCCTGATTCTCAGCATATCTCTCTTATGACAGGAGGGCCCGGATCTCGGGCCCTCCTAAAAAAATACTTGACGTTCCCGTAAAAAAGTGTATAATCTCCTTCAAGTATTGTTGTATACAACAATACTTGATTTTTATTTGCCAAACTGCAGAATTGAGGAAACATCCATGCTTGAATTATCCAACAAAACCAACCTGCTGGAGCAGAAAACCTACCGTTACTCTCTCCAGGACGTAGAACATGCAAACCTCTATCCCGACCTCTTCAGCTACGACGAAGTGCCGCGGGTGTCCTTCAACCACAGGCGTGTTCCGCTCGGCATGCCGGAAGAAATCTGGATTACCGACACCACCTTCCGCGACGGGCAGCAGTCGATCGAGCCGTATACGGTGAAACAGATCGTCGACCTGTACAAGCTGATGAGCAAACTCGGCGGGCCTTACGGCATTATCCGGCAGACAGAGTTTTTTGTCTACAGCGAGAAAGACCGGGATGCAATTGCCCAGTGCATGGATCTGGGGCTGGATTTTCCTGAGATCACGACATGGATACGCGCCACGAAGGAAGACTTTCAGCTCGTGCGGGATCTGAACATCCATGAGACGGGAATCCTCGTATCCTGCAGTGACTACCATATTTTCAACAAACTCGGCCTGACCCGTAAGCAGGCAATGGACAAATACCTCGCCACGGTGGCACTGGCCTTTGAACACGGCATCGTTCCCAGATGCCATCTGGAAGATATCACGAGGGCAGATTTTTACGGATTCGTCGTGCCGTTTGTCAACGAGCTGATGAAAATGAGCCAAGATGCCCATATCCCCGTGAAAATCCGCGCCTGTGATACCCTCGGTCTGGGCGTCCCCTATACGGAAGTTGCTCTCCCGCGGAGCGTATCCGGCATTATCTACGGCCTGCAGCATTATTCCGACGTCCCGAGTGAGATGCTGGAGTGGCACGGGCATAACGACTTTTATAAAGCTGTTTCCAACGCCTCCACAGCATGGATTTACGGGGCATGCGCTGTCAACTGCACGCTGCTCGGGATTGGTGAACGCACCGGCAATGTGCCCCTCGAAGCGATGGTGATGGAATATGCCTCTCTCCGCGGCAGCATGGACGGTATGGATCCGACCGTGATCACCGAAATTGCCGATTATTACCGCAATGAGATCGGTTATAAGATTCCCCCGATGACGCCGTACGTGGGCAGCAGCTTTAACATGACAAGGGCCGGGATCCACGCCGACGGGTTGATGAAGGACGAACAGATTTATAACATCTTCAACACTGCCAAGCTCCTGAACCGCAAACCGACCGTCATGATCGGAAAATCCTCCGGCCTCGCGGGGATTGCCTACTGGATCAACGAAAACTATTCCCTTACCCAGAGTGAATGCCTGACAAAGCACGACGATCTGGTTATCCGCCTCAAGGAGCGGATCGACGAGGAATATGCCGGCGGGCGGGTATCCACCCTGAGCGTACACGAGCTGGAAAAAATGATCGAGGAGCTCTCAGGCGGAGCCCTTCGCAGGCTGTAAAGCGGAAGGAGAAAACACCATGATTACACACAGACCGACCTCTCTGGCGGACCAGATTTTTGAGCGCCTGGAAAACGACATCCTTTCCGGTGTCTATCCCAAGGGTACCATCCTGACAGAGCTGGCACTTTGTGAAGAACTCGGCGTAAGCCGCACCCCGGTGCGTGAGGTGCTGAAGCGTTTGGAGCAGGAGCACATTGTTGAAGACTGCGGGCGAGGCATGCTGGTGCTCAGCATTACCGCACGGGATGCGGAGATCATCTATGAGATCCGTGAAAAAATTGAGGGCATGGCAGCGGCAGCCTGCGCAAGAGAAATCGATGCGGAAGGCATCGCGGCGCTGAAGGAAATCGTCGACCTGCAGGATTTTTACGCCCAGCGCGGCGACAGTGAAAAGGTCAAGAGCCTCGACAGCGAGTTCCACAAGAGCATCTACCGCATGAGCGGAAGCGCCGCCTATTATGACACCCTCATGCCGCTGCACACCAAAACACAGAAATTCCGCAAAGCCACGGTGGAAAGTACCGGCAAGGCGGCACAGTCTGCCCATGAACATCGGCAGGTTCTCGACGCCATTGCAGCGGGAGATCCGGAAAGAGCCGAAGCTGCGATGACCGCCCATATCCACAGTGCCAAAACACGTCTGATCGAGTATCTGAACCAGCAGGAAGATGCCGAAAACCGTTCGGACGAGGAGTAAGACAGGCTATGGAAAAAATCACCATGACCACTCCCCTCGTGGAAATCGACGGGGATGAAATGGCAAGGATCCTCTGGCAGAAGATCAAAGAAAAGCTCCTGCTGCCGTTTGTCGACCTGAAGACGGAGTACTACGACCTTGGCCTGTTAAACCGAAACAATACCGATGACTGCATCACCGTTGAGGCCGGGCAGGCTGCCGTACGGCTCGGGGTAGCCGTCAAATGTGCAACCATCACGCCCAACAAAAAACGCATGGAGGAGTACCCCCAGCTGAAAAAGCTCTACCCCTCCCCCAACGCAACCATCCGTTCCATCATGGGCGGAACGATCTTCCGTACCCCCATCACCGTTGACTTTGTAGAACCCGCCGTGCGGAGCTGGCAGAAGCCCATCACTATCGCCCGCCACGCTTTCGGGGATATCTATAAGGCGACTGAGTTTTCCACACAGGAGCCCGGCGAATGCTCGCTGATTTTCCGCAGTGCAAGCGGTGAGGAAAAGCTGCTCCCGATCCAGAAAGTAAACGGCCCCGCCGTTTGGCTGGGGCAGTTCAACCTGGATGACAGCATCCGCAGCTTTGCCAGAGCGTGCTTCCGCTACGCAGTCGACAGCCGGCAGGATCTCTGGTTTTCCGCCAAGGACACCATCAGTAAAACCTATGACGGGCGCTTCCGCGCTGTCTTTGAGGAAGAATTCGAAGCCTGCCGCGCAGATTTCGAACGGCTCGGCCTGCGCTATTTCTACACACTGATCGATGATGCCGTGGCACGCGTGATGCGCTCCCCCGGCGGATTTATCTGGGCCTGCAAAAACTATGACGGCGACGTGATGAGCGACATGATCTCCTCTGCGTTCAGCTCTCTCGCCATGATGACTTCCGTGCTCGTGACGCCGGACGGCAAATATGAGTTCGAGGCTGCGCACGGCACAGTTACCAAACACTATTACCGCTATCTCAAAGGCGAAAAGACCAGCACCAACCCCGTCGCCATGATTTTTGCCTGGTCCGGAGCCCTGAAAAAACGCGGCGAGCTCGATGCCCTGCCCGCTCTCATTGCCTTCGGTGAGGCACTGGAACAGGCCTGCCGGAACACCCTGAACAGCGGCAAAATGACAGGCGACCTCGCTGCTATGGCAAAACCCGGGTTCCCTGTAACGGCTCTGAATTCCGAAGAATTCCTCGACGCCGTGGCAGAAGAACTCACGACGAGCCTCTCCTTCCATTAACTCCAAGCAATCACATCTTCTCCTTTTTTCTCGCGGCTACCTTCGCGCCTCTGACCGCATAACAGTGCTTTCCCCTCCTTTTTTTCGCGACGGAGCATCACAGGCGAAGTTCCCTGTCCCCTTCGCGAGCAGTTCTGCGCACATATTACGAAGTGACAAAATAATCTATAAATCTCAAAACGGCATCCCGGAGCAAACCGGGATGCCGCTCTCTTTTATGATCTTATTTCTTCTCTTTCGAAAACACTTTAACCAACAGTAAATAAAGCAGATAACCGACAATCACTCCTAACGTGTTATGAAGCACATCATCCACTTCAAAGTATCCTCTCCGCGTCACCAGCTGGAAGCACTCAATGCTCAGGCAGCACAAAAATCCATACAGGATCGTGTTTTTGCCTACCAACATCGGGAGCAGAAACCCCACAGGCATCAGCATCAAAATATTCAGCAGGATTTCCGTTGCGAGAGAATACGCCTTTTCGGTTCCCCGGAAAATCTGGATATACTTCCAGAACGGAGAGTAGATCAGTGTTTTTACTTCCAGCTGGCTTCTGGAAAGGACCGTCACCGCCAGGATCAGGAAGATATAGGCAATCAGCAGAGCGGCAGCAATGCACTGCCTTCTGCCGACCTTCAGATTTCTCAGGACGAGATAGCTCCCGACGCCCATCAGCAAAGCCGTCAGGTAATACGCGATATCAAGCGCCCTGACAAGATAAAAGAAATACCACATAAATAAACCTGTCTTTTCAGTGGGTTATGATGCTTTATTAT
This sequence comes from Candidatus Limivicinus sp., assembly GCA_045117135.1. Classification (GTDB taxonomy): domain Bacteria; phylum Bacillota; class Clostridia; order Oscillospirales; family Oscillospiraceae; genus Limivicinus. Next base: position 5,278 of record JBGUNA010000038.1, on the reverse strand, counting down.
ATCCCCGTTTCCGAAATTATCAAGAGAAAGATTTTCCTTCAACGAAAACCGGTATAATAGTACCTCTTACCTTACTTCTCTGTTCAGTGTATACGTTTTCCCGTCTGCATGGCAAAAAATCTCGATCTGGTTTGCAGACAGAATACGGATCTCCTGATCAGCAAGTCGCGTTTTGCTGGAATCCGTATAGACTCTCAAAACACCGTCACCAATGACCCAGTTACCGGCTTCCGGATTGACCCGCGGTAACTCATCCGTTAAGGAGCCGTCTTCTGAAACGGCAAATCGCAATCCGCTTACATCCCGCCATTCTCCTTTTAAAAACTGTACGGCAGGAATCTTCCCGGACAGCAAGGCCTCTCTTGTATCTTCCAAATCAGGATTGCTGATTAAAACTTCGTATTCCTCTTCATGGATCGGCATATTGGCATGAATACAGGATAAGGCATAGTATGGAACGACTCTGTCAAGCTCGGTCGGGCGAATAGCTGCAAACAGCTGATACGCAATGGTATAGTTTTTTGCCTGGTAGGTTTCAACCCCTTTCTCAAATATGGTTGAAATCGTTTCTTCAAGAAGCTGATCTGCATCGCTGTTCCCGGTTTTTGCCAGTTCAGATGCAACCAGATAAGCGGCCCTGTAGTTCTGTGTGCTGAAAGTTCCGAGAAGATGATGAACATACTCAACCTTTACCCGGGTCAGCAGATCTTCCGAATCATTATAACCTGTTTCGGCAAGCCTTTCCAGAAGATCGATTGCACTCTCAAAATGATCCTCTTCAGCCTGCATGATTGCCCACTGATAATCACATTCCTTTACCTTCTCAGTAATTCCGAGTTGACTGAAAATCTTCTTTGCTTCCGGATACTTGCCATTCTTAAAGAGCTCTGCAGCTTTTGATTCCTCTTCTGTGAAAACAGATTCGCTGTGTGTTGAAAATGCCTTTATCGAAAAAGAAACAACCAGGCAAAAGGCAAGCAAAAAAGATATAATTCGCTTCATAATGTACCTTCCTCCTACCGTACAAAACCGTTTCAGTCTACCATCTATCCGACTATGACAGTAATTATACAAAATCAACGTTTTTTGTCAATTATTGATAATCTAGAACAACTATTTTACGTAAACCTATTAAAATATCAGTACCTATTCAGAGTACCAGTCTGCTCTTTTTGTCTTGCTCTAACACAGGTTGTAAAATTTTTACGGGAATGAAAGTATTTTGAAATTAGTAGTTGACTTGTGTAGTCTTTTGTGCTATGGTAATCATGCTGAGACTACGAATGTAATTTTCAGGAGGAAACATTGCAATGAATGATCTAGCCGGGAGAATATCGGACGCCGAGCTGGAAGTGATGAAAGTGCTTTGGGAAGCCCGGCGTGAGTTACCCGTGACGGTGATCCGGGAAAAGCTGCAGGAGCGAAAAGGCTGGGAGCCGACAACGATCAAGACGCTGGTTTCGCGTCTGGCGGGAAAGGGCGTTATCTCCCAGGAAAAATGCGGGGTGTTTTACTACAGACCGCTGGTAACGGAACAGGAATACAACGAGTGGGTGACGAACAACCTGGTGGATAAGGTCTATCAGGGCAATGTGAAGAACCTGATTGCAGCGCTGGTCAATTCGGACGGGCTGACGCCCGAGGACCTGAAGGAACTGCGGGAAATGTTCAGGGTGGAGGAATAAGACCATGCGTATTCTGCTTGCGCTGACGGCGAGCGGCAGCCTGCTGGCTTTGCTGCTGCTTCTGCTGAAAGCGCTGCTCGGAAAAAAGCTTTCGAGCACGATGTATTATTATCTGTGGCTGCTGGTGCTGCTGCGGTTTGTGCTGCCGCTGCCCGGGCTGGTGCCCCTCGGCAGGCAGGTGCAGGACACGCCGGTGCAAACAAACCGGGCTGTGATGCAGCACCCTCCCCTGCCGGAGCTGCGGGAAGAGAGAGACTCCGGAAGGAACTATGAGGAATTCTGGCTGAACACGATGGAACAGGCAGGCGAACAGGAAGCAGCAAGCCCGGCGGAGCCGGTAAAAAAAGCTGTTTCAATTGACTGGAAGAACCCTGCGTTGTGGCTCTCCATCTGGGCTGCAGGTGCGGCGGGAAGCCTGGGGTTTTATGTGATCAGCTACATACGCTTTCGCATCAGGATGCGCAAATCGCTTCTGCCGCCGCAGGAGAGTGACCTGGCAGTCTACAACGGGTTTGCCGGGCGCAAACCGGAGCTGCAGCGGTGCAAAGGGCTGCACACGCCGATTCTCTGCGGGGTGCTGCACCCGATGCTGATCCTGCCGGACCGGGATTATGAAGACGATGTGCTGCGCAACATCCTGCACCACGAGCTGACCCACTACCGGAGGATGGACACCCTGTACAAGTGGTTTGCCGTGGCGGTTTATGCGGCGCAGTGGTTCAACCCTCTCATCTACTGGATGCGACGGGAGCTCGGCCAGGCCTGTGAGCTGAGCTGCGATGAGATGCTGATGCGGCGCATGGACAGGCAGGAAAGACAGAACTACGGGGAGACGCTGCTTTCAATGGCGGCAAGTGCCTCGATGCCGGCAGGCGTTGTTGCGACGACGTTTGCCACGGAAAAGAAAAATCTCAAAGAAAGGCTGGAACAGATTATGGAATTCAAACAGAACAAACGGAAGATGATCGCTTCGCTGCTGGCTTTTGTGCTGCTGGCAAGCTGCGCCGTCTTCGCAGGGCCAGAGAGCAGCGCGGAAACAGCTGCCGGCGGGCCTGTGACGGAAGTTACGGTTTCAACAGTGGATGAACTGCTGGAGGCTATTGCCCCTGAGACGGTGATCACCCTGAAGGCAGGCGAATATGACCTGAGCAAGGCCTCAACCTACGGCACTGAGCAGCACGGTGATTACTGGAGATGGCAGGATGCCTATGACGGATATGAGCTGGTGATTGAAGGGCTCGGTTATCTGACCATTCAGGGCGAGGGTATGGATAAGGTTACGATTACCGCCGTACCGCGCTATGCGACCGTGCTGAACTTCAACACCTGCAACAACATAACCCTGAAGGGCTTTACCGCGGGGCATACGGAAGCGCCTGCCTTCTGCGCAGGGAACGTGCTCGGCTTTGACAACTGCCGGGAGACAACGATCAACGAGTGCGGGATGTTCGGCTGCGGGGTGCTCGGCATCAATGCCCAGAACTGCACGGATATGACGGTAACCGAAAGCGTCATCTATGACTGCTCCTACGGCGCCGTTTATCTGTACGGGACGCGGAACGTGCTTTTCGACGGGTGCACCATCCGCGACCATGCAGCAGCGTGGACTGATCCTGTCAGCTTCCTGTTCCAGACGGATTCCTGTGAGAACATTGTGATCAGGAACTCCGTTGTGAAAGACAACTACGCCCAGTGCCTGCTGATGATGGGCTATTCCCGCAATGTGGTGTTTGCCGGCAACAAGGTGGAGAAAAACGGTTTCCTCAGCGGGGTGTTCTCCAGCTACAGAAACAGCCCCGTGGTAGAGGGCTGCAGCTTTACCGACAACAGCATCAACACCTGGTATGAGGGCAGCGGCGTATTTGCCGTTGATGCAGAAGGCAGAACCCTCGGCCGCGAAGAGCTGGAGGGCATGGTGCAGCGCACCATCGGTGAGGACGAGGCACTGTTTGCCTCCTCCGGTGTGAATAAGGAAGAGCTGGTCTCCCCTGCGGCTGACGGTGCCTACCACGTGAACACCGTGGACGAATTCCTGTCGGTGATCGGCAGCGACAGAACCATCATTCTGGAAGCGGAGTTCTACGACCTCTCCACAGCTTCCGACTACGGCGCTCCGGGCGGCGAGTATTACTTCTGGAAGGACAGCTATGACGGGCCGGAGCTGGTCATCACGGGTGTGCGTGACCTGACTATCGACGCAGCAAAGTCTGATGACGGCAATACGGCTCTCCACCACACGATTTCCGCCGTGCCGCGGTATGCAAACGTGCTGAGCTTCCAGTTCTGCGAGGATCTCAATTTGCTGAACTTCACCGCAGGGCACACGGAGGAACCGGGCTCCTGCTCGGGCGGAGTGCTGGCATTCCAGAACTGCGGAGGCGTGCAGATCGGCTCCTGCAGGCTGTACGGGTGCGGCATCCTCGGCATTGACGCGGACAACTGCCACACGATGGTCATCAACAGCACGGAGATTTATGACTGCAGCCAGGGCGGGGCAACCTTCTGGCAGACAGACGGTATTATCTTTATCAACTGCAGCATCCATGACATCAACGGGCCGGACCTGGCATTCTACGAATCCGGAGACAAGATGTGGAACGGCCATGCGATCGGCGGGCTTGAAGGGCAGTACAGCATTGCCGAGGACGGAAGCCTTAAGGAGTATGACTGGTCGAACTACTATGACACTTATTACCCCGAGCCGCAGCAGAATGCTGAGCCTGCGGAGATGAACCCCGTGATTGCCAAACGGCTGGCGGAGGGTGAACTCCGGCGCCTGCAGGATCTGGGGATTATCAACCCGGATGTGGCGTTTGACGGGGACCTGGAATACTGTGCCTACGCGGACGGGAATGAAAGTGAAAACCGGACCTCAACACACGGGTTCTACGCAAGGGACTACAGCGGGAAGTATTTGATCAACTTCCGCATTGACGACGAGGTGACGGGAGACATCCGCTCGGCAAGCTTTGAGGCCGCCGCAGATGAGGATGAGGAAGCCACCGGCACTGTGGAGTGGGACGGCGAGACCTATTACTACTACGACAACTTTGACGATATCTTCCCCATTGATTTGACTGTGGGGCAGCTGTGTGACAAGCTGGCACAGTACTGGGGTTACGGCAGCTGGAAGCTGGAGGACACCTATGATGAGTTTTATGCCGAGATGTTTGCCGCACCTGACAAGGACATGCTTTTGAAAGATCTGCCTGAGGGCAACTACTATGCCACTGTTTACTTTGAAGGCGACCAGGAAGGTGCACCGATGTACTTCCAGAAGATGCACTTCCCGGGGAGAGTGTGCTTTATGTTCGGAGAAGGGCACGCGGTAGGATAATAGGATTTAGGAGATAGGATGTAGGGGGTAGTGGCGCCTGCGGGCGGTTTTAGGATGTAGGAGTTTTAGGAGATAGGATGTAGGATGTAGGGGGTAGGAGACGAGAGAGGCGAAGGAGTTTTAGGAGATAGGATTCATAAATATAAAAGGTATGGTTTTAAGCCATACCTTTCAGATTGTCGACAAACCCGCTTTTGGTTAAGCCAAGAGCGGGTTTGCTTCGTAGATATTGAAAGGAAAAGCGAAGGAGACCAAA
>JBGUNA010000037.1:0-13074 GCA_045117135.1 Candidatus Limivicinus sp. | reverse complement strand
GTTGGTTTGTCCTTCATACGTCCTCCTATTCTTTCCAGCCGTATAAATCGTGGTTGACCTTCGTCTGATAGTAGTGGTCGATGGTCAGCGGCGCGTTATACAGCGTAGTGAGCATGTACGCCTTGATGTTTCTGATATCCGTGGTGTTCTCATGGATGCAGTCCAGGACATACTGGATATGCTCATAGCCCAGCTTCATGAACCGGCTCTTCACGACCTCCACCGGCCGATCTTCTCCGGCACAGCGGATTGTCTTTGCAGAGCTGCATACGGTATCGATCATAAGCTCCAAAATCTCCTCAATGCGTCCGTGGTCATACGGATAACTGATCTTTAAGTCTTCAATGGCAAGATGATCTCTGAAATATTCTTCATACGATCTTCGTTCCTCCATCTCATCCCTTCTCATCCCATCAATCGAAACGGTGATCTTTGCCGATGCCGGCTGTGATTCCGGCGATGGATAGATAGGATTGGTCTTATTCAATTCAGTATTATTAAGATCAGTATTATTTCCGTGTGATTTCCACACGTCCGAAGATGTGATATTCACATCCCCAGAAGTGTGATTTTCACATTTCTTGAAATGTGATTCCGTATCGTTCTGTGGACTGCCTGTGGAAAACTTCAGAACGTAGATCAGGGAAGGCTTTCCCAGCCCCTGGCGTTTCCGCTTGATCAGCCCGATTTTGTTCTCAAGCTCCGAAAGCATCTTGCAGGCTTTCTGATTCCCGCAGTGTAGATCGGTCATGATGTCTTCGACCGTGTAGATGATATAGACGCGGTTGAGAGCGTCAAACCACTGGTTCCGTTTGGACAGCTGAAGCCGGTCAAGCATCAGGCCGTACAGCAGCTTTGCCTCCGTGCTGATCTCCTGGAACTCGTCCCCGGTTATCAGCTTCTTCGGAATACGGTAGAACGAATACTGCTCTGCATCATCCAGACCGTAAAAATAATCGAAACTCATATCGTCCCTCCGTATGTATCGGCAATAAAAAAAGACGTTTACCTGAGTCCCCGAAGGGAAACAAATAAACGTCTTATCGCCTGTACTCGTTATTCAGTTTTCTTTGCGCCAGCTTAGGCGCATCTGCCTCTATGCTGCCATCCGGTGCCTCACAGCCCTTGTCTCAGGGCATAAAAAAAGAGGCGTATGCCCCGGAAAGCCTTTATTAATGCGGTTTCTGGCGGTTAGTCCAAATACTTCACGAGCATTTGCCATAACAAAGTCCGCTTTCAGCGTGGGGTGCAGGTCATTGGTAAAGGTATCCGCATGATACTTGCCGAAGTCGGCATTCATCCCGCGGATAGCCATATTGATTTTTGCCATCTTCCAGGTGTCGGGGTTTGCTTCCTGTCCGTAGATGGAGAGGGAACCGCGCCGGCCGCCGTGTGCCTGCAGAAATTTTGCGCTCTGTACGAACATGCCTCCGCTGCCGCAGGCAGGGTCATAGATGCGGCAGTTTTCAAAAGGCTTCAGCACTTCAACCAGTGTGCGCACGACACAGCCGGGTGTATAGAATTCACCGCCGCCTTTGCCTTCTTTTGAGGCAAACTGAGCGATACAGTATTCATAGGTCCTTCCCAGAAGATCCTGATCCTCTTCCGACCCGTTCATGTGAAGGTTGTTGGTAAAGAGGTCAACTACTTCACCCAGAACCTTTTTATCGAGATCCGGATTGGCATACACTTTGGGCAGGACGCCTTTCAGTGTTTTGTTTTCCTCTTCAATGGCACGCATGGCATCATCCAGCACCTTGCCGATCTCGGGGGAGTGGGTGTATTTAGCAATATAGCTCCATCTGGCACATTCCGGCACAAAGAAGATATTGTCTTCCATGTAGGCGTCAGGGTCATCTTCAAAGCCGTCGCCCTCTGCAACCAGTTCAGCATACCGTTTTTCAAATGCAGCGGAGATGTAGCGCAGGAAGATCAGACCGACGATAATCTGCCGGTATTCTGCAGCAGGAATAGAGCCCCAGAGCACGCATGCCGCGTCCCAGAGCTGTTTTTCAAATCCAAGGTTTGCCTGTGTGCTTTTTTCTGCCATGTTCGGATCTCCTTAAAATATAATTACTCTAAATTAATATTATATATGATTAATTACAACGATTACAATTCTTTTCTGATGGTTAAAGTGTACAAAAACAAATCTTTGTTTTTGTACACTTTGAACAGAAAAAAACTATGAGATATCAGATCCGGCTTCCTCTTCGAATAATTCAGGCAAGTTATATAGGACTTCTTGCGCTTCCCGTCTTACACTCGCATTCGAACAGTTTAATAACTTTTTTCGAAGAATTATTTGCCGTCCGTCCAAATAAGTAAAGTCCTTACGATAATGACTGATGAAACTTGCGACTTCACGGGAAAAACCGTTTTTCTGTAAAAAGATTGGGAAATAATCCCAGGTCCCGTATTCCACGAACTCATACCAGTCATTAGAACCGAGATTCTTCAGCCCGTGAATGGTCCTGAATTCACTTGAAAAACGGAGGAAATAATTCGCCAGTCGGAATTGGAGTACATCGTTTATCATGCCTAAAGTATCCGAAATGATTCGATTGATATGATAAGCTGAACCATCGTATGGTTCAGCACCTGACGGTAGATAAACCGGCAACTGCCTTTCCCGTCTATAATCTATTTCTTCTTCGATAATCTGTTTCAAGCTTAGCCCTTTGATCCATTTTCCAAGAAGAACGGTATATTTTTTCAGCTTTTTTCTGTTTCCGAGTGTTTCTTTTTCATAGGTTCCCCAATCGAATACATCATTAAGGGTTTCAAGAAATCCAAGGGTTTCATTGTAATCTGTGTAGCCGCCAAAGCTGATCTCAGGATATTTCAGTCCATATTTGATCGCTCTGAGCAGGTTCTCCTTCTGATCATGAGAAAGATTAATGTCATCATCAGGCTGGGCAACATTTGTTTCAAAGTTGTTTTTTATGAGCTCTATCTGATCAGAAGTCAGATACTGACGAAATTCTTTCACTACTCTGGAATCACGTTCAAGCATGATATCACGGAGCAGTATGTTTGAAAGCTTTCTCATCAGGGAATAATCGTCTTTTGTTTGTCCATCTAACTTATCAAGTTTTGTATTGCCGTTCAACAGACATTTTACGATATATTCTTTATACTCAGGTGCAAGATTCCTGATAGATAGTACCTGAGGTGCCACATCTTTTCGGAGCAATTCAATATATTCTTCCTGATTTGCTGATTGGTCAAGAGTGACCAGAAATACATTGCCGTAAAGATTGTGATTAATTCTACCTACGCGGCCAATGAGATTTTTAAAATCAATGGCATCCATTGGTTGACTGCCTTTGCAGAAATGTGTGACAAACAGATTGTCTGCTGGAAGATTGACACCTTCAAGCAGTGTGCTTGTACAGAAGATTGTTCTCAATCCGATTGGATCACGGAACTGTTCTTCTATCCGTGTCCGGATCGCAGCAGGCAAGTCGCCCATATGATAAGCAACACCTTTTGTTATAGTTTCTGCAAGGAAGAATTGTTCATGGATTTCGTCTTTTATATCATTTGCAAGTATTTCCAAATTATGATTTTCCATTGGAGGCAAATCATTGGCATAATCTAATGCATATCTGATAACATCTTCTTTTGATTTACAATAAATGATGCTTTTTGAATCCTTGCCATAATTCTCAATAATCTTATTAAGAGGCAGCATAGAGGGAAGATGTGAAACAAAGGTCAATGCTTTTGTATGATCATTATAGTATTTCAGTTCATGGAGTACGCAGTCTATCAGTATTTTTGTCTGACTGACAGGAGAATAGTTTGAAATAAGCATACTGTGCTCAATATTCTGAATATTTGGAATAAGCTGGAGGTATACCTCAGGATTTGGTATGTTGGGAGATGCAAAAACGAAATGAGGGCGATGCTCTCTGGCTCCAAGCATACTGATAACTTTATAATAGTATGCACTTCGTCCCTCAGGAAGTGATATCTTCTGTGCTTCGTCGATAAAAACATATTCAATGGGCATGCTTTCAAAAGCAATGAGAAGATACATCAGTCTTTCGGGGGTCATGATGAAGATATAATTGTGCCGATCCCATTCCTCCTGCAAAATATATGCCCCTGCGGAAGAGACAATTCTGTAGTCTTCTTTTTTCAGAAGCTCTCTCAGAGTATTGAAAACGTCATGCGTTACTTCATTAATTAACGCCTTAGATGGAACCAAAATACAGAAATTGCCTTTTTTACCTGTCTGTATCTTTTCTTTAATAAACATCTGCATGACAAAGGATTTTCCCATAGATGTGGGACCGGAATAGCTGAAGTATTCATCGTCAAAGTGATCATAGACTGTTTTCTGCGATTGCAGGAAATACTTTTCTGGAGATGCAGGGATCTGAAAAAAAGTACGCTTGTATCCGTTGTATAATCTGTCAAGAGGATCCTTGCTTTGATATTCATTTGCCTTAATTGCCAACCCCTGGTAATTTCCTGCAGTATACAGAACTGAACCGAGATATTGCTGTATCATGGTGTATTCTTCTGAACTCGGTTCTGTTGTGGCCAGAAGGAGTGAAATCATTTCCTGTGCCCATATTCTGTGCCTGTCACCATTTTGCATATCCACCGATTTTGAAAGGATATCAGCAAAACGAAGAGCATGGGCTATATCAACTTCTTTCTTCGGTAGATCCAGATTGAACAGGTTCGCAGTATAGTTATACAAAATCGCATCGTAGATCTCATTTAGGTATTCATTGCTGTCGATACCGTCATACAGAAGCTGACCGATGGTTATTGTTTCTCTCATCGTTCACCACCTCCAATCAGTTTCTGGATAATACTATGTTTATCTCTATCGGCGTTATTCAGCGGCAGGATATAAATATAATAGGAATGCAGATGGAGTTTTAGCTGATTCAACTCTGATGTAATATACGGTACACAAGCTTTTATTTCGGCATCCAGCTTTTGTGCCATCTTTTCTTTGAATGCTCTCAATGGAAGACTATAATCACTGTCATCCATTTTCAGGGAATAACCTAAAAAGATTCCGAATGCTGTTGGAGGTGGTTCTGTTCCTTTTTTGGACGGGAACAGGATGCTCCGAATAGCTGAAGCAGTTTCTCCAACAGGCACACTTTGTGAAAAACTGGCGCTGTTAACAATCTGGTAAGGACTCGGTTTGGCGTCTTTTATTCTTTTTACACGCTTAATTGCCGTATCAACTGCTCCCTTCAGATCTCCCTGTATGTCTGAAGCCCCATATACCAGTTGATAGTCAAAAGATCCACTTATGCGATTTAGATGAATACCATCTGAAATACCCAGGTCTGGTGTCAACTCAACTTTGCTGAACAGTTTAGGGGCATCCAAAACGGTTTCCAGAAATGAATAGATCATCATGGCACCGAATTCATTTCCCTGAAGATGCTCTCTCAGATATTGTGCTGCTTCAATTCCAATATTTTCCCTGTCTTCCTCATCCTGGCGGAATTGCTCAATCTGCGCCCTTGAAAAGACATATCGACCGATGTTATCAGTAAGAAATTTCTTTAGCCTTGTATCAGAAAATTCGTAATCTTCAGATCTTAATCGGTAAATACGAATGTCATTATCGTTTTGTACCCCAAGTTTTGCCTCTGATACTAATTCAAATGCTTTGTCAAAATTCTTTTTACGAACTGTTGAAGTGAGAATCGGAGCATAATCTTTTTCCGGTTTTATTAACTGAATCTTTGATGAATCGAAAGGCAATCGCCTGAGTTGCTCCATGCTGAGTATACTTTGGTAGAAAGTTATTCCCTGCTTGTTAGGAACAGCTTTTACTGAGAAGACAAAAAGGTCTGTAAAAAAGGCAGCCGGTTCGACATTTGTGATACTGGCGTAATCAGAACGTACCCAGGGGTTGATTGTCCCAATACAGATGTTCTGTTCAATATTTTTTGCATTGGCCACGATGTAAGCTAGAACAGAAATAGCTGTGGTTATTTTATCCGGAAAAAGCTTCGGAATGATTTCTGTTTCAAAACAGACACGTATTTCAGACACATCCACTGTGTCAATATAATCTGTAACGTCAGGAGAAATCTCTGCTGTACAGGTTTTCAGATGAGAAACTGTTGCATCATCATCACTGATATCATAGTTCGGGTTTACTGCTAGGAACATTCTGCTGCAGAGATATTTCTGAGTAGTCTTTTTTGGTGAGAATAGATTAAGTACATGTAATAGTATTCCAAAGCTGAAAAAAATCACGAAAATTCTTCCTTCCTCTGATTATACCTTAAAAAGTTAATATTTACTCCATAAATTGGTTGTTTTGTTAGTTTACCATACCGTATTGATTCTTGCAACATACTATATACTATCCTAAAACAATGTAGTAATCTCCGGATTTGCAATTTTTCCAAGTCATAACCAAGTTCTTCCAAGTGACAATCATGTTAATATAATTATTTTAAGCGTATGCTCATGCCGTGTTAAACGACATGGGCTTTTTTTGTTTACAAGGCGTGAAACGTATGTCGCGCTTGTTTGATATAGATTTACAGCTTAACTCCAAATTTGAGGACTGCAGCCGAAATACGGTAGTTACTGCTGAATAAAACCTATTTTTAAGAAAGGGATTATTAACATGTATTATTCTGATCATCAGGAAATGTCCTGGGATTCTGAGATCCTGCAGGACGACAACTCCCTTATCAGGGAGGGAGATTACAATGCATTGGCAGTGAATGTTGAACGCGGCAGACATAATGGTAGCGAGCGGATGCCGCCATGCGACAAGGCAATTGTTACCCTGCGGCTCGACACGGAGGAAGGACCGAGAGATTTTGAGACTGTCCTGTTCCTCCACAAGAAAACAGAATGGGTTCTTTCCAGCTTTTTCCGGGCAATCGGTTTAAAGAAGCATGGAGAGAAACTCAGAATGGATTGGAGCAAAGTTAAAGGTTCCAAGTTACGGGTGCATATGGGAATCAGAACTTATAAAGGCCGTGATGGAGAAGAACATACAGCAAACAACATCGATCGTTACTACGATTTCGACCCTTCTTTCTTCCCGGCTGATCCGCAGTGGCTGCAGGAAGCAATGGCAATTGATGGAACCGAGCCGCTGGACGAAGTTTTTTGAGGTGGAATAGATGGGGATTGAACTGTATCCATTCCAGCGAGATGCTGTGGATGCCGCGCAGAAGGAGTTTGCCGACGGCAGAAAACATACTCTGATTGTGCTTCCGACAGGCACCGGTAAAACGGTCTGCTTCAGCGAGTTTCTGCGACGTCAGGTAGAAAATGGTGGGCGTGGGTTAATCCTCGCCCACAGGGATGAACTCCTGATGCAGGCGGCACAGAAGCTGAAAGCCACGACCGGGTTGGATTCCGCTCTGGAAAAGGCAGATTCTTCCGCCTGGATGAGCGATGCGCCTGTTACGGTTGCTTCCGTACAGAGTATGTGTCGGCCGGAACGGTTGAAGAAGTATCCTGTCGGGTATTATACGGATATCGTGGTAGACGAAGCGCATCATTCTCTCTCACCGAGTTACCGGAATATCATCGATCATTTTGACGGTTCCAGGATCCTTGGCGTGACAGCCACCCCCGACAGAGGTGATCATAAAGCTTTGAGTGAAGTGTATGAGAGCCTTGCTTTCGAATATACGATGCGGAAAGCAATTAACGAGGGGTATCTTGTGCCGATTAAAGCAAAAATGCTGCCAGTGGAAGTAGACCTTACGAAGGTGAAGATTTCCTGTGGTGATTATTCCGCCAACAGCCTTGGAGATGCCATCGAACCGTATCTGGATGAGATAGCAAGAAAAATGGCGGTAGAATGCAAGGATAGAAAGACCGTTGTTTTCCTGCCTCTGATCAGGATGGCAAAACGGTTTGCCGAACTACTGAACGAATATGGCATTTCCGCAGCTGAGGTGAACGGAGAGAGTCCGGACCGGGAGGAAATCCTCTCGGACTTTGAGGCAGGGAAGTACCGGGCATTGTGCAACGCGATGCTTTTAACCGAAGGCTGGGACTGTCCCTCCGTTGACTGCATCGTAGTTCTCCGGCCGACAAAGGTTAGATCCCTTTATCAGCAAATGGTAGGACGGGGAACCCGCTTATATCCCGGCAAGGAAAACCTTCTGATACTGGACTTTCTTTATCTCACCGCCAAACACGATCTTTGTACTCCCTCGTCTCTCTTCAGCGGTACTGCAGAAGTCGAGGAACAGATGGAAAAGATTCTACGCAGCGGAGAAGAAATGGATGTCTCCGATGTGGAAGAACAGGCCGAGCGGGATATCATGGCCGAGCGGGCTGAATCTCTCGCTCAGACGCTGGAACGCTCCAGCCGGAAAAAAGCGAAAACAGTCGACCCGATGGAATTTGCCCTGTCCATAGCAGCAGAGGATATTGCCCTTTATGAGCCGACCTTCGGTTGGGAGTTTGACGAGCCGACGCCGAAACAGCTCTCCTACCTGAACAGGTGCGGGATTTCAACGGGCGCTGTCACCTGCAAAGGGCTTGCCAGTATGTTGATTGACAGGCTGATTAAACGTCAGAATGCAGGACTCAGTACGCCAAAACAGGTGCGATTCCTTCTGCAATACGGGTTTGAGGATGCTGCCGGCTGGACCTTTGAAAAGGCATCCCGGCAGATATCTCAGTTGCTTGATTACTGATGGTGGAAAGTATGGATAATGTGATTCTGGCATTAGATTTTCTAAATCCTGCTGACCTGGATTATGATTCCTGGCTGCGGATCGGGATGGCCCTCAAGAACGAGGGCTATCCCGTTGAAGTATGGGAGAACTGGTCAAAAGGAGAGGCACGGTATCATCCAGGAGAATGTGTAAAAAAATGGGCTACGTTTGACGGTTACATCGGACCTAAGGTAGGCGGAGGAAGCATCATTCAGATGGCGAGAGACCGCGGCTGGCGCAGGGATGATAACCGGGAGCTGGATTGGGACGACGAGATTGAATACGAGGGAGAAAACCAGGATACAGGATACAGAGAACAGGGGACAGGGGTTGAGAAAGCTCCAACGGAGCAGCTTAAGCTCTATCTGCAAACCCTCTTTCAACCTGCGGATATCGTCGGTTATGTGACCGGAGATGTATGGAAAAACGAGGATAACCGCTATTTGCCGGCAAAGGGTGTGTATAACCGCACGGCAGGGGAGTTGATCGGGCTTCTCGAGAAGTATCCGGATGACCTCGGGGCTGTGGTAGGAGACTGGAAGGAAGAATGCGGCGCCTGGATCCGTTTCAATCCTTTGGACGGCAATGGGGTCAAAAATGAAAACGTAACTGCTTTCCGTTATGCCCTGGTGGAGTCTGACTCTATGCCTCTGGAAGAGCAGGAAGCCGTTTATCGGAGGCTTGCCTTGCCCATTGCCGCCCTGGTGTATTCCGGCGGCAAAAGCTTGCATGCCATCGTGCATATCGGTGCCGATTCGTATGAAGAATACCGGGAGAGGGTGCAGTTCCTGTACGGGGTTCTGGAGCAGAACGGCTGCACCGTGGATAAACAAAACCGGAATCCCTCCAGACTGAGCCGTCTGCCGGGTGTTACACGCAACGGCAAAGAGCAAAAGCTTCTGGCTGTGAACATCGGTTCCAAAAGCTGGGAGGACTGGGTGCAATCTCAGACCAGTTCTGCTGACGGTCTTCCTGACATGCAGGATATGGCATATTTCCTAAACCATGTGCCGAACTTGCCGGAACAACTGATCGAAGGGGTTTTACGCTGCGGGCATAAGATGCTGATCGCCGGCGCGTCAAAGGCAGGTAAGAGCTTCCTGCTGTTGGAGCTGTGCATTGCACTGTCAGAAGGACTACCCTGGCTGGGTTTCAACTGTCGGAAGAGCAAAGCACTGTATATCAACCTGGAAATTGATCCGGCTTCCTGTGTCCGGCGTATCCTGAAAATCTATGAGGCATTGCACATCACACCGCAGCATCCGGAGGATCTTGTCGTCTGGAACCTGCGAGGAAAAGCTATCCCGTTGGATAAGCTGGTGCCTCTTCTGTTGAAACGCATGCATGGACAGGGGTTTGACGCCGTAATCCTCGACCCGATTTACAAAATCATCACCGGGGACGAAAACACGGCTTCCGATATGGCCTACTTCACGAACCAATTCGATAAGATCTGCGCCGAAACGGGAGCATCCGTCATCTACTGCCACCATCACTCCAAAGGTGCCCAGGGCAGCAAAAAGAGCCAGGACAGGGCGTCCGGCTCCGGTGTTTTTGCGCGAGACCCCGATGCGGTTTTGGATATGATCGAGCTCGAACTGACGGATGAACTGAAAAACAAAGTCCGTGACGGCAACGCCAGTGCCTGGCGGCTGGAGTGCTCTTTGCGAGAGTTTGCTAATTTCACTCCGATTAATTTCTGGTTTGAATATCCTCTCCATCGGGTGGATCAGGAGAACCTGAAGGGCGCTTTTTCTGATGGAAGTTTCGAAGCTGTGCGGGCAAGGAACCGCAAAGCAACAACACCGCAGCAGCGCAGGGAATCTGTTGATGCAGCTTATGATGCCTGCTCCATTGACCTGCCGGTGACGCTGAAAGCC
This sequence comes from Candidatus Limivicinus sp., assembly GCA_045117135.1. Lineage (GTDB taxonomy): Bacteria > Bacillota > Clostridia > Oscillospirales > Oscillospiraceae > Limivicinus. The sequence goes on along the minus strand of JBGUNA010000037.1, from coordinate 2,501 downwards.
ATGGCGGAATATGCTGAGATCAGTGAACGTTGCATGCGCGACAGACTGAAAGAAGCTTCTGAATCTTACACGGTAAAAGGCGGATTTGTTGTCAGAAACGGAGAAATGTGAAATCTGGTATTTCTCAGTTTTCCGTTTGGAACGGAAATCTGCTTTATAAAAGGGAACTTCCGTTCCGTCGTTTCCCCGCGGAGGGAAGGGCTCAAAAGCCCGCCCTTCCCCCGTGGAAAAACGAAACAAAAAAGATTTTCCGTCATAAAAATATAAGACTGGAGATATTGTGTAATGAAAATAAAAAGAATGACAGGATCAGGGTTGCCGAAAAAGAAGAAAACAAATGAAAATAAATGATCATTATCATAAAGGCCCGGTGCAGGATCTGCTCAATGCCGTGGTGGTGCAGGCTGCCGAGGACTACCGGGAGTATTCCGCAAAACTGATCGTGAAGCCGGGCAGCCGTCAGGCAGCGAAAGATCTGGAAGAAGTAATAAGTTTCTTCCTCTCGGAGGACTTTTGCTTCTACACAAAAGTAGGAGGTGATTATATCCTAAAAAAGCTGGAAGAGGAAAAAAGAACTGCTGAAAAACTTGCTTTGGAATTCCGGAGCAAGGCTGGTGAAGTGGTTAAGCTGTGTAAGGACTTTTCCGCAGGCGGTTATCAGGAAATCGATAAGCTCGAGCAGGCGGCATCTCTGATCCGAAGAGTGAAAGAGATCCAAAAGCATCCGCTGCCCGGATGGAAAAAGCTTTTTGTATTGAAAACGGCAGAAAAAACTGCCATAAGAAATCTGAAACGATGGAGGCAGGAATATGAACAAAAAGACCGATCTGCCTGAAATTCAGGAATTCCTTGGCCGTTACCTGGATGCGGCGGAGAAAATCCGGAGTGAAAAGGATTACGTCGCTTCTCTACGCTCTATCGTGGAGAATACCACGACACATCTGAGTCTTACGGCAGGGAGGAATCCTTCCAGATCAAGCGATACGTTTGAAAAAACAATGATAGATATCGTAGAGGAGGAACGTAAGCTTTCGGTGAAGCTTAATGAACTGGCTTTAGTTCAGGCGTCTGTGATTAATGTAATCAGAAAAGTGTCGGATGCGAAAATGCAGAAGCTGCTGTACTGCAAATATGTGGAAGGTATGAAGATGAATGAGATTTCAGAGGAGTTGGACATCAGCAGGCCGGGTGCATACCTCCTTTTCGGGAAAGCTTTGAAAGCGGCGGAAAACATTTATCGCACTCAGAAGGTTTTAGACACTTTTAGACAGAATTAGACGGGATTATACACTTTCTTTATGATACTATTATACTGGCAAAAACAGAAAATGCGGGAGGCAGGAAGCAACCTGTCTCCCGTTTTAGTTGGAGGCTTCTATGACAGATTATCGTTTGGAACCGCCGGTACCGGATGATTACATCCCGTATTGTCCGGTTTGCGGAGAGGAATGCGACACGGTTTATGTCGATCTGCATGATGACATAGTTGGCTGCGACCGGTGTATAAACATGGAAGATGCTTATGAGTATTTATATGAGGAAGGATACTGATGCAGCCGAGATATACAAACATGCGAGATAAGCCCTCCCCGAAGAAGGAGTATGTGCTTGACTATTCCAATCTCTGTGGCGGGATAAACCTCTGGGATCCGGATTACCGGCTCAAGCCGAATGAGAGCCCGGAGATGAAAAACCTGCTCTGGCGAAACGGTATGCTCTGCTCCCGCAAAGGGCAGACGTATCTGAACAGTACGATGCTGGGGCTTGGCATTGCTGCCTATCCACGTTTCTGGCACGGCTGCATCTTTGCCCATATTTCTGACGGAATCTACTGTTTTGATCCGGTAAGCGGGAATGTAATACAACTCTGTAGTGGCTTGCCGTTGGTGAGAGGTACCTTTTTCACCTACAGCGACAAGCTGTATTACAAGACGACGGGAGCGTACAAAGAGATTTCTGCCGTGTATGAGAATGACCGGTGGACATTTACGGCAGCTTCCGTTTATCCTTATGAGCCGGTCATCCTGATCAATGCAACACCTTCTACCGGTGCGGGAGATCTTTATCAGCCTGAAAACAGGCTCAGTTCCCGGAAGACCGTCTGGTACAACGCTGTCAACGGGTCGAGGACGTATTCACTTCCGGTGATCGCCAACCGTGTCACGTATGTTGAAGTGGACGGTGTTCACATGACTCAGGGATGGAGCTATGATAGGCAAAACGGGAAAGTCATTTTCCAAACAGCGCCGCCGGTTACCGATCCTCCGACAAATAATACGGTCAGAATAACGTATGAATTATCCAACCCTGAAGCACAGAAGTCCATTATGGATTGCCGGTATGCGGCCGTATTTGGCGGAACCGGGGAACTCTGTGTGGTGATGGCAGGTTCCGAAGACCAGCCGAATGCCTATTTCTGGTCCGGCAACAGCAACATAAAAATGGATGCGTCTTACTTCCCGATGGAACAAGTTCAACTCGCCAGCTCGACGGAAGAGCGC
>JBGUNA010000036.1:0-2000 GCA_045117135.1 Candidatus Limivicinus sp. | reverse complement strand
AATGCCGGAATATGCGAGAAAGCTGGTGAAGTATCCGAAGTTTGACACGGTTATGGTTCTGGCAACCGAACAGTTAAAGGAGGACATCCTGAATGGAAAAGAGAGCTTATGGGGTTGAAGAGTTTCTGTCCCGTCCGAAGCAGATGGAAGAAGAGATCCGCGGGGATATTGATCACATCGCATCTCTTCGTTCCATCGTGGAAAAAACAACCACACAACTGAGTTTTACAGCCGGTAGGAACCCTTCTAAAAACGAAAAAGCTTTTGAATCCGTTATGATTCAGATTGCCGAAGAAGAGATCTCCCTGGAGAAGAAGCAGCAACATCTGGTGGAGATGAAACTGGAGGTTGAAAATTTAATTAGCCGGATTCCCCAAAAAGAATATCGTGAGATCCTGCGGTATATCTACATCAGAGGGCTGAGAATGCCGGAAATTCAGGAATTGATGGTTTTACCGAAAACAACCTGTCGTGAATTGCGGAAGAGAGCTCTCAGTGCGGCTGAAATGATTTTTCGGGAAAAAAAGAATAATCCGTCCTAATCCGCCCCATCCCGCACTCATCCGTCCGAGACTGAACGCTTAAACAGTGATATTATTACAATAGCAAAATAGAAAATATGAGTTGAGAGAGGCGGGTTGCCGTCTCTCTTTTTTCATGGAGGTGGAGGAATTCGTGAGAGAAACTATTCCTGATTATCAGCCGGAACCGCCGGTGAAAAGGGAATTCATCCCGGTTTGTCCGATTTGCGGGAAAGAATGTGATACCGTTTACCTGGACTATAAAGGTGAGGTAGCCGGATGCGATCGTTGTATTTTTATGGAAGACGCCTATGTCTATCTTTATGAGGAAGAGGAAGATTGATGCAGCCGAGATATACAAGCCTGCGAGATTCGCCTGCTCCGAAAAAGGAGTACGTCCTGGACTATTCCAATCTCTGCGGCGGGCTGAATCTCTGGGATCCGGATTACCGGCTCAAGCCGAATGAGAGCCCGGAGATGAAAAATCTTCTCTGGCGAAACGGTATGCTCTGCTCCCGCAAGGGTCAGGTTTATTTGAACAGTACGATGCTGGGGCTGGGCATTGCTGCTTATCCACGCTTCTGGCACGGACATATCTTCGCGCATATCGGGGATGGAATTTACTGTTTCCGGTTTGAGGAGTCCTCACGCTCTGGGGCTGCAAATTCTGCTCGGAAGGAAACTTCTTCCTACGCATCAACTGCTCCTTCCGAGCTAAATAACGAGGGAGAACTTAGCGGTCTCCCTATCCGAAAGAACACCTTGTATAACCCTCCCCTGGCGGGGAGGGGGGACCGCAGCTTTGCTGCGGTGGGTGAGGTGGAGACCGCAGAACCCCACCTCCTCTGTACCAGCCTCCCTCTGATTCGCGGTACCTTCTTCACTTACAGTGATAAGCTGTATTACAAGACGACGGGAGCCTACAAAGAGATCTCTGCCGTGTATGAAAATGATACCTGGACATTCACGGCTGCCTCCGTCTATCCCTATGAGCCGGTCATTCTGATCAATGCTTCACCCTCCACCGGAGCGGGAGACCTGTACCAGCCGGAAAACCGGCTCAGTTCCCGGAAGACAGTCTGGTATAACGCGGTCAACGGCTCCAGGACATATTCGCTGCCGGTGATTGCTAACCGTGTTACGTATGTAGAAGTGGATGGTGTCCATTTGACACAGGGTTGGAGCTATGATCGTCAGAACGGGAAAGTGATTTTCCAAACAGCTCCGCCGGTTACCGATCCTCCGACAAATAATACGGTCAGAATAACGTATGAATTATCCAACCCTGAAGCACAGAAGTCCATTATGGACTGCCGGTACGCGGCCGTTTTTGGCGGAACCGGTGAACTCTGTGTCGTGATGGCAGGCTCCGAGGACCAGCCGAATGCTTACTTCTGGTCCGGCAACAGCAACATAAAAATGGATGCGTCTTACTTCCCGATGGAACAAGTTCAACTCGCCAGCTCGACGGAAGAGCGC
>JBGUNA010000035.1:0-20670 GCA_045117135.1 Candidatus Limivicinus sp. | reverse complement strand
TCATTGCAATCGTTCTCAGTCTCAGCGCTTCCGCTTTCGCAGACAACGGAGGAATCAAAGTTACGAAAGATCCCACAGACGAATACCACTTCATCGGCGAAACAGCAGCCTTTGTGGCAAATGCGAGAAAGTACTCCGGCCTCACCTGGACGGTTATCGACCCAGACGGATACCGCTGCACGGTCGATGAGTTCCGCAGCTACTTCCCTCACTCCAACATTACCGGCGACACCACAGGCACCCTGATTATCAACAATGTCCACGCAGATATGGAAGGCTACCGCTTCTTCTGCACCTTCAGCAACTCCAATGGTGCTGAAAACTCCGCAGAGGCTGTGCTCCACATCATCTACCAGGGCAAAGAGCTCGACATCCCCGCAGGCATCCTCGTGGATCTGGTGCCCGGCATCAACATAGATCCTACCGGCCGGCCGTACTTCCCCTCATATGTGACGAACGACCCCGCATTTTTCTGGTAAGTTGAGAAACACCGAATACAGAGAATAACAGAATAAAAGTCAGCATCAGCTCCGGAATAAAAACCGGAGCTGTTTTTGTTCTGCTAAGCTTCTCCTGTTACCTACCGGATCAGATTGCGAACTCCATGGGAACCCCTCTGCCGTTAAGCGAAGCAACCAGCTTCTATCAGTTCATCAACGGTGCAAGCGCAGACTCTTCCATCAGGATTCTGCCGACCATATTCTCATACCCACCCAGAACCAGAAGACACAGAGCCAGATCCCTGTCCCCTGCCAGTGCCCGCCTGACCAGCGTGAGCATCGTTATCGCAAGAATACTCGGCGTCAGATGATAGTCATCCCGCAGGGCAGAAAACTCGTCTTCCTTCTCACTCATCGGATGCTTCAGAAGAATAAAAGTAAGATCCGGCAGTGTGTCAGGATGAAGCAGCTCCCTCTCCTTTTCCGGCCATGGAACGTCCTGATATGTATTGCCGAGTCGTATCTCCCGAACCGCCCCTCTTTCTGCCCCTATCTGTTTTGCAATAAAGGAATCCGAGTAACCTTTCTGAATCCAGCCCTTGATTTCCATCGCTTCTTCTGTTGAAAACTTTCTCTGCGCCAGAATCGATTCTTTAGGCCTATGAAATTTATGTTTCTGGAGTGGGAATGCCTCCTCCGGATAATCTTCAAGATAATCCCGGTAGGCTTTCCCGTCTCGGATCTTAGAAATGCTAGTAAAATTACAGTCATATTCTCTTGCAATAACTGTGAGGTGTTCCCCTTTTTTCAGCCTTTCAGCTATAACTCGAACCTGTTCCCTGCTGAATTTCCGGTTATGTGCCGGCCTGCCTTTAAGAGCATTGCGCAGTTTATCAATCATTTCAGGTGTTGGCGACACGCCTGAAGTGTGCATGCGAGTATGCTCACCTCTATCCATCACCTGGAGATTCTCCAGGCTGTTATCCCGTTTATCTCCATTAATATGATGCACAACCTCATTTTTCTCCAATGGACGGCCGAGAACCTGTTCCATCAGCACAACATGCACTGGCCTTTTCTTCCCATTTATCTTCACGAATTCATATTCCGACATTCTTTATAACCCCGCTTACCTTCCTGATCAATGAATCATGGATTCATTATACAAGACCAAAAAAGCCATGTCAATCATCCCCAACTCCCGCAACTATATTACGTAAATCTCATCTTTTCAAAAACAGCGCCCTCCCAGACGCTGTAATGCCAATATTAAAAAATCAGTAATATCATCCTATTAAACATCATATATTTCATCGTATATTGATTGTAAAGCTATTATCCCATTTGCGTCGCAAAAGCAGATTCTTCTTACATTAGATGATATAGCCACTCTATATTTTGACCATCATGGTTTTCATGATCATCTTGAATCTTCTTTTATATTTATCCGACAGAATATGAGAGTCTGCGTTAATAGAATAATCTATTGCCTTTATTCCCTTCCTTCCTTTATATTTTCCCATTTCCTCCTTTTTCAATGTCGCAGTGAAGATGATCTGGTTTTCAAATTCTCCAAATATTGATAAGACTGACTCTTCCTTTTCAGTTGACAGCTCACCATCCCGGAAATAATCCATCATTATCGGATATGTATGCCCCAACGCTTTTGCAATCGCATACAGTTTTGAAAGATAAAACTCTGTTTCTTCACTTCCTGAATATACGCTCTTCCTTTTCGAGAACAGATCTTCGAAAACAAGTGTACCATTAGGATCAATCTCTTTATAAAAATAATTCATAAGAGAAATTATCTTCGTCTTTAGCCTTTCTCTTTTGTCTGCTTCTTCCTGGCTCCTTTTTTTATCATTACTGAGAGATGCTTTCAATGCTTTTATCTCAGCATCAATTTCTATCAAGCGTGTGTCTGCTGCAGAAGCTTCCACGATTTCATCTTTGTACAACAAAACTGCCTCAAGACTAAGATCGTCTTCTTTAAGAAGAGTCTGAAGCTGTCTTTGCAGCTCATTCAATTGCAGTATACAGTTTTGTACTTCCTCATCGTATGCGTTTATCTTATCTTGAATTGACTCTATTATATTTCTCCGCATATCCTTATCCGTGATATCAAAGGTATACGATTTATCTCCAGATCTATAGCCAATATGATCTGACCCGCATTCAATGCAATAAAGAGAACCAGAAGTATCTGCTCGATTTAACGATCTAATCTCATCAAGTGTACGTTCATTTGCAAGCTTTCGACTTGCTGCACGATTACGCAATTTTGTTAGCTCAACTATTCTGTTTTGCAAGCTTGTGATGCTCTTGACTTTGCCCTCAAAAGCTTCATTGCTTCTCTGTTGTGAAACCAAGTCTAGAGATGTATTCTTACTGCTTTTAAATATCTTATTCTTCGATTTGAGAATTTTTTTCTCTTCATTTAAGAGGTCTATTTTTGTTTTTATTTCATCTTGGTCAATAACTCCATCTGTTTCGGACTCAAGACCAGCAAGCACAAAAATCAGGTTCCAGAAATCTTCTTTCTTATAAAAATTATCATGGAAAATTGTGGAGGAATTTTTTCCATCCTGTCCCACAAAAAACACTTGATACAAAAGAACAGGATCTACAATTCGCTTCACGTTGTTTTTTACAATCACAGGAAAATAAAAACCATTGCGTTTAAAAAATCTTTTTAACTCAGATACTCCGTCAATAATAGAAATACTATCATTGATCTTAACGATAAAGGAATTCCCTTTTCTGCAGGATTCAAGAATAGTCCCATCATCTAGAATAATCTGAACATAATGGTAATAATCTAGGAAATCAAAAGAAGAAGGAAAGATCGGTTCATTACCTAGGGCATACAATGCCGACTGCATGACTATAGTCTTCCCCTTATTGTTATCATCGCTAAAGATAATATTAAATCCGTTTGTTAATCTATCTTCGATAAAAGCTTCGTTGGAAGCGCCAAATGCGATTTTTTTAATAATCATTCCAGTGCCTCCTTCATCACAGAAATAAGATATTGTATTGAAAGAACATCGAGCAACGTTTTTCTCACAGCATTGTTATCTGCAATCAAATCATAAGTTTCTGCTGTGCTGAAGTTCCGATTATCGATAATGGCATTAATAATCGTATCGAGGAGATCCCAAAAGGCCTCTGAGTTTGCTTTATCAAATAAAGCAACTGAAATCTGCAGTTGGCAGTCCTCTATAACCTCACCCTGTTTGACCCCATCATAATTTTGAATCAGGGGGAAGAAATAACGTGGTGCTCCGTCTCCAACGATATTTCTGTTGACCAAGGTATTAATAACCATAAGGCGAATTTCTCTTGCCTTGATTGTCCTATCGTATTCGTAAACTTCCCGAAGATGAGTCACCATTTTACCTTCCACTGAAAAAGTATTTTTCTTAGCAGCTTGAGCATCCCGGATTGTGTTGAAGATACCTTCTAGAACTGCATCTTTAGGAATAAACTTTGGATTAACACTCAGGATATGCTTTATGTACTCTGCCTTTGTCTTATCATCAATAACAAACGTGACCTGTTTTAAGAAATCATCAACGCTCTCATCTGTAATCTTATCATCGTCGATATAGCTTTTAGCAGTTGCCTCTTTAACAAGTCCATTTCGTACACTCTTCAGTGCCTTGTCAGTTAAATTCTCTACCCCAAACGTGTTAATAGAACTATCAATCCGAAAAGTATCTGGGACACCGGCCATAAACAATATCAGATAATCGAAAGTGAGCTCAGACAAATAGTTCTTATAAAGTGTGACAAGTTCACGGCCTATTTCCATAGGACTTTTAGCCACATTCCCTTTTGATTGCAAATCCCAAGCTTTTTCAGCGTGAGTGTCCAGCCCTGTAATATCGTTGTAAAAATCTATTGCAAAACTATAGATCTCACAGCTATCTTCTCTGCCACTCATAAGGTAAAGCATGGCTTTGGTTTCATAGTCAGCACCTTTACCCCTGACTTTTTCGGTTGATCTAACAATATATGCCATGGTCCACCTTCTTTGCTGGATGATGTGTTTATTATAAGTTAAGTTGTGTCCTCTATTAATTCACCTTAAATGTATTATACAAAAATGCAAAGTAACTGTCAATCAAACTCAAAAATCAAGTAACTATATTACGTAAACTGACCCCACTCAAAAACAGCGCCCTCCCGGACGCTGTTTTTCATAATTATATTCCTGTCCGCTCTCTCACAATAACCTGCATCTCACCATATGCAGCATCATATCCCATACCTAAACCAGCTGTGCCTTTGTAGTCACCAGGTTGTGCTTCTAATAGTCAATCCGGAAATACTTATTCCATCGGATATTCTCAATACCAAATGCCTCACGGCAGAACAAGACTTTTACCTGCACTGAATTCTTCCACAATAGAAATATTATGATACCATTCAAACATCTTGTAATTACTGTCAATGATTGAAAAAACAAATTTGTATTCTCCGTTACTAAGTGTTTGCGGAAGGAAGAAAACGCACTTATCATTGTCATTTGGTACATTAATTTTATATAAGACCATACTTTCTTGACCGGAAACGGGAATGAGCTTACCTACTACAAAACAAGTGTCTAAATCAGGCCTTCCGATTCCTCCCGTTAATGTATTAGCGCTTTTTTCTACTAATTCTTCCAATGTTAATGACATAGAACCAGCATATACATTATAACTGTATGTTGCATTCATACCGACATAAGCTCTGCCCCCCCAAATAGTTGTATAGGCATCATACCATATATCAGCAGCCTTAATCCCAACATCCCAATGAGGATCATCATAAGAATAATCTACAGACGTATTATTTTCTTTTGCTGCCTCCTCTCGTTCTACTGCCTGTTTTACTGCATCTTTGTTATCAATTATTTTATATTCCAATTTTTTGGATTGAATAATTGATTCATCTTTATAAGCATATTGATTAAGCGGAATGCTGTCCAAAGAAAAACGATCATCAATCAGGAATGAAATAGTAGTCCCAACTTTAATTGGTTTCCCCTCTTCATAAGATTGCCAGACAATTCTGCTATCTGAATCTGACAAATCATTATTAGTTGAGGCCAATGCCAACTGGCCATTTAGACGGTGCTCATAAAGAATACTCATTGCATCATCATATGTACGGCCGTAAAGATTTGGCACTATCGTCCAAACATTATGTTTATCCAGGCTCTTACCTGAAATGACTACTGCAACTGCCAAGACTATAACCGCAACTAATATCCTTATAATGAAATTATGCTTTTTTTTCGTATTTGCATCATTTACTGCTCTGGCTTGCCCTGATTGACCTCCGCTTATTATAATCGTTATTATGATAGCTACTACAGAAAAAATAACAGTAAGATTGTCATGCCATGTTAGCCAAAATTGAATACAATTCATATAATCTCTCCTTGATTTTATTTATATTGAAATTCAAAACAAACAACAAATTGTTTACTTAAAACCGCAAAAAAGATTTCTCCTCTTTTGGCCCTTTTACTTCATTTTCGACAAAATGTAAGCTACTTTAACTATCGTAAAGTCCTTTCCTGCAAAACCGTGGAAATCACACCAACTCCTGCCTTTACCTAAATAATGCATCAATTCTGTACGACCAATCACTGCTTGATTTGGAAAGGCAGCCCTTATCTGCTCAAGTTCAAGGCGATAAGTTTCGTTTTCTCTACTCATGACCTCCTAAATTAGACTCCTCATTATCATCATAATTCAAAATTTCTTTTTTAATTATCCATCCGGGCTCCGCCCGGCAATTAACAAACATAAAGACTACGGATAAGCCGGCTGGCGCGGGCAGAGGCCGTGTTGGAAACCCGCAGGGTTTTCAATGGGGTGCCCGCCCCAGCCGTAATTTTTACTCTTTTTCTCCAAACAACTTCACAGCAAGCCTATACAACCCAACCCCGATGACAACACCAAGTGTATTGTGAATCAGGTCATCAATTTCAAAGTATCCCCTTTTTGTGACGAGCTGGAAAACCTCAATGCACAGGCTGCACAGGAACCCATACAGCACCGTGTGCTTCTTCACCAGGAACGGCAGAAGGAACCCCACCGGGATCAGCATCAGGATATTCAGCACAATCTCCGTCAGGATCGAATACTTCCTCTTCCCGTAAATCAGCGCCCCATAGGACCAGAAGGGTTTCAGCAGCGTATTATTCTGAATCAGATGGCCTCTTGCCAGCACAGTAACTGAGAGTACCAGAAACACATAGGCAATCAGCAGTGCAGCTGCCAGCCTCTGCTTCAGCTCGACCCCCAGATGCATCAGGACAAGGTAGCTCCCAACCCCGAACATCACGGCAGTGATGTAGTAGGCTATATCCAGAGATGTGACAAGGTAAATGAAATACCCCATAGGAAATTACTTTTCTCTGCAGAAGGCTTTGTAAACACAATCCCACAGAGAGGCTTCATCCGGTGTGAATTCCGCATGTTCGATGCCTTCATCAAACCTGTCTTTGCTGGTGTAGGTACCTTCCGGTGTGACAACAGGCAGAATCTCATAATTACAGAGGTCCTCCACCATCTCAGACATGTTGTTCACCGTCAGGTTGGTGCAAAGGAAGGGATTGAGCGCCTTGAAGGCATCCACCGCCAGATCCTGATTCTTTGCTGCTGCAGCACGGGCTGCCTCGGTAAACGCGGCAAGATACAGCCGCTGATGGGCCATACGCGTCACGTTAGACTCCAACACATCCGTGTTCCTTTGCCGCACAAACTGCAGAGCCTTGCTGCCTTTCAGCGTAACCGTAGCACCCTTCACGAACTCTTCTCCGAGGGACGGGATATCATCCTCCAGCGTAACCGTTACGCCACCCACCATATCATTCATCACGGGCACGGCATCCATAGTAAAGGCCATATACCGGTCAACCGGTGCATTATACAACAGCCATCTCACGGCTTTCACCGTGTTTTCACAGCTGTCCTCTTTCCCTTTTCCAAAGGTATGGGCATAGGTGATCTGCATCACGCCATACCCTTCTTCCTTGCCTGAGGAAGTCAGCCAGGGCACCTTGCACACCGTGTCACGGTTGATCTGGAAAGGCGTGACCGTCTTTTTGTCGTGGTCGAAAACAAGAACGCCAAGGAAGTCGGCAAACTGGTAGTTGTAGTTCTCCGATTCCACAACTTTTTTCGGTGCCGTATCAGAAGTATCCGTGCCGATCAGCAGAATGCTCGAAAATCTCCGCTTCACGGGATACTGCTGCCCGTTATATTCAATATACTCTGACGTATGGTCCGCATGCAGGGACGTCCCCGCACCCTCTACCACTTCATTGTCGGCAGCTTTCTGGGTCTGCCACACGAAAATGCCGAGCCCGACGCCCAGCAGGAGCACCAGGACCAGCAGGATTGTATTTCTCTTTTTCATTCGCATCCACACATTTCCGTTATTTTCGGGTAAAGAAAGAAGGCGGGGACATAAATCCCCGCCTTTTTCATTTCAATTTCAAGCAATCAGCCTTCGAGAACGACAAAGGCAAGATTCTCAGCATCGCCGGGAGCATTGAACATGACCTTGTCAAAGCCCTTAGCGTCTACAGCCAGCTTAACATCTTCTTCCGCTGCATCTTCACCCATGGTGATGATACCGGAAGCAAGGCTGCCTTCATTCTCTTCCAGGAACTTCTCAATAGCCGCTTTCAGCTCTTCGTCTTCAATCTCATCATTAACAATGGCCTTGACGACCTTGTCAGCGAGCTCAACAGCAGCTTTGCCTACTTCGTCATAAGGAGCATTAATCGGAGTGCCCTTCTGAGTTTCGCCGGTGATGAACTTTACGATCGGTGCACGCTGTGTTACGTTATCGCCGGTTCCTTTGCCAGCACCACCACCTGTTACTACCGGAGGAGTAACGGGAGAACCTGCAGCAAATGCAGCTGCAGCAAGGCTCAGAACCATAGCAAATGCAAGAACTACTACAAGAACCTTTTTCATGATAAATACCTCCTACTTATTAACCATAAGCAATTATCCAAGGTTTAACATATTATATCCTCTTTCATTGAGGATTGCAAGATACCTGCTTCCGTTTTTTTCACGAATTTTTTCTGTTGCAGGCCCAATATTTGGGGGCCTCTCTGTTAAATTGTGACAATCGGAACCCAACAGCTGGCACTTTTCCTCCCGGAGAATCTTCATCGCGAACTCCGAAGCTGCAGGCCTAATGAAAAACGACGCATTCACCTGCACCAGAATCTCCCATCTCTCCAGAAGCGAAAAAAGCGAGCGATCTCTCAGCAGATGGCAATATCGGTCCAGATGGGCGATCACCGGCGTCAGGCCGAGATTCGGCCCGATAGCCTCGATCTCGTCCAGCATCGCCCTGGAAAAAGGCGCAACCGGCGGCTCCACTAGGAGCATCTCTGTCTCGCCCAGGGCAAGGGGACGAATCTCCTCACAGGTGGCGATCCCCGGGAAGTAATAGACCTCTGCTCCCAGATGGATCCTCGGCAGGGTGATGCCTTTCGCTTCCTCAGCAAGAAAAGCCGTAAGCTCCTCATAAGCCTCTGTCCGTCGCTCCAGAAAGGATTCCGGATCCTCTTCGTCAGGGTAGAAGTGAGATGTTGCGAAAATCTCATCCACGCCCTGCTCAGCGCTGACCTCCAGCATGGCAAGGGATTCCTCCGGAGAGGAAGAACCGTCATCCATCCCCGGCAGAATGTGGGAATGAAAATCAATCATGGCAGCAGGCCATCCTTACCGCACAAGCTCTATTTGTAATATCCTTTATAATAATTGCTGTAAGAACCATACTTTCCGTATTTTCCGTACTTCCCATAGGAATAGGACTTGGAAGAACCTTCCACCGCGCCGTTAATCACAAACCCCAGAATACGGGAATTCGTCAGCTGCAACTGCTTGATACACTCCTCCAGCATCGGTTTGGGTGTGTGGTCTTCCCTCACCACAATCAGCATGCCGTCCACCAGGGTAGAAACCGTCTGTGCGTCCGACACGGCGCCAACCGGAGGCAGGTCCAGCACGATATAGTCAAATTTCGTGCGCAGCCCTTCCATCAGCCGGTTCATCCTGGCCGAATGCAGCAGCTCAGACGGGTTGGGAGGCGCATCTCCTGCCGCGAGGAAGAAGAAGCCGTAACTGTCATCTGACGGGATATATTCCTGCAGCACATTGGCAGCATTGTTCACATCCATCAGCAGGTTGCTCATGCCGGGCTGCACCCGCAGCCCGAGCTTGGAGGCGATGGAGGAGCGGCGCATATCCGCGTCAATCAGCAGCACCCGTTTATTCAGCTGGGCAAGAGAATAGCACAGATTAATAGACGTCAGGCTCTTCCCTTCTGCCGGGTGTGAACTTGTAATGCCCACCACGCCGCAGTTCTCCTGATCCGGAAAACAGAACTGGAGATTCGTGCGCAGACGCTTGTAAGCCTCCTTGCCCGCAAAGGAAAGGTTTTCACACAGGAAGGGGAATTCACTGTTTTTCCTGGAAGAATGTTTTTTTGTTCCGGATTCTGCCATGTCACACCGCCTTCTTCCCGTCGTCGCTGTAATAATCGGAGTAAGCCGAATAATACCCCTTCTTGCCGGAAGCCCTCATATCCGGGATCACGGCAAGCACCGGCACATCCGGGAACATCTCCGTCAGGTCATCGGAGGAGTGGATCAACACATCGGCCTCAGCCCCGAAGATCTCCTTCAGGCAGATAATGCCTGCCACAAGCACAGCCCCCAGCAAACCGCCAATCGCCGTGTTTTTGGTGTAGCTCGGAGAAGAACGGTGGGCCGGCACAATGGCATAGTCCACAATACGCACGTCACTGCCTTCAATGATATCCGCAATCCGTTCCGGCAGAACCTTTGCAATGGTGTTGGCAATTAACTCTGCCTCCGACGGGCTGTTGCTCGTCACCGTCACGGAGAAGACACCCGTCCCCTTTACCGCTGAAGCAGATATTTTTCTACTCAAATTCTCCACACTATACGAAACACCGGATTCTTGAATCACTTCCTCCAGCGTGGTACGCGTTTTGAGGATAACAATATACGTGTCAACCAGCGTCTGCGCAGCGGTCAGTTCGCCGGAGGTGATGGAAAAGTTTGTGCTCCCCACCGACACCGTGCTGTTGTTGACGTACATCATGGCAGTTGCCTGATACGTCGGGGTGATGAACAGATATGTCCCTCCAAAGGCAAGCCCGCCGAGCAGGATGGCAACCAGTATAATCACAAGCGCATTTCGCCAAAGGGCGCGAAAAAGCTGCAACAGATCTATTTCAATTTCGCCGTTAGCGTTCTTCGTCATAGCAAACCCTCTCTTTCAACGACTTAGCGTTTTATTATACCCTTGTTTTCGCTTTTCGTAAAGTACAAAAATGAACAATCCATAAAAAAAGCAAAACAAATCTTGTATTCTCCGTAAATATAGACTATAATACATTATCATTTTTCCAAGGGGTGTATCCTGAAATGTGGGAAACTGAAAACAATCACAAGCGTATCATTTTAAATATATTTCTGCTTCTTCTGATCATTGCTCTGGTCGTCGGACTCTTTTACGCCTATAAGCATGTAAAAGCAAAAGAAGAAGTACAGGATGCCGAGCTTCTGCAGATGTATGAAGAACACCAGAAAGAGCTGAATGCTGCCAAGCAGGCAAACTATGACACCCTGGAAGCACTTTACCAGCAGGATCTTGACACGGTGGCAACCTACCTGCCCGGCGTTGTCTGCTGGGGAGACGTCACCACAACAGGCTCCGCCGGCGGTGTGAGCTATCCCAGCGTTCTGAAAGAACTGATTGACGCTGCCATCTGTGACAAGTACAACTTCTACAACACACTGGAAGACAAAACCAGCTACGGCCGCATTACGGACTGGACGGTTTACTCCGTTGATATCCCGGTCGTCAACCTGGGCGGCGGGAAGGAAAACACCCTGACAGTCGCCGGCCGGAACGGCGCCATTCCCTTCCAGGTTGCGGAAATCTTCACCATTCCCGAAACGACTGAGCGTGTGCCCGTGAAGCTCAAGAGCTCCGGTGAAGCTATCCTGAATCAGATGCAGCAGCAGAGCTTTTTCAACATCGGCAATCTGGCCGATGTCAACCCCCTCACCCAGGGGAATGCCGGCGTCAACAACGTTGTCATCAACGGTGTGGAAGGCACGCTGTCTCTTGACATGGAGCTCTATAACTACAGCCACAGTGTCAACTATTATTTCACCCGCCTGGAACCGGGCAGTTCCGTGACCGTGCCGGTAGGCGCAGAGATTACAACCGCAGCCTCCTCCCAGTACAGGGATTACGTTACCGTAATCTTCACCGGCAATTACGATGACCAGTACAGCACGGTGGAACAGCTGATTGCCTTCCAGAAGCGGATCATCGACCACCAGATCGCCAATAAAGACCGTTATCTCATCATCGGCCCCTACTATCTGGAAGGCCGCTGGGATAAAGGCGGTACACAGGATCTGGACACGTTTGAAACCGCCATGCTCCAGGAGTACGGCGACCACTTCATCAATATCCGCAAATATCTCTCCAGTGACGGACTTTCCGATGCAGGCTTAACCGTTACAAAAGAAGATACTGCTGATATCTCTCACGGCCTCGTACCCTCCAGTTTGCGGAGCACGTCCGACCCGTCCGAGCTCAACGCTGTCGGCTACCAGCTGGTCGGCAAAGTGGTCTTCAACCGGATGGACCAGCTCGGCTACTTCAAAGAAGTGAAAGACGAACTCGGCATCACAGCCATTGAACGTCAGGAACGCCAGGAAGCCGCAAAAGCCGCAGCAGCTGCTTCAAAATAATATTGTGAGTACATTTTTTGGATGACTCTAAACAGCACCCCACTTGTTTAGTACACTGCTAGCAAGTGAGGTGTTGTTATATAACCAAATTCATTTTTATTGTGAGGTTCAGATTATGACTCAGAACAGAGTACATCAGTGGAAAGTCCTTGCCGTTATCCTTGTTGTCCTGCTGCTTGGCTGTATGCCGGCTGAAGCGGATCCGCTCTATGACGGTTTTATCGTTTCACCCTGGGTGTACGAAGGGATTACTTATTACAGGGTTTACTCCAATCCGGAAGAGATCATGGGTGCTCCGACATTCTATACAGAAAAGAGAGACCAGTATAATAATATCTACACTAACTGGGATGTCAAAATCACCTTTTATCGGCAGTATGACGGGGCAACTTTAGAGCAGGCAGATGCATTCTGCCAATATCTGATGGCCAATTCTGCAGAAAAAAACAGGTACGCCGGATATTACTATTATGGTGACAGCTATTCTCCTGAGATTTTTGTTTACCTGTTCGAGGGCTGGGATTTTAATAACTTAGATCTGGATTTTCAGGATCTTTGGGATAGAAACCCCTGGATGAACGGAGATGCCACAGCGCTGGTGCTGGAGTATCTCGGGTATGGCCTTTCTGATGCTACATGGAAGCATGCCTGGGAGATGGGCTGCAGTTCGGCCGTCTGTGTGCAGGCAGACGATGCGGGAGGATTCCCGGGTGTTTCCTTCGGTTTTCACTTTAAAGAAGGAACGGACAGTCATACCGTCAGGCGGTACTGTCCCGGTGACCCCCTGGGCTGATCCGGATTCAAAAGAAGAGCGGCATCGAAAGGTGCCGCTCTTACTGTAGCATTCTCTTTATAACGATAATGGATTTATGGTGTTCTATCCCAGCTATGATAGCACGGAGTTATTCCTCAATTGTTAACAACGAATTCTTATTCACCTTTTCTCTTACCGTGAATATTATGCATGAGTATCATTAAAAAATTATTTGTCTAATCAGTTCTAGATTTGTGTGTGTTTGTACAAATACCGTATCGCCCCTTCTATTGGAGACGCACCGCTAAGTTTTACAATGGCATTAGGGAATTTCCTCTTTACTGTATCAGAATAAACCTGAAACACTTTCTGGTTGAATGAGACAGCACCACCGGTAAAAAAAACGCTTATTGCTGCTCTAAGAGAATACTTCTCTGCAGTTGCCGCAATTCTGAGCCGTTCTGTAATACTCTCTCCTGATTCTTCAAGAACTCTGCAGGCATATTGGTTATCACGTTCAGCAAGTTTTGAAATGATGGGACACAGGGCAGCGACCCTCTGAGCTGAAAGGAACTTAGAGTCCTGTTGTAGTTCTTTCAGTTTATCAAATGAAGAGATACAGAAGTGATTATTTATTGTTTCCATATAATCGTCATCTGTAATTCCTGCATCAAACAGACTAGATGCACAGCTAAGTGCTCTCCTGCCGATGTCATACCCGCTTCCTTCATCGCCAAACACAGAACCCCATCCGCCATAAATATGCTGCTCATCATTATGCTTTGCAACGATACATGATCCCGTACCGCAAAGAATGACAAAACCATCGTTACCATCAGCAGCTGCTTCAACCGCTGCTACAGTATCGCTAAGATATTCAGCCCTAAACGGAAACAGACCATCCATCAAAGACGGATTATGCCAGATCACCGGAATGAAGAAATAACCAGCTAACACTTCAGATTGGCAAATATTGTTTTTTTTAAGCAATTCCTCAATCGCACCCGAAAGCATCATCCTCACTTCACGAACAGAGCTGTTTTTCGGATTCGTGCCGTTGATCAGAAGGCTATCTACTTGCTGAAAGGTATCATCCAACAGTCTAATATCTGTCTTTGAACCGCCGCCGTCAGCAACAATATAATAGAACGAATGATTCATATTCTTTTTAGCTGTTCCATTTCAACAGTAATTCTTGATTTCAGGTTTTCTTCAGGCAGAAAAGCTGTCTTAAAGTTATATAAAGCATAACCACCGTAGTGGACAGTTTTTTTTGAATACTCAACCATATGTGCCAAAATACTTTCCCCATTTAGCCATTCTTCCCTGCCGACACCTGCATGTTTATCATCATGCCCGATTTTATAAACTGCAAGACCAGCAATCAATTCTATATTCTCCCTAATAAGCTTATCAAACTCATCCATTACCGCAGAGAATTGGCAGACCTCATCCGACATAGCAAAGTATGCCTGCGGGCAGATATAATCTACATATTTGTCTTTCGAAAGGATACGCGGTACATCAAGAAATTCCTCTTCCAGATTACACTCCATATATCCTTTGGGGCTTAAACCAAACCTTCCATTCGGGTATTCGTGAATTGCGCGATAGCATTCCTCCAGAAACAAAGTGATGTTCTCCCTTCGCCATTGTTTCTGGGAGAGACCTCCACCCGGAGCTTTATATCTGTTAAACCAGTCCATATCAAAGAACGGATCTGTGACAGGATAGAAATAATCATCAAAATGGATCCCATCAACATCATAGTTTTCACAGATCTCACGAATCCCATTGACAATGAGTTCACATGCTTCTTCGGAGGCAGGATTGTACGCAATACCAAGTTGGTGTTTTATCGCCCCTCCTGATTTCAGCAGAGGAATGGCAGGGTTACTGTCAGAAAGCACTACATTGTGGAGACTTGTATTTCTTACCCGAAAGGGATTAATCCAAGCTTCCAATCGGATTTTTGCTGCATGTGCTTCCCGGATCATAATTTCCAACGGATCAAAAGCAAGCGGATCTCCTTCTCTTCCGGAAATCAGATAGGAAGCGGGAAATATGAAGGAACGATACAACGCATCTCCAAAAGGACGTACATGAGCAAAAACACAGTTAATCCCAAACTCCGCAGCAATCTCAAAGCGTTTTTTTATAGAATCGGTAAAACGCTCTTCTGTTTTTCCTGTAAGGATTTCCTGAAAATCCATAAAAGGAATCCACACTGCTTTTGTAGTCATTATACTGCCTGTTCGCATAAACTTCTCTCTTCCAGAGCAATCCTCAAGGCATCCCGTACATGGCCTTCAGAACGATCTAAATAGTACTTTGCTTTATCTGCCGGCATCCCCAAAAGGATTGAAGTAATTGCCACTTTTGTATTACCTTCAGCCTGCTCAAGTGCTTCTTTCGCTGTATTTTCGTTTACACCGGTTGCCTGAATAATAATGTTGATTGCACGTGCATTCAGTTTTGCATTTGTCTTTTTAACATCTACCATCAGGTTTTTATATACACGCCCGCACAACACCATTGCCGTAGTAGAAATCATATTTAAAATCATTTTCTGCGCTGAACCGGATTTTAGACGGGTGGATCCCGTAAGAACCTCCGGACCGACAACGACCTCGATTGCAATTTTGGCAATAGAACTGATAGCGGAATTCTCATTGCATGAGATTGCTATGGTAGGGCTGCCGATTGAATTGGCATATTCCAGCGCTCCAATAACATAAGGGGTACGGCCGCTGGCTGCGATCCCGATTACACAGTCTTTTGGCATCAGCTGGATGCTTTTTAAATCATCAATTCCGGCTTTTTCATTATCCTCGGCACCTTCGATCGCTTTTACGAAAGCATCTTTTCCGCCAGCCATTAATGCGACTACCTTATCCGGGCTGATGCCGAACGTGGGTTCACATTCTGCTGCATCAAGCATACCCAAACGCCCACTTGTACCAGCACCTATATAAATGATTCTCCCGCCGCAGTTAATTGCCGAAGATGCACACTCAGCAGCTTCAGCAATCTCCGGCAATGCTGCTGAAATTGCAGTAGGCACTCTGGCATCTTCTTTATTCATAACAGACACAATCTGTAACGCAGTCATGCTGTCCAGATCCAATGTATTCTGATTCTGTGTCTCAGTTGTTAATGAAGATAGATTAATCATTTTCTTATCCTAATTCACTTCACAGCATATCAATCCTGTTGTTTTCTGATATACGTTTCTGCAAGCCGTTTCATCAACGGACCATACATGCGATAGGAATAGATGGAGTAAAGCACATCGATCATCCCTAATTGTGCGATACGTGAGGCTGTTGCCCCGTTTCTTAGTTCCTGTTCATCCGAAGAGACCAAAAGACAGTAGGTGCTCAATTTAGCGATAGGTGAATACTTATTCCCGGTCACGGTAATGATCGGGCATTCGTTCTTCTTCAGAATTTCCGTACATTTTAGAACTTCCTGGGTCATGCCCGAATAAGAAATAACAATTGCCAGATCATTACTGTCCAGATTCTGAGCCTGCAGTCTCTGGTTATGCCAATCATCATTAAAAACACACGGTTTATTGATGCGGAGCATCTTGATATACGCATCTCTTGCTACCACCAAGCCGGCACCAATCCCGAACAGACCTACCGTGCGTGCTTTCTCCAGTAAATCGATACATGCGTTCATGATGTTCGTTTCCATCAAATTCAATGTGTTTTGCAACGCTTTAATACTGGAAAGAATGACTTTAGATGCTATTTCATCTACACTGTCTGCTGCAGTGATAGGCGGAACATCCTTATATTTTGAATATCGGATAATCTCAAGCTCACTGCTGAATATCTGCTTAAAATCACGATATCCGTTGAACCCGAGTTTATTGCACAGCCTAACAATCGTGGATTGAGAAGCATAAGTGTGCTCGCTTAACTCCTTGATCGTCTCATGTACAGCCGTTTCAGGTGACAGCAGGATATATTCTATTACAGATTTTTCCGTACCGCTTGCAGACGGAAGATAATCCGTAAGGGTTACCAATACATTTTTCATATCAATAAACCAGATTCGGGATAAATGTAGCCAGCCATGGCAGATACGTTACAAGCAACAACACAACAATAGAACCTATGATAAACGGAACAAGAGATTGAATGATTTTTTCTGTTTTCATTTCAAGTGTGGACGCGACAATATAGATATACAAGCCAAAGGGCGGTGTAATCGCTCCGACTGCAATATTCAAGGCCAGAACAAGACCGAAATGAACAGGATCAATCCCCAATTTTACAGCGATCGGTTCAAAAAGCGGTGCCAGAATAATCATCGATGCAGTCCCATCCAGAAACATCCCGAGAATCAGAAACAGAATGTTGATCAGCATTAGAAACACATATTTGTTGGTCGCAAAATGAATAATAAAAGTACTGAGCTGAGCCGGTATTCTCTCCCAACTCAAATAATAGCTGAAAACATTCGCCGCACTTAGAATGATCATTACCGATGCCGTGGACTTTATTGATTCTTTTATGATGATCGGAATATGTTTCAGTTTGAGTTCTTTATAGACAAACATTCCAACAAGGAAAGAATAAATACACATCAGGGAACCGCCTTCCGTAGCGGTAAAGATCCCGATCCTCAAACCAAGTATTAAGCCGAATGGAAGAAATAGCGCCCATAGCCCATCCAGTGTTAACTTTAGGATCTCTTTCGGTGTTCCCATTCTTGTTCGTGACGGCCTGTAACCCCGTTTTCTGCTGATATGGTGAACAATGATCATCATCATGACACACAGCAGAAAACCGGGTATATAACCGGCACAGAGCACTTTGCCAGTTGATTGCTGGCAAATAAAAGAATAAATGACAAGCGCAATACTGGGAGGGATGATTGGTGTAATACAAGCTGAAGCAGCAGTAACAGCAGCACTGAAACCCTTATCATATCCTCTCTTTTCCATTTCGGGGACAAGCAATTTGCATTCCATTGAGGCATCTGCCGCTCCGGAACCGGAAACACCGCCCATTAACGTGCTGAGAAGAACATTTACCTGGCCCAACCCTCCGGTCATATGGCCGACTAATGCATCCGCAAGTGCCATAAGCCGGGAGGATATGCCGCTGTAATTCATAATAGAACCCGCAGTAACAAAAAAAGGGATAGCCATCAGGGAAACACTTTCAGTGCTTGCTACCATTCTCTGGATAATGATGGTCATCTGCATGAATGGATCCTTGAAGAAATAATACATTACCGAAATGACTAAAGAAAATCCAATTGGTACTCCGGCGAGAAAGCAAATAAAGAGAATAACAATAGGCATCAGATTCATGCTTTTTCTCCTCCCGTTAATTCTCCGTCCTCGTCAGCATCGACAAAAATCGTATTAAACCGGTGCGGATCTTTGAATGACATCACGATAAATGTAACCGAGTGGACCATCATACTGAAAAAGCCAAGTGCAACAGCGATGTACAAATAACCGTAATTCAAGTGGAAAAACGGTGTTGTTTTTGTACACTGAACCGTAAACTTGACGGCTAGGAAACAGATTGTAGCAAAAAAGATGAACATAAAAACGCATAAAATCTGCTGCCATGCCCTTTTACAGCGAAATGGCAGTTTATTGATCAGAAAATCCATACCCAAATGAGAATGGGATTTATAGCAAACCGCTGCACCAATAAATGTCAGCCATACAAAGCAGATTGTAGACAGTTCTTCTGCCCAAACAATCGGTGCATTGAACAGATATCGGCCCAAAACATTTGCAGTTGTCACAGTAATCATGATAACCCCTGCAGTACCGGCGACCAGCTCTTCAATATTCTTTAATATCCAACGTATTATTTTCATCTCTTTTTACCACCGCAGATAATTGAATTTGGGCATATATGCAAGAGTAACATATATGCCCATATCGAGAAACGTATTATATTGTGGTTTATTTATTGCCGATTGCGACCATGATCTGATCGTAGATATCTGCATCCATTGCAGGATAGGCTTTGAACACTTCCTGAGCAGCTTCAGCCATCTTTGCATAGTCTTCATCTGTCCAGTCGATGAACTGCACGCCTGCATCTTCCATCGTCTTCCGATATCCTGCTGTCGTAGCAGCACATGTATCCGTGTACAGTTGACCCGCCATCTTAGAGCCGTCGACAAGAATCTTCTGTTGATCTTCAGAAAGCGAACTGAAAATATCATTGTTCATGCACAAAAGGGCCGGGGCCAGGCAGTGGTTCGAAAGGGAAACGTATTTTGCAACTTCCTGCAGACTGTATGCACATAAAGTGCCGAGCGGAGCCTCAACTGCTTCAATGATACCGGATTCCAAACTTGTGTAAACATCGCTGAATACCATCGTCACAGGTGCTGCACCTGCTGCAGCAAAAAATGTTGAATAGGTTGCTGCCGGGACACGAACCTTGACATTTGCGAGATCTTCATAGCATGTGAGTGGCTTTGTAGACATGATTTGGCGAGGCGTTGTAACCCAATTCAGGCTTAGAAGTTTCACGTTGCCTTTTTCTTCTACATTCTTGCACATTTTTGCATAAAGCTCAGACTCCGTGAATTTTGCCACCTCTTCAGGGCTCTTGAACGTATAGAAAATGCCAACTGCCGTAAAGTTTGGATCACCGTAATCACCAAGGCTGTCACCTGCAGTACTCAGAATGATATTTGCTCCGTTGGATATCAATTCCATAACATCCGCGTTTGCGCCAAGTTCATTGCTTGGGTACAGCTCAATTGAAATGGATCCGTTGGATTCCTTCTCTACATAGTCTTTAAACGCTACAATAGCATCATACTTTGGGTCTCCCTGAGATTCTGCAAATGACACTTTGAGAGTAATGGGTTTATCATCTGCAAATGCAGCAGAAGTTAATGCTAAAACCATTACCAATGCCAAAAGGACTGCCAGGATCTTTTTCATGTTCGCCATCTCCTTTATAAAAATATTATTGTTTCAGCTGAGAGTGAGCTGAATTCTGGTTATTATTTTACAATCAGAAGAATTAAATAACAATATCTTTTAATCTTTTTGGCAGTTTATTTCACGCCTACGCTCAATGATGAACACTTTTGGCCACAAAGTTTCATGAATTATGATACCTTATTTCATAATCACTTGTCAAGCCCGAAAGCAAGATGACAATGCAACCATATTACGTAAACCTTGCCCCTCTGAAAAACGCCCCTCCTCGAGGGGCATCCTTCAGCCTTAACTTCCAGGTTTTTTAGTGGTAAAATTCCTGGAAGTTAAGGGTGTATAAAAACTGCCGGGTTCCTCATTTTTCTTTCTCTATTACAACAAATGATGCTTTAGGCATTTGGTCCCCATATACCTTTACGTCCAACTGGTGGTACTGAGTAAGGAGTAAAAAATAAGGCGACCAAGACCAGTTGGTCTCAATCGCCTTGTAGGTTTTGCCCTATATTTCTTTGCCACTGGGGGCAGCGGAAATGTTGCCTACTGAACAAGCTGTCCGTCCACGTCGGACACTACGAAGAAGGAAAGCTGTTCGTTTGGCTGGCATAGTGTTCACTTTACGTCCAGCTGGTGGTAAGCTCCATGGCTGCCGGTGTGGGCAAGGGGTCGGCGAAATGCAGGTGCCTGCTTGCCGCCGGGCGTACCTGTT
>JBGUNA010000034.1:0-5685 GCA_045117135.1 Candidatus Limivicinus sp. | reverse complement strand
GGCGTTCGCCCCATTCGCGAAGCGAATTCAGCATGGGCGAACGCAAGTTACTATTCACGCCCTCGATAGGGCGTGAATAGTAACAATGCTTGAAGTTTGATGTTCTCAAACTTTGAAATTTAATTGATATTTGAACTGCTAAGCGGTATGATGATAAACAAGTGTATTATATGTTTTCTTAGATGGAGGATGCCAAATGACATTCAGTTACAATAAGCTTTGGAAAATATTAATAGATAAGAACATGATGAAGACAGATCTCATTCGAGAGGCGAAAATCAGCACGAACTCTATGGCCAGAATGGGGAAAAATGAAGATGTCCGACTTGAAACACTGGCTAAAATAGCGCTTGTTTTAGACTGTAAACTGGATGATCTGGTGGATTATGTAGCCGAAGAAAATTATGAATGATACCGTATTTGCAAAGATCCTGAAAAGGCTGAGGATGGAAAGGGGAATCTCACAGATGCGGCTGGCGGATCAGCTGTTCGTCACGCGGTCTACCATTAACCGCTGGGAAAGCGGCAGCCGTATTCCGGATAATCTGATGATTGCCCAGATCTCCAAAGCGCTGGACGTGGATATCAATATCCTTCTGAACGCCACAATCGACCGTGATGAGTCGCCGAATATCATTCTGGTGGACGACAGTAAGATCATTCTCAAAGGGTGCCTCCCTATTCTGGAGGAAGCTCTTCCGGGAGCCAGGATCTACGGCTTCACCCGACCTTCCGAGGCCATTGCATGTGCAAAGGCAAACCGGATCGCACTGGCATTTCTGGACATCGAGATCGGGTCGATGAGCGGGCTCGATCTCTGCCATACCCTTCTTTCCATCTATCCCCGCACCAATGTGGTATACCTTACTGCCTATGTGAGATACGCCTTTGACGCCTGGAGCACCGGAGCCAGCGGCTTTATGCGTAAGCCGCTGACACCCGAGGGGATCCGGGATCAGCTTTCCCATCTGCGTTATCCCTTCTGGACAGGAGACAGCTCTCTATGAACAACTGGACACTCTATATCTACCTTTGCGGCGCGTCTCTTCTTCTGATGGGGCTTGGGCTCGGACTTGCCGCCATTATGCCGGACATTGACCGATGGAGCAAACGTTTTTTTATCGTTTTTTTCAGCATACTCTTCCTGAATTCCTGTTTTGCGCTCATCGAGATCATTTTCTATGAGGTTCCGGGCAAGGCGTTTTTACAGGTCTTTTCCAATTTCTGGATGTCGCTTTTAGCCACGTTCCCTTTGCCCATGCTGACGGCATTCCTGCTGCACTGCTGCGGAGAAGACCTGCGAAAAAGCAGTCTGTTCCATGCTGTATCTGTCCTGTACGGTCTGTATTTCCTGCTGGTGGTAATCGCGCAGTTCACTGCCTTCATCTATTACTTGACACCGGACGGCCATCTGCACAGAGGCTCCCTGTATTCCCTTGCTGTCGCACCGCTGGTGACGATCGGACTTCTCAACCTTTCCGGACTGATCCGCAGGCGGAGCGCTCTTACAAAAAAACTGTTTATCGCCACCCTGATCTCTCTGATCCCGCTGACCTTTGCGCTCATCATCCATCTGTTTGTGCCGGCTTTTCCACTTGTCAACATGGGCGTTGCCATCCTGGCGCTTTCCATGTACGGCATCATCCTGTCGGATCAGATCGAACAATATCTGCGCCAGCAGCGGGAGATCGCCCATCAGCACGCCAGCATCCTGGTGCTTCAGATGCGGCCGCACTTCATTCATAACACCTTGATGAACATCTATTACCTCTGCCGGCAGGACCCTGCAGAAGCTCAGCGGGTCACCCTGGATTTCAACACCTTCCTCGAAAGGAACCTGAACGCCCTGGCCAGCGATGAAACGATCCCCTTTTCCGAGGAGCTGGTACATACCAGGGCCTACCTCAATGTGGAGCAGGCCCTGCATGACGAAAACCTTCATGTTGAGTATGACATGCCTCATACCCGTTTCCGCGTTCCCCCGCTTACCTTGCAGCCGATCGTAGAGAATGCCGTCAAGCACGGGATGAACCCGGACTCCGACCCGCTCCTCATTTCTATTCAGGCCAGAAAGACAGATGCCGGCAGCGAGATCGTCGTTTCCGACAACGGGCCTGGTTTTGCACCGGCACAAGAGGGCGGGCCGCACATTGCGCTCCAGAATATCCGGCAGCGGCTGGAGCTCATGTGCGGCGGAACCATGTCAATCCTTCCGCGGGAAGGCGGCGGGACGATAGTGAAACTGACGATCCCCGGATCCGCCCCGGAAAACGGGGCGTGATCTCAGGCCTTCAGCGGGTTCGGGATATGCAGCTCCTGCCCGTCGAAGAAAGTGCAGACAGGTTCAATGGTGCTGATCTCTTCGTCCGGGATCGTAAAGATGTCCTTATCCAGTACTACGAGGCAGGCACGCTTGCCGACTTCGATGGAACCGATCTTATCCAGAAGGCGCATACGTTCGGCGTTTCTCCAGGTGAAAGCATGGATGCACTCCTCCAGGGTGAACCTGCCGGATTCCGGCTGCCAGCCGTAACGGTATTTTTCAAGGTCCAGCGGCGGATAGAATCCGATGCCGGGTTCATAGCCGGTCTTCGCGACCTGTATGCCGATGAAGGGGCTGTTGCGGTCGTTTCCGAGGGGGCTCATGTTGTCCGAGGAGAAGCCGTACAAGGTGCCGTCCTTCCGGAACAGAGAGAAATCATAGCTGTGCCTCCAGCGCTCCTAGCCGAGGTAGGACAGAGTCCCGGGCGCTCCCTGGCCAAGCCAGTGGGCACTGATGTCGGCATAGACGCCGAGCTTCTTGAACCGCAGCGCATCGTCCGGGTGCATGCACTCCAGATGCGCGATCGTCACACGCATGCACCAGTCGTCGCCGCAGATCTTCTGTGCCTCCTCCACGGCATCCAGCAAAAAGCGCAGGGTGCCGTCGCAGACGCAGTGGATGTGCAGGTCCAGGCGCTCTTTGTTGAGGCGCACCATCACGTCGCGCATTTCCTCCATGGTGGCGTTGCAGTGCCCGTAATTCTTTCCTTCCGGATCGTTGGAGAAGGGGACCAGGCTCAGCGTATCACCTCGTCGTTCGTGCCGACCGCGGCGAAGATTTTACCGTCGATGGCGACCGCCTCCGCCCAGGGCTTACGGGTGTCCTCGGTCCAGATCTTTCCGTTAATAAGAATTTTCTTTTCCATAGGAGCCTCCTTTTAGAACAGATAGTGCTTCGTCAGGCCGTAGGTCCTGTCACGATCTACGATCTTTCGCATAGATTCCTTTTCGGCGTGGATATCGAACTCGTCGAGGACCATCACCTGCGGATCCTTCGGGTCGTATGCCGGCCAGGATTTAGCCTTTCCGTCCGGAGAGATTTCCGTGGAAAGCGACGGGTCGCCGGTCTTTGCGAACTGGACCCAGAGCCTGCGCACGGTCTTTGCGAAGGTCGTGTCGAAGACCTTTCCCATGGCAGGATCCGTATTCGGTTGGCAGAAGATGATCTCGAGCTCCACGCCGTGGCCGGGCTCTGCAGTGAAGTAATAGGTATAGGCTTTGCCGCCTGCCTTTGCCTGGTTCTCCGACATCCGGATGACGGGCGCGTTGAACCAGAGCTGGTCGAACATGCGGCTCTCCCGCTCGCAGCCTTCTTCCGGAATTTCGCTTAAGAAGCTTTCGATATCCGCCTTTTCCTTCTCCGGAAGTTTATTAAGCTTTCTTTCCTTCCGGTCGGCGTAGAGCCACTTGATGCCCTCGTCTCCCATGGCGGCGGCAAACCAGTCGAACTCCCTCAGGTTGCAGCCTACCAGGAGATCGATATCCTTTACCGCGCCGTTCGCATAGGCTTCATGAGGATCGAGGGGAAGATGAATCCCGTCCCGCTCCGGCGCGATGCGAAGCCGTACCGCCTCGGATTCGGTCACGATCTTCTCGGCATCGATCTTCATAAGGTCTGCGGCTGTTTTGCAGCCGAGGACATCCATCATGATCTTCGTGCACTCGATGGCTTCTTCCGTGGATCTCGTAAGGGTCGGGGAGCCGCTCTGGGCAATGACCCGGTGGAAATACGCATGGGAACCTTTCAGCAGCGGGAGCAGCGATACGCTTCCCGCGCCGGCGGATTCGCCGTAAATCGTCACGTTATCGGGATCGCCGCCGAAGGCCGCAATGTTTTCATGGACCCATTTGAGTCCCATGAGCTGGTCCAGCGGGCCCAGGTTCTGCGCGTCAGGGAAATCCTTTCCGTCCGGCAGGTGGGAAAGATGGAGATACCCCATGACGCCGAGCCGGTAGGCTACGGTAACGATGATGACGTCGGGGTTTTCCTTCAGGAACTCGTCGCAGTCAAACAGCGAAAAAGCCGCCGCGCCGAATTCAAAAGCGCCGCCGTGGATCCAGACCATGACCGGCTTTTTCTCCATGCTGCCGTCCTCCGCCTTCCAGACGTTCAGGTACAGGCAGTCCTCTCCCTGGTTGACAAGGGATTCCTCCAGGCTGAAGTCCCTGTGCTGGCAGGGGCTTTTCCCCTTGTAATAGGCCTCATAGATGCCGTCATCCGGTACGGGTTCGACCGGCGCCTTCCAGCGAAGCTCCCCGACGGGCTGCTTTGCCACAAAGGGAATGCCCTTCCAGGAAAGGATATTGTCCTCTTTTCTGCCGACAAAGGTGCCGTTCATGCACTTTACAGCCAGAGCCTTGTCGTAAACACCGTCCGTGATCCTTTTATTCACCATACTCATTGTTCCGTCTCCTTTCTTCTTTCCGGGTAATAAGGTCTTGCCTCATGCTCTGAAGATTTTCTGAACATTAACCTTTATTTTTTATTCTATCTAATTGCTCCTGCCGGGACAAGGCATGGTGCCAAAATGTCAACACGCTGAACAGGAACCGGGGCGTTATTGACAATTCGGAAGCATCTCTTTTCAGAGAACGAAAATCCTGTTATATTTAATATATATCAGGAAGTACCATCATCTTTTTTGCAAAGGAGCTGGACCATGGTGAAATTAAACAACGAAAGAATTGACGAGATCCTGCACAAGGAGACCGTGAAAACGGAAGAGCAGGCGACGATCCTCCGCGCCATTTATACCAGATATATGCGTTTATACGAGGAGTACTTTGCGGATGTCGACACGCTGGACGACGCAAAGATCGCGGAGCTCAGGACATATCATCTGGAGACCAGGAATCTTGTAAAGGCTTATTACATGGATATTCCCGAGGAGACCGGCACGTATCTCCAGGTATTCGACAAGGAATACACCGTAAAGCTGCTCGGGCCGGACTGGAAGAAATATGTTTCCGAAAGCTTTCAGGAATTCAGCTCCGAACATAAAAAGGAGGCAAAAAACGAGGATCACCTGAAGGAAATGTACAGGGAAGAGATTCTTGGCGCCTTCTATGACTCGATGAATTATGTCTTCCGAGACGGCTTCGGCACAGCCAACAAGACGGTGGAAAAGGTATCCAAAGGATTGCTGAGTATCCTGTTTGGGGATGATAAGTGATCAGGAAGATCCGTTTATCCGACAGCTTTACCTGCGGGAAAATGCTCAGGTTTGCGCTGCCGTCTGTTGTAATGAACGTCTTCACGTCCCTGTACAGCGTTGTGGACGGATTCTTTGTCGCAAACTATGCGGGGACGACGGAACTGGCGGCTGTCAACCTGATCATGCCGGTACTGAATATTCTCGGAAC
>JBGUNA010000033.1:0-34899 GCA_045117135.1 Candidatus Limivicinus sp. | reverse complement strand
GCCAACGTCGGAATAATCCGGAGGTTTCAGGGAAACATATTTAAAATCATTGCCGTAGGCTTCCGGATCCACATATTCAGGATCCGTAAGAATCTTTTTCTGATAGAACTTCATGGCGCTGTTCCAGATGGCAGCCAGCTCTTCACTGTCCAGCGGCGGAACACAGCGCTCTGCCTCGGCAAGAAACAGATCCCGTGCCTTGTCCGTGTCCCCAAACCGCTTCAGCACCTTTACGGCCACGGAATACATGGTGGTATTGCGCTGTCCTTGAGGGATCACACTGGTAAAGACAGCGGGATTAGGGTTTAGGGAATAGGGATTAGTTGCAGAACCCAAGGCTACGTTCTCTCCCATCTCATTTAGCTCGGACGGAGCACCCGGTGCGTAGGCAGAAGTTTCCTTCCGAGTAAAGGCTGTGCAACCCGAGCGGTCGGCACTACACTTTTTCTGTTCCGAAAAAATATTTTTTGGGGTATCTGAACTACACCTGACTCCCGATTTCCCGCGTATAGAGCTGAAAGAGAGATATTCACTGAGCAGAGTGCCCTCATAACATTCGATTTCCGGGTTCTCCGTGCCGAAGAAGAACCGGGCCGCATCCAGAGCCTGGGCATCAAAATACGGGAAGTATTCATACACCCGCTGCTTCATGGCTGCATATTCTTCCGCACCGGTGCACTCTTCTATCGGGAAGAAAACATGGAACTTCGGCCTTGCCGGTCTCCCGTTTTTCGCTTTCATGTGTGAGCGGGAATAGTGGATGATGATCTCAACTCCGGGGAATGCATCGCAGATATCTTCCGGAGATAACCATTCTGCCGGATCGTCAGAAAAATCATTGTCGACATCGAATGCCAGACAGGTGGATCGGATAAAATTATCCGCACTGCGGTAATTACCTTTATATTCCGCACAGACATAGTCATGCGAAAATGCCTCTTTCAGGGCCTCATCGCTCAGTTCCGGAAGCCGGTTCGGATACCGGCAGTTTTTCGGATCATTGCGGGTATCCGCATAAAAAATAGTGATCATAAATTCTCCTTTAATCTTTTCTGTAATATTCAGTTTCGAAGCCCTCGGCCTTCAGCAAAAGCCCCTCCGCCCAGGGAGGCGTTTTCCCCATGATTTCACAGAGCTGTTCCAGGCTCATGTTGCCGCCGGCTTCGCAGATGATCTCGTCATGCACATGCATCACAACCGGGCACTCTTCCAGATTGCCGAGGGCATAGCAGAGCACATCCCTCGCCGTGGCCTGGACGATGTTTTCCACGAGCTTCGGCCCGTAGGTTTCCAGCTGTTCCCACTTCTTTGCGGCACCGATCCCGTAATACGTGATACAATCGGAACCGAAACGGTTTGTGCCGAGCCTCGCCCCGTAATACGCCAGCCTCCGCCCGGACAGCAGTTCGATAAACAGGAAGCCTCTATCCCAGATGAATCTGAAACCGTGGCTCTGCGTGGTCGCACGGTAGATAACGGCATTCATTGCTGCATCCCCGATGTCATACCAGAACTTGACGATTCTCGGATTTGCTGCCCGCCAGGCATCGACGATGGGCTGCAGCTCGCTTTCTTCGAGACCCATTTCAAGAGCTCCCATTTTCTCGAGAGCTCCGACACTCCCGCCGTATCCCAAAGCCAGTTCAGCGATTTTGCCTTTCGTCCTCAGGTGGGCATTCTGCCCGTTTTTCTCCACCGGCACATGGAACATCTGCGAAGCGGAAGCGCAATAAATGTCCTGCCCTTCGGCGAAAGCCCTGATCCGCCAGCGTTCTCCGGAAAGATATGACAGAATCCTGGCTTCAATAGCACTCTCATCCGCCACGAGGAATTTAGGGGACAGGATACAGGGGTCAGGGGACAGATTATTTTTCTCTTTATTAAGCTCGGACGGAGCCGATTGAATCCCCCTGTCAGCTTCGCTGACATCCCCCTTTAGGCAAGGGGGACAAGAGAATTCTCTTATTCCCTCTTTTAGCTCGGATGTTGTACCCAGTGCGTAGGCTGCACTGCCCTTCCGAGCAACCGGTTCGCACTCACCGCGTGAGGTTGGCACAAAAGCAGTTCTCACCAGCTGTGAAAGCACATCCTGCACATCCGGATATCTTGCTGCCAGCATCTTGAAATCTCCCGCTGCCAGAAGCCGCCTTGCGTTATCCAGATCATCCATATGGTTCTTCGGCAGGTTCTGAAGCTGTATCCGCTTGGAGGCAAACCGGCCTGTCCTGTTTGCTCCGTAAAACTGGAAAAGCCCCCTCACCCGGCCATCGGCATTCACGGATGCCTGCATCGCCTGATACTTTTTGACAGAGGATTTTGAAAGCTGCTGCCGGAGCAGGAGCACCTGGCGCACCACATCTGACAGTTCCCCTTTCAGGAGCTTTTCCACTTCCTTTTTCCCGAGAGAGTCAACAGTCAGTCCCTGCTCCTGCAGCCACCACTTGAGCTGTGAAACGGAATTCGGGTTCTGGAGCCCCGTGAGCTTTTCGAGTGCTTCCGTCAGTTCCTGCGTTGCCGCATTGTTGAGCCGGATTGCGTTGCAGACAAGCTGCCGGTCAACGGCAATCCCCCTGTCGTTGATCCTTTCGGAGTCCCAAAACTCGCGCCATACGAAGTCGGGAACGGGCCAGGGTGAGAGTTTTTCACAGATTTCGATTTCCGCCTCCACATCCCGCCTGCAGTATTCGCAGAACATCTGCCATTCCGGGTCATCCTGCATCGGCAAGAAGGAGGAGGATTTGCAGAACTTCCTTATCAGTCCTTTGCCGGTATCCAGCTTTCCCTGCCGGAGGTGCATGACCTCACTGACCTTCTCGAGGCTCATCGGCAACCCCAAATAGGCCCCCCACGTCATGACGCATTTGAACTGCTCCGGTTCTATAAACGTATTGGCTGGATAGCCCAGGAACTTCGACAGGCAGACCCTCTCAAAATTGCAATTGTAGGCCCATTTCGTGACCTTCCTGTCCGTCAGGGCCCGGAGGATCTCCAGCGGGATCAGCTCATAGTGTGCAATGTCAGCAATTTCAACCGGCCCTCCGTCCACGCTGTATGCGAGGAGAAGGATTTTAAAATCCCTCGCCTCCGTATACTTGTAAACACCGACTTTTTTCAGGTCTGCCGAAGAGGAAGTCTCCAGATCGATAAACAAATTTTTCATAGCTTTTCCGCCTTTCTCCGTGACCTGCCCTCAGAAGGGCAGATCACTTTCATCGTCATCCGGAAGCACCTGGAAATCGTTGTCGATCCTCGGCCCCCAGCCGATACGGTCACCTTTTCGGATAAGCTGAATCCCGTTCAACGCAGCCGCAATCCCTTTTGAGACGCCTGTGTTGTATGCATACAGCGTGACGGATGCGTTCACCACACAGCCGGAATAGATCTCAGACGGATCCATCGGATTGAGTTCCCGGTCAACCACCGGTACCCTTTCCTTGCTGGAAGCATTCAGGTAATAGCTGTTCTCATAGGCTTCCTGCCCCGGCTTATCCAGATCACCGTCATGCAGCGGACACCGGAGAAGGTTCAGCTTCGGCTTTGTTTTTCCGGTCATCAGCTTACGATCTCCCGCATCATAGGCAGCTTCCAGAGCTCTCTGATACGTATTCAGTACGTCCACATCTTCTTTTCTGATGATCAGGCAGGCACCGTACTTCGGTGCGGAGCCATTGATCGATTTCGGCTGTGCAAGAGCCGGATAGTTGATAACGCCTTTCAGAACAACGCGGTTGGAAGTATTGTTTTCACTCATTTTTTAAAAAAATCCCTTTCAAAATATTATGTTTGCGCGGATTTCCGCTCCGGCTCCGCGCCGGCCGTGCTGGTGATCAGTCTTCCTCGTCCAGCAGATCAGCAAGTGACGCTACATACCTGCCGGCAGACACCGCTATAAAGCTGATGGCAACACACAGATCAATAAGGAATTTTGCTTTCGCAGAAGTCATTTTTCTTTGCTCTCCTTTCCTCGGGCGTATCGGTTTTGCCCTACACCTGGTAAACGGACGCTTTTTTCGAATTTGCACGGATTCACAAAAAAAAGTTTTTCAGGGTGGCGCTCTTGCCCTACACCCGGTAAACGGACGCTTTTTTCGAATTTGCACGGAATGCTGCAAAAACTTTTTTATTGCAGCAAATCCCGGAGATCAGCCCAGTCTTCCGCAAGCCGCTTCAGGAGCTTTGTCTTCCTGTCATGGTAAGTCATATTCGGCAAGCCCATAACTTTTGCAGCCTGCCGCTCAGACATGCCGGCCATAATGCATTTACAGATCTTTCGATCTTCGGCTCCCAACGCTTTGACCCTTTCCCGTACATGCATTTGGATTTCGCGTACGGTGTCGACCGCAAGCAGCTCGTTTTCAATTTCTCCGCCTTCATCTGCTAACCGTTCGGACATTTCCTCAATGGAATCCATCCTCTCAGGGCAGAAGAATTTGCACTGATCACAGTCACCAAAGCAATTGCGATAGCTCGGAGCATGGCATTCGTGTGAGCGCCGCTTCTCTTGGCGCAGTCTGTAGAGTTCTCTTTTCTGTACTTCGTAGTACTCGTCGCTGACTGCAACCTTTTCATAGATACCCGGAACAACAATTTCTTTCATGATCTTTCCCTTTCCTCCCCGGAGGCAGGAAGGGGCAGCAGACCAACAAAAAAAGCCGGTAATCTGTTTCTGGCAGACTACCGGCTATGGCGATTCCCGAAGAAGAGCGCACGAAAGCTAAGCACCGGTTCTGCCGGATCTCTCAGGCGATTTGCACCGCCATGAAAAACCCTTATGATCCGCTGCCCCTTCATGGCCAACTCAGGGACTGTTGATATTTAGATATATATTTAGCTTATCCCTCACAGGAGGCAAAGAAGAGCCCCCCATGACAGATCTTTTTAATAATGAAAAAAGACCCCAACGAGACATCAACCGCAGAATACGACAAAAGCCTTATGGCTCTTATCTGATGTTCTGCGATCTAGACGCCTCGTTGGGGTCTTATTCGCGAGTAACAGTTATTATATTATTGTCATGCCGCCGGAGTTACAATGATTGGCGTAAGCAAACCGGACTTTGGACATTTATGATATGCGTTTATCGGATTTTTTATATCATCCTTTTTTACTTCACCGAAGCAGCATCTGTCATGAGGAGGCTTCCCAAAAGGACACTTTACAACCTGACACCGGATTTGCATCAGATCTTCACGGCACACATAACTCTGAGTTTCGACGCTATCTCGCATGTATTTTTCTCCTTTAATCAGTGTACTGTTTAAAATGGGAGTTCATCAGGCATTCCGTCAGGATCATCAGAAATATCGTCTCTCATAAAAGAA
This sequence comes from Candidatus Limivicinus sp., assembly GCA_045117135.1. GTDB lineage: Bacteria > Bacillota > Clostridia > Oscillospirales > Oscillospiraceae > Limivicinus. The sequence continues at coordinate 29,578 of JBGUNA010000033.1, read as the reverse complement.
TCGATAATATCCTGAAGATCTTTGCCGACTTTTGGATGCTTACTGTTTTCTTCAACCGCCTCATACAAATTCCGGATATAATCAGAGAAAAGGCCCGAAAACCTATCACTGCAAAGGAATCTGTTTCCTTTATTCGGAACCGTCATCCAGATTTCTTTTACAACGGGAGCTTCAACGGGGTTTTTATTATCTTTGCAAATATCCATTAAATATAGATATGCACCGTTTTTCAAGCTTAAATGATAACAATTATCGTGTATTATTGTCTCATGGTGGTACGCATCGGAAAGGAAAAAAGCTCCCCCACAAGTATAGGAAGTCCCGTCTTCCCCTTTTTTCACATAAGTTTCAAAATCAAACATCGGGTGCCATACCGCCCCTCCGAATTCCGGTTCGATACTATTCAGTAATTCCGGCGATTCCCGCATCCATTCCAGCTTATCTGAGCGCGTATCCCGTATTAATTTTTCCAGGAAAGATATCAGATAGCTCTCTGTAGGAGTTAAAGTTGAGATAACTCCGTTTATAAGAAGATCCGTTGAAACCTTCAATGCTTTTGATGCTGTAACAAGGAACTCAATTGAAGGATCAGTTGTATTGCCGGCTTTTTCCAAACGCGACATATATCCCGGTTGACAGCCTGCATCCCTTTCGATCTGACCGAGTTTTACTTCCGATTTTTTCAGGAGCTCTCTGATATTGCGGAATAGGATCTGCTTGTTAAAATTTTTCTCTTCGTCCGAGTTCTCTTGCAGAACCTGCAGCTGTGCTCTTCTTTCCGTTAACTCATCAGCAATCCGAGAGCACTCCTGTTGCAGTAGTTCTATATTTTTTTCAGACTCTCCGGAAATCGAATTGGAACGATTAAGCTTTAAATGGGTTATTTTTTCATTAAATAACTGATATCTCTCTTCCAGAATTCTTATTTCCTGCTGCAGCTGTAAAACTGTCTTCAACTCTTCGGATTCGGAATTCAAAGCTTGTTTCGATCTCTCAATCTCTTCCAAGCGCTGAATAACTGTGTCCTCCGGCATTTCGCACCTCCGTTATTTAAGATAGCGCCATTATACAACAGATTAATTTATTTGTCAAGTTTTACAACATTCAATTTTCTTTTTGTTTTTTTAGACAATGCTATAGCATCTCGTTTTATGTTTTAGCAAAATTTAAGGGGTTATTCTAAATTTATAGAAGTCATTAATTTGGGATAAGCAGGCAGAGCGGGAGGGCCCCTGTTGGAAACCCCGTTTTCAACAGCCCCTCCGCCTGCCGTTCCCCAAACCGCCAACCCATAAAAAAAGCACCCCTTTCGGAGTGCTTTAAGAAACCATAGCTATCAAATTTCAGAATTCGCTTCTTCCGCCCGGAGTATGGAGATCCAATCCCGTCTGCCATAAAGGAATCGGACAACATGAACGATCTTCTTATCCTCATCGATTACGTAGAAAGCAAGGTAATTGTTGATACGAACAAACCGGATCCCCCAGGCAGCAAGAACAGGATCGTCAACAACTTTATGCTTTTTCGGCATAAATGCAAGCTTATTAATCTCTGCTTCTGTTTTTTCGAGAAGTCTGTCCGCAGCCACAGGATTGAGCAAATTGTATTCAATATAATCCACTGCGTCGTTCAGGTCCCGTTCAGCTTTCCCGGTGATGTGAATGGCATAATTCATTTTTTGCGCCTTGCTTTTATGTCGGCTACAGCATCAGAAAAAAGGCGGGTATTGCCCTTTTCTATATCATCCATACCCTCCTTAATAAGACCATACAGCTCGAATTTTCCTACAAGCTGTTCGTAGGTTTCAATGCTCATTACAGCGAGGTCGCCTTTTCCATTCTTGGTGATAAATACAGGTTCATTATAAGTATGGCAGAAAGTGGATATATCATTGTATCCGTTTCTGAGATCCGCACTTGATCTGATTACAGGCATAATGATTCCTCCTCTTTTTGATAAAAAAATTATACACGAATATTGTTATAGATTCAAGATGGAAAATAACTTTTTTCCGTCGGGCAAAGCCCCCCAACCTATCGGCAACGGATAAGCAGGCAGAGCGGGAGGGTCCCTGTTGGAAACCCCGTTTTCAACAATCCCCTCCCCCTGCCGTGCCTAAACGCACAAAGCTAAAACAAGCATTCTCCCCTGTTATCTCAGAAAATCCTGTGCACCATGCACAAAAATGACCCCCTGATTTTGTTCAATTCGCCCATCAAAAAACCTTTGCACTGATTGACAATTATCATGTATAATAATAGTTTAGAGTTAACATAATTTCAAATAAAGCGAGGAACTCTCTATGGTTACAGGCGTCATTAAAAATAAAGTCGATAAGATCTGGACAGATATCTGGGCAGGCGGCATCACCAACCCCCTGACCGTTATCGAACAGCTTACATATCTGATGTTCATCCGTTCCCTGGATGAAAAAGAGCTCGAAACGGAAGAATTCGAAAACATGACCGGCGAGAAGATGGACAAGATCTTCCCCCAGTCCCCTGCCGGCCAGATGATGCGCTGGAGCAAATTCAAAGACCGTGACCCTCGTGAGATCTACGACATCATCTCCCAGAGAGTCTTCCCTGCGGTAAAGAACTTCAAGAACGGCCACCTGCCGGACTTCAACGCACAGGGTGAGATGATCGAAGTATCCGAAGGTGAATGCGGAGACGAGAGCAAAACAGCATTCTCCCGTTATATGGAAGACGCCATGTTCCTGATCCCGACTCCTCAGGTGCTTCAGAAGATCATCACCGGGCTGGAAGATCTCTATGAGCATGATATATCCGATATGGACATGCAGGGCGACCTGTATGAATACATGCTCGGCAAGCTTGCCACAGCAGGCCAGAACGGCCAGTTCCGTACTCCTCGCCATATCATCCGCATGATGGTTGAACTGCTTGCCCCTACCCCAGACGATATCATCTGTGACCCAGCATGCGGAACAGCAGGCTTCCTCGTCGGTGCTGCCGATTATATCCGCAGCCACTATGAAGACACCATGACGCAGGAGCAGTGGGATGCCTTTGCAAGCACCATGTTCACAGGCTTTGATACCGACCGCACTATGCTCCGCCTATCCGCCATGAACCTGATGCTGCATTCCATCAGCAACCCGGAGATCGATTATAAAGACAGCGTTTCCAAGCAGAATGAGATATCCTCCCGCTATACGGCAATCCTGGCTAACCCGCCTTTCAAAGGCACCATTGATGCGGAAAGCATCCATGATAACCTGAAAGCCGTCACCAACACCAAGAAAACGGAACTCCTCTTCCTCGCGCTGTTCGTACGCATGCTGAAGAAGGGCGGCCGCTGCGCCTGCATCGTTCCGGACGGTGTGCTGTTCGGAAGCAGCAATGCCCATAAATCCATACGCCAGGAAATCGTGGAGAACCACCAGCTCCGGGCTGTGATCTCCATGCCTTCCGGCGTCTTCAAACCGTATGCAGGCGTATCCACTGCCGTGCTGGTCTTCACGAAGACCGGTGCCGGCGGCACGGATGATGTATGGTTCTATGACATGAAAGCCGACGGCTTCAGCCTGGATGACAAACGCTCGGAAATCGCCGACAACGATATCCCCGATATCATTGAACGCTTCCACCATCTGGAAAACGAAAGCTCCCGCTCCCGCACGGAGCAGAGCTTCTTCGTGCCGAAGCAGGAAATCGTGGATAACGACTATGATCTCTCCATCAATAAGTATAAAAAGACGGAATACAAACCCGTTGAATACGAATCCACCGATGTTATCCTGCAGAAGATCAATGACCTGGAAGAGCAAATTCAGAAAGAACTGTCAGAACTGAAAGTTCTTCTGAAGAAAGCAAATTGAGATTTGTGGGGATGACGGGATGACATTTGCAGATATACTCGAAATAAAAAATGGCCGAAATCAGCGTGCTGTAGAAAATCCAAACGGGAAATATCCTATATACGGCAGCGGTGGTATCATGGGGTATGCAGATGATTATATATGTCATGAAAACACCGTAATTATTGGCCGAAAAGGCAACATTAATAAGCCTATTTTCGTTGAAGAGCCATTCTGGAACGTCGACACGGCATTTGGGCTTGAAGCTAAAAAAGATATACTTCTTCCGAAATATCTGTATTATTTTTGTCAGCGTTTTGATTTCGAGCGGTTGAACAAAGCAGTTACTATTCCAAGTTTGACAAAAGCAGATTTACTCAAAATCGAATTGGATCTTCCAACAACAAAAACGCAAGCAGACATAGTTGAGAAACTTGATAAAACAGAACAAATACTCTCTCTCCGAAAGGAAGAGCTTCAGAAACTGGATGATCTAATCAAAGCCCGATTTGTCGAGATGTTTGGGGATCCTGTCTCAAATACATTTGGATGGAAACAGGTTTTATTACGAGAGGCCACAACCAAAATTGGTTCTGGTGCAACGCCTCGAGGCGGTAAAGAGAGCTATCAAGCAGAAGGAATATCGCTTATACGAAGCATGAATGTCCATGACGGGCGCTTTGAGTATAAGGATTTAGCCCATATTACAGATGAACAGGCTAGACAATTAGACAATGTTACGGTTGAACTAAACGACGTCTTTATCAATATAACCGGCGCTTCTGTGGCACGCTCCTGTATTATCCCAGATGATGTACTTCCGGCAAGGGTAAATCAGCACGTTGCAATCATTAGATGTATCCCAAGCCAACTTAATCCTATCTTTGCAAACAATATGTTTCTCAACGACCGATTCAAAGCACAGCTGCTTGATATGGGTGAATCAGGCGGAGCAACGAGACAAGCATTAACAAAACAACAACTTGAAACTATAACTGTCATTATGCCTCCCATCAGGCTTCAAGAGGATTACTCTGTCTTTGTTGATCAGGTCGACAAATCAAAAGATGCCGTGAAAAAATCACTGGCTGAAACGCAGCTCCTCTTTGACAGTCTTATGCAGCAGTATTTCGGTTAATCCCAACACTATGGTATACTCTCATCAAAAACGGAGGGTATACCCATGAAGGAAATCATTTTTGAAGTACTCAATGAAATGGCAGATTCTCTTTCTGTTGCCCAGTTGAAAAAGCTGCAGGAAGTCCTAATCAGTAAGTTCAATGAAACGGCAGCAAAGGCCGACCCTGCAAAAAATGAAGAATACCTAGAGATGTTTATTCATGCGAAACAAGTCGAAGGGCTTTCTGAAAGAACTCTGAAGTATTATCGTACCACCGTTGAGCATATGCTATGTATAATAGACACTCCTATCCGTAAAATTACCACAGATCAGATCCGTATCTATTTGGCTGAGTACCAAAAAATCAATAATTGCGGCAAATCAACTATTGATAATATCCGTCGCAATATTTCCAGTTTTTTCAGTTGGTTGGAGGAAGAAGACCATATCCTGAAAAGCCCGGTGAGGAGAATCCACAAGATCAAGACAAAATCGGTAGTAAAAGAAACGATTTCTGATGAGGATATTGAACGGCTACGGGATAATTGTGAAACTCTTCGGGATATAGCTATCATAGATCTGTTGTACTCCACCGGAATGCGTGTCGGGGAACTTGTTAACCTCGACATTGCCGATATTAACCTTGAAGAACGGGAATGTATTGTGTTCGGCAAAGGCGATAAAGAGCGCCGGGTGTATTTTGATGCCAAAGCAAAACTGCATATACAGAATTACCTGGATTCCCGCTGTGATGACAATCCCGCTCTGTTCGTCACACTGGATGCGCCTCATAATCGGCTAAAGATCAGCGGTGTTGAAATACGGCTTCGCAGTCTTGGGCGTAAACTTAGTATATTGAACATACATCCTCATAAATTCAGGAGAACAATGGCTACCCGAGCTATAGACAAAGGGATGCCCATTGAACAGGTACAGAAAATTCTGGGGCATTCCCAAATTGACACCACAATGCATTATGCTATTGTGAATCAAAACAATGTAAAAGCTGCACACCGAAAATATATCGCCTGACTTCTCCGTATCCTCACAGATTGAGATTTGTGGGGATAAGGATGAGACTTTCAGATATATGTGAAATAAACCCTAAGGCGCAAATACTGGCTGACGATACTGAAACTTCATTTGTTACTATGTCAGATGTATCAGAAGACGGACAGATTAATACAAAAGTGATACGTCCATATCGAGATGTTAAGAAGGGGTTTACTTCATTTTCTGAAGGGGATGTGTTATTTGCTAAAATAACTCCCTGTATGGAAAATGGTAAAGGAGCTCTTGCAACCGGCTTGTTTAATGGATTAGGATTTGGAAGTACAGAATTTCATGTTTTGCGCCCATTGACAGATAAAGCCTTAGGAAAATGGATATATTACCTTACTGCATGGTCAGCGTTCCGTAAAAATGCAGAAAAAAATATGACAGGCAGTGCTGGGCAAAAGCGTGTACCTAAATCCTTTTTAGAGAAATATGAAGTAAATGTACCTCCCTTAGATACACAATTAAGACAAGTACAGGCATTAAATCAATTAAAGAATATTATAAATTGCAAAAAACTACAAATCTCTAATCTTGATGATTTAATCAAAGCCCGATTTATCGAGATGTTTGGAGATGTTATTCAGAATAATATGGAGTGGACGCAATATGTGTTTTCCGATATAACTACATCACGACTCGGAAAAATGTTAGATGCAAAACAACAAACCGGAAAGTATACATACCCATATCTCGCAAATTATAATGTTCAATGGTTTCGATTTGAATTAAACAACCTGAATGAAATGGATTTTAATGAAGCAGATCAGATTGAGTTTGCTTTAAAAGATGGCGATTTACTCGTATGTGAAGGCGGAGAAATAGGACGTTGCGCTGTCTGGCATAATGAAGTTCAGCCATGTTATTTTCAAAAAGCACTTCACCGTGTAAGATGCAATACAGATGTAATATTACCAGATTATTTGTCCAGATGGTTCCAATACAATTGTGAGCATGGAGGATTTGCATCAATTGAAGGAGCGAAGGCAACGATTTCGCATCTTCCTGGTGCTAAGCTGAAAGCTCTGCAGGTAGTTACACCGCCCATTGACTTACAGAAAGACTTTGTTCGATTCGCTGCTCAGATCGATAAATCAAAAGATGTCAAAAGAAAAATCAGTAAAAACTATACAGAGTTGATTTTTTACCTTGGTGACCAAGCAATTCCAAGATTTGTGTAATAAATATCCTCACCGGGAAGAAACGCAATAACACATAAAACACAGGAGCACGCCATGTCAAACTTCGGCTTCTTAAAAGAAAAAAGAGAATATGCGATGTTTGCGGATGCAGCCATTGAGGCGGAAAAAGTATATTTTACCGCCCCGGCCATGTCTGCCGTCGGCAGCCGGAAAGCGCTGGAGCTGGCCGTTAAATGGGTATATGCTGCAGACTCAACAATAGAGATGCCGTATAAGGATAATCTGCAGTCGCTGATCCACGAGCCAAGCTTCCGCTTTGCACTGGACACACAGACATGGGGCAAACTGCCCTATGTTATCCGGCTCGGCAACCTGGCTGTGCATACCGACCGCGAAGTTTCGGCAAGCGATGCTCTTCTCTCCCTGCAGGGGCTGTTTGAATTCATCGAATGGATTGATTACTGCTACGGCTCGGATTATGAAGAAAGGCACTTCGATGAAGCCCTGATTCCAAGGGAAGAGGTAGCCCTCAACAAGGAGAGAATCAAAGCCCAGGAAAGCCTGCTGGGTGAAAAAGATTCCGAAATCGAAAAGCTCCGGGCACAGATCGCGCAGATGTCCTCTTCCTTCACAGCATCCCGTGAGGAACACCGCAACAGCAGGGTTTTCAAACCGGTAGATATCTCAGAATTCCAGACTCGTAAGAAATACATCGATGTGGAGCTGAAAGAACTCGGCTGGAAGTTCAGCGGAGAAGATGCGGATGTCTGGGAAGAATACGAAGTGGAAGGCATGGCCGGCGTGCTTGGCCAGCTCGGCTATGCGGACTACGTACTCTTCGGAAAAGACGGGAAGCCGCTTGCGGTGATTGAGGCCAAGCGCACCAGCAAAGACCCGAACATCGGCAGAAAGCAGGCTGTGCTGTATGCCGACTGTCTGGAAAAGAAATTCGGCAGAAGACCGATGATGTTCACCACTAACGGGTTTGAAACATATTTCTGGGATGACAAGACCAGCCCGCAGCGCAAAGTGAGCGGTCTTTTCAGCAAGGACGATCTGCAGAAGCTCATGAACCGGCGGGACACCCGGAAGCCTCTGGACGAAATCAAAATCCGGGATGAAATCACTGACCGGTATTACCAGAAGGAAGCCATCCGTGCCGTATGTGAGCATGTGGAACAGGGCTTCCGGAAGAGCCTGCTCGTCATGGCAACGGGCACGGGCAAAACAAGAACCGCCTCCAGCCTGACGGATGTGCTGAGCCGGGGCGGCTATGTGACGAATATTCTCTTCCTTGCCGACAGAACGGCACTTGTAAAACAGGCAAAGGATGATTTTAAAAACTATCTGCCGGATATGAGCCTCTGCAACCTGTGTTCCAATAAGGATGACAGGAATGCAAGGATCGTCTTTTCCACCTATCCGACTATGCTGAATGCCATTGATGGCTGCAAAAACGAAGACGGGATGAAGCTCTTCACCCCGGCACACTTTGACCTGATCATCATCGATGAAAGCCACCGGAGCATTTTCAAGAAGTACAGAGCCATCTTTGAGTATTTCGATGCTCTGATGGTTGGGTTGACAGCTACGCCGAAAATGGAAGTCGACCGCAACACCTATGACTTCTTTGAGATGGAAAACAATGTGCCCACTTACGCCTATGATTATGAGACGGCTGTGTATGTGGACCATGTGCTTGTCCCCTATTACAATTATGAAGTGAAAACAAAATTCCTCGAAGAGGGCATCTTTTATGATCAGCTCTCCGAAGAAGATAAAGAGCGGTTTGAGGATGATTTTGCGGAAGACGATGTGATACCGGAATTCGTCCCTTCCCAGCAGCTCAACAAATTCGTATTCAACGAGCTGACGGTAGACACCGTTCTGCAGGACCTGATGGAACGCGGCATCAAGACGGAGGGCGGCGACCTGATCGGCAAATCCATCATCTTTGCTCAGACGAAAAAACACGCCGAATTTATCCTGGAACGCTTCAACAAACTGTATCCGCAGTACAAGGGCACTTTTGCCCAGCGTGTTATCTGTGACGACACCTATGCGCAGACGATCATCGACGATTTCAAGAACCCGGATAAAGACCCGAGGATCGCGGTTTCCGTTGACATGATGGACACCGGCATCGATGTGCCGGAATGCGTGAACCTGGTATTCTTCAAGAAAATCCGTTCCAAAACCAAGTTCTGGCAGATGATCGGCAGAGGCACCCGCCTTTGTATGAAGCTGCAATGCCTGGATCAGATTGACGGGGAATATACCGGAAAGCGGAGATTCCTGATCTTTGATTACTGCGGGAACTTTGAATACTTCCGCACCAAGCCCAACGGCTATGAAGCGAATGAAACCAAAACCCTGTCAGAAAGCATCTTCGGCAAGAAGGTACGGCTGGCAGCAGCCCTGCAGGAATCCAAATTTGCAGAGGAGAAATATCAGAACTGGCGCAGTGAAATCGTAAAAGACTGCCATGAGCGTGTGATGGAGCTGAACACGGAGCTCGTATCCGTCCATCTGAAACTGCAGTATGTGGAGAAATACAGAAACATAGAAGCCTTCACGATTCTCGGAGAAGGCGCTATCGGCGAGCTGATCACGCATATTGCTCCGCTCGTCAGCTACCATGACAAGGATGAATACGCCAAGCGGTTTGACAACTTCATGTACGGGCTGATTCTCGCCCATATGGAAGGAATGCCGGCTTTCAAACGGGCAAAGAAAACGCTGTGCGATACCGCTTCCGCTCTGGAGCGTATGACCAGTATCCCGCAGGTCAACGCGAAGATTCATGAGATCCGGGAGATCAACACGGATGAATACTGGGCGGCGGAAGACATCCTGCTCTTTGAGGAGACACGCAAAGCCCTGCGTGACCTGATCAAATTCCTGGTAAACAACGAGCCGAAACAGCCCATTATCACGAGGCTGGAGGACCCGATCCTTGAACAAAAGGAAGGAGAGCCGCTTGACCCGGCTTATGACTTCGAGGATTACCGAAAAAAAGTGAACCGTTATGTGGAGGAAAACAGCAACACTCTTGCCATCCACAAGCTGACGCACAACATCCCACTCACCTCTGCCGACTATGAAGTCCTGGAGCGTGTGCTGACGGAAGAGCTTGGCAGCAAGGAAGACTATGAACGCGAATACGGTGACACGCCCTTCGGCCTGCTGATCCGCAGGATCGCAAAGCTCGATCACGATGCGGCGATGGCTGCCTTCTCCTCCTTCATTAATGATGAATCCCTGAACCAGAAACAGATACAGTTTGTATATAAGATCATCAACCACATTGAACAGAACGGGTATATGGAAAGCACCTCTGCCCTGCTGAAGCCCCCGTTTGACAAACCGGTCAGTTTCGTAAAACTGTTTGATGTGAAGACGAGAACCGCCCTGATCAACACCATCCAGACGATCACTGATAATGCGACTACCGTTGTTGCATAAGAGAGAACGCGAATAAACACCGCAATAAAAGAAAGGTAATCGAGATGAACAGCAAAATCACCGGTAAAGAGTTCCAGCTGATGAAAATATTCAGCTCAGATTTTGAATATCATATTCCTTCCTATCAAAGGCCTTATGCTTGGACTGAAGAAGAAACCGGCACTCTTTTTGACGATCTGTATGAGTTCTATCAGTCTGAAGACACAGATAATTATTTTCTTGGCAGCATAGTACTTATTAAAGACGATATTGATCGTCATGCTGACGTTATCGATGGCCAACAGCGCCTTACAACCCTAACTATTCTTTTCTCTGTTATCGCAGACAGTTTTCAAACGGAAACAAGAAAAGCCGCATGCAAAAAATATCTTCAAGAGGCCGGTGACGAACTCGCAGGGATTGCAGCACAGCCCAGATTGTTTCTGCGCGAATGGGATCAGCCATTTTTTAATAAATATATTCAAAACGTGAACCTGGATGCGTTGGAGGCAATCGATCCGGTTACACTTGACACTGAAGCAAAAAAGCATATACAGGCAAATTGCTGTGTTCTCCGACAGCGTTTTCTGGATAATTTCAGCAGCGAAGATGAATTGCTGAAATTCAGTCAGTTTTTGCTCAACCGGTGTTTTATTGTTGCCGTTTACACACCTAATCAGGATTCTGCCTTCCGTGTTTTTTCTGTTATGAACAGCCGTGGCTTAGACCTGTTGCCGACAGATATAATAAAATCAGAAACAATCGGGAAACTTCCTACAGACGAACAGATAGATTTTACAACCATATGGGAAAATATGGAAAATCTTACTGGACGAGATGGTTTTAATGAAGTATTCACTCATACGCGTACTATATTTGCAAAAGAAAAAGCGAAAAAGAATATTCTTGATGAATTCAGGGAATATGTTGTAAAAAACACTACCCCAAAAGAATTAATTATGGATTATCTTCAGCCTTATTGTGAGGCATATGATAAAATAAAAAATTGTGAATTTTCATCAACTCAGAATGCTGAAGAGATCAATAATGCACTTTATTGGCTCAATAAAACAAATAATTATGACTGGATGCCATCTGCTCTAAAGTTTTTTTCTGATCATCCAAACGATTCCGCTTATATTATGTGGTTTACAAAAAAATTAGAGCGTCTCGCTTCCTATCTTCTTATTACAGCACAGGATGTAAACCATAGAATGGAACGATATAAATGGGTGCTTGTCGAAATGGAGAGCAGGCCCGATAATTCTCTTGCAAATCCGCTGAAAAATATTGAGCTAACTGAATGGGAAAAGAAGAATTTCCTCAATGCCCTTGACAGCGAAATATATTCTATGACTGCTCAAAGGAGAAACTATATTATCCAACGTCTGGATTCTTTCATAAGTGATGGAGGCGCATCCTATAACACAAAATTATTCACTATCGAGCATGTCCTACCACAAAATCCCTCATCTGACAGTGAATGGATTATACTCTGGCCAGACGCCCAGCAGAGAAAATATTGGTTAAATCGTATTGCAAATCTCGTTCCTTTGACAAGACAACGTAATTCAGCGGCACAAAATTATGATTTTGACACCAAAAAGGTAAAATATTTCCAGACAAAAAGCGGAGCTTCTTCTTATATTTTGACTACCCAAGTATTGAATTACGATACCTGGACACCCGATAAAGTCGAAGAACGGCAAAAATATCTGTTGAATGTCTTTAGTGAACACTGGAATTTGACCTCTGCCTACGATGAAACTGAAAATCAAATCTTTATGCTTGCAGGTAGAGGAGGCAATGCAACAGGCTATCCGTTAGATTTAGAAAAGTTTGTTATCCTAAAAGGGAGCTATATTTCTCCTGATGTTACGGACGGTCTACAACAAGGTTATTCAGATTTAAGAAAGCAACTTATTGACGACGGCATAATTGCTAACAGGACTTTTACCAGAGACTATACATTTTCAAGCGTTTCTGCAGCTGCAGCAGTAATTCTCGGTCGTTCCTCGAACGGTCGAAAAGAATGGACACTGCTTGACGGAAGATCCATCGCACAGGTACAGCATTAATTTATATTCGGAGAACTTATCCATGAATTACGATAATCTACATGAACTAATCAACCGCTATGGTGCAAAAATTGAACTCCTGTATAATGAAGAGAACGATGAGCTTTTTAAATGGAAAGCTCTGAAATGTTGGCAGGATGAATGGTTTAAACCACAGGATGCATTTATAGATTTTGCAAACCGGTTTTATGCTGCGCGAAAAGAGTTTTCCCTTTTTATCGATAACAGCCGCATGCATCCAAGCTCCGGTGTGCTGAAACTCTGGGAAAAAGAACCCGAAACGGTTGAACACCTCTTCTATGACGTACTCCTTCCGGATACAGGTGGTAATGTTGCGGACACGCAAAAAAATATGGAACAGTTTTTGTTTGAATATGAAAAGCTCCGGGAAAAGTACTTCCCCGGCAACTGGTCATTCAAACAGGATCGTCATTCTGCCTCTGTTTTTCTGGCTTTGACCTATCCAGAACAGAATTATGCCTATAAGAGCAGTGAAGCTCTCACTATGGCAAAATATATTGATTTCGGATTTAATATCGGGGCAGGAGGCTCTTTCAGCCTTGAAAACTACTACAAGCTCTGTGAAGAAATCATCCAGGCTTTTCGGCAGCATGAGGATATCCTTGAAAAGCATTTCAGCAAGCTGACCGATGAACACTATTATGATGAAAGCCTGCATCTCCTGGCATTCGATTTTATATATTGCTGCAGAACCTATGCATATTACAAAGGCCTGATCGTCCCCTATTCCGACAAGCCGAAAAAAGCTGTACAGAAACCAGCTGCTCCGGAAATCTCTCCGGAGGAACTTGCCAGGCGAGAAGCGGAACGCCAGCAGAAGATTGCTGAGATAGAACAGGAAATCATAGAACTTGAAAACAGTTGTGAAGGCTTTGAAGATATTTCTCTGCTCGGCGTGCAGGTTACTTCTCCGCAATACGGAGTCGGAACAGTAGTTGACCAAAATATCAACAGAATAAAAGTCAAGTTTTCAGAAACAGAAAAATCTTTTATTCTGGATAAACAGTACGCCGCCAGACCCCGTTTCGAAGAAGATGAGGAGATCGTTGAAATTTTCTCCAGATATGGCCGTGCGCAGGAGAAAATCAAAAAACTGAAGGAACAACTTTCATACATCTAAATCCATAAACGCAACAATTACTGGTGGAACAATGGAATCTCAGTATACTAACTTTAAACGAGGCTTTATCAGATGATTGAAAAGAGACTTAACAACACTAATAGCACCATTGAAATCCACAAGAACGGAATCACCAATCTGAAAACAGACGCAGTTGTCAACGCTGCCAATCAGTATCTGCAGCAAGGGGGCGGTGTCTGCGGAGCGATTTTCAGGGCAGCAGGTTCGGCACAGCTTCAGGCTGCCTGTGACAGAATCGGCCGGTGTCCTACGGGATCTGCCGTCATCACGCCTGCCTTTAACATGAAAGACAATAAATATATCATTCATGCAGTAGGCCCGCGTTATTCCGACGGTCACAGCGGTGAGGCTGAGCAATTATACAGTTGTTATCAGAAATCCCTTGAGCTGGCAAAAGAAAACGGATGCCGCTCCATAGGCTTCCCGCTCATCTCTGCAGGGATATTCGGATATCCTCTTGAAGAAGCATGGGAGATTGCAATCACCGCCTGCAGGGATTGGCTGAATGAGAACCCGGATTATGAGCTCAAGATCGTTTTTGTGAACACAGATGATGACAAAGTTGCCACAGGGAGAGCAGTGCTGAAGAAAATAGATGAAGCACAATCCCCTGCTGTGCCAGAAAAAATGATTAGTGCCGACCTTAACGATGATTTTGGTGTTTGGCTGGCAGAGCATCCCGGTAAAATACAAAAGCGGTTTCGGATCTTTATCTCCGAGAAAGGGCATTTCAGAGATTCCAAATATTATACCCTTATCGCGGATTTTGTCGATGAAAAAACAGCCGGTTATTATGTACGGTATATGCGGGATAAAAAACGGTATGCGGATAAGGACATTATTATCCGGGAAATTGCCGCAAAGAACACCCCGTCCGGAGAAGAAATCAGATATGGAAAAATCCTTGGTGTTATAGCTGTCACAGGAGAAAGCCTGCCGGTTAGTGAATATACGTTTTATTGATAACCAAAAAAATAGATTATTTGAAATATTGAAAAACCTAAAAATGTAAGGGAGGGATAATACTTGATGGATACCTACCATGATGAGCATCTCCCCACATATATTACAATAGAAAAATTAAATATCAGTGATTTTTTGCCGAAGGGAGGCTTCTGCTATAAAGCGGTTACAGCATCATGGACTTCCGCAAGAGATTCAATCCCCGCCTTAAAACCAATAGTCCTTATAAAGATATATGAACCTACTTTGAGCAACTTATTGGCTTCCCGAATTAATGAAAATAACTTACAGCTTACAGGAAACAGCTATAATTTTGCTATAACAATCCATACAAAAGGGCAAAGTAACGGCCCAAAACTCTATAATATTTCCAATAAAATATACTGTATCGTAGTCCCCCATAATATCCATATGATAAACAAAGATATTATCAAAACAACAAATGCCGCTTCAGCATTCATAAGATATGAAAAATTAATGAAGCAAACCGGAAAAAGAGAGGAGATAAAAAAGAACCAAAAAAAAATAAAAATCGATAGATATGAACTTAATGTCTATCCACTTGCTCAAGTTAACATAAAATCATTAGTTGATCATATATATCCGATGAAAATACTTCCTGAAATATGTCCTATATGCAGGAAGAAACTGAATACCGAGTATACCTATGCTTTTCAGATTAACGAAACAGAGTGCATTAAAGACACCGGAAATGTTTGTCTTAATTGCAATGCATATTTCACAGACCGAAATACTATAATTGAATATATAAAGAAGAATATTGGGAAAAGTACGGGATATACGCTTCATTACAATTATTTCCATCACATAAAACCTGATACATATTCAGCGAGCATCAACAACCCAGATATTATTCGCCAATATTTTCTGACCAATGAAAGAGAATCTGTTGCCGTTTCCCTTACGACGAATCTCCTGATACAGGACATGAACAATTTGATATTCTATTATTACTCGGTAATTGGATATTCTCTCCTAAAAACGGAAAAAGAAAAAAACTACCTATACGATTTCAACGGTACAAAATACAGCATTATTAAGACTATAAAAAAGCCATTTGACAGAGCAACCACTGACAAAATTACGGCGTTGCATAACATGAAATATCTTCCCTGGGAGAATCCGGCTATTACATCAGAGCAAACGTTGTACATATATAAAGGAAATATACAGTGTCATAAAAATCATCATTGCCATGAATACAAAGCAATAATCCCTGTTTTCGATAAAGAATATAGATTTTATGTCGAATACTGTCATGAATGCGATAAATTCATTATGAAATATGATGATTATGTCCGATATATAGACAGATTCATGGTATTTCCTATGAAAGTACAATATAACAGTCCTCAAAATTATGACTATTCTCTCTCTGACTACTCACCGCTTCTTCTTGCGGGATATAACGTTAATCAAAATGAGAATCTTTCAGCTTCTACAAGACAACAAATCTTAAGTTTTATTGTTGACCATCAGATACTAAGTAAAAGGAAAGTATTAAATTACCTTGAGCAATTTATCAACCGTGGCTGTAACAATCTTGGCTTTGAACTTGCTGTTGAAAAATGGAAAGCAGATAAAGAATTTTTATTATCTTATTCCCCTCCTGATACCCCAAATGTAATAATCGGTAGATTAGAGAAAAATGATTGTTCACAGAAATAATGCACTTTATATGACCGTATTTATTTTTCCTGTTCCATAGGCTTAGCAACAACATCTTTGTTTTATATTGTTCATTCAGAAACAAGCATCCTATATTTTCTTAGCATATAATAAACACAGGAAGCGGACTGACACTATGGCTGCAAACGAAAAGTTCAACAAAATAACAGAAGAGATCGATCGGCAAGCCTTTGGAGAAATCAAAACGGCCAAAGATATTGCTTATGACATCGCCCGTATGCAAGGGTTGCAGCCAAGAGACTTATCGTCAGTTTTCAATTACCTGGCAGATATACCCCTTCATGCGTACATCACGTCACGTAAACTCATGGCTGCTTATAAGTATCTTATAAGTGACAAGAGCCCGGAAATTCTCAGGGCAGTTGAAATAGCTGATTATTCAGATCAACCCTCATTTACAAAAGCATTTAAGCGGTATTTTGCCCTGACTCCTAAAGAGGCAATCAGCATGAAAGATCGTACTCTCATCAAAAAACCTCTATGCTGGGAAATGCTATCATCTGATTTCGCTTCTGCATCTTGCGTGAAAGAAGAAGAAAAAATGCAGGAAAAGACTGTATTTGGAGTTTCAGAAGGTTGTTTCAACAAAATCTCAAAGGCTCTTGATCTGGGAGCTTTCTATGGTTTTTCTACTATGTTCAGCAATTATGCATTTGAAATTGCTGAAAAAACCGGACACACTTTAGAAGAAGCTTTTGAATATGTCAACTCTCTTCGGGAATACGGTGGCGATTTTGACGGCGATCCCAAGGGGCTAACCCCTGAAGAAGCCCTTCATGAAGTTGGAGACAATGAAACAATGCAAAAAGTGTTTTTTGAAAGGAGAATCTCAATCAGCATTATTTCGGAATTACTTTTCGATTATGCCGCTACTGAAAATGATCTGATACATTGTACTATGGAGATGTTAAATCTCTTTCCCGGGTTTGAAAACGATGTTGATATGTCTTTCCCTTATTATGTAAAAGCCTATATATATTATTCTGAAAGGCTGCCTATTGATACGGAAGATTATTATTGGTTTGACAAATATCTTGACAAAATAATGGCTAACATTCCTATAGAGATAGCTTTTGACGAAATATATCCATTTGTTGCTTCCGCTCTTGATTTTGAGAACGGGGATTATTCAGAATATACAGCATTCCACCCGAAAGCAGAAAAGCAGATTATTGAAGACTACGCCATAATTGATGCTATGGAAGACGAAGAAGAAAAATGGCATGGTATTCGGATTGATGATAAATATGATCCTGATAATGTAGAATTTGAAAAATTAGATCGTGAAGATTATCCCTGGTAAAAATAATATTCATAAAAGATTTTTGCTTGCGCAGCCAAAGACAATAAAATACTGCCCAAAAATGATAAAATGCCCCTGTAAATAAAAATTTTTATTGGAGGCATTCATTATGTGTAATATCAAGTGTTTTGACATCGTAGAAACAGTCATCGATGAGGCAACCACCCGCTTCTCCCCTAACTTCCATGAAAAGGAAGAAAGAAAAGCTGTCTTAAAGCAATACTGTGAAGCTATTGATATTCTCTGCAATTTATTTGTCGGAGAATCAATTGAAGTAGAAATTGACGAAATCAAGATGACCATCAGCATCCGGATGGAATGCAAAGAAATACGAATGGAGCCAAAAAACAAGCTTTTCATACAGCTGGCAGAACGCACCATCGCTTTAAACTTTTCTCCTAATGATAACGGTAACGGAATTATCATAGAATTCGTATTCCCAAGTATTTGGGAAATCAATCATAAGGATATGAAATAATGGCTTTATCAGATAACAACTTAACAAAGCTTACGCAACTACAGCAGGAAATGAAAGCGAAAGAACACCGAACAGAAAGGACTACTGAAATTGTTTCAGTTTTCGCCTATCTGATCGGTGTACGGAAAACAATATTCCTGAATGAGCATGAACCCCCTCAGATTGATATATATAACCGGCTGCAGAATGACAAGCGGGCAAGAATCATCCGAAACCTGTGCCTTATCCGCACAGCGCTGGAATATAATTTTTCCCGGATCTTCACCGCTATCAAGACAAAATATCAGAATATCTATAATCTTTCCGAGTACATCCCGCAGGAAGCCGTGATGCAGCTTTCCTATGACGGCATCATTGTTTTCAAAAAAGGCAATGCTTTTCCTGGTGAGCACATCATTGAAATAAACAGACTCATAAAGGACAGAATCAACAACTGCAAAGACCTTTTCCCTACCTGGCTGAACTGGCAATATGTAAAAGAACTGTTTGTCATGCCGGACGGATTGACAGATGAAGGCATCAAGGCGGAAGCTGAAATCTATCACAGAAACCGAGAACTATATCCTTACCAGGTTTATATGAACTGGACCCCTTACGATTGCGGCAATATCCTGAACAGTGATAAAAAATTTGTCACCTTGCTATATCAGTGGAACAGTGACCAATTTGATCAACTCAACCGCGTAGAAGATGCCGGGGAATACGTTACAGGAAATATATATGATTTTATAGAGGCTGGCCGGAGAGTCATTTTCTGTGTTGACTGCGAAAACAGCGACCCATACAATCTGTGCGCTGCTTTGGAAAGCCTGGATGAAGAATACACTACAAAAATAGAAAAGATCATTCTTTTCGACGATGAGCATACATCCTCAGCCTGGGAAATCCTTGAACAGCACATCTCCATACCGGTGGAATATGTACTGATAGAGAGGTTGAAAGATAATAAATCCCTTGTCGACCTGAGGCTCGGCATGCGCGTCAGCCAGGAATACTATGCCAACAGTGTGGATTCTTTTGTACTTGTCTCTTCTGACTCCGACTATTGGGCAGTTATCTCCAGTCTCCCGGCAGCAAAATTCCTTGTAATGGTGGAGCACAAAAAATGCGGCCCCGACATTAAAGCCGCTTTGGATGATAAAGGGATTTTCTATTGCTATATTGATGAATTCCACTTTGCCAGAAGCGAAAGCATTGTGATGGATACCCTATACCGTGAAATGCTCCGGTATATCAATGAAAACCTTCATTTTAATTTTAATGACATGTTTGATTCCGCACTCACTACCGCAAGAATAGAGATGAGCGAATCAGAGAAAAAGCAATTCTTTGAAAAGCACATTAAGCCTTTCAAAGCGGAAATCGGTAACGACGGTTACCTGCAGCTCAGGCTGAAATTATAACCAAAACAATCCAGAAGGAAGGCATCGGCTATGGATTTTGACAGAGAAATGGAATTAGAAAATGCAGGGATTGATGCCTCCGTTTCCTCCCTTATAGATGTGAATGAACCTCATACCGAAAAGAGAACACCAATTCTAAAAAAGAAAATGAGCAAAAACTATATAACATTCCGACTTGTATTCCTGGTCGGGATTATGATTCTTATAGCAGTTCTCACAGGGTTTCATCTTAAGAATAAACACTTTTTAAACGAGACTATCAATACGATCTCTACGCGGCTTGTGGAAAAAGGGATTAAAGATGCCGATGTAACTTATCAAAAAAGCACCCGCATAGATGGTTACACAATCTATTATATTTCAATTGATTCAGAGGCATTCGGTTCCCTGCCAAATGCTGAAAAAGTCAGAGTATATGAATATGTTGATCTACCCCTTGTTATTACCGATTTTTATTCTAATGGGGATGAATATAGCATCTCAACATATAATGATACTGCTACAATTCTAAAAAATTATCATAAGATTTATGAGGGGCCAACAGATAAAAAGCAGGCAAAAATTGATCAGGCAAAAGAAAAATATGGCTCTAAGATGCCATTTGAAGGGCTCGAAGAAGATTATATCGATTGCACAAAATTAGGCGTTCATTCTTCTGTTGAATTATCGAAAGATTTTTATGCTATGAGATATGTCAGAAGGATGAAAACATACAAATGGAATGACGCTAACGGCAATCTGATTTGTTCTGTAAATGTCTTTTATAACGATCATGGTGAAGGGCATGTAGGAAGCGTATATATTCCGGCAAAAACACTGGTAACACCAAAGCCTTCAAAAAAGCCAACCACAAAAAAAGATGATGACCCATTTAACGCAAAAGATTACGCTCATCCGGAAGATTTTTATGACTGGTATTACAATGACTTTTTTGATTATGAAGAAGCAGAAGAATACTGGGAAGAGCATAACCGATGAACATTATCCTTTCCTAATTATTCAAACCCTATATCAGACATGCCATAAAAGTTGCCGTGTGAGTCCGGCAACTTTTTTCTTGCAAGATAAACTATCTTCATATAAAATTTATTATAAAATAGTTTATCATGCGATATGAAGGATTTGTTTTTATAATCTATCTATTAGCGAGGGTTTATCAGATGATTGAAAAAGAGCATTACAATACTAATTGTACCATTGAAATCCACAAGAATGGAATCACTAATCTGAAAACAGACGCGGTTGTCAACGCTGCCAATCAGTATCTGCAGCAAGGCGGTGGTGTCTGCGGAGCCATTTTCAGGGCAGCAGGTTCGGCACAGCTTCAGGCTGTCTGTGACAGAATCGGCCATTGTGCTACAGGATCTGCCATCATCACGCCTGCCTTTAACATGAAATACAATAAATATATCATTCATGCGGTAGGCCCGCGTTATTCCGACGGTCATAGCGGTGAAGCTGAGCAATTATACAGTTGTTATCAGAAATCCCTCGAGCTGGCAAAAGAAAACGGTTGCCGCTCCATTGGCTTCCCGCTCATTTCTGCAGGAATCTTCGGATATCCTTTGGAAGATGCCTGGGAGATTGCAATCAGAGCCTGCCAGGACTGGCTGTATGAGAATCCGGATTATGAGCTCAAGATCGTTTTTGTGAATACAGATGATGACAAAGTTGCCACAGGGAGAGCAGTGCTGAAGAAAATAGAAGAAGCACAATCCCCTGCTGTACCAGAAAAAACGAATAATTCCGACCGTGACGATGATTTCGGCATTTGGCTGGCAGAGCACCATGGTGATATACAAAAACGGATTAGGGTCTATATCTCCGAAAAAGGGCATTTCAGAGATTTCAAGTATTATACCCATATTGCAGATTTTGCCGACAATAAAACAGCCGGTTATTATGTACGTTATATGCGTGACAAAAAACAGTTTGCAGACAAGGACATTATTATCCGGGAAATTGCCGCAATGGACACCTCATTCGGTGAAGAAATCAGATATGGAAGAATCCTTGGTGTTATAGCAGTCACAGGTGAAAGCCTACCTATTGAAGAATACAATTTCACATGAGAAAACCGCACTGGATTTTAAGAGAGCATCTTTGTGGGCAGATAGAATATGTCTGTTCCAGGTGCGGTGCGGCGTTTGATGATGCCTGGGAAGAATGTCCGGAATGCGGGGTTAAGATGAAGAAAGTGAAATATGACCCCGTGTTTGTGGACGAGTATGAAATGTTGGATATTATGCTTGGAGATGATTGACTCTCTACTATGTCTCTCTGGAATATCTTTGGGATGTGCTTTATTGGCACATCCCATTGTTATAGAACCATCCTTTCCTGTTCATTGAAAACTTCCGGCAGGGAACAACTTTTAGTGAAAAACAATTAATTGAAAACTGTTACACAGAATTATATCTTGATGATAGAATTAGATACAACCCACAAAGGGGAGAACATTATTAGGAGGATCAGAAAATGGCGACTCTTTCCAGAAGAGATTTTCTCAAAGGCGCACTTGCTACTGCGGCAACGGCTGTTGTCACCACTACAGTACCGGCAACTGCATTTGCAGACACTTCGGCAGCTGCCGCAGCCGATGCAGTCTCCGCAGCACCTGTTCAGATCAATCCGCAGGATTACAACATTGCACAATGCACTATTGAAGACTTTGCCACCTCAGAATTCTTTAAACCTTGGAAGTTCGGTCCGCTCACCATTAATGGCAAACTGATCAAATCCGCCGCAGGTTCGAACTATCTTCCCGGTGTATCTCCGGAAGAAGTAGCGGATGAGTACGGCACCTT
Organism: Candidatus Limivicinus sp.; assembly: GCA_045117135.1. Lineage (GTDB taxonomy): Bacteria > Bacillota > Clostridia > Oscillospirales > Oscillospiraceae > Limivicinus. The sequence continues at coordinate 7,089 of JBGUNA010000033.1, read as the reverse complement.
CGTACGCAACGGCATTCCCCTTGTCTGGGTAGAGGACTTTGTCAATCTTTACAGCAAATACCCCGCACTCTATAAGGTTCTCACAAGAGAGACCTGCGAAGAGCATCTGAAACAGATCACCACTGCAGTCCACGATGCAGGTGGCTATGTCGGCTATCAGCTCAGCCAGATGGGCGCTCAGTACAGCGGTTTTAATCCTGCTGAGCACGAGCAGTTTGCCGGTGCAGAAGCGCAGGACCTGACACAGGACGAGATTGCCGCCGTCATTGAGGAGTTTGCGGATTCTGCTCTCTTCCTGAAAGAGCATGGTTTTGACGCAGTTGAGATCAACGCGGCAGGCAACAACATCGGTCAGGCTTTCCTCTCCCGCAACCGCAATAAGCGCACGGACGAGTATGGCCCCGACTCTCCGGAGAACAGAGCGCGTTTTGTCGTTGAAATGATTCAAAAGATCCATGAGAAATGCGGAGATGATTTCCCCATCCAGGTACTCATCAACGGAATTGAGGAAATGGATAAGAATATCGGCCAGAACTATCTGATGACGACTGTTGCCGAAAATAAGGCCATCTGCAAGATTCTTGAAGATGCTGGCGCCGCATCGCTTCATGTCCGCATCGGACCTTGCGGACAGCATGTTGCAGAGTTTGCCGCAGACATGTATTTCACAGGCTATGGGATCGATGGCACGACCGGTTATGGCACACAGTTTGATTTCAGCCGTCACTTCCAGGGCAAGCTGAGAGGAAATCATGGCGGATATGGCCTGATGCTGGATGTCGCCAAGGAACTCAAGAGCGCCGTTTCCATCCCGGTAGGCACGGTCTGCTGCCTGGATCCTGCCCGTTTCCCTGATTACTTCTCTGAGGCTCTGCAGGATGGCTGCTGCGACTTTATGCTTCTCACCCGTCCTCTTCAGGCAGATCCTGAATACGCTCAGAAGCTTAAGGAAAACCGCCGTGACGAGATCAGACCCTGCACCCGCTGCATGCATTGCCACTTTGACTACGATGAGCAGGGTAATTTCTATGAGCATTGCCGCGTAAATGCTGCTCATATGCGTGCACATAAACCGGCCATGCCGGAAGGGCGTATTCCGAACAAGACGGCGAACCCCAAAAAGGTCATGGTTATCGGCGGCGGCCCCGGTGGAATGGAAGCAGCGAGTGTTGCCGCTCAGGCGGGGCATGATGTTACCCTTTATGAGAAGAACGGATATCTTGGCGGTTTGCTGATCTTTGCAAGTGTTATTAAAGGACCTCATGAGAACCTGGATAATCTCCGCAAGTATCTGATTCGTCAGATGGAAGTACAGGGTGTCAATGTCGTTACCGGAAAAGCGGTGGATGCTGATTTCATCAAAGCTGAAGCTCCTGATGTGGTTATCCTCGCCGCCGGCGGCAAGCGTGATACACTTGGCTTAGAGTCAACACCCGGCACCGCAGTATTGACTATGGACGAGATGATCAGCGCAAAGATCGGCCAGAATGTGACCATCGTCGGCGGCAATGCACAGGCTGTAGATACTGCCATGTATCTTCTCGCCTCCGGCAAGAATGTACAGATTGTCACTCCGGAAGGCGCAGAACTGCTTGGTAAAGGTCACTCCAACTGGGTCAAGACATTCGAAGTCCCCGCTATTACAGCGAAAGGCGTCCGTATCTGGCAGAACGCTACTGTCAAAGCTGTCGGTGACGGAACTGTTGTGATCGATGGCGGATACGGTGTTGACCAGGAGGTTGCCTGCGACACAGTTATTGAAGCCATGGATATGCTTCCGAACACTGACATCATTGATGGCCTGACAGGCGTCGAAACCTATGCAGTGGGCGACTGCCAGCACCCGTTCAATATTGCCGAGGCAATCAACAACGCCAACCTTGTTGCCCGCTATCTCTAATATCCAATATAGTCATGAAAAAATGTGAGGGCAGCCTTGCTGCCCTCGATTTTTTTCTGTTATAATATAAAAAAAGAAAGAATGGGGAGATTCGAATGGAGCTTCGTCATTTGGAATATTTTCTTATGGTTTGCGAAACGGGCAGCCTCAACGCCGCTGCAAAAAAGCTTTATATCAGTCAGCAGGCTTTGAGCAAAAACATGGATACTATCGAGCAGGAGCTTGGCCAGGCTCTTTTTATCCGAAGCCCGAAAGGTCTGCAGCTGACAGATGCGGGGCACATTCTGCGTGGAGAGGCAAGGGAGATTCTGCGTCAGCATGACCATATGATAGATCGCATGAATCACTTGAAATCCGGTAAACCGGATATCCTCAAACTGTCATTTTACAGCGGGCTTTTTTATCAGCTTGGCAATAACTATATGCAGAATTTTATCCTCTCCCATCCTGATGTTCAGGTTCAGCTGTTCAGCTATCTGGATGTCTCTCAGGCAAGAGACAATGCCAATTATGATGTCGATCTGTTCTTTTCAACCAATCGTCTGGCCGGGAGCAGCCTTGATCTTTTGTATGAGTATCACACACCGTTATGTGCATTGATGAGTGAAAATCATCGGCTCGCTTCCTGTTCTGAACTATGTCTTGACGATCTGCAAAATGAAGCCGTCATCACATTGAACGCTGATTATGACACCAAGAATCTCCTCGCTCTGCAACTGGAGCGGCATAATGTCACGGTTGATTTTTGCCTTGGTGATACGGAGAGCGATCTGATTTACTGGCTCGTCCTCAATCAGGATGCAGTTTCTTTCTTTGCCGGTCCTGAAGCTTATCTTCCACAGGGGACTGTTAAAAAGCCGATTAAAGATTTGCTGGTTCCGTGGAATTTCTTCATATACGGGAAGCGCAATCGTCTTTCGCCAATTGCCGAGGACATGATTGAATCAGTAAAAGCAATCCGCGAAAGCGGAGAACAAAGTTGAGGTTATGCACCTATTCGGTTCTAAATACTTTGTATTATATTCATACATTTCATTCTATCAAGGGAAAAACCAGCAAGATTGATCATATCTGCGGGGCGTTTTCTGAATAAAACCGAAACACCGGGGGCTGTCGTTTAAGATTGTCCCCGATGTTTGTTTTTCTTTTATTATATTATTTTTAAATAATTAAACTTCTAATTAAGTATTTGCATATTATAAAGAGCTGTGTTATATTACAATCGTCCTGAGGGACAAATAAAAATATAAAAAAGAAAGAAGGCTATGGTCATGAAAAAACTGTCTGCTATGCTGAAGGAATACTACGAGATCTACAAAGAGGGTCGGGGTTGAGAAACAGCATGAAGTTGAGGTTAACGGCCGATCATAATTAGCAGAGACTGCATCACCGTGTGTTATGGGCGACGCAGTCTCTGTTATTATTCTGTTAGAGAATCTGTGAAGAACTTTTCAACCTGTTTTATAATTCTTTCCAGTTCTTTGTCGATTCGCGTTTTATGAATTCACAATCCAGAATAACTTCCCGTCTTACCGTGACGATAGCTACTTCTTCATGCTTATTCGCTTCCTCACTATCCCTTCTGCAAGACTTTCATCCCCTAAAGTTTCGTGAAGAACCGTTTTAATGTCCAGTATTTTGTGAAATGCGACAAAAACCGACTAATCAGAGCATCATTTCAGCAGAGCATTCGGAAGCCAGGTGACGATGTGGGGCAGATAGGTGACCATCAGAAGTGTCAGCACAAGCGGGATGCACCAAGGCAGTATTGCCTTATAGAGTTTCTCCAGTTTTATCTTGTTCACATCGGAGATGACAAACAGACAAACGCCGAACGGCGGTGTAACCTGGCCAATCATAAGGTTCAGAACAAGCATGACCCCGAAATGGACAAGGTCAAGCCCCAGCTTCTTGGCAATTGGGAGAAGCACCGGGAGCATCAATGTCAGAATGGCGCCGGGTTCCATCACCATACCGAGCAACAGTAGAATGATATTCAGAATAAGCAGAATCACAGCCTGATGTGTGCTGATGCCGAGAATAAAGTTCGCAATTTTGTTGGAATAACCTTCCATCGCCATCACGTAGGTGAAGAGCGTGGAGCTGCCGATGATGAAGAGCGTATTGGCGGAGGACAATGCGGAATCCTTCAGGCATTTAAGGAACTGCTTCCAGGTCATGGTGCGGTAAACAAGCACCGAAATAATCAGGGCATAAATCACCGCAATGCTGGAAGCCTCCGTCGGCGTGAACCAACCCACCGTGAAGCCGGAAAGAATGATCAGTGGCGTAATCAGAGCAAGGATGGAGCCTTTAAACTCATGCCAGAGTGCCTTGCCGCTGAACGGGTGGCGTTCATAATGCCGCCGAACAGCGAAATAATACACCATCGCCATAAGCAACAGCGCCATCATCACAGCCGGAACGACACCGCCCATAAAGAGTTTGCTGACGCTCACACTGGCTACACTGCCATAAATAATAAGCGGAATGGAAGGCGGGAAAATCGGCCCGATGACAGAGGACGCAGCAGTAACAGCACCCGCAAAATCTTCATCATAGCCATTGGACTTCATTGCTTCCATCTCAATAGCGCCGAGGCCTCCTGCGTCCGCCACTGCAGAACCTGACATACCGGCAAAAATAACGGAAGCGATTACATTGGCATGCCCGAGACCTCCGGGAATCCAGCCGACCAGTTCCCTGGCAGTGTTGAAGATTTTCTTCGTAATGCTGCCCGCATTCATCAGATTCCCGGCAAAGATAAACAGCGGAATGGCTATCAGGAGAAACGAGTCAATCCCGCTGACCATCTTCTGCCCGATGACAACCATCGGATAACCAAGGGAAAGACAGCCCAGCACAGCCGAAGCTCCAATGGAAATGCCGATCGGGACACCGATCACAAGCAGAATGACAAAGCCAACCAAAAATACAATCATGGCTGTCCCTCCTTCCCTCTCTTCCCGAAGTTCCTGATGAACCATTCAATCAGCTCTTCCAATGCTTTCAGGGCCATGAAAGCTCCTGCCACCGCCATCGGGAAATACTGCACGGAATAAGGGATCTTTGTGGAGAATGTGGAGTAGAAACGGGTGCTGACAAACGGATACTGGGCGCAAAAAGCTACAACCATGATTACTCCCAGCATCAGAGAAACCAGTTTGTTCACAAGAACCATGATCTCGTAAGCGGGCCCTTTAGCACGGGAAATCAGAAAGTCCAGCCGCATCAGACCGCCCTGGTTGTACAGCGGGATAATGCCCATGAAAGCCATCCACAGAAAGGAGATGCCGCAGATTTCAATGGTTGGCCGGAAGGACTTGTTGAAAACATTACGGCGAATCAGCTCCATCACGATGAAGGTAACCATTATCATCACCGCAATCATGCTGATTGCCGTGGCAATTTTCGCAATGGTATCAAGTATTTTCCTGTAAAGATTCATTTCTTTACCCCTTTACAAAAGTTGCATAGGTCAAATCTGACCTATGCAACTGTCCAAAGTGTTTAAAAGTGCGTTACCCTAACAAAACCTTTCAATCAGGCTACTGCTTCCAGAATAGCATTCAGAAGATCGCGGTTGAACCAGGTCTCATTTTCGTAACGGTCATAATATGCTGGAATGTCGAGCTTGTCTTTGAAGGACTGGATATCGGGCTCGGCGTCGAACTCAACACCGGCCTCCTTAAGAGTAGCTTCGCCGGCAGCATTGTTGGCATCGATCAGGTCAAAGCCGTAACGACCGGCGGCAACTGCCTGCTCCTTCAGGATCTCCTGAGCTGCGGGCTCAAGTTTGTTCCATGTGTTGGCATTGATAGCAATGGTGGTGCCCATCCACATGTAGTTGATGTAGGAGAAGTACTTGATATTATCATAAGTAGCATTGGCAACCAGATGGTAGGTTGCATTGTCCTGACCTTCAGCCGTGCCGTTGGCAAGAGCAAGAGCGAGCTCAGGAAGAGCGAGAGCAACTGGTGTTGCGCCGAGAGCTTCCCACACATCCAGATAGAGCTGGCTGGTCGGTACGCGGATCTTCAGTCCTTCAACATCGGCTGCCGTATGGATCGGGCGATTGGTGGTGGAGATGTGGCGCATGCCGTTATCGCCGGAAGCGAGGTACACAAGGCCGAATTCTGGGAAGCCGGCATAGATTTCATCCCCGACGGGGCCGTTGACGACTTCGCAAGCCTGGTCAGCGCTGCCGAAAAGGAACGGAAGGTCAAGAACCTTTGCGGGCTCATAGAAAGAAGTGAAGCCGGAGGAGCCGGCAAGAATCACATCAATCGTGCCCATACGAGTGGATTCGATTGCTTCGGCATCGTTGCCGAGTGTACCGGATTCGTGAACTTCAAGATCAATGGCGCCGTTGGATGCCTCTGCAACCAGCTCGGAGAACTTCACCAGCGTGTCATAGGGAACCCCGGAGCCTGGGCAGTAAGCAACGAGTTTTACAGGCTTCAGTTCATCTGCCGATGCGAAAGATGCTCCGGCACCTGCGATTGCAAAAACCATCGCCAACATCAGAAGCAGGGAAATCAGCTTTTTCATGTTCTTCCTCCAAAAAATAGTATTTTTGAAATTGATTTATTGTATCAATTCCTTATTTTTTATTATACTCGTAATTGCCGTTCTGTCAAGAAAGGAAACCCTTATTTTAAAAAAGTGCCCTGAGCAGAATTGGAAGTGTAACCATAGAAAGAACCGTGGTGAGCATGATAAATTCGGAAGAATATTTTGGATCGTATCCGTACTGGATAGAAACCGGTGTACAGACTGTTCCGGTTGGGCACGCTGCGATCACAACTGCGCTGAGCAGAAGCACGTCGTTGGAAACGAATATACGCAGGAGGAAGTATATTGCAACCGGTGTCAGAATCAAGCGAATCAGGCTGAATAACCAGAGTTTTTTATTCAAAAAGGCTTCTGTCAACCTGACCGGGCCAAGCGTCGCGCCAATCACCAGCATGGACACAGGGACCGTGCCTGCGGAAACCGTGCTGAAAAACTCCGTCACGGCCTTCGTCAAGCGAATGCGGAAGACAAATACCACCAGTGCGAACAAAGCCGCCGAGAAGGCGGAAGCAGAAACCAGAAAACACAGTGAATATATGTAACACCGGGAGAGTGTTCAGTAATCAAACATCTCTCCCGGTGTTATATTGCCTTTATTTTAATAAGCTTGTCCT
>JBGUNA010000032.1:0-4607 GCA_045117135.1 Candidatus Limivicinus sp. | reverse complement strand
ATTGAACCAAATCACGCTTACGCGTGAAGCCGTTCTTGTTTTTTCATTCCGCCGTTGCATCGGCGGATTTTTTCTTTTACGATAGCCTTATCCTAAAAAGAAAGAATCCCTACGGATGATAGCTTAGTTTGGCGACCAGTTCTCATGCCGTAAGGATTCCCCTACGGTTATGAGTCTATCTGTTTTTTTCGTTTTCTTCAAGCCCCTTCGTGCTCCTCCGGTAAATTCTTTCTGCAACTACTAACAGAATTCTTTACAGGAGGGCTTCATTATGCTTGAATGCAACATCGCTTTTATTGAAAAACACAGGGATATCCTTTCTTTTCGAGACCTTGCTCCTGGCACTGTCTCTACCTACACTTCTTATCTGACCACCTATATCAACTGGGTTGAAGAACAGCTTCCGGATCGCACCCTTTCTTCTGTCACCTGGGAGGAGATCCGTTCTTACATTCGCTGGCTGAAGGATATACGGAAACTAAACCCGCGTACCATCAACGTCCATATCGCTCAACTGCATGATTTCTTTTACTATGTCCTTAACAAAGACTGGGATAAACGGGAGGTTCCCTTCCTGCATTTCGACCAGTCCCTGCCGGCTGTTCCGACCAGAGAGCAGGTACACGCTGTCATTGACTCCATTTCCAATCCGAAGCACAAAGCTCAGATCGCACTCCTGTATTCTTCCGGGATCCGTGTCAGCGAACTCTGCCGCCTGCACTGCGGCGATATCCACCATTCCAAAAACTGTATCTATATCTCCCGCAGCAAGAACCGCTCCGACCGGTACGCCGTCCTGTCCGATAAAGCTTATGATCTGCTCGTCTCCTATGTCCGAACTGCTTACCGAGGTGCGAAACCCGAAGACTGGCTCTTCCCCGGACAGAAAGCTGATACCCATATCTGTGAGCAGACGGTCTACAACATCTTTATCCATCAGCTGAAGGCATGCGGCCTGTCTGGAAATGGCTTCAACCTGCACTCTCTGCGTCATGCCTTCGGACTGCATCTTTACGAATCCGGTACAGATCTGATCTCCATCAAGGAAGCAATGGGGCATAAATCTCTCTCCTCCACGGAAGTCTACCTGTCCCTCGGCATCGGCAACGGAAGGAGTGTGAAAAGCCCGTATGACTTCGACTGATTACCCTATCCGCGAGATCTTCCGGCGCTTTTATCCGCAGTATCTTGCACTTCATCCTTCCCTGCCTCAGGAAAAGCGGAAGACAGCATCTGCCATCATGCGCTGCAAGACCGGAGAACTCGGTTACAACATCAGTTACTGTGAGGACTGCGGCTTTCCCGTAATCCATGCCGTATCCTGCAACAACCGTTCCTGTCCCTGCTGTCAGGCTCCATTGGAAAAGAAGTGGGAGCTGGAACGCAACACCGAGCTGATCGAAGGGATCGCTTACTTTCATATAGTCTTTACTATGCCGCATGAACTGAACGCCCTTGTTAAGGCGAATCAGAAGCGGCTCCTCGGTCTGCAGTTCAGGTGTGTACAGGAAACGCTCCTTTCTCTGTGTGCGGATAAGAAGTTCCTTGGTGCTAAACCCGGGATCGTTTCCGTCCTCCACACCTGGGGACAGAAACTTTCCTTTCATCCGCACATCCACATCTGCATATCCGGAGGCGGGATTACTCCCTCAGGGCAATTCGTGGAATCAAAACACAAGGGCTTTTTCCTCCCAAAATCTGCCATGGCGACCTTGTTCCGTGGTAAATATCTATACGCTCTCAAAAAGATGTATGCTGACGGCTCTTTGGATCTTTCCTGTACAAGAAACCTGGAGGATCCCTTGCGATGGCAGACGTTTATTGATGCCCTCTTCGAAAAGGCGTGGCTTCCTTTCGTCGGCGAGACATTCAACGGCCGGGGCAACGCCATCCGCTATCTGGCACGCTATTCTTTCCGGACAGCAATCGCAAACAGCCGGATTGAAGAGATCACCGATACTCATGTCACTTTCCGATACAAAGACTATGCCGACGGAAACATGGTGAAACACCTGACTGTGAAGGGCACCGACTTCATCGGAATGTTTCTGCAGCATGTCCTGCCGAAGGGATTTAACCGTGTACGCTTCGCCGGATATCTGACCAACTGTCAGAAGATAAAGAACCTGAAACTGATCCACCGTCTGAGGAATACGGTGTTTCCCGGAAACCCTTATCGAAAAATGAAGACCGCAGAATTGATTCTCTCACTATACGGAAAAGATATCTGCTCCTGTCCTGAATGTGCCGGTCATATGATCCGGATGCCGAGAGGCATGCCGTTGTCTGTGCTGCCGCTGCACCTCCAGGATACACTTAACGCAGCGAGCTGAATACTTCTTTACCGAGGCCGCCCGGCAGGACGGCCTTAAAACCATGCGATGATATTTCAGATATCCTGAGTTTTCAATTCTCAAGGTGCTCTGATGCACGCTTTTCGACAGAAATCACACACATCAAAACTGCATAAGGCAAGCGTGACTTGGTTCAAAGGAAAAGTACCAAATGCGGGGTGGCCACGAAAGGTCACCTCGATTTTTTAGCCCCGCACTTGGAACTTTTCTAACTTATTTTTACATTCTGACGGGTTCAAAACGAGGTGGTCGGGTTCAAATTGCATTAGATGGGTTCAAAAATGTAACCTCGCCGCAGACAAGGCAAAGAAAAAGCACTCCACTTGTGTTTTCGTGAAGTGCTTATCGTAGAAGATTTTACTTATTCATTTTTTCAATGAGTGATTTGTACTGCCGTTTTTGTACAGACTTTCCTATCAGTGTAGATAGTATGCCGGCAGGAGCGCCGACAATCCACACATATTTCCAGCCTATAATAATACCAACGAGAATGATAATTGCCATAGCAATACCCCAGTATAGGCATTGGAACTTTCCGTTAGCTTTACTCAATTCTTTGATGAAGTCGATGCCATTTGACGAATGCGGAGCATTTTCAATGAATTCTGCCGCTCCGTTTGTCCCGGAACAGGATCGAAAATCTTTGCTGCATTTTTCTGCTGAGCCCCTATAGGTATCGTTGTCCAGGATACTCTGAACAGCAGCGCGGATACCTTGGGCAGAATCATCAGTAAGCATTATCCCCGCACCGATTTCCATCGTTCTTCTCGCAACTGCCTGTTGCTCGTTTGTCTGGGGATAAAGAACCATCGGCGCAGCCATATACAAACTTTCTGAAACGCTGTTCATGCCGCAGTGAGTAATAAAGACATCCGCTTTGGAAAGGATATCAAGCTGATTAACATACGGATACACCTGAACATTCTTCGGCAACACTCCCAGAGCCTCACGGTCTATTACGTTTCCGCATGATATGATGGCATCCACATCCATGTCTTTCAGAGCTTCAATACACTTGCCGTAGAATTCCGGTCGGTCATTGATAACAGTTCCCAGCGAAATATAAACAAGCGGTCTGGTTTTTTCCTTATTCGGTTCGATTTTTGAAAACACCGATGGACCGACAAAAGCATAGTGGTCGGAGAAACTTTCCGCATACGGCTGAAAACGCCGTGAAGTATAAACTACAGAATCGGTGTCATTATCGCTTTGGATTAGAGAAAACAGACCTTTAAACTTAAAACCATAGGCTTTCAGTTTGTTAAGCTCTCTCGATACCTTTGGCAAACCGAAAATCAAACCGGCAAGTTCTCGTGGGCTGTTTTTCATATATTGTGATGACAGTTGATTGAAAGCAAATGTGCTGGTGGACACCACCATCGGCACATCATATTTCCATGCATTCAGTTTTCCCCAAAAGCAGGCAGAATCAGTATAGACAACATCTGGCTTGAAAGATTGAAATTCGTCACGCAAAAAATCATTCATTGCAAGTGTGATGCGAATATCCTGAATCGCCATTTCCGTAGTAGACACGCTTTTAAGTCCTGATTCTTCCTTTTCAGTCAGTTCGGGGAGATAAGAATCGCAGGAAATAAACTCCGCTCCAGTTGCCTCTATTTTGCTTTTGAATTCGTTAAACGAATAAAATCTGACTGTGTTCCCACGTCGAACCAACTCCGCCGCAACGGGAAGCATAGGATTTGTGTGACCATGCGCAGGGATGCAGAAGAAAGCTACTTTTTTCAATCGCCATCACCGTCCTTTTCTCCGTATGCTATGCCGAACAATTCAGCAAATGCTCCTTTCGGAGGAATTGCGATTCCTCGCTGTTCATCTCCAAGAAGCAACAGCGTGTCTCCCGGTTTAATTCCGAAGATATCACGAGCTTGTTTCGGTATTACTATCTGTCCTTTCTCGCCGACAGTAGCCGTCCATGCATATTTTCCTTTCGGTGCGTTCATTTCATTCCACCTCGTAAGTATGATTTGTATAACTAATCATACTTTTTTTCTGTAAAATGTCAATAGTTACATCGAAAATTTTTCAAAAAAATTTTCAGTGGAGTTGGAATGGCGTTAAACTGTGATTTCCGTCCCGTTCTGGAATGTAACTCGGATGTCATCCTTTCCGTAGACCGTGATGTAATCGCAGAGTGCGTACCACGTTCCCTCATCGAAAATCTCGACCTGCTCCGGCAGTGACCGCAGCGTTTCCATGAAGTTCTCCATCATCTGGCGTTGTGCTTTTGTC